>CAJUFA010000013.1 GCA_910585725.1 uncultured Dorea sp. | reverse complement strand
GTTCCTGATGAACCCATTCCGATAAAGATTATCAAATCAGCTTTTCTAAGAACGTCAACCGCAAACAATAATTTTTCCTCAAAAGCGCTTGAATTTGCCCTTGTAAAAAAATCAGAAAGTTCCTGCAAATCTTCCATAGGCGGACAGGCAGCCTGTAAGGTAATCTCTTTTTTCAGAGCTTCTTTAAATTCGGAATACCCGTCAAAATTGTTTTTATTGCAAAAACGCAATATGGTAGACGTAGATACTTGAAGTTCTTTCGCCAGCTCTCTGATGGTCATGTATTGTATTTTATCAATATCAGAAACAATATACTTATAAATACGAATATCTGTTTCGTTGTACTTTTGTATTTCTTCATACGAAAACATACTGTATTTCCTCCGAAGTATTAGATGCCTTAATTATATACTGATTTTGCATGCTTTACAACTACTGGATCTATACAGTAATGAATGTAATGAATGAGAGAATGGCTTATCTTTTGGTATCCTTAAATCCCTATCCGCCTTTTCGGATAATTCAACTTCAAATTTCATATCTTAAAATCTCTGCGCATTTCTGCAATCGCCTGCTCTAATGGTTTTGTGCGTCCTTCCTGTATATCCGCATAGTGCAGATAATATCGTTTCTGCCTGTTCCTTTAATACAGGGTCAATTCTTGCATATACGCTTGCTGATTTTGCCATAACAACAGCTCTAACAGTACATCTTTCACACCGCCGGCATTGAATACCAGTCCGACAGCGACAAAGGCAACGACCAAGAAGCCGACGAGCTTTGAAAACTCACGCCTGAACCCTAAGTAGATACCGATTGCCACAATCGCCATAAGCACAAGATGTATTTTTCTGTTCAATTCACAGTCCCTCCGCTGAAAGACTAGTGTACTAAAACCTTTCCCCTTTATATAACATATAATAATCTGAATCAATATTATCCATCATCTGGCCAAACCATTTTTTTGCGTCATCCAACGCCTTATTATAGATAATTGGCGCCAATCTCTGCTCAAACAATTCCAACAGCTGCATTTGTTCGATCATCCCGATCTCTTCTCCCCGAACATCCAAATAAAACGCCCTGATCTCCTCTTTCAGTTTCTCCTTCTGTGAATCCGACAGTTTGATCTGCGATAAAGACTGTCTCTTTCCCATATTCCTCGGTCCTCCTTCTCTTTTTTACTCTATATTCACCATTCACCAATGATCACTGCCCTGTCGTAAACCAGTCGTTTATAAAGGACGTTCAGTCTCAATCGGAACCTGCGACAACGGGAACATGGCGTTTAACGCAAAACATGTTCCTCCCTTTAGTTCCAGTACTCCTTCATACCGTTCGACAACCGTTCTGATATTCTGCAGGCCGACTCCGCTCATTGGGACTTGTTTTGAAGACTGGAATCCGCCCTCATGCCGTTTAACCGATATATAAGTACTGTTCGTGATTTCAAATACCCAGTAATTCGGATATATTTGTGATTTCATCCGTATCCATCCGGCAGGATACCCTGCAGCAATTCCCCGCTGACAGGCTTCTATCGCGTTATCCAGTGCGTTTGCCAGCAGACAGCAGAGGTCGACGGGGGCGATTCGGTCTTCCCCGGGCACACTCATTTGAATCGATATGTCAATTCCGAATTTCCTTGCCTGCCGGTATTTCGGATTCAACAGGGCGTCGGCAAAAACAGAGCCTGTATGTATAACAGACTCCCCCTCTTCCATGCCGGTATTCCACTGCTCCAGATAAGTTTTCGCTTCTTCTATATTTTCCTTTTCCAATAACTGCGCAAGGCACAGCCCATGATTCTTCATGTCATGCCTGATCTTTAGAAATTGCTCATATTGTTCTTTGGAGACCTCCAGATGCTGCTTTAACATCTGGTACTGCTGTTTTGCCAGACGCTCTACCAGACGCCGTTCCAGCATGATAATACAACAGACGTTAAGAATCTCTCCTCCGACCGCGATCAGGCCGCTGGGGATCACGATTGCGTACATATATTCTGCATCCCAGTTACTCACCCTGTAAAATGTCATTACCGTCATACAGACTGTAACACAGATAAATCCAATAATACACATAAGATAAATGCCGTCGCGGTCCTCAAAATCACGTTTAAGCAGATGGAGCCTCCTCTTTAAAATTTCCATCATTAAAAAGGGCACAAGGCAGGACGCCAGGTCCGCTGCTTTCATCACCATATCGAAGCAGTCCTCCCGCCCGCTTAAAACCGCTGCCGCCATAAACAACGGGATAAATATTCCGGCTGCCACTTCCCGTATCCCATACATCCACAGAGTAAAAAAGCCCCTTTTTATGATACTTCCATGAAACAGCATTGTATTAAGGACAAACGCACAGCAGCACAGATAGATCATATTTCCCCATGTAGTACCTGCAATAACAAACCATGCATTTATATGTCCGTACAGCCAGGTTCCCAGATAAAACCACAGATAAGTATAACGATATTTTGCTCCCAGCATTTCTTTTAAAAAAAGACACTGGTAAAAAGTAAGGAAAATCTCCAAGCCTGTTATCCATATCGTTGAACCGTTCAAAAGACATCCCCCCGATTCTTCAGATAATACATGAACGCCAGGCCGAATGCCTGATACCTGCGTCTGGATAATGGTACAACAGTTTCATTATCTAACCAGACTTCCTCTTTTTTATAATACCGCACATGATCCAGATTGACAATATAGCTTCGGTGGCAGCGGAAAAAAGTATCCGGCAGCGTCGTCTCAATTTCATCCAGTTTTCCATAAAACGGAAGAGTCTCTTCATTCTTATGCAGATAAATTTTTCTGTTCATAACCTCCAGATATAAGATCTGTTCATAAGGAACTCTTCTAACGGTTGTTCCCTGGCGGATGGCGACCGCGTGTTCACACTCTTCTTTGAGAAGAGAATACAGTTTCAAGAGTACGGCTTCCAATTTCTCTATATCAACAGGCTTAAGGAGGTAATGATATGCCTGGACGTCATATGCGTCTATGGCGTATCGCTGGTGCGCCGTGATAAAGACCAATCTGCTCTCATCTCCCCTTGCGCGCAGCTTTCTTGCAATTTCCAGCCCGTTCAGGGGCTTCATGGCAATATCAAGGAATAAAATATCAAATACCCCGCGCGCCAGAAGTGCATTTCCATTTGTATACGCCTTGATACTGTACATAACAGAATGCTTATTCAATATACTTTTAATATCGTCAGTTAACTGTTCCAGAAGAATCTGCTCATCCTCACAAACTGCAATCCGAATCACTTCTATCCGCTCCCTTTTTTCTGCTCCCTTTTCTTTCTGCTGTAATATGTTCTATTATAGTGAAAAGAAGTTGCAGATACAAGGATATCGGCTAAATGGTTTATTATTTGTTGCGGACGGTTAAAAATCTGCAAGGCGGCTGAATGAGGCGATGCAGACGAAAAACTCCTTTTTGGTAAGAATCGTCATATCTTAATTCTTATCAAAAAGGAGTCGTCTTCAGCCTGTTAAATATTCCCTATCCTAGAATCAGTTTTGCCGCGCCGCAGATTCCGGCGTCATTTCCAAGCTTCGCCAGGACAAACTTTATATCTTTATTCGCAAAGAATGCTTTTTCTTTAAAATACTTCTCGATATATCCCAGAAGAATCTCTCCTGCCTTAGATACGCCGCCGCCGATGACAATCACGGAAGGATCTGCCACAACCGCCAGATTCGCCATGGCATGTCCCAAGTAAGTCCCGAATTCTTCTACGATCTCTTCCGCCACCTCGTCTCCTGCTTTCAACGCGTCAAAGACTTCCTTCGCATTTACTTCTTTTCCTCTGAGCGCCGAATTCTTATCATCCGCTGCCAGCCTCTTCTTCGCAAGTCTGGTAATTCCCGTAGCGGAAGCATACTGCTCCAGGCATCCTTTTTTGCCGCATCCGCAGCGTTCGGTTTCTTTTGGATTCACACATATATGACCGATCTCGCCTCCGGCGCCGTGTGCTCCTGCCAACGCCTGCCCGTTAACGATGATACCGCCTCCGACTCCGGTTCCAAGCGTCACCATGATCATATTCTTCTGACCCATGCCGGCGCCGAGCCACATCTCTCCCAGAGCCGCGACATTCGCATCGTTGCCTGCCGCGACGTTCATACCGGTCAGCGCTTCCATCTCGCGCTTTACTTCTTTGTAACCCCAACCAAGGTTCGCAGTATTCTGTACGATTCCCTCCTCATCTACCGGAGCGGGAATCCCGATTCCGACTCCGGACACCTGGGAATTTTCAAGCCCTTTCTCTTCCATCTTCTTCTTAAGCGCTTCCGCGATATCCGGAAGAATTGCCTCGCCTTTATTCTCTACGCGCGTCGGTATCTCCCATTTATCCACGATCCTGCCGTCTGTCTGGAATAATCCTATCTTTACTGTCGTTCCTCCCAGGTCAACTCCAAAACAATACTCCATCTCTGCTGGTACCTCCTGTCATGATTTATTTTATTATTTTATGCCGCATCATCATTTCTTTGCAAGATTCTGCTGGACACGCTTGTATAACTCCTGCGCCGCGTTATATCCCATCTTCTTCTGCCGGTAATTGATCGCCGCCGTCTCGACGATAATCGCAAGATTCCGTCCCGGGCGGATCGGAAGCTGATGACATACGACCTTATTTCCCAGAAATTCCGTGTACTCCTCTTCCATTCCCAGCCTGTCATACTTCTTCTCTTTATCCCAATCCTCCAATGTGATGACAAGATCTATATTCTGCGTCTCCCTGACGCTCTGTACTCCGTACAGCGTCTTCACATCCACGATCCCGATTCCTCTCAGCTCGATAAAATGCCGTGTGATATCCGGCGCCGTTCCCACCAGAGTCTCATCGCTGACCTTACGTATCTCAACGACATCGTCGCTGACCAGACGATGGCCCCTCTTGATCAGTTCCAACGCCGCCTCGCTCTTACCGATGCCGCTCTCCCCCATGATCAGCACGCCGACGCCGTACACATCGACCAGCACGCCATGGATAGAGATACACGGCGCCAGCTGAACATTCAGCCACCGGATGATCTCCGCCGTGAACTGAGCCGTCTTCTTCTCCGTATTGAATATGGGGATGCCCGCCTCCTCGGCCATCTCAAGAAACATCTGCTCAGGCTTCATACTCCTGGAAAATACGATACACGGAATCTGATAGGACAGCAGTTTCTTATAGATCTCCTTCTTATGCTCCTCATCCATCGTCTCTAAAAACGTATATTCAACATACCCTATCAGCTGTACACGGTCAGAATCAAAATGCTCAAAATACCCCGTAAGCTGCAGAGCCGGTCTGTTAATATCCGGAATCTCAATTTTCTTATCCTCATACTCTACGTTCGGCGTAAGGTTCTTAAGATTCATCTTTTCCACGACCTTCTTCAACTCGACTCTTCCTGCCATTGACTTCTCCTTCTAATACTGTACCGTCCCCTGGCGTCCTGCCTGAAAATTTGTCTTTGCAGTCTGCTTCCCTTCAGCAAATATTCACGCCCGGGAATGGACAACAGCCTTTATTAATTTCTTTTATATTTCCCACGCTTCATTATAGCACATCAATGGAAAAAGTTGTAGACATCCTGCGCTGATTTTTCATTCATCGACGGAAGTTCCTTCAATTGCTCCACCGTAGCGCTCTTAATCGCTTCTATATTCTCAAAATGACGCATCAGATCTTTCCTTCTCGCAGCTCCGACTCCCGGTATATCGTCCAGGATAGAATGCACCTGTCCCTTCCCTCTGAGCTGCCTGTGAAATGTGATCGCAAAACGGTGCGCCTCATCCTGAATCCGTGTGATCAACCGGAAACATTCCGCATTCTTGTCGATCAATATCTCTTCATTCTGATAGTACAGCCCTCTTGTGCGGTGATTATCGTCCTTGACCATGCCGCATACCGGAATATGAAGATTCAGCCGCTCCAACACCTTAAGCGCCACGTTTACCTGACCTTTGCCTCCGTCCATAAGAATCAGATCCGGAAACGAAGTGAAGCCTCCAAGTTCTTTTCCTTCCTCCTGTTCACGCATGCCATGTTCAAAACGGCGGGTCAGCACTTCCTCCATACTGGCGTAATCATCAGCTCCCTGCACGCCTTTAATCTTGAATTTGCGGTAATCGTTGCGTTTCGGTTTCCCCCGTTCATATACTACCATAGAACCCACCGAAGCAAATCCGTTGGTGTTGGATATATCATAAGCTTCCATCCGAACGACTCCGGAGATGCCGATCAGCTTCTCAAGCTCCTTTACGGCTCCGATCGTCCTTCCCTCTTCCCGCTTCAGACGCTCTTTGTCCGTACTTAATACCAACGCCGCGTTCTTCTTCGCAAGCTCCACCAGCTTCTCCTTCGTTCCCTTCTTCGGAACCCTCAAGTGAACCCGGCGCCCCCGCCTCTTCGACAGCCACTCTTCGATCACTCCCAGATCGTCTATCTCATCCTGCAGCATCAATTCCGCGGGAATATAAGGCGTACCGGCATAGAACTGCTTAATAAAACTGGATAAGATCTCCGCCTCGCTCTCTCCCTTAATAATCTTAAGATAGAAATGATCCCTCCCGATCAGTCTGCCGCCCCGGATAAAGAATACCTGAACCACCGCGTCTTCTTCCTCTACCGCCGCCGCCAGAATATCCCTGTCGTCCCCCGCCGTATCCGTAATCTTCTGCTTCTGCGCAATCTTCCGGACGCTGTTAAGCAATTCCCGGTATTCGATCGCCTTCTCGAACTCCAGAGCTTCCGACGCCTCCTGCATCTTCTCTTCCAATTCCTTCAATATCAGATCATAATCTCCGTTCAGAAAATGTATTGCTTTTTGTATCGACTTCTTATAATCCTCTTCGGAAATATAGCCCTGGCAGGGCGCCATACATTGATGGATATGATAATTCAGGCAGGGTCTTTCTTTTCCCATATCCTTCGGCAATTTCCGGCTGCAGCCTCGGATCTTGTATACTTTCCGTATCAGTTCTATGGTGTCCTTCACCGCGCCTGCGCTGGTATATGGTCCGAAATACTTCGCCCTGTCTTTTTGCATCCTCCTTGCCAGCATGACCCTTGGATAAGGCTCGTCCACCGTCACCTTAATAAACGGATACGTCTTATCGTCCATCAGCATCGTGTTATATTTTGGTCTGTGTTCTTTAATCAGATTGCACTCCAGCACCAATGCTTCCAATTCGGAATCTGTGACAATATATTCAAAACGGGTAATATGCGTCACCATCTGCTCTATCTTGATCCCCTTATTGCGGCTGGTCTGAAAATATTGGCGCACGCGGTTTTTCAGGCTGACGGCCTTGCCGACATAGATGATATCATCCTTCTCGTCATGCATAATATAGACCCCCGGACTGCCCGGAAGCTTCTTCAATTCCTCCTGAATATCAAACACGGTTTTCCCTCCATCCAAAAAGGCCGCTGCAAAATGCCTAATCTACACGGCATATGGTGTAATTAAAGTGATATTTACAACCCCCTGTGCAGAATCGCCGCATTTTACAACAGCCTCATATTTAACTCTCTTCTGTCTTTTCTAATGAAACCGGATTCATGGTAATACGTTCTTCGGATTTCTCCTTCTTATCGTCCGGGTTGATCCCTTCCACTTCGTGGAAAATCTCCATGAACTCTTTGCCGGTGATGGTCTCTTTCTCGATCAGAAATGCAGCGATCTTATCCAGCGCTTTACGATGTCCTTTAAGAAGATCTTTCGCCGCCTCATAGGAATCCTTCAAAAGCTTCATCACCTCTTTGTCAATCTCCGAGGCCGTCTCCTGACCGCAGTTGCTTACCGGTCTTCCGTCCAGATAACGGTTCTGGATGGACTCAAGGCCGATCAGTCCGAACTTCTCGCTCATTCCGTACTGGGTCACCATGGCCCTGGCTACCTTCGTCGCTTTCTCAATATCGTTGGAAGCTCCCGTCGTGACCGTATCGAATACGATCTCCTCCGCCGCGCGTCCCGCCAGCATTCCGACAAGCATTGCATGAAGCTCTTTCTTCGTGTTCAGGAACTTCTCCTCCTCAGGCGTCTGCATCACATAACCAAGCGCCCCCATAGTTCTCGGCACGATCGTGATCTTCTGTACCGGTTCCGCGTCTTTCTGAAGCGCGCTCACCAGAGCATGACCGACTTCATGATAGGAGACGATCTTTCGCTCTTCCTGGCTCATGATCCGGTCCTTCTTCTCTTTTCCTACCAGCACGACTTCCACCGCCTCGAAGAGATCGGACTGGGATACGGCTGTCCTTCCCTTCTTCACGGCCGTAATCGCCGCCTCGTTGATCATGTTGGCAAGATCCGAGCCTACCGCCCCGCTCGTAGCCAATGCGATCGCTTCTAAGTCCACCGTCTCATCCATACGGACGTCCTTGGAATGAACCTTCAGAACATCCACGCGTCCCTTAAGGTCCGGCTTTTCAACAACAATCCGACGATCGAAACGTCCCGGCCGCAAAAGAGCCGGATCCAGGATCTCCGGTCGGTTCGTCGCCGCCAGCAGCACAAGACCCTTATTACTCTCGAATCCGTCCATCTCCGCCAACAGCTGGTTTAACGTCTGCTCACGCTCATCATTGCTGCCCATCTGATTATCACGGCTCTTACCGATGGCGTCGATCTCATCGATAAATATGATACAGGGCGCCATCTGCTGCGCCTGCTTGAACAGATCCCTGACTCTGGATGCTCCGACGCCTACATACATCTCTACGAACGCGGAACCGCTCAATGAAAAGAATGGTACTTTTGCCTCTCCCGCCACAGCTTTCGCAAGGAGAGTCTTTCCGGTTCCCGGCGGTCCGACAAGCAACGCTCCCTTCGGCAGCTTAGCGCCTACGCTGGTATATTTCCCCGGATTATGCAGGAAATCAACCACCTCCTGCAGAGACTCCTTCGCCTCATCCTGCCCCGCGACATCCCTGAACGTCACGCCGGTCTGCTTCTCCACGTACATCTTGGCGTTGCTTTTACCGATTCCCATCATGCCGCCGCCCTTCGACATCTTCCTGGTCATCCAGACGAAGACTCCCACCAGGATCACCACCGGAATCAATGAGAATACCGTCTGAGCAATGATCGCGGACGTAGTATCCGGAATCTGCTGGCTGAACTTCACATTCGCCTTCTCAAGCCTCTCCGCAAGCGAATCGTCGCGCACCACGCCCGTATAGTACTCCTTCGCAGTCTTATGGCCTTTCTCTTTCTTCTCCGTAATAACGATTCTGCCGCTCTGGATCTCTACCTCTTCTACCTTACCGTCGTCCACCATCTCCAGAAATTCATCATAACTGATCTCGTTATCATTACCTGCTCCCTGGAACTGAAACAAAGCCATAACCATGATCGAAGTGATCAACGTGACTAATATGATAAAAGAGAACCCCTGCTTATTATTTCTATTATTCGGATTTCTGTTATTCTGATTATTATTGTTCTGATTGTTATTCTGGTTATCCATCTTCTTCCTCCTGTACTTCCCTTCCATTATAAATACACCCTTTCGGGAAATCAATACAAAGATTACCGATGATTTATTTTTTTACCGATAAGTCAGGTTTATTTTATTCTTTTTATGGAAATTTAACAAAGCGCAGGAAAAAACAAAGCTTTACACAGAATCGCCGTCTTCCTCCCTGACTCCGTCAAGACTCCGTGTTAAGACTCCGTTAAAATATTGTTCTATTAAATTCTATTAAATTCTATTAAATTCGAATAATTGAATTTAACAACGACATATGTTATAATATTTTTTCTCAAAAAGGAAATATTGTTGTAGGGGGAAATTGAAATGAAATTTCTGGTTAATCGAAAACTTGCTACGCGTATTAGTATTATTACAACCGCGATTATTTTGGCGGGAATGTTGCTTTTGTGGCTTACGGTATCTTCAAATGCAGCTTCTATGGTTAAGCATGATATTACGAACCAGATGACAAACGCCGTGGAATCCAGGGCTTCTATTATAAGCGACTACGTGGAGGCGGCAGAGGAATATCTGGAAGCCTTTGCGCTTGGCAACGAAGTTCATAATCTTCTTAAAAATCCTGAAAATCCGGAGCTGCTTAGTTCGGCGCAGAAATATACCGAAGATTTTGCGGCTGTTAAGGGTATCTTTGAAGGGCTTTATATCGCCACCCCGGATACCTATGTGCTGACGCATACTTCTGAAGGCGCTATCGGAATAACTACACGAACAGGAGATTCACTGACCGAATTTCAGAATACGATATTATCCCAGCGTCAGCTGACTAATCTGGGAATCATGGAATCCCCGGGAACAGGAAGCATGATCCTGTCTATGTATTACCCGATTTTTGAAAACGAAAGATGCATCGGCTATGTGGGAGCCGGAGTTTACGCCAGTCATCTGATGGATTCTCTGCTTAACTTAGAGATAAAAGGTCTGCCTTACAGTGAATACATATTCTTAAATGTGGAAACAGGCGTATATCTTTATCATCCGGACGAGGAATTACTGAATACAGAAACAACCGACGACGGTTTTCTTAAGATTATAAGCAAGATCCAAAAAAACCAAAGCACAGAAGTAGGCACGCATTCTTATGTGGATGAGAATGGAGAAAAGCAGCTTGCCGTTTACAAATATTTAAAAGACCGCGGATGGGTATTTATGGTTCGCGCCAGCGCCGCGGAGGTCTACAAATCCGTAACTCAAGTAAAGATCTTAGTCGGAATTCTGTGCGCGATGGTGGCGGCCGCCGTAATACTTGTCACTGTATTTATTCTGAGACGAGTAGGAAAAGAACTTATGCTTATGGAAAGCGCCATCGAATACCTGGGGAATCTGGATCTCCATGCCGACAGAGACTTAGATCCGTTTTACGGGAGAACAGACGAACTCGGTTTGATCGCCCAGACCATACATCACGTCTGCACATACATGCGCAAGACTATCGACGATGCCGGACGGATCTTAGGAGAAATGGCGAAAGGTAATTTTGCAGTTGATGTTGTAAAGAATGAAGCTTACTATATCGGCGATTTTAAAACACTTGTAGAAAGCCTGAAAACAATTCAGGGGAATCTCACCCATCTGCTTCGTGATATTTCCCAAATTGCAGATCAGGTGGATACAAGCGCAGACCAGGTTGCATCCGAGGCGCAGACACTGTCTCAGGGAACGTTGGAACAGACGGTCTCTATCAGCGGACTTGTATCTAATATAACTACTATTTCTTCCCAGGTGCAGGTCAGCGCGGTTCGCTGCGGCGACGCAAGCGAGTTGGTGGATAAAGCTACAGGATTCGCCGAGTCTGCAGACGAAAAGATGAAACAACTTACGGAAACTACAGCAAATATTGACAAATCCTCCGCGCAGATCGGCGGTATTCTCAAAACAATCGAGGACATCGCTTTTCAGACAAATATCCTGTCGCTGAACGCCTCCATTGAGGCAGCCCGCGCAGGCGATGCCGGGAAAGGTTTTTCGGTGGTTGCAGAAGAAGTCCGTAATCTTGCAGAAAGATCTGCAGAAGCAGCCCAGGGTACGGGGATACTCATCGACCGTTCCCTTCAGGATATAAAAACAGGAACGGCGTCTACCGGCGACGCGGTATCTGCAATGCTGGTTATTTCCGACTGTATCCAATCAATTAAGAAACTGATGGATGAAATCGCATCCGCCAGCATTCAGCAGTCTGAAATGATTACTTCAATAGAGGCGGGAATTAAGGAAATTTCCGAAACAGTTCAGACAAATTCTTCTGCCGCTGATAAGAGCGCCGAAGTTTCCAAGACATTGTCTGATCAGGCAAAGACTCTGAACGGACTGCTGAGACAATTCAGCATCAAATAAGCATAGCCGGCAACAGTGCATATCCGGCAGTTTATGCAGAGATATCGGCATAAGTACAAAGGTCTGTAAAAAAGACTATGAAAAGATTGTAAATCCCCTGCGTTTTGTAGTATACTTTGAATGACGACGGGCGCGTCCCTTTTCGGGACTGTCTGTCGGATATAATCAAAAAAGTTACATGCGAGGGGATTTACTTATGAAAATTGGATTTGACAATGAAAAATATCTTCAGATGCAGTCTTCCCATATCCGGGAACGTATCGAACAATTCGGTCAAAAATTATATCTGGAATTCGGCGGAAAATTATTCGATGATTATCATGCTTCCCGGGTGCTTCCGGGTTTTCAGCCGGACAGTAAACTCCGGATGCTCAAGCAGCTTTCTGATCAGGCCGAGATCATTATCGCCATCAATGCGGAAGATATCGAGAAGAACAAGATAAGGGGCGACTTAGGTATTACTTATGATTCCGACGTCTTACGCCTCATGTCTGCATATCAAGACCAAGGTCTCTACGTGGGAAGCGTGGTAATCACCAAATACAGCGGCCAGGAAAGCGCCGTCCTCTTTAAGACGCGTCTGGAGAAACTTGGTATCAAAGTATACCGCCATTATGTGATCCCCGGTTATCCGTCTAACGTCCCTTATATTGTAAGCGACGAAGGATACGGCAAGAACGATTATATAGAAACTTCCCGCCCGCTCGCCGTCGTTACTGCCCCCGGTCCCGGAAGCGGCAAGATGGCAGTCTGCCTATCTCAGCTTTATCAGGAACACCGACGGGGGATTTCCGCCGGTTACGCCAAGTTTGAGACATTTCCTATCTGGAATATTCCGTTAAAGCACCCTGTCAACCTGGCCTACGAAGCGGCCACAGCCGATTTAAATGACGTCAATATGATCGATCCGTTCCATTTGGACGCTTACGGCGAGACTACGGTAAATTACAACCGGGATGTGGAGATCTTCCCTGTGCTGAACGCGATGTTCCAGCATATTTACGGAAAAAGCCCTTACAAATCTCCCACTGATATGGGCGTTAATATGGCGGGCAACTGTATCTGTGACGACGAGGCGTGCAGAGAAGCGTCGCGCCAGGAGATACTCCGCAGATATTATGATTCCTTAAAGCGTCTGCTCTTTGGTACCTGCCCCGACTCAGAAGTTGTCAAGATCGAAATGCTGATGAATCAGGCCGATATCACGGTTCATGACCGTCCGGTCGTAGACGCCGCCCTTGAACGCGCCAAAGAAACCGATAGCCCTGCCGCCGCCCTCCAGCTTCATGACGGCCGCATTATCACCGGAAAGACCTCGAACCTTCTGGGCGCTTCCGCCGCTCTTCTTCTGAATGCATTAAAAGAGCTGGCGGGAATCGACCATAAGCTTCATGTCATTTCTCCGGAAGCGATCGAACCAATACAGAAATTAAAAACCCTTTATCAGGGAAGCAAGAATCCCAGACTTCACACAGACGAAGTCCTGATTGCCCTGTCGGTCAGCGCGGCCACCGACCCTACCGCACAGCTCGCTTTAGACCAGCTTCCCAAACTAAGAGGCTGTCAGGCCCACACCTCTGTGATGGTAGGTTCCGTAGACATGAAACAGTTCAAGAAATTATCTATTCAGGCAACATTTGAAGCAAAGTATGAGAAAAATTCCATACTATTCAACGGAAACGGGATATAGACCGATTATTTAAAATAAAGACTGCTGCAAAATGTCTCCATTCTGCAGCAGCCTTTATTTTATATCTCTGCCCTCACGCAGCGCAGCGCCTCCGCTACGACCTGATGCATATCATAATACCTGTACATACCCAGGCGGCCTCCGAAGATCACATCCTCCTCCTTTTCGGCAAGTTGTTTATATTTCTCATAGAGAGCATTATTCTTCTTATCATTCATCGGATAATATGGCTCCCCTCCCTTTTCCCATGCAGCCGGGTATTCTCTTGTGACGACCGTTTTAGGATTCACATCCGTATCGACGTTGCCATAACCACCCTGACATCCATATTCAAAATGCTTATGCTCGATAATCCTGGTGTACGGAATATTATATTCGGTATAATTTACTACGGCATTTCCCTGGTAATTCTCTGTATCAAGGGTCTCTGTCTCAAATCTTAAGCTTCTATACTCCAATTCCCCATAACAGTAATCATAATAAGCGTCTACCATTCCGGTAAATACAATCTTCTCTGCCTGATTCTTAAGTTCTTCCCGTTCTTCGAAGAAGTCCGTGTTAAGACGCACCGGAATTCCCTCAAGCATCTTCCCGATCATCTGCGTGTAACCGCCTATAGGAATTCCCTGGTACTTGTCGTTAAAGTAATTATTATCATACACAAAACGCACCGGAAGCCGTCTGATAATAAAGCTTGGAAGATCCGTCGCATGTTTGCCCCACTGTTTCTCGGTATATCCCTTCACCAGCTTCTCATAGATGTCCCATCCCACGAGAGAGATCGCCTGTTCTTCAAGATTCTTCGGTTCCGTTATTCCCGCCTCGCGAATCTGCCTGTCGATGATCTCGCGGGCTTCCTTCGGAGTCTTCACACCCCACATCTTACTAAACGTATTCATATTGAACGGAAGATTATATAATTCATCCTTGTATCTTGCCACCGGGCTGTTAGTATAGCGGTTAAATTCCGCAAACTGTCGTACATAATCCCATACTTCCTGATCCGACGTATGGAAGATGTGCGCGCCGTACTCGTGCACTTGAATCCCTTCTACTTCCCTGGTGTAAATATTACCCCCGATATGATCCCTTCGGTCAATCACCAGGACGTTCCTTCCTGCTTTCTTTGCTTCATGCGCAAAGACAGAGCCAAACAGCCCCGCCCCTACAATAAGATAATCATACTTCATCGCTTCTTTTCCTTTCTTGCTGTTTTATTGTTATATTATTATTCCCATTTTGCCGAACTTCCTTTGTCCGTTCGTGTAACTACCAGTTTACGGTCTATCTGTTCCTTCAGTTCATTCACATGTGAGATGATTCCCACCAGTCTTTTCTCATCGGCAAGATCGGTTAAAATCCTAATCGCCTGCCTCCTCGCCATATCATCCAGCGAGCCGAAGCCTTCGTCCACAAACATAGTATCCAGATGAATCGCTCCCGCCGTGTTCTGTACAATATCCGCAAGTCCTAACGCCATCGAAAGAGACGCCATGAAAGACTCCCCGCCCGACAACGTCTTAACGTCCCGCACAGAGTCGCTCGCCATATGGTAGATATCCAAATCCAATCCGGCCTGCCCCTGACTTCCCATGTTCTTTACTTCCCGAAGCTGCAGGATAAATTCACCCGAAGTCATCTTCACAAGCCTTTTGTTCGCGGCGCAGATAATTTGCTTAAAATATTGTCTCTGCACATAAGTCTCAAAATCTATCTTTACCGTACCGCTTAAGCTCCCATTGGCTGTTTTGCTTAAATTCCCCAGCAATTCATACTGTCTCTGTAATTCGCCGTTCTTTTCCAGATAACCCTTTAATCGGCTTCTCACCTCCCGATTCTTCTTATTGATCGTATAGATCCGGACATATTCCTCTTGTTCCTTCTTCTGATTCTGAGCCGCTTCCTTAAGCGCTTCCTGAAGCTGATCAAGATCAACTCTTTCCTTTCCCTCTAATTGCTCTTTTAGCGTCTCTTTTCTGCCGGACACTTCATGAATTTTCTGATGATAATCCTGAATCTTTCTATTAAGCCCTTCCATTTCGCTCGATGATAACTGTCCCCCGCGGTATATCGCTTCATTATCAAACCCTTGTTCCCTGAGAGCCGCCTCATAATCTGCCCTGCACATTACCGTTTCTTCTTCCTGCCGCCTTAACGTCTCTTCTTCGCTTTCCTTCTGCCCCTCCAACTTACGCATATCTTCTATTAACTGCCGTTCCTTCTCCTTTACCCGCTCATAGGCTGCCTTTGACGTCTCCAATTCCGTCTTTAATACATCCATGCGCTTTTTCGCCTGTGCCCGGGAATCCATAGGAAGTTCTTCCTCCTTTATTCTAATCTCGGATTCCAGACGCTTTCCTTCTATGACCAACTCCTCATACTCAGTTTTCACCTTATCATAGGACTCTTCAAGATTGCTTCTCTCTTCTCTCGCTTTCTGTTCTGTCAAAACTGCCTGTCTGAACTGTTCGGCTTCTTCTTTAACCTTCTCAAGCTCTGAACATATACTCTCTAAAAGCTGCTCGTTTTCCCCAACAGCCTTCTGCAGCCATGCCTTTATCTCCTCATTTCCATCAATTATATCTTGATGTCCTTTAAGTTCGGTTATCATCCCAGGCTGCGGCGCCGGCATTACTCTTTTACATTCCTCTGTAAATGCTCTCCTCCCTGTCTCACATCTGACAGCCTGCTCCTTGAGCGCCGTCACGGCACGCTCCCTTCTTGCTTCCGCCTGATCTTTCGTCGCCTTCGCCTGTTCTACTTCCTGCTGAGTCGGCGCATCCTGTGTAAGTCCGCGGATATGCGGATGATCACAGGAACCGCATACCGGACATGGTTTCCCAGACTCAAGCCCCTTTGCCAGAATACCCGCCTGCTCGGCCAGAAATAACTGATATCTCCCTTCGTATACCTGAAGCGCGTCCAGATAAGCCTCTTGCTCCTTCTCTGCCCGAAGCTTCCTGACCTGCCAATCTTCTTCCTCGGCAATCAGCCTGTCCCACTGATTCCCAAGCTTCTCAAATTCCTGCCCTTTGATCCTCTGCTGTTCCTCCTTAAGCAGCAGCCCATCTGCTTTACCCGGACTCTGCGCACATAATTCCTGGATCCTTCTCGCGTCCTCCTGACGGGACTTACAGTCCTCGAGAGCCTTTTCCAATTCTTCTTTCTCTCTTTGTTTCCTCTTTTGCGCCTCCTGCTCTTTCGCATGCTGCTCCCTTAACAGCATGAGGCGGTCGTATTGCGGCAATGCATCCTCCAACCGGATCAATTCTGCTTTACAGCGCTTTTCCTCTTCGGCAAATTCCCCTTCTCGCTGTAATTTTAATTCCTCCGCCTTCTTGACCTGAGTCCGCAGAATATCTAATCTTTGGATATTATCTTCGAGATTTTTCCTGTTCTTTTCCTCTGCTTCCCTGCTCCGGATAAGACTGATCTCCTGCGCTTTAACCTTCTCCGCCCTCCGCGCAGTCTGAAGCCGCGCCTCGCATCCGTCAAATTCTTCTTTTCTTTCTGCAAGCTCTTTCTCTATAATTCTGACCCGATCCAATGCGTCAAACAGCTCGTTCCTGCTTTCTCCTTCTTTCTTCCTGCCGTTTAATTCATCCAGACTCTTCTGCAGATCCTCCGCCGCCTTTTTCTTCTTCTTTTCCAGAATACTCCCCGCTTTTATTATCTCTTTTAACGTCTCTATAGATTCCTCATAAGGAATAATCGTATATCCCTTTAACTCCTCCCAGCGCTTTGCATAAGCGCATCCTCCGTCTTCCGCCGTCGTCTGCATATCACAACAACTGATGATATCCCCAGATTCTACACGCTCCATCTCCTGTCTGGCAGCCCGCAGATTATCCTCCAACCGGCTATACAACATCCCCGCGCGCTTCTTTAGCTCTTCCTGCACGCAGTAATAAAGTCTGGTTTGAAAGACTTTGGAAAATATACGCTTACGATCCTTCGATTCCGCATGGAGCAATTTAAGAAAATCTCCCTGAGCAATCATCGCCGTTTGAGTAAACTGATCCGCATCCATCCCCATAATCTCTACGATCTTCTGGTCCGTCTCCCTTTTCTTTCCGCGGAACACACTTCCATCCGGAAGAATCAGCTCCACCTTGGCTGATTCTTTCACATACCTGGGCGAACCGTCCGCATACCGTCTCTTCCCCAGCCGCATATATTCCGGGTTTCGGCGGATCCTATAGACATCTTCTTGATAGGTAAATGTATATTCCACATAAGTATCCGTCTCTTCCGACGCATATTGGCTGCGCATCATGTTTCCGTCCCGTTTCCCACCGCTCGTCTGATCATACAACGCATATGTAATAGCGTCAAATACCGTCGTTTTCCCCGCTCCTGTATCTCCTGTAACAAGGAACAAGCCGTGATCAACATCTGTAAAATCAATCTCCGTCTTTTCAGCATAAGAACCAAATGCCGACATTTCTAATCTGACCGGTTTCACCGCCTATTCCTCCTTCACTTTCTCAAAAACCTCAAGCATAATCTGAAACTCTTCTTCCCCAAGCGTCTTTCCCTGCATCTCCCGGTAAAAATCCGCAAAACTCTCCACAGGATCCTTCATAATCAATTCTTCATCCAATTCCAATAATTTATTCCTGGTTCTACTATTATCTACACGCACTTCCAGAATATGGTCAAATACCTTCTCCAGCTGCTCCTTTGGTCTATAAGGTTCAACCTCGTCCGTCAACAGAATACTGACATAATCCCCTCTCTCGTTATCCGCCGCCTGGTCTACGATATCCTTAAGACTCCCCGCCTTCCTCTTCACATCCCGCAGCGGGTGCAAAGGTAAAAGTTCGATCTGCGGCTCCTTCCCCTTCTCTCCAAGCGTCACCACAGTAAGACTTTTCTCATGAACGCTTTCGCTGACGGAATATTTCAGGAGAGTCCCGCAATACCGAATATGAGAATCCGATACATTCTGGGGTCCATGCAGATGCCCCAGCGCCACGTAATCAAAATCTTTTACAACGCCGACGTCTACATTCTCGATTCCACCCACAGAAAAAGTTTCTGAATCACAAGTAAACAAAGCGTCCTTTCCTGTATAGAACTGGTGGGAAACCAACACATTCCTCTGGTTCTGATAGTCAATCTCCTCTCGTTCAAGCAATCTCCCAACCGCATCCGTATAAGTCTCCAAAGGTTCCCCCTCAAACACCTTCCTTACATAGGACGGTTTCAGGAAGGGCAGCAGATAGAAATCAACCGTTCCATGGACATCCTCTAACGTTATCTTCCGGAGTCTCTCCGATTCATCTCTCGGAGCGCTGCCTGCGACATAGATCTGATGTTTCTTAAGGATTCCCGACACATATTCCAGTCGCTCCGCCGAATCATGGTTTCCGCTGATAATCATTACCGGAATAACCGGTTTGATCTCCGACAACCGCGTAAGAAACCAGTCAAAGACCGCGACCGATTCCGCGGACGGAGCCGAACGGTCATAGATATCCCCCGCGATCACCACCGCGTCCGGACGAACGGAAGCGGCATAGTCGATAATCTCACTCAAGACCGCTTCCTGTTCTTCCTTCATACTGTAATGATGAAGCGTCTTCCCGATATGCAGATCCGACAGATGAAAAAATTTCATAAAACTTATCCCTTTCTATTTACATTCTATGCTATCGTACATTATAATTTTTACAGTTGTACAGAATCATAAAACGATCTCTGCATACTGTGCCTGAGCATGATACCCGGCGCGAACACTATACCTAGTATAACCGCCCAATCTGCGATATGCAAATCATTTCATAAATATTTTTACTGCAAGGAGAATCTATATGCTGCGGGACATCGACCTGAATAAAATATCCGACGGAAAACTATATACGAGCAACGATATGGCAAAGACAGACTGCAACGGCTGTAAAGGCTGTTCCTCCTGCTGCCGGGACATGGGCGCCTCCATCGTCCTGGATCCCTTCGATACCCACCGTCTCTGCGTCGGGCTGCAGAAATCCTTTGAAGAATTACTCGGCGATTGCCTTGAATTAAACGTTGTAGACGGCGTTATCCTTCCTAATATTCGGATGACCCAGGATACGCATGCCTGCGTCTTTCTCACAGACGGGCGATGCGGCGTTCATTCCATACGCCCAGGCTTCTGCCGTATCTTCCCGCTTGGACGACTCTATGAGAATCACTCCTTCCGGTATTTTATTCAGATACACGAGTGCCCCGCTCCGGGCAAAAGTAAAATCAAGATCCGTAAATGGATTGACACGCCCGACATCAAGCGTTATGAAAAGTTCGTCAACGACTGGCACTATTATCTGAAACCCCTCCAGAAATATGCTATGGATTCTGAACAAGACGAACAAGACGTCCGCAAACTTAACATGTATATATTGAATCAATTCTATCTGAAACCTTATACTGCAGACGGCGATTTTTATCAGGAATTTTACAATAGAATATCATAAAATAGCTTGATACCTAAAAAACAGGCGCCTCTTTTTTATAAGAGACTCCTGTTTTTTTCTACATTTTCAAATTCCAGATAATTTTTTAAGAACAAGTATGTAAAGAATCACTTTCAGATCTTCTTCAACTCATATTCTCTGGTTCCAAGACCAACCTTCTCCGCCTGATCAAGGGTTGCCTTCCATTCGATATTCGGATTGGAATCTTTAAAATGATCGTGATGGCAATGCCAGTCAGCCTTAGCCAGATGTTCTCCCAACTGACTGTCTTCAATCGGTTTTGCCCGCAGGCAGGCGTCCGCACACGCCTGATCTAACGCGACCGGATCAAAGCTTGCGAACATTCCTATATCCGGAAGGATCGCCGCGTCGTTCTCTCCATGGCAATCGCAGTTCGGACTGATATCCTGTACCAGAGAAATATGGAAACATGGACGGCCATAGCAGACTGCCTGCGCATACTCCGCCATCTTTCGGTCAAGCAGCTCATTGGCGCTGCTGTTGGGATTATCAATCGCATCGAAACTGCAGGCGCCGATACAGCGGCCGCAGCCTTTACACTTATCGTAATCAATCACGGCTTTCTTATTCTCGTAAATGATCGCGTCGCTTCCGCATTCCTTCGCACAGCGGCCGCAGCCCCGGCAAAGCTCTTCGTTCACGGCCGGTTTTCCGTCGGCATGCTGCTTCATCTTTCCGGCGCGGCTGCCGCAGCCCATTCCGATATTCTTGATCGCGCCGCCGAAACCGGTTGCTTCGTGCCCTTTAAAATGACTCAGGCTGATAAAAATATCCGCATCCATGACGGCCCGTCCGATCAGAGCCGTTTCACAATATTCCCCGTTCGGCACCGGAACCTCCACCTCGTCAGTTCCCCTAAGTCCGTCGCCGATAATGATCTGACATCCGGTCGTCACCGTATTAAAGCCATTCAGATTCGCGCAGTCCAGATGTTCAAGAGCATTCTTCCTGCTTCCGACATAGAGCGTATTGCAGTCTGTCAGGAAGGGAAGTCCCTTCTGCTCTTTACACAGATCCGCCACTACCTTTGCGTAATTCGGCCGAAGGAACGCCATATTGCCAAGCTCCCCAAAATGCATCTTAATCGCTACAAATTTTCCTTCCATATCAATATCTTTGATACCCGCCGCAATACACAGCTTTCTCAATTTGTCAAGCCGGCTGGTTCCCACCGGACACCGAAAATCTGTAAAATATACTGTTGATTTCCCCATTTCATGCCTCCTGTCTAAGTTTAAATTCTAAATTGATTGACGTTTGAATTTATCAAATCATAAAACCTACATGAAGTCAAGAAATTTCTCTGGGAAAAGATAGAAAAGTAACCTTTTCTATCTTTTTCGACAGCGTATCCGGATGCCTGCGCCTGCCAGGAGCGCCGCCGCCGCCAGAAGCCACACCTTCTCATCATAACTTCCTCTTACCATTGAGAAGGGATAGAACATCCTCAGATATTTTTCCCCTCCTCCGACCGCCGCAATATAATAGACGATGGGAACCATGTAGCCGATCACAAAATTATCGCTCAATCCATAAAAGAAAAGCCCTAGTCCTCCTAAGAAGAACATCTCCGCCAATGTTCCGCAGAAATATTTTCCTGCGGGAAATTCACATCCATGATAACGAAGCATTCCTATATATACTGAGAGCATAAACGCCAATAAGAATATATTTCCTAAAAGCCGTATAAGGTACACGACCTGACTGTCCGTATACTTGGAAAATATCAGTTCCCTGATATCATGATCCTGTTCCGGCAGAAACACCGGAGGAATCAGAACAATCCCTGTCAAGGCCACATACATTTCCAATACTTTGGCCGAATCCTGCGCCCCAAGATTCGCCACTCCCATAAGAAAGGGCGAAAGCAAAAGCATCAGGACACATACCGCCGCATGAATCGGTATATTATTCTTTAGATTTACCTTTTCGATCTGCCAGTATCTTTCCACGAACCTTAAACCTCCCTTTCCTTTTCTGTGAATATACCAATACGCTCAAAAACACCAGTAAAAGCGCCGCCGCCGTATAAAATAACCGGTTTGCCGCAAGCTGTCCAAAACCATCATGGAATCCCTGCCAGTTCATCTCTGTGTTATGCCTGGGCGCCAGGCTCCATCCGTACATACCCCCGCTGATTCTTCCGATACCGCCGAATATAGTGATAAACCACCATACCCCCTGTACCAGTACCGCCGCTGCAGTATCTGTCAATTCCGTGAGAAGCATACCTGCCGCCGTCACGATCATAATCGTCGGTACGAGCCATCCGAACGTATATTTGACGAATGCCAGCATATCTATGCTGATTCCTGCCGTTCGGGCATATTCTATGCATTTCGAAAGAGGAACCAGAGAAATGATAAGCACAGGAATAACCAGCATCACAATCATAGAAAGATAACGGCTTGTTACAACCGTAAATGACGAACATCTCCGGGTATAGATAAGCTCCTGCATCATCGCGCGCCTGTCCCTTAACCCCCTCGTGACTGCCAGGAAAACAGGCAGAATCCCCAGAAAGATCACCATATAGTCGGAGAAAAGCCTGGCATATCCACCGGACAATCGGTCCTTCTCTGTCAGAGTATTATATGCCTCCGCCGCATCCTCATAGGTCATGATTTCACTCGCACTGTTCTCCCGGTATTCTTCGGCGTAGCCAGAACCTCCGCCGAGAATCTTGTCTGCTTCATCCATTAGCTCGCCGAAACGTTCATATGTCAAACTATCTGCCGGTTCTACTTTCAAAGGCTCCTGATACATACCCCTAAGCTCTTTTTCTTCTGTTTCCTGCTGCCGGGTATACCAGTCCTCTATTAGCTGTCCGGCGTCATCTCTTCCGTCGATTCCCGCCGCTTCCTTAAGTATCTCTTCTATCTTCTTATCGTCCTTTTCATTTAACGTCACTTTCTTATAGAAGCCGATGGGATAAGTTGTATAACTTTCTCTGTAGTACTCTTCTGTCAGCTCTCCGAGCACGGTCTTCATGATCAGTTCAGGATCATGGCTTGGTTTGATGCCGTATTCCTCCTGTCCCGGCTCCGGTTTTTTTTCTATCTCCATGTCTCCAAGCTGAGAAGTAAAATTAAAGACCAATATCAAAACAACGACCCAGTATATAAGGCTTCTCGCAGTCTGTCTGCACTCTTTTATAAACAACTGTCCAAACATACGTGATCACCCCTCTCTGTGCATCAGATACATATATGCGTCTTCCACACCGGCTTCACAAAGCTTCGCCGACGCGAAGGGTTTCTCTTCTGCCAGAAAACGCGCCATCACGTTATTACCCAACGTAAGCATACTTGTCACGATATATTCTTTTTTAAGAAAATCCAATTCGCTTTTGCTTATCTCCGCGGAGTATACCTTACCTTCCGTCATCTCAACCAAGTCCGACACTGTACCCTGGTAGATCACACTTCCCTCGTCTAATACTGCGATGTCCTCGCAAGTCGCCTCGATATCGCCTACAATATGAGTAGACAGAATCACGATTCTTTCTTCCGCGATCTCACATAACAGATTCCGGAAACGTACCCGTTCCTCCGGGTCTAAACCGGCCGTCGGCTCGTCTACGATCAGCACCTTCGGATTGTGGAGGATAGCCTGCGCAATACCAAGGCGCCTCTTCATCCCGCCTGATAATGCCTTCACCTTCTTTCGCCGGTCATCCAGAAGATTCACCCGCTCAAGCAGATCCGGGATACGTTCTTTTCTCTTTCCCCTGTCAATTCCCGACAACACACCCAGATAATCCATCGCTTCATATACGGTCATATTCGGATACATAGAGAACTCCTGAGGAAGATATCCCACGATCTTCCTGATCTCTCCGGGACTTCGCGTACTTCTCCCGCATACAGATACTTCTCCCTCCGACTTTGGCAGCAGTGTCGCTATCACTTTCATCAAGGTCGTCTTTCCGGCGCCGTTTCTCCCCAAGAGACCGAACATCCCCGTTCTTATCGTAAGATTGATTCCTTTTAACGCCTGCTTCCTGCCATAGTATTGATTCAAATTTCTGATTTTGATTGTAGTGGACATATACATCTTCCCTTCTTCAATTACTTAAGTAAGAGTATAAGATGTAAATCTCTACATATTCCCTACAAAAAATTAAGAATCACTGAGAATAAATGAAAGATTTGTGTCTGTTACCAAAAAAGACGCTGTAACGATCGCCCCTCCATGGATACTGTTCGCCACGTTAAGCGTCCCTCCATGCTTCTTACAGAATTCCCGGCAGATGTGAAGTCCGATTCCAAAATGTTCATCCGGCTCTTTACTCTCGTACTCTTTATAATACGGCTTAAGCGCTCTTTCAAGCTGCTCTTTTGAAAAACCTTCCCCGTCGTCCCAGACAGTCAGATTTAACTTACCCCCGGCTTTATCATAATCCGACATAACTTCAATCTTTCTCCTTGCAAAGCGAATAGCATTAGACAACACGTTCTCCAACACTTCCAATATAATGTTATCATCCGCCGATATCCTGACTGCATCCCGATCTTCTGTCTGATCCTCCATGGTATCGGCAGAAGATTTTACACAGTATCCGCTATAATTTATTTCAACGTCCCCAATCTGATTCAATGCACGGACGACTTCCTCAATCTTCCTCTCCAGGCTCTTAAGCCCTATCCATTCCGGGCAAAGAGGCACTTCGTCGATACTCCGGATCCCTTTCATCGTACGGCTGTAATCTTCAAGCCTCCTAAGATAGCCGGACATCAGCGCCAGCGTATCCTGCATCTTCTCTTCGCTGATCTTTCCTTCAGGAATATAACGCGTCAGAAAATCCGTATATCCTCGAAGTACCGTAAGCGGCGTCCGAAGATCGTGGGCAAACGCAGCGTTCAATTCCTTCTGCCTCTCTACAAGACGCCACATCTCTTCCTTTCCCCGTACCAGCTCCGTCCTCATATCTTCCATCGAGTCGCAGAGACTACCCAATTCATCTTCGCTTTCATAAGTCACATGAAAGTCCAGATCATTTTCACGGATCCGCATCACACTGTCCTTAAGAAGCGCCAGCGGTCTTGCCAGACGCTTCTTATAGAAAATACATATGGTCGCGATCATCCCCGCAAACGCATAGAAAAACGGACACCATACCCTTATGAAATCCAGGAGTCTGATTATAAAATGATCCGTTCTCCGTGCAAAATGATATCCGTGTCCCCATATCGGCCCCTCTTTATAAATAATATCACTCAGGCTATTCCGCTCATACCGAATCCATTCCGCCAATTCTAACTGCCAGCACAAAATCATCGTCAGGTAAGACAATCCGAATACAACTGCCGACAAAACCAAGATATACGCGATCATCGCTTTTCTAAAAGAAAGATTCCTAATGTATCCCGCTATCCCTTCCACCTTTTCTTCTAACCAATCCATCCGTAATACACTCCCAATGACTCACCCGATCCAACGGTAACCTACTCCCCACACCGTCTCAATATATGAATGGGCAGTAAATCTTCCGAACTTACTCCGAATCCTCCGAATATGCTCTGTAATGATACTGTTGTCAGCGCTTCCTTCCAATCCCCGGACTCTTTCGTACAATTGCTCTTTGCTGAATATCTGACCGGCATTTAACGACAAAACTTCCACGATACCAAACTCCGTCTTCGTCAGACTTACAGGCTGCTCTTCGTAATATATGCTTCGTTCTCCATAATGTATGGCCAGCCGGTCGAAGATCTTCACGGCTCTGTCAGTCTTCTTGCGTTCTTCTCTTCGAAGATGCGCCTCCACCCTCGCCCCTAACTCGTCGATACTAAAAGGCTTCAGGATATAATCATCTCCGCCCAGCATCAATCCCTTGATCCGGTCGGCTTCTTCGATCTTCGCCGTCAAAAACAGAATCGGACAGGAGATGTGCGCCCGGATCCGCTCGCACACCTCGAATCCGTCAAGCATCGGCATGTTGACATCCAGAAGTATAAGATCCGGCTCCTTGTTTAACTGACCTAACACCTCCAGTCCGTTTCTTGCTTCGATCACCTGATAATCCTGTATCTCAAAATAATCTTTTAACAGCCGGATGATCCCCTTTTCATCATCAGCGATTAATATTCGTTTCTTCTCATTCATAATCTCCCGCACCATCCATTACGAAATTATAGATCTGCTCTCATATATATAGAATCGCTCATCGGACTGTCATTATAACTCTCTGTTTCATAAAATCCATATTTTCTATACAGACAAATCGCGCTTTCCAAAAAGGGAAGCGTATCCAGCAGCATATGGGAATATCCGATATATTTTGCATCCTCTATAATTTTTTTTATCAGACGATCTCCGATATACTTTCCTCTGAAATGCGGTCTGACATAGAGACGCTTCATCTCGCAATTCTGCTCGTCGATCTTTCTCAGACCGACACAACCTGCAAGTTTTCCTTCATAATATGCCAGGTATAACCTTCCATAAGGAAGTCCGTATTTTATTTCCAGATGCCTGACCTCTTCATCATAATTCTGGATATTTAGATATTCCTGAAACAAACTGTCTCCCGCAATCAGCATGTCCGTATATTCTGAAAACAATCTGCCCACTTCCTGGGGATGGTCATAGGCAAATATTATTTCTGTCTCTCTTTCTGTTATCTGCTCTGCAATATTCTTAACATTTTCTCTAACAGGCTTCGTTCCGTCCACCCGTATCACAAAAGCTTCTAAAGTATCTACCCATTCTTCAACATACTGTTCCGTTCTGGCGTTAACCATATTTATGAACGCTTCTTCCTGCTCATGCAGATCTCCGCCCGGCAGCGCCCTGCTACCGAACCTCTGGAAAGAACGTTCCCTCACCCGCCGCATTCGGATATCCTTTGGGACGTCGATCAATACTATATATTGATATAGCCGCATAATTTCCTCCCCGTAGTTTCCCTTTACGGCCGCAAACACAAAATTTTCATGCTCTCTAACTTCATCCAATAGAAGCCTTTCCACCTCTTTCTTGGAACGCGGAGATGCAAACATATAATTTAAATCTGTCTTTGGAAAGAATAAAGTTTCATTATCTATAAAATAATAACCCATTCTATCTGCCAGAGCTTTCCCCAGCGTACTCTTCCCGCTTCCATTCAATCCGCAGACCATAATTCCTCTTGCCACTATTCTTTCACCTCTAAGTTTTGAATGCCCGCCTACTTCTGCACTCTAATCATTTTATCATAATGTTTTACTTATTACTACGATTTATACCTCGCAGCCATATGAAATCATACCGACAGTTAATATTCTAAATATGCGCCCTTCATAGGACTTGCCGCATGTTCGCTGAACATACGGAGTACGCCTTTCTTATACTTCGGCTCCTTCGGTTTCCAACTCTTACGGCGTTCTTTCAGGACATCCTCTATTTCCTTCATGGTTTTAAGCTCTCCTGCAATACCAATAATATTAAGTTTCCTCTCTTCCACATCTATTTCTATCAGATCATCTTCTTCCACAAAGGCTATAGGACCGCCGTCAACCGCTTCCGGGCTGCAGTGCCCGATTACCGGTCCTGTGGAGGCTCCCGAGAATCGTCCGTCTGTAATCAGCGCGATACTCCTTCCCAGCTCCTTATCGCTGCTGATCGCTTCTGATGTATAGAACATCTCCGGCATTCCGCTGCCTTTCGGACCTTCATAACGGATAAATACGGCGTCGCCCTTACGTACCTTATGTTTCAGAACCGCCTCCAGGCATTCCTCCTCACTGTCAAACGGTCTCGCTCTTAAGACCGCCTTAAACATTTCCTTCGGGCATGCCGTATGCTTGATGACCGCTCCTTCCGGCGCCAGATTTCCTCTCAGTATGGCGATACTTCCGTCTGTGCCAATCGCGTCGTCATAAGGACGGATAATATCTTCCCTCGTCAGAGATACCTG
Source organism: uncultured Dorea sp. (assembly GCA_910585725.1). Taxonomy (GTDB): domain Bacteria; phylum Bacillota; class Clostridia; order Lachnospirales; family Lachnospiraceae; genus Sporofaciens. The sequence continues at coordinate 62,925 of CAJUFA010000013.1, read as the reverse complement.
ATAACGCCTGTTGAATTCATCCAGCCATTGACTGCACCTCTCATAGAAACCATTATCCTTCAGCCTCTCCAGATTCTCTCCAAGGGTCTTTCCCGTCACAGTCATCACATCCAGATGGAGATATCCGCGTATCTCCTCCATGATCGCCGGAACTCCTCCTGCATAATAGAAGCATTCTGCCGGCCACCGCCCCGCCGGACGGACGTCCAGAAGATATCTTGCGTTCCTGTGCAGTCTGTCAAAGGTATCCCCCGTAATATCAATACCAAATTCATGCGCGATTGCCGGAATATGCAGCAGACAGTTGGTACTCCCCGAGACGGCGGCATGTACAAGAATCGCATTCTCAAAGCTGTCCGTCGTGATAATATCACTTGGACGCATACCCTGCATAACCGCAAGCTTCACCGCCTGCTTTCCTGCCTCCCTGGCAAATTCAAGCAGATCCGGGCTTGCGGCGGGCATCAGCGCGCTCCCCGGAAGCGCAAGGCCCAGAGCTTCCGCCATGATCTGCATAGTAGAAGCCGTGCCGATAAAGGAACAGGCGCCGCAGCCGGGGCAGGCGTTGCATTTTGCCCAATTCAGCTTCTCCTCGTCAATCTCCCCCCGCCGATACCTGGCGCTGTACATCCCAAGCTGCTCTAACGTCAGCATCTCGGGTCCCGCGCTCATCGTGCCTCCCGGGACGACGACAGAAGGTATATCCACTCTTGCAAGCCCCATCAGATTGCCCGGCATTCCCTTATCACAGCTTGCCAGATATACTCCCGCGTCAAAAGGCGTCGCGTTAGCATGGATTTCAATCATATTAGCGATCATCTCACGGCTCGCCAGGCTATAATTAATTCCGTCCGTTCCCTGGCTCTCTCCGTCGCAGATGTCCGTACAATAGTAGCGGGCGCCGTATCCTCCCGCTTCCTCGATTCCTTTCCTTACTTCCTCCACCAGAATATTCAGATGTCCGCTTCCCGGATGGCTGTCGCCGTAAGTACTTTCAATCATTACCTGCGGCTTTGAGAGATCTTCCGGTTTCCATCCGGTTCCTATGCGCAGCGGATCTAACTCCGGCGCGTCCTTACGCTGCTTCTGACTCCTTAATTCCATGATTCCTCTCCTTTCTTTAATCATGCTTTATTTCTTTATGCTTTATTTCTTTATGTTCTATTTCTTTATATCATTGTGTATAAAAAATTTCCACCTGTACAGTCGGAAACTCTTTTCAGTGCACAGGTGGAAATAATTTTATTTCTGTACGATATTAATTATTTTCTTCGGAACGTAGATCTCTTTCACAATGGTCCCGGTCAGCTTATCCGCAATCGCCGCTTTTCCTGCAGCAATCGCGTCTTCTTTCGAGATATCCGCCGCTACGGAGATTACGGCTCTGGTCTTTCCGTTAATCTGAACCGGCACTTCGATCTCGTCGTCCTTCATCATTTCTTCGTCGTAAACCGGCCATCCTGCGGTGAACACACTTCCCTCATGTCCCAACTGTTCCCAGATCTCTTCCGCGATATGCGGAGCAAACGGAGACAGCAGAACTGCCATGACAGATAAAGTTTCCTTATCCACGCCGCCCTCTTTCTTGGCGATCTCGATCAGATTGTTGTTATGTTCCATGAAGCCGGAAATTGCCGTATTCAGGCTGAAGCTCTCCAGACGCTTCGTGATATCGCATATCAGTCTGTGGCGCTCCTTGATCATCGCCTTGGATGCTTTTACATCCGCATCCTTGTTCTCCATTACGAGATTCCATACACGCTTTAAGAAACGGTTTACTCCGTCGATTCCCCTGTCGTCCCACTCGGCGTCCAGTTCCGGCGGTCCTACGAACAACTCATACATACGCAGGGAATCACAGCCGTAGTCTCTCACCAGATCATCCGGGGAAACCACATTTCCCTTAGACTTGCTCATCTTGATCCCGTTCTTTCCGGTAATCATACCCTGGTTAAAAAGCTTCTGGAACGGCTCGTCAAAATCGACGGCGCCTATATCGCAAAGGAACTTGGTGTAGAAACGGGAATACAGGAGATGAAGCACCGCATGCTCCACGCCTCCGATATACATATCTACCGGAAGCAAAGCGTCCGCTTTCTCTCTGGAAACCAGCTCCTTATCATTGTGATTATCCACATAGCGCAGGAAATACCAGGATGATCCCGCCCATTGGGGCATGGTATTGGTCTCCCGCTTCGCGGGTTTCCCACATACCGGGCACTTACAGTTCACCCACTCCTCGATTCCCGCAAGGGGTGATTCTCCGGTTCCCGTAGGCTCGTAAGATTCTACCTCCGGCAGGCGAAGCGGAAGCTCCTCCTCCGGCACCGGTACGTTACCGCACTCCGGACAATGTACGATAGGGATTGGCTCCCCCCAGTAACGTTGACGGGAAAATACCCAGTCCCGCAGTTTATAATTTACGGTCGCGCGTCCGATTCCCCGCTCTTCGATGATATGAGGCGCTTCTTTCTTAAGTACCGCAGACTCCATTCCGTTCCATTCTCCGGAATTGATCATCGTTCCGCTTGCTTCTGTATAAGCCTCGGTCATATTCTCAATCTCCTGACCGTCTTTCGCGATAACCTGTACGATGGGAATACCAAACTTCGTCGCAAATTCAAAGTCCCTGTCGTCATGGGCAGGCACGCACATGATCGCCCCGGTACCATAGTCTGCCAGTACATAATCTGACAGCCAGATCGGCGTCTTCTCACCGTTTAACGGATTGATAGCATAGCTTCCTGTGAATACGCCCGTCTTTTCCTTATCCTGCATACGGTCTACGTTAGACTTCATGGACGCCTCAAAGATATATTTTTCTACCGCCTCCCTGGTCTCGTCCGTAGCAAGGCTTTGGGCCAGTTCATGCTCCGGCGCCAGTACCATAAAAGTCGCGCCGTATAGGGTATCCGGTCTTGTGGTATAGACCGTGATCTTCTCTTCCCGGCCGTCTACCGGGAAATCCACTTCTGCGCCGTAGGATTTACCGATCCAGTCAGACTGCATCTTCTTAACCTTCTCAGGCCAGTCCAGCTTGTCAAGATCGTTAAGCAGACGCTCCGCATATGCCGTGATCTTCAGCATCCATTGACGGAGGTTCTTTTTCGTAACTTCGGCGCCGCAGCGCTCGCATCTTCCATTCACTACTTCCTCGTTTGCAAGACCGGTCTTGCAGGACGGACACCAGTTAATAGGGAATTCCTTCTCATAGGCAAGCCCCTCCCTGAACATCTTCACGAAGATCCATTGGGTCCACTTATAGAAATCCGGGTCCGTAGTATTCACTTCTCTGTCCCAATCATACAGAGCTGCGATCTCGTTGATCTGCTTCTTGATATTCTTCACATTCTCCGCCGTGGAAATAGCCGGATGTACGCCCATCTTGATGGCATAATTCTCCGCCGGAAGCCCGAAAGCATCCCATCCCATAGGATGGATGATATAATATCCCTGCTGCAGCTTATATCTGCTCCACACGTCAGAAATAACGTATCCTCTCCAATGTCCGACATGAAGACCATTCCCTGACGGATACGGGAACATATCCAGACAGTAATACTTCTGACGCTCTTTCCCTTCTCCATCTACCTTAACGTTTACCGGGTCCTTCTCCCATTTCTCGCGCCATTTCTTCTCGATCGCCTTATGATTATAAGGTATCTTGGTCATAATCCCGACTCCTCTCTTTCTTAAAATCATTATTTTATCATATCACAAACTCCGATATCATATATCATAATAAAAAAACCTCTGCATCTCCAAAGAGACGAAAAGGCTTATAATCAGCAAGTCGTCACTATTTCTTACTTATTATATGAAGATTGTTAAAATAAGTCAAGTACTATTTTTCTTGCATAAATGTCAGATTTTTAGTTGTCCCTCCCCTATCTTTAGTGTATAATAGACAGTAAGTAGATAAAGCTGAGTATTTCAGTAAAATATGATACATAAAGGAGAGGTTTACCATGGTAAATTTATTGACTGGCCCGAAAGGCAGCGGAAAGACACAGCAGATGATCGAACTGGCGAATAAGAAAGCCAAAGAATGTAACGGAAATGTTGTCTTTATCAAGAAGACTCACAGAGACACCGCCAGTGTCGCCTTTGATATCCGCACAATCTGTATGGATGATTTCACCTCGATTACCAATACTGACGAATACATCGGATTCTTGTATGGTATGTACAGTTCCAATCATGATGTCGAGTGTATATTTATTGACGGTCTTTTGAAGCATGCAGATATCTCCCTGCAGAATATGCCTGATTTTATTTCAAGGCTGAAGAAGATCTCTGCAGAATGCGGTATCGAATTCTTCGTAAGTCTCAGCGCAAAAAAAGAAGACTTGGCTTCGATTGATGCGGACGGCTGTAATTATCTGAATTAATTGCATGATGAACCCGGCAGCCTGTCAAGGGCTGCCTTTTTTATCATACGCACCCCTTCCCTTATTATAATTTTCGGATGTTTATCCACTTTCATTATTTTAAGCAGCTTTAAGGTACAAGAAGATGAATGAAACGAGAATTAATAAAAAACACAAGAATCGTCGGTTAAAAAGCAAGAAACATCCTGAAAGAAAGCGGGACTCTGTACCGCTCTATTCCGCCCCCGGCGGAATTAAGGCCGCAAAATCCAGAAGAGCAAAACGCCGGAGACTGCAGATTCTCCGCATCGCTTTATCCTCCCTCATCCTCCTGAGCTGCTGCTTCCTGCTTATATCCGGAATCCGTATGGCAATATCCGCAGGCGCAAAATTCGTCCAAAACCATAAAACAGAATCACCTGAAAAAACTGACGCTAAACCAAAAAAAAGCAGCAACCCTCATGTGGAAGTACAGGAATTGGTGCTTAATACGAATCAGCCTGTATTAGCAAATGAACCTGTCACACTTACGATCAGCTCTATCGGTGATTGTACCCTTGGAACGGATATTAATTTTGCCCACTCTACCAGTCTCAACGCTTTCTATGATCTGTACGGCCCGGATTATTTCTTTCAGAATGTCCGTTCTGTTCTGGAAGCTGATGATCTCACCATTGTAAATATGGAAGGAACACTGACGGAGTCCAACCAGAGACAGAACAAGACCTATGCTTTCAAAGGACCTGCAGAATATTCCGACATCCTTGTCAAAGGCTCCGTGGAAGCCGCTAACCTGGCGAACAACCACAGCAAAGATTATGGAGAGCAGAGCTATACCGATACGGTCGCAGCTTTAGAAGATACCAGCATCCCTACTTTCGGTTTTGACCGGGTAAAGATTCTGGATATCAAAGGAGTGAAAGTGGGACTGACCGGGATCTATGAACTGGCGGAACATCTTGAGAAAAAACAGCAGGTAAAAGACAACATCACAGCGCTGAAAGAAGCCGGAGCACAGCTAATCATAGTAAATTTTCATTGGGGCGCTGAACGTGAGTATACACCGAACGACACGCAGAAAACCCTTGCTCATCTGGCAATAGACGAAGGCGCCGATTTAGTAATCGGCCATCATCCTCATGTTCTTCAGGGTATAGAGAAATATAAGGACAAATATATCGCTTACAGTCTGGGGAATTTTTGCTTTGGAGGTAACTCTAATCCCTCGGACAAAGATACGATCATCTTTCAGCAGACATTTACAATCGAGGACGGAGTCGTACAAAAAGACGACCAAATCAATATCATTCCCTGCTCCATCTCTTCTACCGCTTCTCATAACGACTATTGTCCGACCGTCTTAGAAGGAGAACGAAAGCAGAAGATATTAGATAAGATTAAAACATACAGCCAATGGTAAAGAGGCCGCCGTAAAGCATTTACAGGCAGCCTCTTTATATTTACAAAAACATCTCAAAACACAATGCCATAAGCGGCATGGTAATTATACAGAAAATCACCGACATCACGTTGATCACACTGGCATATCGGGAATCCATGTCGTAGATCTGAGCCACCTGGGTAACCATTGTCGCCGCCGGCGCAACGGCTGCCAGCAGAACAATCAGAAGTATATATTCCGCGTCCGGGTGTATTCCCATACGCCCGACTATGATAAAAATCAATACGGCGGCGGCCGGAAATGTAATCAGACGCAGAAAACAGATGAGGTACGGTCTTTTCTGCCGAAATACCCACAGCAGATCCACATTTCCGATTACCATTCCGATAACCAGCATGCTGGCAGAAGAAACCATATCGCCGAATCCTCTGACACAGCTTCCGATAACCGTCGGAAGTTTAAGTTCCGTGATAAACAGGAGCGTTCCTATCCCTATGGCGATAATATTGGGATTCAGGAATATCTTTTTATAATCCCGCTCTATTCTCCGGCTGATCACGCCGGCGCCGTGGGTCCAGAACAATATAGTCTGTATGATCGTATAACCCGTTGTATAGAACACCCATTCATTTCCAAGGACGGACGCCACCAACGGAACGACCAGATATCCTGAATTTGTGTAAATAATCGAAGCCTTCTCGATGCTGTTCACATGAAGCGGCTTCTCCAACAGCTTCATCCCGCCGATCATCATCGCGTGGACCACGGCGGCCATCACAATCGACAGTGCAAGTCCCATAAGTTTATCCTGCGTCAGTTCTATCTGAAACGCATCGACAATAATACAGGGGGAACAGATATAAACGACCATATTCGATATGACCTTACTGTCCTCCGACCTGAACAAGCCGATCTTCACAATAGCATATCCTACCGCCATCGTAAGAAACATCGCCGCAATCTGTTCTGCTAACAGTATACTTAATCCCATTACTCTTCTTCCGTCTCTTCCTCCCGACTCTCTGTATCCTGTCCCCCAAAGCCCGCATTTCCTTTAATCTCCAGGGACATTACGAGATTCGCTTTTTCATCCTCTTTATACTCCATGACAACCGTCTGGCCTTCTTCACATCTGATTACATCGATGAAATCAACCACCGAAACGTCAAATATATCCTTGGAACCTTCCACCATAATGTAATAATGAGACGTTCCGTCTATGACCGCCTGGGCAATTTTCGTGATCTTTCCCGTAGTCTTCTTGATTTCCCGGGTATCTTTCTCTACTTCCTTGACACCGTTGCTGAAAAGCAGCTCAAGATAATTCTCCTCGCATTGGCTTACGCTGTCTCCTATTGCCACGATCTGGTATTTCTGAACGTTTACCATGGCGTACTTCTTAACCAGACCCGCGTCGTCCTTAAGCGCTATAAAGTAAGTTGGCTCGCCCGAAATATTCAGAAGCAGCGGAAACGTCGCCCTGTACTTCAGATTCTGTACCTGCCCCTCCGCCGAAGACATGGCGGAGGCTTCCGTCGCTCCCTCAACCTTGTAATACTTCGTCTCCATCGTCCTCTGGTTCGACAGCACAAATCCCACATTTGACTGATCTCCGTTCACAGAGGTCACGCCCGTATACATCCACACGTCATCCTCCAGCGCCAGATAATTATAGCCGTCCGTAGTCATAAGACAATCCTTCTGGCTCAGAACACTGTTGAAGAATCCATGCTTCAGCGTACCATAGTAATCAAACAACTGCACCAGCAGATCTGCCGAATAAGCACGATCGACCCACTCCGGAACATCCTTGATGCCGTAAGTCCTCATATCCCCGGTGATTGCGTTGCACAGAACTACCTTTCCCACCGTCTCGCCGCCGAAAAGACCGATATTAAACTTCTTCACCGGCGCGATCCAGTACGGAATTCCTCTGTCGTCTATCTCGAAACTCAGTTCGCCATAGATATAAGTCGGATGTGCGAACCGCAGGTGCCGGTATATATTCCGGTTCAGATGTTCGCTGGTCGTATACTTGATCCCCTCTTCCAACTTCACCAGCTCTGTAGTCTGGTTCGCCATATTGATGCGTATATACGCCGGGATACCGTTCGAACGGTTCGTAAACCATTTGATCAGGTTCGCATACCGAAGAGGCGACACTCTGACCGGATTGTCCTGATAATTAATCTGGCTGTAGATACTGTCCACTTCGAACTGGGAAACCATGTCTACCATGCTTCCCATCTTACGATCCCCTAAGATTTCCGCCGTATCCTTGTCAAGAAGCGGGATCTTGTCAAAGGAAAGCTCCTCTATATCCTCTGTAAATTCTCCTTCTTTTACCGTAAGCAGCTTCTGGTATTTCTTTGCATTGATAATCGGAGATGATAATAAGGAGCCCAGCAGATATACTATCCCCAGTCCCAATATCACCGCGCCAAAGCATTTCATGACCTTACTCTGCTTCAATTCGTCTCTTCCGAACTTCTTGCGCGCCGCATAGAGAATCGCCAGCGCAACTAACAGAAACAAAACAAAAAACCAGGTTTCCGTCGAATGGATGTTAACCGCGGGCAGAGCCGCATAATAATATCCTCCCGCCGCTATAACCACCGCTAATACAATCAATAATTTTTTCTTAATACTCATATAATCTCCTTAATACTTTTTACGTTACAAACCCCCATGCGGTTCCAGGCGATTCTTATTGAAACAGTTAAAACTTACGGTTCCAGGCGGACGCCGTAAATAACATCAGGAAAGGGAATATTTCCAGACGGCCTGCCAGCATGTCGCAGCAGAATACCAGTTTTGACAGCGCTGAAAAATCCGCGAAATTTCCGTTGGGACCTACCATCCCGATCCCCGGGCCGATATTATTCAGCGTAGCCATCACAGAACTGAATGTGGTGCCAAAATCCATATTGTCAATGGATACCAGGATGACGGAGCCCACAAGAGTAAGCAGATACGCCATCAGGTAGATATTCAGTACCCGCAGTACGTCCTGATCCATCTTCTTCCCGTTCATCCGGATAATCCGAACTGCTTTCGGATGAACCATCTGGACGATCTCACGCTTGATACATTTTAACATCATCAGGAAACGCGCCACCTTCATTCCGCCTCCCGTGGATGAGGCGCAGGCTCCGACCATCATCAGGAACAACAGAATATTCTGGGAGAACATAGGCCATTCCACAAAATCCGCCGTAGCATACCCTGTCGTAGTAATTACGGAAGCCACCTGGAAGACCGCATAGCGGAACGCTTTCGCAGGTCCCGTATACAGATGACTGATATTGATCGTAATCAGGATCACCGACGTCAATATAATTCCTATATAAGCTTTCAGTTCTTCATTCTTCCATACCGGTTTAAACTCCCGCATCAACAGGAAGAAATACAGATTAAAATTCACCCCAAACAATATCATGAATACAGTAATTACGGTATCTATATAGACACTGTCAAAATACCCCACGCTCGCCGCATAATTGGCAAATCCGCCGGTCCCGGCCGTTCCGAACGAAAAGATCAGACTGTCAAAAAGATTCATGCCGCCTAATAACAGCAGAATCACTTCTACGGCTGTCATCCCGAAATATATCCCGTATAGGATTCTGGCCGTCGACATCGTCTTCGGAACCAGTTTATCCTTCTCGGGCCCCGGTACCTCCGCACGCATCAGATACATGGAATTCTTCTTATCCAACGTCGTAAGCACCATTACAAATACCAGCACTCCCATGCCGCCGACCCAGTGGGTAAAGCTCCTCCAGAACAGCATGCCCTGAGGCAGCGCCTCAACGTCCCGAAGCACCGAAGAACCCGTCGTCGTAAATCCCGACACGGTTTCAAAAAAAGCATCCAGATAACTCGGAATACTTCCCGAAAGCGAAAACGGTAACGCCCCAAATAATGACCACAGAATCCATGCGCTTGAAACAACAATCATACCTTCTTTACCGTAGATCGTTCTGTTCTCCGGTTTTTTCATGCCAAGCAGCAGATAGACCACTCCCAGGATTCCCGCAGGAATCAAAAAAAACACACCGCTAAACTCCCGATAAATAAATGACACCAATGCCGGAAGCAGCAGAAGCACCGCCTCTACTCCCAACATCTTCGCCAGTATATATCGTATCATTTTCGTATTCATAATTTTTTCTTCTTGTCTCCCTTATGCAAGTATATCTGTAAATTCATTAATAGTATGTTCTTTGGTAACAACAATTACACTGTCACCTACTTCCATATGATCGTCGCCTCCCGGAATAATGACTTTGCGTCCTCTTCCGATACAGGCGATCAGGTGATTGGGCTTTGTAGGCAGATCTTTCAGCGCGACATTCGTAAACCTGCACTCTTTCCTTATAATGAATTCCATCGCTTCCACTTTTCCTCCCAGAAGCCGATAGCTTGTCTCCACGTTTGCGCTGCTGTAGGAATTCTTCATCGCCCGCACATAATTCACAATCTCGTCTGCCGCCGCGCTCTTTACGGAGACTATACTGTCTATTCCCAGACCTTCTACCATCTGCGCCCGGGAATCTTCATTTACTTTCGCAATAATCTTATCTACCCCCTGAGCTTTTGCAAACAACGACATAATAATATTCTCTTCATCCATCCCTGTCAGCGCAACCACGGCGTCGGATTCGCCAATTCCCTCTTCGATCAGAAGATCATGGTCCGCAGCGTCGCCCTGAATGATCGTTGCCTTGGGAAGCAGCTCGCAGAGATATTCGCATTTCTCTTTACTGCGCTCTATGATCTTTACCTGCATTCCTGCCTGAAGAAGCTGACGCGAGAGGTAGAAGCAGACGTTGCCTCCTCCGCAGATCATGACTCTCTTAATCTTTGTATTCTTCTTTCCCATAGATTTGAAAAAAGATCGCAGATCATGATGTCCCGCGGCTATATGAAGCCTGTCGTCCTCCTGCAGCACAAAATCTCCGTCGGGAATAAAGACAGAATTCCCTCTCTTCACCGCGCAAACCAGCATATCGATCTTAAATCTTCGGTCTATCTCCGCCAGTGACAGACCTGCCAGCGGATTTCCCGCCTTAAGGATATGCTCTACCAGCTCCGCTCTTCCCTTCATAAACGTCTCGACTTTGCTCGCCTCGGGAAACAGCAGAATCCTTGCGATCTCGTTCGCCGCCGATAATTCTGGATTTACCGCCATACTCAGATGAAGATCTGACCGAAGAAGATCTATCTGCTGATAATAGATCGGATTGCGCACTCTCGCAATCGTATGCTTTGCCCCCAATCTCTTAGCCAACAGACAGCTCAGCATATTAAACTCATCCGTCGAAGCACAGGCGATCACCAGATCTGAACGGTCGACTTCCGCCTGCCTCTGAATCTCTGCATCGGCCCCGTTTCCTGTGATACAAATGATGTCAAGCCGATTCAGCGCCTCTTTTAACTTTCCCGCATTCTGATCAATCAATACAATGTCATAATCTTCTTCCGACAACTGTACGGCCAGCTTATGCCCTACTTTGCCGTCACCAATGATTACTATCTGCATTTCTTTATCCTCGTTCATTATTCTATTTTGCCGTAATATTATTCTAATACTTTACTGCAGGAAACTGTACGGAAATCACCTGCGCAGATGATTTCCACACACTTCCTTAGCAAATAATTAACAGCAAAGAGATTATAGCACTTTTACCAAAAGAAAAAAAGCCCTTACGGACTTTTCTTCTTATTCTTAATATTTTAACATGATTACTTACTCTTCTGCCGCTCTCTTCGCGATCTCTGCCTCCTGCACGTCGGACGGAGCCTGCTCGTAACGCGCAAATTCATAAGAATAGTTTCCTCTTCCGCCTGTCATGGAACGTAATACCGTACAATATCCGAATACGCCTGTCATCGGAATATCGGCCACGATCTCCTGGAAACCGCCTGCGATAGGGTTCATACCGAGCACACGGCCGCGTCTCTTATTCAGATCGCCCATAACGTCTCCGGTATAATCATCCGGAACCACTACTTTAATAGAAGCAATCGGCTCTAAGAGTACAGGATTCGCCTCCATGAATCCTTTCTTGAACGCCTGTATCGTCGCGGTCTTAAACGCCATCTCGGAAGAATCTACCGGATGATAAGAACCGTCGTACAGCGTCGCCTTAACGCCGACTACCGGATAACCTGCCAGAGGTCCCTTAAGGACGGATTCCTGGAGCCCCTTCTCCACTGCCGGGAAGTAATTCTTCGGAACCGCGCCGCCGACTACCGTCTCTTCAAAAACATACGGTGTATCCAGATCGCCGGATGATGCAAATTTCATCTTAACATGTCCGTACTGCCCATGTCCGCCGGACTGTTTCTTATACTTGGTATCCACGTCGGAGGTCTTGCGGATCGTCTCGCGGAACGCTACCTTTGGCGTCTCTAACGTCACTTCACATTTATATCTTTCAAGAAGCTTGCTCACCGCGATCTCCAGATGCTGGTCGCCCATACCGTAGATCAGTGTCTGACGGTTCTCGCTGTCGTTCATTGCCTTCAGCGTGATATCCTCCGCCATCATCTTCTGAAGAGCCTGGGAAACTTTATCTTCGTCGCCTTTGTTCTTGGTTACATACTTCATATATGTATACGGCTTGGAATATTCCGTCCTTCCAAAGAGTATCGGCGTCGCTTTTACAGAAAGGGTATCCCCTGTCTTCGTATTTGTAAGCTTGGCGATCGCTCCGATATCCCCGGCAAACAATTCTTTCACTTCTACCGGCTTATTTCCTACCATCGTATAGATCTTTCCAAGTTTCTCATCCGTCTCACTATCCGCGTTATAAAGAGTATCCTCGCCCTTTAATACACCGGAACATACCTTAATGAAAGAGTATTTACCGATAAACGGATCCACCATAGTCTTGAATACATATGCTGACTTTGCTTTCGCGAAATCATAATTCGCCTCGTAGATCTCATTGGTCTTACGGTTAATTCCCGCACATTCTCTCCAATCCGGGCTTGGGAAGAATCTTACTATATCCGACAGGAGGTTTGCAACGCCCTGTGCCTGTATGTTTGAACCCATGGCGACCGGAACGATCCTGCCTTCCATAACTTCGGTACGCATCGCGGCGCGGATCTCCTCTACGGAAAATTCCTCCCCGGCAAAGTATCTCTCCATATACTCGTCGCTGATCTCCGCCACTGCCTCTAACAGTTTTTCGCGGTAAGTCTCCAGATTCGGTTTACAGTAATCCGGAATCTCACATTCCTCTCTCTGTCCAATACCTGTATAACGCCTTCCGGCATTCTTGATGACATTAACGTAACCAACCAGCTTTTCATTCTCTCTGATAGGCTGGAAATGAGGTGCGATCACCTTACCATATCTGTCGTTCAGATCCTCTACTACCTGACGGAAACTTGCGTCGTCTACATCCATCTCTGTTACATAGATCATACGCGGAAGATTGTACTTATCACATAATTCCCATGCTTTCTCCGTTCCGACTTCCACACCGGCCTTGCCTGATACTACGATTACCGCGGCGTCCGCCGCGCTGACCGCTTCTTCAACCTCGCCGACAAAATCAAAGTATCCCGGTGTATCCAGTACATTGATCTTCGCCTTCTCCCACTCGATCGGTATCAGCGTCGTACTGATTGAAAATTCTCTCTTCTGTTCCTCTTTATCGAAATCACTGATCGTATTGTGGTCTGTGATCTTCCCCATACGGTTCGTTGCTCCAGATACATAAGCCATCGCTTCAACAAGGCTTGTCTTGCCGCTCCCCCCATGTCCTAAGAGAACTACGTTCCTGATCTCGTCAGTCCTGTAAACCTTCATATTTTCGGTGCCTCCTTATTCTTAGTAAAAATCTCATGTTTATATTGTACTAAAAAAGCAAGGGTATTACAACTCTTTTATACATGATTTACAATTTTCTCGTAAATAAATTGCAAACCAGACGCCCGGAGGGTACAATAGAGAATATATAAATATAGGACAAGGAGAATCGCTATGAAGCATAAAATCGGCTTTATCGGCTTAGGTCTCATCGGAGGTTCCATCGCACGGGCGATCCGGCAGTACTTTCCCGACTATGAGATCACAGCCTTTGATAAGAACAAAGAGACTCTGGCGCTGGCAACCCAGGAATCCGTCATCGATGTAGCGGCGACAACCATTGACGATAACTTTCGCCAATGCAGCTATCTCTTCCTGTGCGCCCCGGTATCTTATAATACCGCTTATCTTAAGCAGATAAAAAACTACCTTCACGAGGACTGCATTCTGACTGACGTAGGAAGCGTGAAGACGAATATCCACAAAGAAGTGGAGAATCTTGGGATTGAAGAATACTTTATCGGCGGACATCCCATGGCTGGTTCGGAAAAAAGCGGTTATGTCAACTCCAAGGCAATGCTGATTGAAAATGCATATTATATACTTACGCCGTCGGGCAAAGTTTCACAGGAAAAGATAGCGCGCTATACAAAATTCATTCAATTTCTGCATGCTATCCCTGTTCTTCTGGACTACCAGGAACATGATTGTGTGACCGGAACCATCAGCCATCTGCCTCATATCATCGCATCCAGCCTGGTGAATTTCGTGCGTGATACGGATACAAAAGAAGAGTTGATGAAGAACCTTGCCGCGGGCGGTTTCAAAGATATTACCCGTATCGCTTCTTCCTCTCCGACCATGTGGCAGCACATCTGCCTAAAAAACAAAGAAAATATATCCCGGATTCTGAAAAGCTATATCTCCTTCCTGAATCATGCCAAAGACATGATCGATCAGGAAGACGCACAGGGAATCTATCACATGTTCGACACCTCAAGGAATTACCGGAACTCCTTTCCGGCATCCTCCGCAGGGCCGATCAAAAAAGCATATGAAGTCTACTGCGATATTATCGACGAGACCGGAGGAATCGCAGCGATTGCCACAATCCTGGCCTCCAATAATCTAAACCTTAAGAATATCGGCATTATACATAACAGAGAATTTGAAGAAGGGGTTCTGCGTATTGAATTCTATGACGAAGCATCTTCTAAAAGAGCCGCACAGATTCTGCAGAAATTCAGGTACATTGTCTATGAGCGCTAAAAGTATTTATACAGGAAATAACCTAAAAGGCGAGATCACCGTTCCGGGGGACAAGTCCATATCCCACCGTTCCGTCATGTTCGGTTCCATCGCGCTTGGAACTACAAGAATTACAAATTTCTTAAAAGGCGCGGATTGCCTGTCCACCATCAAATGCTTTCAGAGAATGGGAATCGAAATTACAGAAGAAAAGGACTGCATTCTGGTCTATGGTAAAGGACTCCGCGGATTATCGGCTCCTTCCTGCACATTAGACGTGGGGAACAGCGGAACGACCACAAGACTCCTGTCCGGTATTCTGGCAGGCCAGAACTTTTCTTCCGCCATGTCGGGAGACGAATCCCTGAATTCCCGTCCTATGGGACGCGTCATGACTCCGTTAAATAAGATGGGGGCGCGCATCCAAAGTATCAACAACAATAACTGTGCTCCTCTCAAAGTAGAGCCGGGAGATCTCCACGGCATCCATTATCAGTCTCCGGTTGCTTCCGCCCAGGTAAAATCCGCGGTCCTCCTCGCCGGACTTTATGCCAACGGAGAAACCTCCGTGGATGAACCGGCGCTTTCCCGCAATCATACGGAACTGATGCTCAGAAGCTTCGGCGCGGACATATCTTCCACCCTTCAAGAAAACGGCACGGCCACCGCGCGCGTACATCCCTGTAAGGAACTCTATGGACAGACGATCCAGGTGCCCGGCGACATCTCGTCGGCGGCATATTTTATAGCCGCAGGGCTTCTTGTCCCGGGTTCGGAGTTATTGATTAAAAATGTAGGAACAAATCCTACCCGGGCGGGAATCCTTAATGTATGCCGGGCTATGGGCGCGGATATCGCTTACCTGAACGAGCGGAATGCCGGCGGAGAACCCACTGCGGATATCCTTGCCAGGTACAGCCCGCTTCACGGCGTCACTATAGAAGGAAGTCTCATTCCGACACTAATCGACGAGATTCCTATCATTGCGGTCATGGCTGCCTGCGCCGCCGGCACGACCATAATAAAAGATGCGGCGGAATTAAAAGTAAAAGAAACGAACCGTATCTATACCGTAACAGAGAA
The DNA here is from genome assembly GCA_910585725.1 of uncultured Dorea sp. Lineage (GTDB taxonomy): Bacteria > Bacillota > Clostridia > Lachnospirales > Lachnospiraceae > Sporofaciens. The sequence continues at coordinate 46,994 of CAJUFA010000013.1, read as the reverse complement.
CCTCAGAGCCATGGGCGCAGACGTTACGCCTACGGACGACGGCATGATCATAGAAGGCGGAAAACCTCTCAAAGGAGCGCGGATCAAGAGTTACCTGGATCATCGCATCGCAATGGCGTTTGCAATAGCGGGATTAACATCAGAAGGAGAGACTATCATCGAAAACAGTCAATGCGTCGACGTCTCTTACCCGGAATTCTTCAACACTCTTGAGCAATTATAATCCTTATATAAAAACTGCCAGTGGCAAAGTCCACTGGCATAAATATGTAAAGTAAATTTTCGCGTTATTCACGATGCGACGTATAATCTTTTACGACCGGCGGAATTTGAGACATCATATTATCCACGTCTTCGAACATTGCGCTCTTCGTCGTCCCCAGCCTGGCCGCTTTATTAATATGCTTCACAACTTCCTGATACTGATTTTTTACCCGTTCAAAGAATCCGCACAGAACCTGAAGCCCCGATTTTGACTGGCTGATCACATCGGAGATCGCTGTATGTACGGTCGTCGTCCCTTCTGCAGCCCGGGTAATCTCATCAAACATATCATATGTTTCCTGCACCTTATTGATACTTTCTTCCAATGCATTCTGAGAAATATTGATACTGCCGTTCAGATGGTCTGTTCCCTGCTCTACCGCCTGGATACCTGAACCCACTTCCCTGGTCAGGCTCTTGATCTCGTCGGCAAGCTTTTTAACCTCCACCGCCACGACCGCAAATCCCTTTCCGTGTTCACCGGCGCGCGCCGCTTCTATAGAGGCATTGATCGCAAGGAGATTCGTCTGATCGGCAATGGATACGATCTTATCGGTACACTGCCTTATTGTCTCAACGGCTTTCTGCAGACTTTCAAACGTCTGCTCCATCTCGCTGAAATATGCCGCAACCTGTTCGGAGGTAGACTTCAATTCTTCTACCCCGTTCTGCGCATGCGTCACCGATTGGATTATCGTATCCCTCACCGCCGCAAATTCACCGGAGACTTGCTCTATACTGGAAAAATTCTGCTCAAAGTCCTGCAGCCTTCCCTGAAAATTCTCCGTTTCCTTCAGGACGCCTCCGAAAGACCTTCTGATTTCATTCAATTCCCACAGAGAATCCACTTCCTTTTTCACAACGTCTTTGTGATAATCCTTCAGCGTGTCAATTACGTGCAGTACCGGATTCAGATTATCCATGCCTTCAGCGGCCTCTCTGATCTCTTTATGATTTCTTTTCCCAAAAAACATGTCTCTTTCCCCCTTTACTCAAACACTACGCAAGTCATAGACTGATTGACAAACCGATCATTATAATGCTCCCCATATCCCACAAGACCCGCATGGTTTCCCAGCCTGCTCATATCATTCAGGTATTCCTGCATATAATTATTCTGCGTAAACAACAGATACCGGAACAGACAGTTTACGGAAAATATCGCCGATATCTTTGAAAAATCCTGCTGTATCATACGGATCGTATCATTTACAACCGCTCTGTAATCCCCCAGCTCCAGCAGAACCAGAACGTCCGAATCATTGACCTGCCTGAAACATGTCAGCGCGCTGCCGCTCACTTCTTTTATGGATATAATACAGGTATCGTCGCCATTCAATTTGCCGAACGGATTCTTAAAAGTCTGCGTCGTAATCTCCTGCTCCGACACCTTGAGAATATCCTGATACACCTGCTTTGCCGGTTTACCGTTTAAAGCTCCTAATTTATATTGTGCTTTATCCGTCTGCGACGCAATGAACCGATAATTTTCCATCTGTCTGTAGATATTCTCTTTATATGTTTTTACTCTGCCGTTCTGATTCTTGATCACGGCATAAGCCACGGCGTCCTCATAGATCTTCCCGTTAGCCGACACTTTTCCCGCGTCTCCGGTTCCCCCTACCAGAGAAATCCTCCTGTGTTTTAATACTGAATGAAGCGTGGTCAGCACACAGGCGTCGTTTCCGGTACAAAAATCAATACAGACGGTATCTTCGTAAGAACCGTTTACCTGATTTACATCTTTCTCTAACCGGCCGATATATTTGACAGGCATACTTGACGCCTCTTCCAGTACGTTTGCCGCCGCGATTATTCCGTCTGAAAACGCGATCACGCCTACCCCTTTTTCCACCACCTTCGAATCATAACTCATACCGATACACCCGATGCTTGGCACTTCCGGATACAGCTCCTCCAACTCTTTTACATGCGCCTCAAACTGATCTCCGTTAGAAAACAACATCAGAAATTGCGGTCTACTGATTCCGCGGACTGCTTCTTTTAAATTTCCGCTTTGGCTTTTTCCAAAAATCTGCTTCATTTTGCTAATCCTCTTTCCTTTTATAGTTATTAATAATATCTTACATTCACAGCCTTGCCCAGATTCTCTGCACATTCTTTCAATTGCTCTACCAGATTCATCCTGACGCTTAAGTCAAAAGGCAGATTAGAATTCTTGTGCGCCACATTCATTGCTTTTCCCACAAACAGATTCAACTGCGTACATTCTTCTATAATGAGTTTTGCAAGCTTTGCCGCCCCGTTATCAGCATCCAGTTCATCAAAGAATGCCTCGTCAAATTCGTCGTTCTCATAGCGCTTCAAAAGCCCTAATGATTTTCCTATAGTCAGGACGCCCTCTGTCACAAGATCCATTCCTTCTATAGTTGCCATCGGAGGCACCGTCGGATCAGCGTAATTCACCGAGGTCACAATCTCCCTTTTTAATACCCGCGACGTGATATTGGCGCTGGTACCGCCGCAGACGACCTTCTTCCCCTCCTGCTTCATGAAATCACGGACCACTCTTTCGTCATCCTCTTTATGCATCGGAGGTCCTGTGAATATATTGACAATCCGGCGCTCGATTACCCTTGCCACGGCAACCGTCGTATCGTCTCCGGGCTTATTGCCGTACAGGTCGTCGCATAATTGGCTTAACATCGCCGCCAGGCGGGACGAAGACAGGGTCTGCTTCGTACATTTCAGCGTATAGTCCGCCATATCCTCCCATGTCCAGCCCAGATTCATGAGTTCTCCTTCACCTGCCCAGATTACACCGTCGCTCATCAGCACAAAACAATCCTTCAGTCTTACGTTGAAACGGTATTCCCGAATATTCTTCCCTTCAATCAACCTTTCCTTATAAGGATAATTCATAATCTTCCCGTCTCTTACAAAGATACACAGAGGATTATCGAATTCTACCAGATATGCTTCTCCGTTATGAAAAATCTGCAGAATACTGAATGTGGCGTAAGCGACTTCCCTGACCCTGCAAACCGGCAGCGTCTTTGCAATGGTCCCGACGCAGGACTCGATTGAAGCCCCCTCCCGGAACATCGTTCCCAGGATCTTAGACGTAAGCGTAGCCAGAATATTCGCCTTTACTCCGCTTCCCATACCGTCCGCCAGTATCACGATCTCCGAATCCTTTGTCTTCAATATCTCCACCTTATCCCCGCACAACTCTTCCCCGTGCTTATTCAGGCTTTTCCATGATATATCCACACTCACACTCATATTATTCTTCCTCTTCAAACAGAATAGAATCTCTAAGCTTCGACAGAGTTACCTTCGTCTCTGCCGTCGTCTCCCCCAATAATCCCGCAATCTCCTGGGCAACCATCATCTGCTTGTCAATTACCTTCTGCGCCATCTCCACCGTCTCTATCTTCAGGTTATAATGCTGCTCCTTCGCCTTCTCTTCTTTCGTAATATCCTGATAGGTCACAAGAACAGATTCCAGGCTGTCGATATAGATAATCGTCTCTACCACCTTAAGCTTCACGGTATCCAGATTCATCTTTTTATGAATAATCTGCCTCTTTGTCGTCAATACCTCCATAATATCTTTATCGTCTAAAAATTCGAAAATATAACGTTCCAAAGCCTCTTCCCGCGACACGCCCAGCATTTCCATTGCCTTTTTATTGCATTCTCGGATCCGCATATCTTTATCCACAATCATGATCATACTCGGCGTCACGTCCATGACGATATTCGACATGGACTCTGCCTGGGCAAGGGCATATGGAAGACACATTCCGATCTCCGCTTTCTTCTGGAACACTGCGGCAGCTTTTGCCCGACAAGTTGCATAACCACAGGCTCCGCAGTTTAATTCGTCCTCTCTGGTGTATTTACCCATAGCGTGCAGAACATCCTGCATCTCCTGTTCGGAGGGCTGCTTATCTACCACGCGCCTGTCGGTAAATGTCTTATGGAGGCTCAGGCTTGCGCCGTCTATTCCCTCTGCCTCTTCTCTGTGGAGCACCTGTTTTTCAATATCCATCTTCGCACGGACCATGGACTGCTGCCATTTATCCGAGGCAGGCCCCTTGATACACCCTCCTTCACAGACATTTACCTCGAAGAAACAGCTCTGTATCTCGCCTTTCTCCAATTCACTGAATAATTCCATACAATTCTTCAATCCGTCAATATGTACTTTATAATACTGTTCCTCAGCCGTACCCGCCAGAACAGACTGGATCACTCCCCCGCTGATGGGATAGAGCCGGTTCACCTTCGGACTTGGGTTGCCCATGGGCTGATCCTCGCACCGATGGATATCGATTCCCTCCGCTTCCCACCATCCGGTTATCTCTTCAAAGGTCAGGATCGCGTCGATCGCTCCCCTCACACGCTCGTCCCCGATCGCCTCTTCTTTCTTGGCGATACACGGACCTAAGAACACCGCCTTTACATCCTCCCCGTAGATACTCTTGATCAGACGGCCGTGCGCCACCATCGGAGATACGACCGGCGCCATCATAGATACCAGCGACGGGTAATATTTCTCAATCAGGTCATTGACGCTTGGACAGCATGTGGTGATAATATTCTTCATCTGCTTCTCCTCAAGCAGCCGCGCATATTCCTTCGTGACGAGGGCCGCGCCCTCCGCCGTTTCCCGCACCTCGTAGAATCCCAGGCGCTTCAGGGCGTCCACTACCTGCCCCGGCTTATCATATTCCAAAACTCCCAGATAAGACGGAGCAATCGAGATGATCACCTTCATCCCCTGCCTAAGATATCCCTTTACACGATCCATATCGCTTGCGAACGTCTTCGCATTCTGCGGACAAACTTCCAGGCAGTGTCCGCAGTTAATGCAGTGATCTTTCATGATATGCGCCTGCTCATTCTCCACCGAGATCGCTTTTACCTCGCAATTGCGCACGCACTTATAACAATGCCTGCAGCTTGCGTCCTTAAAATCAATTACCCGCATCTTGTCTTCGTCCTCCTCATCCTGTAATGTATTTATCTGCTGTCCTCTTCATTTTCACTTCTCCTATTATAACAAAACACAAATGTCTGCTCAACCTATTTTTAATAAAAAAGAATGTGCCTCGGCGCATCCTCCCGAAGGGTTTTTGTGATATAGGGAAGGAAGTTTCCTATATCACAAAAACAGCGCCTCTGCTTCAGATAAAGCAGGACGCTGTTCTCAACGACCAATTTATTTAATTCACGGTTCTCTTCACATAGCTGGTATGTAACGTCTCGTGTGCCTTATGGCTTCCCGGCGCTCCGAGATACTCTTCATAGAGCTTCTTGATCTCCGGATTCTCGTGCGACTTACGGATCGCCTTCTCCGCGTCATTGCGGTACAGTACGCCTGCACGGATACCGCGGACATCCGTGAAGTTACGGACATCGCCTGATACCTGAGGCTGGCCGCCGCCGTTGACACATCCTCCCGGACATCCCATGATCTCGATGAAATGATAATCCGCCTCGCCTGCCTTTACTTTGTTAAGCAGTTCCCTTGCATTGCCCAGTCCTGAGGCAACCGCAACCTTCACATCCATGCCTGCCACATTATAAGAAGCCTCTTTAATTCCTTGTGTTCCGCGCACGTCTGTGAATTCCAGATTCGCAAGTTCCTCGCCTGTCAGGGTCTCGACCGCCGTACGAAGAGCCGCCTCCATTACGCCGCCGGTAGCTCCGAAGATGACGCCTGCGCCGGTAGACTCGCCCATCGGGTTATCAAAGCCTTCATCCGGAAGCTTCGTAAATTCGATACCGCAGCGCTTAATGAGTCTTGCAAGTTCTCTGGTGGTAATCGCAATGTCCACATCCGGAACCCCCGCCGCGCTCTGGTCGTCTCTTCCGATCTCAAACTTCTTCGCCGTACACGGCATCACACTGACAGATACTATATTCTTTGGATCGACGCCCTCTTTCTCTGCAAAATATGTCTTCAGCATCGCGCCGAACATCTGCTGCGGAGACTTACAAGTCGACAGATTCTCCGTCATATCCGGGAAGTAATGCTCGCAATACTTGATCCATCCCGGTGAACAGGAAGTAATCATCGGAAGTACGCCGCCGTTCTTGATCCGTTCCAGTAATTCGTTCGCTTCTTCCATAATAGTGAGGTCTGCCGCCCAGTCCGTATCGAAAACCTTGTCGAAACCGAGTCTTCTCAGAGCAGCCGCCATCTTTCCCTCTACGTCTGTACCCATAGGATAGCCAAATTCCTCGCCCAGACCCGCGCGGACAGACGGAGCGGTCTGTACAACCACGTATTTCTCCGGATCTGCGATCGCTTCGATAATCTGGTTTGTATAATCCTTCTCATACAGCGCGCCGGTAGGGCAGACAGCGATACACTGACCGCAGGATACACAGCTTGTCTCTCCTAATCCCATATGGAACGCGGAACCGATCATCGTGGCAAACCCTCTGTTATTCGGTCCGATCACGCCGATTCCCTGCGTCTTCTCACATACGGCGACACAGCGGCGGCATAAGATACATTTATTATTATCACGGATCATATGAGCCGCGGAATCATCCAGTTCATAATGATTCATCTCGCCCTCATAGAAATCCTCGTCCTCCACGCCATACTCATGGCATAACTGCTGCAGTTCACAGTTTCCGCTTCTTACGCATGACAGACACTTCTTATCATGATTGGAAAGCAGAAGCTGCAGCGTCTTCTTCCTGGATGCGATCAGTTTCGGGGTATTCGTATATACTTCCATCCCCTCATTGACCGGATGCACACAGGCGGCCACCAGATTCCTGGCTCCCTTGACCTCAACGATACACATACGGCACGCGCCGATCTCGTTGATTTCCTTCAGATAACACAGCGTCGGTATCCTGATTCCCGCAAGATGCGCCGCTTCAAGGATTGTAGAGCCTGCAGGAGCGGATACGTCAAGACCATTGATTTTAAGATTAATATTTTCCATATTCTCCATCCTCCATTACTCTTTATAGATCGCGCCGAAACGACATTTTTCCATACAGGCGCCGCATTTCACGCACTTATCCTGATTGATCACATGAGGCTCTCTGACAGAACCTGTGATCGCGTCGTTTGGACAAGTCCTTGCACATAACGTACAGCCCTTACATTTATCTGCGTCGATCTTGTAGGAAAGAAGCGCCTTACATACGCCTGCCGGACATTTCTTATCTACGATATGCGCTATGTATTCATCCTTAAAGTAACGTAAGGTGGAAAGTACCGGGTTCGGAGCCGTCTGTCCCAGGGCGCACAATGAATTAGACTTCAAGTGGGCCGCCAGGTCCTGAAGCTTATCCAGGTCTTCCATCGTTCCCTGACCGTTCGTAATCTTCTCCAGAATCTCCAGCATGCGCCTGGTTCCGATACGGCACGGCGTACATTTTCCGCAGGATTCGTCTACCGTAAATTCCAGGAAGAATTTCGCGATATCCACCATACACGTATCCTCGTCCATAACGATCAATCCGCCGGAACCCATCATGGAACCGATGGCGATCAGATTGTCATAGTCGATAGGCACATCAAACTGTTCTGCCGGGATACATCCGCCGGAGGGGCCGCCGGTCTGCGCCGCCTTGAACTTCTTGCCGTTCGGGATGCCTCCGCCGATCTCCTCTACGATCTCCCGGAGGGTCGTTCCCATCGGGATCTCCACAAGACCTGTATTCTTAACCTTGCCGCCGAGAGCGAATACCTTTGTTCCCTTGGACTTCTCGGTTCCCATACCTGCGAACCAGTCGGCGCCGTTCAAGATGATCTGCGGAATATTCGCCAGCGTCTCTACGTTATTCAGTATCGTCGGCTTCTGGAACAGCCCCTTCAAAGCCGGGAACGGCGGACGCGGACGCGGTTCTCCTCTGTGTCCTTCGATCGACGTCATAAGCGCAGTCTCTTCACCGCAGACAAACGCGCCCGCGCCCAGACGAAGCTCAATGTCAAATTTGAATCCCGTACCGAAGATATCCTCGCCAAGAAGACCGTACTCTCTCGCCTGCTTGATAGCAATATTCAGTCTGTCTACCGCGATGGGATACTCTGCACGGACGTAAATATATCCCTGTGACGCCCCGATGGCATATCCTGCGATCGCCATAGCCTCTAACACTACGTGAGGATCGCCTTCCAATACGGAACGGTCCATGAATGCTCCCGGATCGCCCTCGTCGGCGTTACAGCACACATACTTCTGATCCGCCTGGTTCGCCGCCGCGAACTTCCATTTAAGTCCGGTAGGAAATCCTGCGCCTCCGCGTCCGCGAAGACCGCTGTCCAGGATAATCTGAACCACTTCTTCAGGTTTCTTCGTCGTAAGGACCGTACCCAGGGCTTCATAGCCGCGTGTTCCAATATATTCTTCGATATTCTCAGGATTAATGGCGCCGCAGTTACGCAGTGCAACCCTGTGCTGCTTCTTGTAAAACTGTGTCTCCTGCAGCGGCAATATCTCGTTATTCCCCTTAACCGTCTCGTCATACAGCAGACGCTCTACCACATTTCCTTTTAATAAATGTTCGGACACTATCTCCGAGATGTCCTCTTCCTTCACCATCGCATAAAAGGCGCCTTCCGGATATACGATCATAATCGGGCCTAATGCGCACAGGCCGAAACAACCGGTCTTAACTACCGCGACCTCTTCCTCCAGCCCGTTTTTCTTAATCTCTTCTACCAATCTTTCACGGATCTTCTGGCTGCCGGAGGAAGTACATCCGGTTCCGCCGCATACCAGAACATGCAGACGGTATTTTGATCCTGCCATGTCGTGTCCGGAACGGAGGTTGATCTCCCCTTGGTTCTTTTCTCTTATCGCTTTTAATTCTTCCAGAGATTTCATTCTATCCTTATACCTCCCTTTCTTATTCATATTTGGCCAGAATGTCGTCGATGTCGTCTACTGTCAGCCGTCCGTACACCTCGTCGTTGATCATCATGACCGGCGCAAGACCGCAGGCGCCGACGCACCGGCAGGCATCCAGAGAAAATTTCCCGTCCGGAGTACACTCTCCGCCGACGATCCCCAATTTTTCCATCAGCTTATTGTAGATATCTCCGGAACCCTTAACATAACAGGCCGTTCCAAGACAGACCGAGATACGGTAACGTCCCTTCGGACTTAAGTTAAACTGAGAATAGAATGTTGCGACTCCATAAATCTTCTCTAACGGTATCCCCGTCTCATCAGAAATGATCTTCTGGACTTCATAAGGAAGATATCCGTAGATATCCTGGGCTCTCTGCATAATCGGCATCAGAGCGCCTTTCTCTTCTTTCAATTCATGGATCATCTCCAACAGTTCTTTCTCCTGTTCTTTTGTTCCGTTGAACTGAACCGTAGATTTTTTAGAAAGCATTCGTGTTCTACCTCCCTTGATTAATGTATTTTTGTAACGTTTAAAGCATATACACTAAATTTTATTCTATCACAATAATTTTCAAAAATCTACAAAATCCGACACTAAATTGTGTTAATTTTCTGACATCTTTGTTTGATAATTCACGATCAATCTTAATCAAATATATTTTCTACTTTCTCCCGGATTTCTTTGATTTTCCGGTGATCCTGCCCGCCGGATGAGAACCCCATCACCAGGTTCTCCCGGCGTATAATACCCGGAAAATAAAAATCACACATGTCCTTTCGATGACATGTGTTCACTGGGATATTTCGTGCCCTGCAGTCCGCCGCAATCTGATTGTTACACTCATGATCGTCCGTCGCTGCAAGTACAATATCCGCTTCGTCTATCATTTTCCTTCGGTAAATATCTCTGATCCAGCAGATCTTATTCTCCCGGCTTAACTGCATAATCCTATCGGATGCCTCCGGCGCAACCACCGTGATACGGCCTGCGAATTCCAGAAGCGTGTCCACCCTTCTTGTCGCAATGGTTCCGCCGCCTGCCACCAGGATACTTTTCTCTGAAAGATCCACAAACAAGGGAAAGTATGGTTTCTCCACGTAGTTCCCGCCTTTCTTCTCATCATCTTCGATTCTGCATCTACGCCAATTCACGCAGACGCTTCCGGCGCTCCTGATAATCCGGCAGCACCTGCTCCACAATCTTCCAGAAATCTCTGGAATGGTTCATCTCTTTTCTATGGGCCAATTCATGCACTACCACATAATCCAAAATCTCAGGGGGCATTAACATAAGCTTCCAGTTAAAATTCAGATTACCCTTACAGCTGCAGCTTCCCCATCTCGTCTTCTGCTCCCGGATGGTGATTCTTCCGTAAGAAACCCCCATAAGACCGGCAAAATATTCAACGCGTTCCGGAATCAATTTCAGCGCTTTCTTCACGCCGTCTTTCCGCATCTCTTCTGTGATCACCGTCTTCTGTCTGCTTGCTTCCTTAAGCTTTTCCTGATTCTTCCGTATCCAGTCCATCCTCTCTTCTATAGATCGCTCCACTTCCCCGCGGGATACAAAATAAGGCGTACGCACAATCACTCTGCCGTCTTCTCTGACCTGGATCACACTTGTCTTACGGTGAGAACGAATCCATTCATATGTTATCTCTTCCATCTCAATATCCTTTACAAAACTTCTTACCGGCTGTTCTCCACCGCGCAGGAGATCGCCTCATTGTAAGTCGGATGCGCCCGCATCGCATACATCAATTGTGCAGAAGTTAAACCGTTGGCAATCGCCGTCGCCAGCTCTCCGATCATATCCGTCGCCCGGGGACATAAAAGCTGCGCGCCCAGAATCACGTCGCTGTCCGCCGCAAATAAAATCTTGATCACTCCGCGCTCTTCCTTCGAAATGATCGACTGTCCATTCCCATCCATCACATATCTGCCGCACCGGACCGGCACGCCTTTCTTTCGCGCCTCTTCCTCCGTAAGCCCTACCGACGCGATCTCCGGATCCGTATACAGACAACTGGGTACGATAGAAATCGGCACAAACAGACAGCTCGGCACCATCTCGACAATTACGGACGCCGGAACGTCGTTCATTCTCTCCACCACATAAGTGGCCTGAGCAGAAGCAACATGCGCTAACTGAACCTGTCCGACCACGTCGCCCACCGCATACACCCCCGGAATGTTTGTAGAGAAGAAATCATCCACCACGATTCTTCCCCGTTCTGTCCGGATCGGTACGTCCGGGTCAAACAGCCCTTCCGTATTCGCCGTTCTTCCCACAGATACCAGCACTGCGTCCACATCCGCCTTCTGATTCTTTCCATGGCATACATAACGGCAGCGTAAACCGCAGTCCTTTTTCGTGATCTCTTCCAATATACTTTCCTTATGTATCTCAATCCCCCGATTTGTGAGAATCTCTTCCAATGCATCCGAAAACTCTCTGTCCATATTAGGAAGCAGCCGGTCCGACACCTCAACAATAGTCACATTTCCGCCAAGAGCATTGAACACTGTCGCCAATTCAATACCGATCACGCCTCCTCCAAGAATCAGAAGACTTCTATATCCGCTCGTGTTTGACGTCAGCAATTCCTCGCTGGTCATGACTCCCGGGAGATCCATTCCCGGAATATCCACCGTACGCGCCTTTGCCCCTGTCGCAATCAGAGTATATCTTCCCGTAAGATATTCCGTCTCGCCGCCGTCTTTTGCCACCCGCACCTGCCTGTCGCTCTGAATCGTTGCCATTCCCCGGACAAACGTTATTCCAAGCTCGTCAAACTCCCGTTCAAGGTCTTCCCTCATTCTTGCCGCAGACAGATCCTTATATTCAAAGATCTTCTGCAGATCAAATCCTACCTCTTCGGCAAATAATCCGAATTTCCCGCACTCTTTCATATCCCGATACAACGTCGCCGTATAGATGAGAGCTTTTGTCGGAATACACCCCCGGTTGATACATGTGCCCCCTACGTCTCCCTTATCCACGATGACAACCGACATACCTAACTTTGCCGCTTTTTTCGCCGCCACGTATCCCCCCGGGCCGGCGCCAATAATTATAAGATCATACCATTTCCCCATAACAAACCTCCGTTTACTCAATCTGCCAGTCTATCGGCTCCAATCCCTGTTCCGTCAGGAACGCATTCGTCTGGCTGAAGGGCTTACTTCCAAAGAATCCTCTGTAGGCCGATAACGGGCTTGGGTGCGGCGCCTTCAGAATCAGGTGTTTCGGATTCGTCAGCATCTTGGCCTTACGCTGCGCCGGCGCCCCCCACAGAATAAATACGATAGGACGGTCCTGACCGTTACACGCCGTGATCGCTGCGTCCGTAAATTCTTCCCATCCAATCCCCCGATGAGAGTTCGCCTGATGCGCCCGCACCGTAAGCACCGTATTCAGCATCAGAACACCCTGCTCGGCCCATTTAGTCAGACATCCGTGGTCCGGTATCCGGCATCCCAGATCATCATTCAGTTCCTGGTAGATATTGACAAGGGAGGGCGGAATTTCCACACCCTTCTTTACGGAAAAACACAGCCCGTGCGCCTGTCCGTGATTATGGTACGGATCCTGTCCCAGGATCACTACTTTGACTTTATGTAACGGAGTCAAATGAAACGCATTGAATATATCATCCACAGGCGGGAATACCTGTTTTGTCCCATACTCCTGATTAACAGTCTCAAACAGCTTCCTGTAGTAAGGCTTGCGAAACTCCTCTTTCAACGCTTCCAACCAGTCATTATTAATTGCCGCCATATCTTTAACACCTCGTTCTTATCTTTTTCGTATATTACCATACCATTCTTTTCCCAGATACTATTCATCCTTCCGCCATGCCAAATATACATACAGACATAACTACTCGGCTCGCTGCTTCGCCGGAATAAAGAAAATAAAGACAAGAGAACTGATCAACAGCAGTCCGGGATAGAACAGATTCGGAAGGATATCAAACGCCGTAATCTCAAATCCCATCTCACTTGCCGCCGAGATCGCCACCAGCATCTGTGCTCCATAAGGAATCGCCCCCTGTGAAATGCAGGAAAACGTATCCAGCAAAGAAGCCGCCTTTTTCGGCGTAACGCCGTACTCCTGCGCCATCTCGCCCGCAATCGGATTCGCCATGACGATCGCCACCGTATTATTCGCCGTCGCAACGTCCATAGCGCAGACAAGAAGTCCCATTCCTAACTGTCCGCCCTTGTTTCCCTTGAAAACACGCCGAATCGCCGACAACAACGCTTCAAATCCGCCATATTCCCGAATCAGTGCGCACATCGCCGCTACCAGAACCGCCACCATACAAGTCTCGAACATTCCCGATACGCCAGAGCCCATATTAGCAAGCAGATCCGTCGGAGCCGTCTGTCCTGTTGCAAGCATAATCACCGAACCGGATACAATACCCACCAGCAGAACTACGAATACATTAATTCCTACAATTCCGCCAACCAATACGAGAACATAAGGTATAATCTGAATCAGATTGTAATCCTGCGCCACTGCTCCGCTTAAATCCATACGCAGAGACAGCACAAGAATCAATACCAGAGTAACAACCGCCGCCGGGAACGCAATTCCGAAATTCTCCCGAAACTTATCCTTCATGGCGCATCCCTGTCCGTTACATGCTGCAATCGTCGTATCTGAGATAAAAGACAGGTTATCGCCGAACATCGCTCCGCCCATAACCGAACCGATACAAAGCGGAAGGCTGAACCCCGACGCCTCCGCCACCGTCGCCGCAATCGGAGTAATCAATGTAATCGTCCCCACCGAAGTCCCCATCGCGGTAGACACAAAACAGGCGACTACAAAAAGCACCGCCACCGAGAATCTTGCCGGTATCAAAGAAAGCATAAAATAAGCGACGCTCTCCGCACTGCTTCTGCCGACAACCCCTACAAAAACTCCGGCCGTCAGGAAGATCAGCAGCATAGTTATGATATTCTTATCCGCCATCCCCTGCGCCATAATCTCCAACTTGCCGTCAAAACTTACCTCTCTGTTCTGAAAACACGCCACCAGAATCGCCGCAAGAAAGGCGACTACGATCGGAATATTATAGAATCCCATAGGTATCTTCAATACATACTCGAATAAAACTCCCAGTCCCAGATACAAAACCAGAAACACGCCGATAGGCGCCAATGCTGCCGGGTTACTTTTTTTCATCTCTCATTTCCTCCTAATCCCACTAATGTACTTATCTTACTCTATCATGCTGTACACGACATGGTCAAGGAAAAGTTAGAAACTATAATTCCTCGATGAACTGGACTCCTTTCTCATGCGCCAGTACCTCGATCATCTCCGAATGCGTGCGGTGAACCTGGCTGGAAACCGTCACAATATAACTAAGCGTCCGCTGCATTCCCTCCGAATTCTGCCACATGTAGCCTTTACTGATCTGAATATTTTTGACGTCAAACTGATGCTCCCTGGCGTATTGCAGAAAACTGCTGAACGCTCCTTTTTCCGCATTATATTCAATATACAGCTCCAAATACTTCGACTTCTTTCGCAGCCAGATATCAAATTTCAACATACCGGATACTGTAAACGCGATCACGATACCGCCCAATACCGCGCCTTCGTAGAATCCAACCCCGATTGCCAGACCGCTGCAGGCCGCTGTCCACAGCCCTGCCGCCGTGGTGATCCCCATGATCTTATTCCTTCCGGTCAGTATAATCGTCCCTGCTCCGAGAAAACCGACTCCGCTGATCACCTGCGCTCCCAAGCGCGTCGGATCGCCTGTCTGATAAATCAGATACACATACTGATTCGTCATCATCACCAGCGCCGATCCGAGACACACCAGAATGTAAGTCCGAAGCCCCGCCGGACGATTCTTCTTCCCGCGCTCCATCCCCAGGAATCCACCGATCAGAACAGACAAAAAGATCCTGAACAGAATCGAGACCAGATTAAGTTCCCGTAAGTAATTCATTACCGGTCCGCCAAAACCAACTCCGTTCATCCTCCCTCCCCCTTTCTGGTATAGTTCAACAACTTCTATGCCATCATCATATACTCAGCCGAACCGGAACTTTTTTCTCCCGGAGATATTCCTTTACTTCATTGATCGTAAGCTCTTTATAATGGAAGAGAGACGCCGCCAAAGCCGCGTCCGCGCCGCCTTCCGTCAACGCCTCATAGAAATGCCCGAGTGTTCCCGCTCCTCCCGACGCTATAACCGGAATCGACACCGCGTCCGCCACGGCCCGGGTAAGCTCCAGATCATACCCCGACTTCGTACCGTCGCAGTCCATACTCGTAAGAAGAATCTCCCCCGCGCCAAGCTTCTCTACTTTCTCCGCCCATTCCAGCGCATCGATACCCACGTCGATCCGTCCACCGTTCTTGTAGATATTCCATCCGTCTCCGCCGGCCCTGCGCTTCGCGTCAATCGCCACCACCACGCACTGGCTGCCGAACTTATCCGCCGCGTCGCTGATCAATCCGGGAGTATTGATCGCCGAAGAATTGATGGAGATCTTATCCGCTCCTTCCCTTAACAATACCTTGAAATCATCAACCGTCCGGATACCTCCGCCTACCGTAAACGGTATGAATACTGTCTCCGCCACTTTACGAACCATATCCACAACCGTTCCTCTCGCATCGGAAGAAGCCGTGATATCCAGGAATACCAGTTCGTCTGCGCCGGCTTTGTCATACGCCCGTCCGATTTCCACCGGATCTCCCGCATCCTTAAGATCTACAAAATTCACTCCTTTAACCACCCGCCCGCGATTCACATCCAGACATGGTATAATCCTCTTTGTATGCATTCTTTCTCTCCGTCCTTTCTATGTTTGCACCGTTCCATATATATGCTATATGGATATAAAATTCTTAAGTATCCGAATACCCACGTCGCTGCTCTTTTCCGGGTGAAACTGACACGCAAAGATATTATTTTGTTCTACAGACGCATGAATCTGCGTACCGTATTCTGCAGCCGCCGTTACGATCCCCTCGTCCGCGGCCTTCAGATAATAAGAATGCACAAAATACACATATGATTCCTGCGGCAGGCCCTCAAACAACCTTCCGTTATTCCTGAATTCCAGGGAATTCCATCCCATATGCGGAATCTTAAGCCCCGGCGTATCAGGAAGCCGCAGAATCTCCCCCTTCAAGATCCCAAGCCCTTCCACTCCCGGCGACTCTTCGCTCCGCTCAAATAAAAGCTGCAAGCCCAGGCATATCCCAAGAAACGGCGTCCCCTGCTCCACCACTTCATGAATCACCTCATAGAGTCCGTACTGACGTATCTTCCCCATCGCATCTCCAAATGCCCCGACACCGGGAAGTATCACCTTATCCGCCTTAAGAATCCTCTCTCTCTCCCGCGTAACCGTCACATCCTGCCCCAACAGCAGCATAGCCTTCTCCACACTCTTAATATTACCGGCATCATAGTCAAGTATCGCTATCACTTTTGCAGCCCCTCCTCTTATTCTCCTGCTCATTGTACATCAAGTTCAAACCAAAATTCAACACCGTTGTCGTAATTATTTACTCCATACTTCTGATGGAAAGATTCCATAATCGCTTTCACGATAGACAATCCGATCCCGTTTCCGCCGTACTCCCGGGTATGCGCCTTGTCCGCTTTATAGAATTTTTCCCATATATGCCCGACGTCTTCTTCGGCAATCGGCGCTCCTGTATTGAACACCGTCACTCTTGCCTTGTTCCCTTCCGTCCGTATCCTTACTTCCACTACTTTCTCTTTATCTGCATGGTGGAACGCGTTGCTTACATAGTTGCGCGCTACCTGCTCCACCTTGAACTCGTCCGCCCACACATAGACGCTCTTCTCCTGCCGGAATATCACCCGGATCCCCTCCTGTTCCGCAAGGATCTCCATGCTCTGCAGAATTCCTCTGATAAGCTCCGTCAGATCAAACCGTTCAAATACAATATCTTCATCCCCAAACTCCAACTGATTCAACGTCAGCAGATTTCTGACCATCTGATTCATCTTCGCCGCTTCGTCCATAATGACGTCACAGTAGAATTCCCGGTCCCTGGGATCGTCGTTCACCCCTTCTTTCAATCCTTCCGCGTACCCCTGGATCAACGCAATGGGCGTCTTCAGTTCATGAGAAACATTTCCCAGGAAGTCATTGCGCATCTTTTCAAGCTTTTCTTTCTGCTCGATATCCTCTTTCAGCCTGTTATTCGCGCTTTTCAGTTCGCAGATCGTGCTCTCAAGCTTCTCCGACATCCGGTTAAAATTCGCTCCCAGCTCTCCGATCTCATCATTTCCGCCGCTGGTATACTTGGCTTCAAAATCCAGATCCGCCATCCGCTCCGATAAAAGGGCGAGCTCCAGAATCGGGTCCGTAAGACGCTTTGAAAAGTACCAGACCGAGATTATTCCTACCAGAATCAGTATGCTTCCGATAGAAAGCAGGAAACGGTTCGAAATCTCCGCGCTCTCCTTGATGCTCTCCAGGGGACTTCGAAGCAGAAACTGGCTTCCGCCCTCAAGACTTCCCCACATCTCCACATAATCCGTCTGATTCCACGGACTCCAGGACTGGGTAATCTGATATTGATCCGTACTTTCCAGTACTTTTCCCGTCTTCTGCGCCTGATTCAGCCGGTATCCCAGGAGCTGATTCTTTAACTGCTCCTGGTCATGCACATTCGTGTAGAACACGCCGGAACTATCCTGTACCAGAAAAGAGATATTACTCTTTTCCGCCATAAAGATCAGTTCTCCTGATTTATCCGTATTATCCAGCGATCCGTTCTCGACCGCCTGGTTCAGCATATGATACATCTCGATAAACTGCGTCTTCTTATTCCCGATATAATATGGTTCCAGAAATCGGACATTGATGATGAAAAGCGCCGCTATAAGAGATACCAGAAGCCCCAGGAACACCGTAATCATCTGCCGTTTGACTGAACGCCTCATCTTATTCCACCTCAAACTTATAACCCATTCCCCAGATTGTCCTGATATAATTGCCCTTCTCCCCCAGCTTGCTCCGCAATTTTTTCACATGTGTGTCGATCGTCCGGGCATCTCCAAAATAATCATAATTCCACACATTGTTCAGGATCTTCTCCCTGGACAGCGCGATCCCCTGGTTCTCGATAAAATACGATAAAAGCTCGAATTCTTTATAACTAAGCTCTATCTCCTTACCGTCTATCTTCACCTGATGCGCCGCCTTATCGATACTGATTCCTCCGGCGTCAACCGACTGCCCGGCATCCAGCGCATGGGAACGCCTCAGGATGGCCGTAACCCTCGCCACAAGGATCTTCGGGCTGAAAGGCTTAGAGATATATTCGTCTACTCCCAGTTCAAAACCCTGCAGCTCGTCCCGCTCTTCCGAACGCGCCGTCAGCATAATAATCGGTATTCCGGACGTCTGACGCACCTCTCTGCACACCTGCCATCCATCCATCTTCGGCATCATCACATCCAGAATCATAAGCGCTATCTCTTTATCCTGATAGAATAAATCCATCGCTTCCAGTCCGTCTCCCGCTTCCAGTACCCAAAAACCTTCCCGTTCCAGGAAGTCCCGGACCAGTTTGCGCATCCTGCTCTCGTCATCCACCACTAATATCTTAATCCTGTCCATACCATCAACCTCCGTCCCGCCAGTCTTTGTATATAGTATAACAGAAAACTATGGTGATTGTGTGAAAATATTGCGATAAAAACCCCACGCTCTGTTCAATATTCTTCTATTGAACAGAGCGTGGGGTTTTTATATTATACAGATCATCCGGCGGCATATTCAAAAGCCCTAGATCTTTGTCATCTCCATATGCTGCTTCCGATATGTGTCGTTATCTTTCTGACTTAGCTCTCTTTCTACCTGGCTAAGCTGTCTTTCTAATTCCTGAATCTTTCTCTCATCCTTTTCCGTACTCAGCATACTTTCCAGCTCCGCTTTATGACGCTTGAGTTTCGCGATCTCACGGTCGACCTTATCGGTACTGCACCTGTACATCCCTGATTTCTCACTCTCTGCGCGCTTTGAGTCCGCATCCCCTTTCGTCTCCGGAATATATTCGTCCCTCGTACGCCGCGCCGAATCATTCTTTACACCTTCCGTCCGATTATTTCCCTTCTCTTCTCCTTTTACATCCCGAGAATCCTGAGAATTCTCTTCTGCTCTTACCATTCCCGCCCTGGATGCATTCTTTTCTACTTGTTTACTCCATTGCAGATACGGATCGGTCTGTCTGTCATTCACTCCTGAAATCGGTCCCATAATCTTCCTCCTAATCTTCTAAAAACTTATGCATCAGATGCTATAATGCCATTCTATTCTTCCTTCATAGGATTTCAAGAGCTTTGTACCCAACGGTCAATCCAATGTACTGAAATGATCACATTTAATTCATCTTCAATTCTTCCACGATATTATTCTTCCTGATTACGCTCATCGTATACAGCATGGTCAGGAATACGACTGTGAATACTCCGGCCACGGCTGCAAGAATGTATCCCCATGGCATCAGGAATTCTACGTCGGCCCCCGCCCCGAGGCTTCTGTTAAGCGCCGCGCTGATTAATATCGTAATCACAAGGCCATAGAGCATCGAACGGATACCGTAAATCAGACACTCGTAATTCATCATCTTACGAAATCCCTTCGGAGACATTCCCATCGACCTGAGCATAGCGAATTCCTTACGCCTAAGCATAAGATTCGTGGAGATCGTGTGGTATACGTTGGCCACTGCAATCAGGGATATCAATATCACAAAGCCGTACGTCAGAACTTTAATCGCTATGATCGTATTCTGATCCGTCTCATATTCTTCCCTCTTATTCACCAGGTATCCGCTGCCCGAGAGTTCCTGCTCGTCAAACTTTTTCTCCAGATCCCTGTATGTCTCCGCCGGATTCTCACATTGGATCCCGTAGGCGGCGTTCAGACTTTCTTCCGGAAAATCTGCCCTGAATCTTTGATACATACTCTCCGGGAGGAATACCACCACGCCGCGGTTCCTGTATTCCTCGAAAGAATCCGGAACATCCTCCGCCGCGTCTGACAGTTCGATCTCTATCGTCTCCTCTATAAAATCACAGTCGCTTTCTTCGCTATATCGGACATATCCCGCCTGGTACATACCCTCCGTTCCTTCAGGGAAGATTTCTTTCTTCTCATAGCGCTCCGTCTCCGGGTTAAACTGCCTTGCCGCATTCAGATATATTACCCTGACATGGTCGCTGTCCTGATAATCCGATACATCCACCTTCTGCTCCTTCGCGAAGCGCTCGAAATCCCGGTCGCTTAAGACAACCATCGTCGCATTCAGCCAGACCTGCGTGCCGCCCTTCTGATCCGTACTGTTTCCCATATCCTGACCTGCGTCATCCGGCTCTGCGCCTGTATTTCCCGGTTCTGAATCTGCATTTTCTGCCGTTTTACCCTCTTCTGCAAATTCCTGAATATAAGTATCCAGGAATTCCCTGTCATTCCACTCCTTTGACGCCTTGAAGAATAAAGATCCATGATAATGCTTTGTTACAGAACGAATTCCTTCCGTACGTTCAAGGATTGCTTCCACTTCCTCTTCATGCTGTTCCACGTCGCTGTAGATTCCATATTCAAGATCTGTATCCGGCGCCTCCAGTACGAACGCCCCTGTCTCCAACAGATACATGTTGAATAAGCCCGCCGCCGTAAACAGTCCGATGCTCATCGTAAGGGAGATTACCGTTGCCCGGTATTTCCGCCGGTCCCGTTTATAGTTCTTCGAAGCCATCATTCCTTCCAGCCCGAAAATCGCGGATACCCATTTCCCCGACTTAACCTCGCCCGGCCTGACCCGGATATCTGCACTGGAGCGGATCGCCTCCATAGGGGTAATCTTCCGAATCCTCCTGGAGGGTATCCACACCGAAAGCATAATCGTCGCGAATGCGATGACTGCCGCCGCCGCTACGGCCCAAACCGGCACATACAGCGGAATACCCTTCTCCGTTCCGTGAATCCAGCGTGTCAGTCCGACGCCGATAAAGTGAAGCGTCACACCGATGCCGCCGACACCGGCCAGAATACCCAGCGGAATACCCACCGCGCTCACAAAGAACGCTTCATACCGCATGGCGGTCCGAAGCTGTCTCTTCGTCGCGCCGATGGAAGAAAGAAGACCAAACTGCACTGTACGCTCCCGAAGAGAGATTGAAAATGCATTGTAGATCAATGTGATGGAGCCGGCCATGATCACAGCGATCAGAATCGCCAGAAGTCCTCCCATCACAACCGTCAGATTCGAGTTATCCGCAATCCCGAGCCATCGCAGAAGGCTTTCGTTATACAAAACGCTCCCGCTCTCCGTTGACAGATTCTCTTTCGCAAAGTCATACACACTGCGGGGATTTTTCAACTCTATAAACACATCCTGGTACGCCGTCTCCATCTCTGTGGGACCTGCCAGCACGTCGTAGCCTGACCCCCCGTATGACCTGTCCGGCCAGGAGGAATAGATCCCTACCACCGTGAAGGTCCTGGTTCCTGTTGGAGTAAACGTCTCGTTGCCTTCAAATCCTTCACCCATATACGGATTGCTCTGCCCCAGCCGTTCTCCCTGGTAAGAGCGTTCGCCCAACTCTAACGTCAGCGTATCTCCGATCTTCGTCTGACGGTCCGGATCTTCATTTGCCATAAGAAAATCCGGCACTGCAATTTCATCCTCCGTCTCCGGCATACGTCCCTCCTCCATCTCTGCCGGCAGCATATCAAGCGCTTCCCTGGACAATGCCCGCACATATAAGTAAGGCACGTCCGGCGATCTCTCCGCCACCGGATCAAACCAGGCATATCCCAGGATCTTTATCTCCGCCGCATTCGCCGCGTCTTCATGCTCCGCCAACTCCTTCGTCTGATCTGATTCGAACCCGCTGGCCGCCACATGCCAATTTCCGGTGTGTTCAATGCTGTAATTTACCAGGAATCTCTGAAAACTGGTTCCGAATGTCGCGACTGCCGTGATCATAGACGTAGATAAGACTACCCCGATGATTGTCACGATCGTCCGGACGCGGTACGCCCCCATAGTCTTCGCGGTTATCTTTGAGAAAATGTTCATCTGCGGATCACCTCGTCTTTCACGATACGCCCATCCTCCAGGGCGATAATCCTGTCGGCCTGAAGCGCGACGTCTTCATCATGGGTGATCACGATAACCGTCTGCTGATATACTTCATTAGAATAGCGCAAAAGTTTCATGATCTCACGGCTGTTCTCGCTGTCCAGATTGCCCGTAGGCTCGTCGGCCAGAAGAAGCGCCGGCGCGTTCAAAAGCGCCCTGCCGATCGAAACTCTCTGCTGCTGTCCTCCGGAGAGCTGGTTGGGAAGATGCTTTTCTCTTTGTTTCAGCTTCAACAGCTCCAGCAGCTCTTCCATACGTTTCTCATTGACATTCCTTCCGTCCATCAGCACCGGAAGCGCCATATTCTCCCGCACGTTCAGCACAGGGATCAGGTTGTAAAACTGATAGATCAGCCCTACCTGCCGCCTGCGGAAGACCGCCAGCTCCTCCTCGTTCTGTGCATAGACGTCGATTCCGCCTACAGTTACCTTTCCGGAAGTCGGACGGTCTACTCCGCCGATCAGATGCAGAAGCGTAGATTTGCCTGATCCGGAAGAGCCCACGATTGAGAGGAACTCTCCCCGGTTCACCGAAAAAGATACCCCGTCCAGCGCATGTACCCTGTTTTCACCTTCTCCGTATACTTTCCGGAGATCCTCAATCCTCAATATTTCCATTTTCCTCACCTTCTTGATCCATACTCTCAGGGTCTTGATATATCAGCTCATGTTCTGCGTCTCTCCCTGATGTATCTACAAGTATAACCTTCCCATATGACCCTTCCGTGACTCTTTCATAACAATTCTGTCACTTTATATCATCGTCTTATAAAATCGTATCTGAAATTGTCCGCCGCCCTCGGCCGCGTTCTGCGCACGGATGACCGCGTTTTCCCGCGACAGTATCATCTGCGCCAGCGCAAGCCCGATTCCGAAGCTGTCCCGTCCGGCGTTCTTGCCTCTATAGAATCTCTCAAACAGATGCGGAAGATCCGCTTTAGGGATCCCCGCCCCTGAATCCGTGATCCGAAGCTCCGTATAAAGCGGATTCTCCTCGCAGCAGATCGTCAGCATCCCTCCGTCCGGCGTATACTCCAGTCCGTTCTTAATCACATTCTGTACCGCTTCCAGCGTCCATGCATAATCCCCCGTGAATTCCTTCCCTTCTGTTCCGCTGATCAGACATTCCTTGCCATGAATCTCCATGGCAAGCTCAAAGGGCGAGACGGCTTCTGCTATAAATCCCTGCATCTGAATCCTTTCCTTCTTAAGGGAAATCGTTCCGGTCTCAAGCTTGGACATCCTGAGAAGCGCCGTCATCAGCCACTCCATCTTTGCAAGCAGTCCCTCCGCCTCCCGCAGGAGACGTCTTCTCGTCTCAATATCCAGTTCCGGACTCTTAAGCCGTTCCAACAGGATATTCAGAGACGTAAGCGGAGTCCGTATCTGATGAGAGATATCTGCAAGGGCGTCTGCAAGGGACGTCTTATCCTTCTTAAGAAGAGCAGACTGCTCCTTTAACCGGATAGTCATCTTGCTGATCTCGTCCCGGAGTATCTCCAGGTCGCCCTCCCGGAAATGCCTGAATTCCGGAACGTCGCTTCCGTGAAGAAGTTCATCAATCTGTCCGGCAAACCTGCGCATCTCACAATATCTTCTGTTCATTTCCCAAAGGTGCTGTATACACCAAAATATACTGCAAAAGAACGCCGCGAATGCAGCGTTCCTTCCCCCGAGTATCTCGGCGGCTACAATAAGCACAATCGTCCCGGCAACAGATCTGATCATCTGTCCTGTAAATTCTCTGTTACGAACTATCCACATGATACCGCTCCTCCATTCCATTTCCCCGATTACGTCTGTTCAAAGCTATACCTCCATCCGATATCCCATCCCTCTTACCGTCTTAATGATCTCCGGATTCTGAGGATCCCGTTCGATCTTATCCCGTAACCTCTTGATATATACGGTCAGAGTATTATCATTGACATACTCCCCCGCTACGTCCCATATCTCCTCCAATAGCTGTCCCCGGGACAGGATCTTTCCCCGATGGTTCAGGAATACAAGAAAAAGCCGATACTCCAAAGCCGAAAGGAACAGCTCTTCTCCCGCCCGAAGTACGACGCCCTTCTCCATATCTACCTTCAGATCACCCACCTTCACCGCACCGCCGGACTTCCCTGTCCGCCTTAATACGGAGCGCATCCTTGAAACCAGCTCCCGCGGCCGGAAAGGCTTGCTGATATAATCGTCCGCCCCCATATCCAGCCCGGTAACCACGGAGAACTCATCTCCCAACGCTGTCAGAAATATAATGGGAATATCATAGTCCGCCTTGATCGCCGTACAGGTACTATAGCCGTTTCCCTGCGCAAGAGTCACGTCCAGCAGGATAATATCCGGACGGTCTGCTTCTATCTGCTCAAGAGCCTTGCTCTGCCCGTCCACTGCCGTCACTTCAAATCTCTCTTCTTTCAAATAAGCCGATAAGTTCTCTACAATCGCCGGATCATCCTCTATCAACAATACTTTAGATTCTAACATTTTGCTTCTCCCTTATCATAAAACTCTGCCTCTGATCTGACAAACTTATATTATCAGTATAACATAGAAAACTCCTTTTACAACGCCCGACATTAAGGTTTTCTTCCGTATGCCGGCAGATGTGCGAAAAGTAACGAATAAAACATACTCCTACTGAAATACACTGCAACGAAGGATATTATTTACATAGCTATTCTATCCGTGCATCATAACAGATTTTCAACCGCACAAATTAAAAATTTTCAGAGGAGAGATTCTATGGCAAGTCAGAAGATTGAGAATTTATTAAACCTGGCGCTGGACGCCACACCGGAAGAACGGGCAAAGTCACTGGAACTGGACGTCGGATATGACCAGGAAGAAAAAGAATGGGATCTGATCATAAAATATTCCGGAAGCCTTGAATCCGTGCGGGCGCTGGCTTCCCGGACAGTAGAACTGCAGAATGAATACGCCGTTATCACAATTAAGGAATCAATGATCGACAAGCTTACACAGATTCCGGAAATCGAGTACATAGAAAAACCAAAAAGATTATTCTTCCAGGTCGCAAACGGAAGACGGGTCTCCTGCATCGATACCGTGCAGCAGGACGCCCGCCTGTCGTTATTTGGTCAGGATATTCTTGTAGCAGTCATTGATTCCGGAATAGACTATGAAAATGCGGATTTCCGTAATGAGGACGGAACCACACGGATTCTTGCGCTGTGGGACCAGTCCCTTGCTCCCGGAGAAGGCCGAACTTCGCCGCAGGGATACGCCGCAGGGGCGGAATACACGGCGGAACAGATCAATGAAGCCCTTAAAAAGACAACATTGGCTGACAGGAGACAGCTTGTTCCAAGCATCGACACCTCCGGGCATGGAACGGCTGTTGCCGGAGTCGCCGCGGGCAACGGAAGGAACAGCAAAGGAAGGTATGCCGGAGTCGCCCCGAAAAGTAATCTTCTGGTGGTAAAGCTTGGAAGCCCGAGACAAGACGGTTTTCCAAGGACAACCGAACTTATGCAGGGAATCGATTATGTGATTAAAAAGGCGCTGGAACTTCGGATGCCGGTAGCCGTAAATATCAGTTTTGGCAATACCTACGGTTCACATGACGGCACCTCTCTGCTGGAACGCTTTATTGACGATATATCCAATATCTGGAAGAGCTGCATCTGTATCGGTTCCGGAAATGAAGCTTCCAGCGCGGGACATACGTCCGGCGAGATGCAGGAGGGAAAGGAAGAAATCATACAACTGGCAGTACAGAACAACCAGACCGCCTTCAGCATACAGATCTGGAAAGAATATACGGATGTCGTGGATATCTCCCTGATGACCCCCGCAGGCGTTACGGTCGGCCCAATCCAGGAGATACTGGGTTCTCAGAGATTCTCGGTAGGACAGACAGAAATCCTGTTATATTACGGAGAACCCAGCCCCTATAGTACGGCCCAGGAGATCTATATCGACCTTCTTCCGAAAGATACTTATGTGATGGGCGGAGTGTGGAGATTGATCCTGAACCCCCGCAAAGTGGTGAACGGATCATATGAATTGTGGCTTCCAAGCGAAAATGTACTGAACAAGGGAACCGGATTCTTATTTCCCACAGATCATACGACACTCACAATCCCCTCTGCCGCAGGCAGAGTAATCACGGTAGGCGCTTACAACGCGCTTACCTTCGCCTATGCAGACTTCTCCGGAAGAGGATATACAAGAGAAACCAATCTGGTGAAGCCGGACCTCGTGGCGCCGGGAGTAAATGTAACCGCCGCGGCCGTAGGCGGCGGCTATGCACAATTCACAGGAACTTCTTTTGCAACGCCTTTTGTAACGGGCAGCACGGCTCTCATGATGGAATGGGGGATTGTGAAGGGAAATGACGCTTATTTGTACGGGGAGAAGGCGAAGGCTTACTTACGGCGCGGGGCAAAGGAACTCCCGGGGTTTACAGAGTATCCGAATCCGCAGGTGGGGTATGGGGCGCTGTGTGTGAGGGATAGTCTGCCGGGGTAAAAGCTTTTATAAGGTGTGTATTTATACAGAATATTCAACGGATCAATAAAAACTGTGATTGTCAGGATATAAGGATTAGGAACTTTCCAAAAGAATTATAGATAATATGGAGTTTGCCAGAGTAAACATGAAAGCAAATATTTTTGAACAGACAGTTTTAGAGTGAATAGCGGCTTTTTTCCCACAGATGGAAGAGATTATAGAGAATGGAATTGTCAATGGAATATCTGCGACGGATGTGCTCCAAAGTGAAATGAATTATTACATATTATGCCATATTGCCAAAATAGTAAATGAAGGGTTTTTTATGGCGTAGAAAGGCTCAGAGAAGCGCAGGTCACAGTTGATGCGTCCAGTAATATTCTGTCGCTTCTTGTGGAATCAGCGTTAAAGGAACGAACAGCTGAAATAGCCTGGCAGAAGAAAGCGGCAAAGAAAGATTGCTTGATTGAATTAGATTTTGTGGTAATATATTTATATTAAGTATATAGAGCTTATTAAGTTGTAAATACTGGCGAAAGAAAAGCAGTACAAAAGAAAGCAGACTCCAAAGTGACATATGGAGTTGGAAGCGTACATAAGGAGATACGAATGAGTTATGAGGAATTAACTTTAAAAGGATTTATATATGAAATGAAAGAAGTGTCAAGTGGTCCTCATCCAAGAAAATTTTGTTTTGTACTTGGAGCAGGCGCATCACTCTCTTCTGGAATAAAATCTGGGCAGGAACTGGTTACAATGTGGGACGCAGAACTTCAACTAAGAAATGAAAAATCGCATATAAAGTGGAAAGAAGATTTAAACATAACGGAAGAGAATAAATACAGTTTTTACAGTAAATTTTATGAAAGACGTTTTCAAAGGCAACCGATGGATGGATATAATTATCTGGAAAAACTGATGGAACATGCCAGACCCAGTATCGGATATGTCATGCTGTCACATTTATTGACAGAGACTCAGCATAATGTTGTGATAACAACTAATTTTGACCATTTGACAGAAGATGCCGTAAATTATTATGAGCAAAAAATACCCTTGGTTATAGGCCATGAATCTTTGGCACATTACGTTACCAAACACATATCAAGACCTACTATCATAAAAATCCATAGAGATCTTTTGCTTGATCCAAAGAACAGAACAGATGAGTTGGAGGTGCTTCATGACAATTGGAAAAAGGCATTAGGAGAGGTTTTTTCAGAGTATCATCCGGTTTTTATTGGATATGCAGGCAATGATAACAGCCTCATGGACTTTTTGATTGAAAATAGCACAAAGTTTTTACAAAATGAATGGATGTTTCCGTACTGGATGATTTATAAAAAAGACAAAGCATACGAAAAGGTTTCAGCTTTTTTGGAAAAGGCGGAGGGATATTTAATTAAACATAATGGGTTTGATGAAGTTATGTGTTTGATGGGAGAGGCATTTGATTACAAACTGCCACCCAAAGAAGTCTTTTTGAATGATGCAGAAGAACGTTTTCAGATGCTTTCCAATTCTATTGATAGATTTACGGAAGTATCGTTAGGAGGCAAAGAGTTTGAGCAGGGGGAATACATAGAAGACAAAGACGAAGAAGGAGAGATTATCCATGTTGTTGAGAAGATTACAAATCAGGCGGATCAGCAACGTTTATATAGAGAGGCCGTTGTATTACATAATAATGGTAACTATGAAGAAGCCTGGGAAATAGAAAAGCAGTTAGTAAATTTGAATGCAAAAAATTCTCGATATCATTATATTATGGGAGTTACCCTACATAAAATGGGAAAATATGAAGATGCAGCAATGGAGACGAGGAAGGCGGTAGATCTTGAACCTGATAATGCACTCTATCATTACAGTTTGGGGGTTACCCTACATGCATTGGAGAAATATGAAGATGCGGCAATAGAAACGAGGAAGGCGATAGATCTTGCGCCTGATATTGCAAGATATCATGACAGTTTGGGTGTCACCCTGCATGCATTGGAGAAATATGAAGATGCGGCAACGGAAATGAGGAAGGCGATAGATCTTGCGCCTGATATTGCAAGATATCGTAACAACTTGAGTCGTACCCTGCATTCAATGAATTAACCGTTAAAGTTTGAACAATTAAAAAGATTTAGTTAAAAAGATAATGAAAAATATTTATCTAGAGAAACTATTAATAATGCATTCCTATAATGCTGTAAAATAATGATGCGGATACTGGATAAAAAATTCTGATATAGTCCATATGTACTGAAACTGGCAAAAAGTTGGGAAACTTTGAAGCGTATAAAACTCAGATTGCTGAAATTGGTGAAGTTTATAATAAAATGAAAGGTATTAAGAATAAACCTGATTTTGTTGAGGTATATAGTCGAGTAAATGATGTAATATGTAAATTGAAACGTCACAAGGGAATAGAAACTTCGATAAAGAAAAAAACAAGATAAATTTTAGGATATGAGTAGGAAATAGAAATATGTAGATACTAGACGAATATAACTTTGATGTTTTTACATTATAAGACAAGTATGAAAACAACTTAGCAATAGCTTCCCATCAATTTTCACTGTACTTAGAAACTATTTTCCATCAGCCCAACGAAGTTATAATACCGCCGTCTGTATTCGATAGTTCCTTAATATCGAATACAGACGGCGGTATAAATTAATTCGTTTTCTTCACAAAATCAAAGCCAAGATACGGCGCAATCTCCACCGGAATAAAATATCCTCTCTCATACCGGCATACCGGGCAAACCTGCGGAACCATCTTTCCCGACTGAATATGCCCGCAGTTCATACACATCCACTGACCGCCGTTCTCACACTCAAAGTATTTATCCTGCTTCAACATCTCCGCCAGTTTTCCAAACCGCCTGCCGTGAATCGCTTCAATCTCCGCAATCTGGAAAAATGTAGACGCCGCCTCCAGAAAACCTTCTTCCTTCGCCGCGTTTCCAAAAGCCTGATAGACGTCGTCAGCCTCTTCCATCTCATTGTGTTTCGCTTTCTCAAGCAGCTCCGGCACACTGTCGAAATGATCCACAGGATACCCTCCGGATATCACAATCGTCGTCCCTGACAGATTTTTAAGCAGATCGTAGAACCGCTCCGCATGGGCCCGCTCCTGATCCGCCGTAAATAAAAATACCTGCTGGATCGAATACAAACCCTGCTTTTTCGCCGCGCCGGCCGCTATGGTATACCTGTTCCTTGCCTGGCTCTCCCCGGCAAATGCCCGCATCAAGTTCTCTCTCGTCTTACTTGTCTGAAAATCTACCGCCATGTCACACTCTCCTTTTTCTTAACACACTCTTAAAAGTATGTTTTCCTCTTATTATGTGACATAACGAACATATTATACAGCATCCCTTAATTAAATCCCACGATTCTTCTCGCCACACTATACGCAAGAGAGGATATCTTCCTCCCCGACCTTCCTGGAATATTCATCGTCTGTCCCAGGATACCGTAACGAATCTTAAAGAACGTTTTAAAATCCCGTTTCTTAAGATAAGTCCACAATTCACGTTTCTTTTCAAGATTCTCACGCGTCTTGGAACGGATCAGGAGGATCGACGATACCGTCATCATAATCGCCAGATGATTGACCATATACTGTCTGAGTTTCTTACTTGTAATCTTCCTCAGATCATACATATCGATCATCTCTTTCGTGACAAATATCTGCTGGTCAACTCTTGCAATCATGTTCCTCTCATTCACGGACTGGTCGTCTCTGCCTATAAAATACCGGTAAAAATCCACATCCAGATAGTATATCTTCCGGACATGCGGCAACGGATAATAGACATAGATATTGTCCACGTAGAATGTATGCTTCGGAAGCTTAAGCTGGCTTAACTTGAGCATATTCGTACGGTAGATAACCGAATGCATCAGAATATACTGATCCAGGTGAAAATGGCCCATATCATCCCAGCGGAAAACCTCATCCTGAGGGAGCGCATTGCGGTAATGTATGCATTTCTTATGGTTTGCCCCTACCTTCTCATAAACATAATTGGACACCAGCATATCGATCTGATTGTCCTCTTCTTCCAGATTTCTAAGCAGCTCTAATATCTTCTGTAAGGACTCTTCATCCACCCAGTCGTCACTGTCCACTACTTTAAAATACTTTCCTCTGGCGCTGTCAAGCCCTGCGTTAACCGCGTCCCCATGTCCGCCGTTCTCTTTATCTATCACTCTGATAATATCCGGATACTGCTTCCTATATTCGTGGGCAATCTCCGAAGTCCGGTCTGTGGAACCATCGTTTACGATAATGATCTCTATCTCTTCTCCACCTGTCAGAATACTCTCAATGGCGCGGCCCATGTAATCCTGTGAATTATAACACGGGATTGCAAAAGAAATATACTTCATTCTCTCTTTTCCTCCTTACACTAAGATACACTTTTTATAGTATAGAACATTTTCCTACATTTTCCAACAATTACTTTTATAAATCTTACGTTCATATTTTGTTCATTTATCCTTTAAAAATCTTTCATTACTTTTACATTATTTCTTCACAGGTGTATCTTATACTAAATATATCAAATGAAGCAAACAGAACATAACATTTGATCAGCAAATCAGACCATTGACTAATAGTATCATACTATTTTCGAATAAACTTTTTCATAATACATGCCGGGCGCTGCGAAAGCGGTGACCCGGCATCCTCCCTTTTTATAGAGATTTGTAGTGATGACGTTATGGATGCTTATTCAATCCACTTTTGCAACAGCCCCCTACTATTTCACCTGAATATCTTCCTCATAACTATACTCTGCTATCAACATATTCGTCACCTCACTGCCTTTACGCTTCAGATAATCCGCTAAAATCCCCTGTTGAATACAGTCATTGATTGCTTTCTTAATAGAATCCTCTTCTCCTGAGTATTTCCTTACTGTATCTATAAACTGACTGTATTCCCTTAATATGCCGCACTTCCTCAAAAGCTCATGCGCCTTATCTGAATTGATATTAATAACCTTTACTTTTAACTCCACTGAATTTTCACACGTCAGATTCTCAAACGCATCTGACAGAAATAATTCCTGTTCCAGCGGAAAGCCTTCTTTTTTAATTTTTCATTTATCCTCCAGTCTTTCCTATTATATTTTACGTTTGAAATCCATTCCCACATATACTCTCACCGGATTTCCCCTTACAATTTTCATATGCTCCTGCCAGGCGGAATTGGTCTGTTTTTTCTTTCTCTCCAGCTCCATCTGCTTCAAAATCACATTCAGCTTAGTCAATGCATCCCTTTTATTAGCATTCTGACTTCGCTCGGACGTTGAGGTGACAGTAATTCCTGTCGGAACGTGTTTCAGCCTTACGCCTGTCTCCACCTTATTCACATTCTGCCCTCCCTTACCGCCGCAATGGAACCGCTCAAAATAGATTTCATTTTCCTTATAAATTTTCCTGTCCCCGCCCCCTGGCATAGAGTTACCCTTTCGTGCAATTTCTGCCTTCGGTATTACACCTATGGAATCTGCCAATGGCAGCTTCCTCTGCATGCTTAGGCAACTAACATCTACAAACCAGTTCTTTCTTTTATGAGCTGGTCTGTAAGGACTTCTGCAAACCCACTGGATACTTCCCTCCAATCCGGATAAATCCTGTTCCGTCTGAAAGAGAATGGAAGTACAGCCTTCCGTTCTCTTTGCCTTACGGCTGGATATTATTTCAATATCCGGAAATTCCTTTTTCAAGGAATCATATAACTTCTTCACCGCCAGCTCGCACTCTGCCGGTCCTTGTCCTGAACTTAACTGTATTATCATAATCTATTTCTCTCTCATTCTGCCTTAAAATTATAAACTGGTTTTATTCTTTTCCTGATCTCCACCGTATCGCTGATCTGTCCCTCTATTTCCTTCAGATTCCGATATGCAAACGGAGCTTCATCTAACGTGCTCTTTCCAATACAGGAGCTGTAAATTCCGTTCATTTCCGCCTTAAACTGAGATACGGTAAACCTTGCCTTTACATCTTCCCGTTTCATTTTCCGTCCCGCTCCATGAGGCGCGGAATAATTCCAATCTGCATTTCCTTTTCCAACGCCGAGAAGAATCCCGTCACGCATATTGATCGGAATGATCACAGACTCCCCCTCCTTTGCGGAGATAGCGCCTTTCCGCAAAATCATGTCATCTCCTGAAGCATCAATATAGTTATGCACACACTCTGTCCGCTCCTGTATCTTCCATTTCATTCCTTTTGCCAGTTCATCTAATATGGCGTGTCTGTTCAGCCCGGCAAATTCCTGCACTGCCTGCATATCCTGCAGATATTCTTCCATCAGCGTACCTTCCAGATATGTCATTTCATACGGAACAGAAATACCTCTTTTCTTTAATTCCCTCTGTCCTTCTGTCAGATAATACTCCGTCACTTCTTTTCCCAGTCTCCGGCTCCCAGAATGTACGACCGCATAAAGATTCCCTTCTTCGTCCTGATCCAATTCGAGAAAATGATTTCCCCCGCCAAGCGTGCCAAGACTTAAATCTGCCTTTTCTACATTTACATGTTCCACACAGTTTAACTGCAGAAAATCAAAATCCTGAATAAACCTGTGCGGCTTTTTACGCGCGCCAAAACCACAAGGCACATTCTCCCTGACGACCTTGTCAAGCTTCCCAAACTCTGTCTTTTTCTGTTTCAATTTTGCCAGTGTCACACCGCAGCCCACATCAATTCCAACGACATTAGGAAGCACTCTCTTTCCTATCGTAGAGGTGAATCCAACCGTCCCCACCTTTCCAGGATGAACGTCCGGCATAATTCGTATTGTGCAGTCTTTAAACGCCTCATTGTCGCAAAGCATCTGTATTTGGGCCAACGCGTACTCTTCGATTGTATTTGTGAATATTTTTGCTGAAGTATAGACTCCATTTACGGTTTTCATATAATCCTTTCTCTCCTTTTCGGCGCTTCTCTGCAAAAAAACAAACTTGAGAGTCTACTGCTGGCAGCCTCTCCTACGCATGCTAAAGCAAAAAAACACCTCTGAAACTCAGAGATGCGGAATTGTCTGAATAACCTCTATATATGGATATAGAAAATACGTGTCAGAATCCGCCGTCAGACGGCATAACCGTAGACTTGACAGCCTTTGTATGTCAAAAACTGAATTACGGACAATCCGCTCTCTGTAAACATTGCAGTAATCTTATTTGTTGATTGATCTAAACGTCTCATGATTGTCCTCCTTTCAGTGTGAATAAATGATTTTCAGTTACAAAACTAAGTATAGATGCCTTGCGATAATTTGTCAATGGTGAATCTATTCTGCAGGATATTTTTTCATCTCATCAATTTCCTGTAATGCATAATCCTCAGCTCCTTTCAACCCTCCGGTATTAAATACGATCTCTACCTTTTCTTTTTTCATAAAATCACACTATAATTTTGGATGCAATTATTCATCAAACCTCAAAAGTTGTCTAAATAAACTCAAAATCTCCGAAAGCGCCTGAAACGCGCTGTTTTATGCCCTTCTAAACCAATGTTCCCTGAATAAACTTTTTTATAATACATGCCGGGCGCCGCGAAAGCGGTGACCCGGCATCCTTCCTTTTAAGGCGTCTTTTACGCCCTTCTCACATCTTTTGTCGCTACGATACTTACTCCCGTCCCCGCCACGTCTTCTACTATAACATCCCCGATACGAACCGGCGCTTCGACGGTAACTTCCTTCAGAACCCTTACACAATCCAATACCTTTTCCTTAGGAACATCCTCCTTCGTCTTCACCGAGACCATATGGTCGCATCCTTTGCACACCCGTACCGTAGACGTCACGATCCGGGTCGGATTCGTCAGTTCCTTTCTGGCATATATCTCTCCCCGCCTGCAGGTATTCCCTTCCACGGATTCGATCTCATTCCCCCGCATGGCGACCGTAAGCGCGCATCCTAAGGGACAATTAATACATATTAACTTCTTCTCTTCCATTCTCTCTATGCCTCCTCTAGCTTTACAATAACCGTCTGAAGCGCCAAGTCTTCCAGAAGCTGCTTTTTCGTAAGTACAACCTCTTCCATCTCTCCCGGCGCAACAACCGCCTTTTTCTTATGGATGATCCTCTTATCGTCAAAGTACACGCTGATATAGCAGTTCTTGTATACGTTTCCTACGCGGAAACGTACTTTTAATTGATCATCCATACGCTCCGGACAGATCTTTTCCGGAACAGTATAGCGCACTCCGGATTCTGCCTTTAGGGAAACACACTTTGCTCCATCCGTATGCTGCGGACAACTGTTCTGGACATATACCGCCGCATTCCTCCCCGCGGCTTTCGCCTCTTCTGATACAAAATCCACAAGGTCGTGAACATGAAGTACATTTCCGCATGCGAATACGCCTTCTATATTCGTCTCAAGACTCTCGTTTACCCTCGGTCCCGAAGTTATCGGATTCAGCTCTACTCCCATACCTCCCGACAGCTCGTTCTCAGGAATCAGTCCCACAGATAACAGCAGTGTATCGCAGGAATAAAATTCTTCCGTACCGGAAATCGGTTTTCCCCTACTGTCAACCTCGGCGAGGGTAACCCCTTCAAGCCGTTCCTTTCCCTTGATATCAACTACTGTATGGCTGAGTTTCAGCGGGATTCCATAATCATCCAGACATTGGACGATATTACGTTTAAGACCTCCGGAATACGGCATAAGTTCCGCCACGACCTTCACTCGTGCTCCCTCCAGCGTCATTCGCCTGGCCATGATCAGCCCGATATCGCCGGAGCCCAGGATCACTACCTCTCTTCCCGGCATATATCCTTCCATATTCACCAGTCTCTGAGCGGTTCCCGCCGAGAAAATTCCTGCCGGACGATATCCCGGTATATTCAGCGCCCCTCTCGCCCGTTCCCTGCATCCCATGGCAAGAATCACCGTCTTTGCCTGAATCTCGAACAATCCTTCCTCCCGGTTCATGGCGGTCACCACTTTATCCCGACTGATATCCATAACCATCGTATTTAACTTATACTCGATATTATGCCCTTCAACCTGAGCGATGAACCTGCCGGCATATTCGGGACCGGTCAATTCCTCCTTAAATGTGTGCAGTCCGAACCCATTGTGTATACACTGATTCAAAATTCCTCCAAGTTCTTTGTCCCGCTCCAGTATCAATATCCGGTCAATTCCCTGCTCTCTCGCCGAAACCGCCGCTGCAAGGCCCGCCGGGCCTCCTCCTATAATTACAATATCATAATTCTCCATAATGCCGTCTCCATCCTCTGTTCAATACTATTTATTTACCGGCTGTCTGTTTTTCCTGCCGATTAAAATCTTTCCTGTCTCTGATATCTTATATATTTATCTGATATCTTATATATTTATCTGATATCTTATATATTTATCTGATATCCTATATGTTTATCTGATATCCTGTATATTTATCTTAGATATTTTTATATCCCTTAACTCTATAATGCATCCTTATTTGTTCCGACGACGATCCGAGAATTCCCGCCTGATTTTGTGACCTCACGGATATCCATGTGCCGCTCCCTTGCCAGAATCTCCATCGTCCTCGGCGAACAGAAACCAGACTGACAGCGCCCCATTCCAGCTCTTGTCCTCCGTTTTACTCCGTCCAGGGATTTTGCTCCGAGAGGTCTGTGAATGGCGTCTATAATCTCACCCTCCGTAATCATCTCACAACGGCAGATGATGTTCCCATATGCCGGATTCTCCCGTATCAACGCGACACGTTCCTCTTTTCCGAGAGTTTCCGGTTTCAGGATCCCTTTCCTCACCGCCACAAAATCTTTCTTCTCTTCCAATCCCATACGTTCCTTTAACATACCTGCGATCCGCGCTCCTATGGCCGGACAGCTGGTAAGCCCCGGGGATTCGATGCCCGCGCAGTCGATAAATCCTTTGGCGCCTCTTACTTCCTCTATAATAAATCTATCTCCGTCTTCATGTGCACGCAGTCCCGCGAACGACGTGATCACCTGCCTCACCGGGATATTCTTTACACTCATACCCACCTTTCCCAATACCTGGTCGAGTCCTTCTCCGGTGGTATTCGTTCCTTCCTTATCTTCGATATCTATCGCTGTTGGACCCAGAATCAGATTGCCGTGTGATGTCGGCGCTACAAGAACTCCTTTTCCAAACTCTCCCGGTAATGTGAATATCGTGCTCTTCACGTGGTTCCCGGCGCTTTTATCCAGCAGACAATAGTCTCCTCTTCTCGCGGTAATGTGGATCTTATCTGCACTGACCATGTTATGGAACCGGTCTGCATACACTCCCGCCGCATTCACTACATACCTGGTTCTAAATCCGCCCTGATTCGTGATAAGTTCATATCCTTCTTCCAGCTTTCGGATCTCCTGTACTTCGGTCTGGAAACGAAACTCTACACCGTTCACATTCGCATTCTCAGCCAACGCAATATTTAACTCAAAGGGACATACAATCCCCGCCGTCGGCGCATACAAAGCCGCAAAGACTCCGTCCGCGATGTTCGGCTCCTTTTCCAATACCTCTTCCCGGCTCAGAATCTGAAGTCCCTTCACTCCGTTTGCAATTCCCCGACTGTATAGTTCCTCAAGCCTCGGCATATCCTGCGGATTCAGACACAGAACCAGAGAACCGTTGCGCTTAAACGGAATATCAAGCTCTTCCGCCAATGTCCCCATCATCTCGTTGCCCTGCAGGTTCATCTCAGCCTTTAGGGAACCTTCCGGCGCGTCATATCCGGCATGAACGATTCCGCTGTTCGCCTTGGAAGTCCCGCAGCATACATCCTCTTCCTTTTCAAATACACACACATTCACCTGATAACGAGAAAGCTCCCTCGCCGCAGCGCACCCCGATACTCCTCCGCCTATAATCACCACATCATAATCATACATATCTTCTTATCTCCTTCTTCCTTCCGGAATTTACTTTATACTAACGATATCCACGCGTCGGCAAACCTACGCTGAATAACCCAATATTTCCTATACGAGCAAAAAAGAGCCCGGCAAACAGACGCATCTTTTTCAATGCGGTCATTGCCTGGCTCTTCTCTCGCGCAATTCTCTATTCTATTCCTGTTCTTCCTTCGCCCATCCATAGGCGTATTTTACCGCCTTATTCCATCCCTTAATCTTCTTGTTCCGTTCTTCCTCCGGGATCTCCGGCTCAAAAGTTCTGTCAATCGCCCAATTCTTAAGCACATCCTCTTTGTTCTTCCAGTATCCCACAGCCAGCCCTGCCAGATACGCGGCTCCCATAGCGGTCGTCTCCACGCACCGGGGACGCTGCACCGGAGCATTGATAATATCCGCCTGGGTCTGCATCAGGAAATCATTGGCGCTGGCGCCGCCGTCCACTTTTAACGCCTCCATGGAGATTCCGGAATCTGCTTTCATCGCCGTCAGCACGTCGTTGACCTGATAAGCAAGAGATTCCAGAGTCGCTCGGATGATGTGATACTTATTCACGCCTCTCGTGATCCCCACGATCGTTCCCCTTGCATATTGATCCCAATGCGGCGCTCCAAGCCCCGTAAATGCAGGCACCACATAACATCCGTTGGTATCCTTCTCCTTCTTCGCCATATATTCGGAATCCATAGCCGAGTCTATCAGGCGCATCTCGTCCCGCAGCCACTGAACGGCGGCTCCCGCTACAAATATGGAACCCTCCAGCGCGTAATTAACCTCTCCGTCAAGCCCCCATGCAATCGTCGTAACCAGGCCGTTCTTAGAAAATACCGGCTTCTTCCCCGTATTCATCAGCAGGAAGCAGCCTGTTCCATATGTATTTTTCGCATCTCCCGCCTTAAAACATGTCTGTCCGAATAATGCCGCCTGCTGATCCCCTGCCGCTCCCGCGATAGGAATCTCGCCCCCCAGGTAAGAAGAATCCGCCTTGCCATAGATACAGCTTGAAGGCTTCGGTTCCGGAAGCATGCACTTCGGAATATCCAGTTCCTCTAAGATCTCATCGTCCCATTCCAAAGTATTGATGTTAAAAAGCATCGTCCGGGACGCGTTGGAGTAGTCCGTCACATGAACGGCGCCTTTCGTAAGTTTCCAAATCAGCCATGTTTCCACCGTTCCGAATAAAAGTTCTCCCCGTTCGGCGCGTTCCCTCGCCCCCTGCACGTGATCCAGAATCCATTTCACCTTCGTCCCTGCAAAATATGCGTCGATCACGAGTCCCGTCTTCTCCCGATACTTCTCCGTCAGACCTTTCGCTTTCAGAGAATCGCAATACTCAGAAGTCCTTCTACACTGCCATACAATAGCATGGTAGATCGGTTCCCCCGTATCCTTATCCCATACTATCGCCGTCTCTCTCTGGTTCGTAATTCCAATCGCCGCGATATCGTCCGCCGTCGCTCCGATCATGTTCATCGCTTCCACCGCGACTCCCATCTGGCTTGCCCAGATCTCATCCGCATCATGCTCTACCCAGCCGGGTTTCGGGAAATACTGACGAAATTCCCGCTGCGCGACACTGCACATCTTCCCTTTCTTGTCAAACAGAATACATCTGTTGCTCGTCGTCCCTGCATCCAAGGCCATTACATACTTTGACATCTTCACCCACTCCTCCTTATACTTTGTACTCTGGTCTATCATTGCAATTTTTCTTATACCGGTATTCACGCAGGCGCGCCCGCTTGGCCCGCTGCCCGCGGATGTGAACATTGCTACATCCTCCACACGTCCTGATTCGTCGTAGAAACGGCAATCGCCCCTGCCGAGAGCGCTCCCAGAACAGCTTCCTTATCCGTGATCAGTCCGCCCGCGATAATGGGCGTTCTGGATAACCTGCTTATTTTATCTATAATCTGCGGCATAAGCCCCGGAAGCACCTCTATAAAATCTGGCTTGACCGTACGCTGCTGATATCGGATATTCTCCACCGCCATAGAATCAATCAAAAAATACCTCAATATCGTACACATCGACAATTCTCTTCCCCGCTTAATCAACTGCGGCTTCGTAGTTATAATACCGTCGGCGCCGGTATTATCCTTGATATAATCCACCGCAATCTCCTTCGAACTTAAGCCCGCAACCAGATCCAAATGTACCATAGCAAACTTGCCGCTTTCCCTCACCCGGCTGACAATCTCTCCAATAGAACAAATATCGCCGAACAGGATAAAAACCACCTGAATATCCTCCAGCCCACAGCACTTTTCCAATCCCTCCTGATCCTTTACCGCGGCGATTACCGGATTTCCTTCTATCGCATTATAATATCTACTGTCCATCTTCTTTAGTCCTTCTTTCCTCCATAACAACCGCATATCAGAAAAGAAGAGAGCAAAATAAAACAACATTTCTGCTGTGATCATTCGCTCTCCCGTCTCATCGCATCTTCAGATTTATGATAACTATACCATATCACAGCAAATCCCACAACTATTTTACGCTATTTTTTATAAACATATTTTTTACAAACTGCATTCTTCCTGCAGCTTCTGGAACTCTTCATTCTCTTGGAGCCCAGGCATCTGCCGAACATATTCCTCTTTTATCTGCGCGCAGAATGCTCTGTCCACGGAAGCGTCCTCATACAACATCCGGATATGTGTAATCCTAAGCTCTTCCGAATCGCTCAGCTCTTCTATTCCCCTCACGCAGGCATTAATGGCTTTATTCTTCTGTCCGCATTCCTCGTACAACATAACCGTTTTACAATACAAATCGTCTCTCTTACTATCATCCTCCTCAAGCTTCAACAATTCCTCGCAGATACGCGCCGCCTCTTCTAACTCGCCGATCTTCTCCAAGGCTTCCGCCATATACCGCCTTATCTCCACTTCTTCTGCGTTGTCTTCTCCTCCGTCGTATTCCAGACGCTCCATACAATATTCTCCCAGAGAAAGAATTATCCTTGACGCCTGCTCCGTATCAAGGACAGCATATCCTTTAATCAAACATTGATAATATCCTAGGATCTGTTCCTCCGATATACTCTCCTCCAACTCGCGCAGACCCATCTCCGACTCCTCCGCCAATTGTCTAAGCTCCCTCTTGTCGCCAAGAAGCGCCCTGGCAGCCGCCCTTAGATTCCTGACTGATATATATTCACTTCCGATTCCTCTCAGACAATTTAATCCCTTCGCATAATCCTCCACATTCAGTATATATAATATCGCAAGTTCTATACGCAATTCCCTCTCGTCTGACATCATAATTCCGTCGGCTTCCCTTTCCTCATCCTCCCGATCCTCATTTCTCGTCTCCATTTGTCCAGATTCTTCCGAATCCATTAAAGAACCCCTTTCTGTCCCCTGCAGCTTCCATACAGCGGTCAATACAGATATTGCCGCACAGGCAAGCCAAACCTGCTTCCTACCGCAAATAGGCGGTTTTGTTTTCCGAATATACTTTGGGATGCTTCTGCGAATCTCTGATATATTCTTATATGACAGTCTGGAATTATCATTCAGACACCTTGATATGATTCTTAGAAATTTTCTTTCTTCCCTTTTACACAATGCGGGAATCGGCTTTGTCACAGCCAGGAGATATTGTATCGTCTTCCCCAGGCCATAGATATCTAATTCTAAAGTTGCTTTTTGATAATAGGCTTCTCCTGGGGGAAGAAAAGCCTCTCTTACAGCACGCCTCTGCATAAGCCTTAATTGTTCTTCATTCGATCCTGCTTCCAGATCAAGAAAATATAGCTCCCCTTCTTCCGTGACCACAACGCTGTATGGATTGACATATTGATAATAAGGTTTTATCCTGCACCTATGAATCATACATAGTTGATTCGTAATGTTCCTAATCAATGAAAACAACCGTTCTTTCGTAATATTAGGATGAGCCTTCAGCCAGACGGCCAATACTTTTCCGCCGACATACTCCGAACTTATGTAACACATCTGCCCGTGTTCAATCAGACGAAGCACGTCATATCCTTCTTTTCCTGCCACACGCACCGCCTTTCTTTCAATACGCTTGTTCTAAAATAAAATGTCCTGGAATAACCGGAATAACTAAGAAAAACAGATTCCTGAGATATTGTAAGAATGTAACCTAAGATTTTATGAATATTAGAGTGACTTATATATTACTCTTATTCCGAAAAAAATACAAGTACTTTTCGTAAAATACCAAAAAGTACTTGTATCGCTTCTGTTCATAATACACTATCTGCTCTGAAATACATTTGTCGTACTCCCAGGCGCTTTGGATCCTTTCGGTACTAAACGGATCTCGATTCCTTCCAAACGAAGGGCATAGCCGGTCGTACCCGCCGACTCTCCGTTCTTCGCCCAACCCATCCAGCCTATTCCCTGCGCATGGACGCGGTAATAAATGTCATATTTCTGGGCCATCGTTCCAGTCAGATTGATTTCTATCGCTTCCAGACGCTTTGACTGTCCGCTGGTTCCGCTCATAGCGCCGTTTGCTTCCCAGCCCAGCCAGCCGCGAGTCTGCACATGCGTTCTGTAAGTAATACCGCCGCTATACGGCATATTCGTCAGCCGAAGTTCAATTCCTTCCAGACGCTTCGACTTACCGCTGGTTCCGCTCATCTGCCCGTTATACTTCCATCCCTGCCAGCCGTATGTCTGGACATGGCTTCGATAAGAAACATTAGGGCTGTCTGCGCCGTCGATCACAGGATCTCCGCCGGTTTTCGCGATAAAACACTCACTTCTTCCGGAGGCAATTCCCTGCATATTTCGGTCAAATCCTTTTCCCTTTTGCACGACTACAATCTGGATTCCTTCCAGACGCTTCCCATATCCGGCGCTGCCGGCCGCCTCTCCGTTTTTCGCCCAGTTCATCCAGCCATAAGTCTGAGCATGAACACGATAATACACGTCGTACTTTCCTTTTTCTTCTCCGGTCAGCTGGATCTTCACTGCTTCCAGACGTTTTGCTTCCCCTGTCGTCCCATTCATCTGACCGTCTGAAGACCAGGGGAGCCATCCGTATGTCTGGCAGTGAACCGTATATTGAATTCCAAGCTTTGCTCCCATATCCAGCTTGATCTCAATTCCCTCCAGACGCCTTGCCTTTCCGCTGGTTCCGCTCATGGCTCCGTTCTCGGCAAATTCCTGCCAGCCTTGGTTTTGAATATGAGTACGGTAAGAAACGCTGGGAAGTTTCGATTCCTCCGGCTGTGTAGCTCCTCCGGTTGTTCCGCCTGTACTTCCGCCGTTTCCTCCCGTCGTTCCGTTATTTCCTCCGGTTGTTCCGCCTGTACTTCCGCCGTTTCCTCCCGTCGTTCCGTTATTTCCTCCGGTGCTCCCGCCTGAGCCGCTTCCGGAAGATTGTGTTTCCTGCACCGTATAATCGAAACCTGCGCTCTTTCCGCCATAAGTTACCACAGCCCTCCGGCTTCCGGCCGTCCTTGTATGAAAGCCCTGCACCTGATAATCCTTACTGTTCAGCGCTTTCTCTCCGCCTGCATAAACTGCCGTAACCTTAAGCCCTGCCGTACTGACTGCTTCTCCTTTTTTATACTTCGTCTTTGTCGGCGGCGTAATCCGAAGAGACTGCAGCTCCCCTAAGATTTTCTCCGTCTTTACCTTTATCACATTATCCTGCTCATGGTAAGATGCCGAAACTCTTACACCGTCCCATGCCTGGGTAGATAACTGATAGGCCGCGAGACTGTAAAAAACACTACTATAGCCTCCAGACGCCGTCACCGGAAGTGTGAATTCCGTCTTTCCCTCCGCAATATTTTTCTTAATCGGATCCACGAACGGATCAGACCACCTATGTATTTCTCCCGTCTTAATAAAATAATTATTCTTCAAAGAGACCGATTCGTATCCTGGTACCGCGGTTTTATGATCCGAGTGAACCATCCCCATGATCTCATCCGTCAACCCAAAATACGCGTGTTCATAATAGTCTACCGTATTATTAGCGCCCATATCGTCCCAAGTCGTATCTACCTGATACCACGCGCCGTCCATCTTCACCGCCGTCCAGACATGACCGTTCCCCGTTATTCTCCCTGTTGGGATCCCTACCTTATTCAACAGCAACTCATATGCCCGGTGATAAGATTCACAGGTTCCTACTCCTCTGGCAAGAACGCCTTCCGGCGAACAATAATTGTAATCATAATCATACTCCGCATTGTCTATAATCCAGTCATGGAGCCAGACCGCCTTATCGAAATCCGTCGAACATGTCTTCAGACATTCTTCAGCAATGCCGCTCACCCTTTGTTCTATAGACGGATATTTCTCATCTCGAATGGTAAATTTAATCTCCTTTAATACATATCCCTTGGTCTCGACATCCCGTACCTGAAAAAGCATTTTATATTCATCCGATGTAAAGAATGTAAATTTAATCTCTTCGCTATCCTGAAATACAAGATTTTCTTTAGTACTTGTATCAAGTACCATAGCTCCGTCAAACGTAGTCGTCACCCCGGCCAGACGATACTGATACTTTCCTGATCCTCCGGACGCATTTATGGTAAATGTTGTAGGGCTTCCGCAAATTATAGTATTAGGGCACTTTACATCATCAATCTTCAAAGGCGCGGACTGCAGACGTTCCCCAAAACTCTCACTTAGCTCTTCCTGATCCTGACTCCCGTCTTCCTGTAAAACCGTCCTTTCCGACTCCGTTGTACTTCCGGTCATGTCTTCCGACTCTGCCGCGTCACTGTCTGTCGTGTCCTCTGACTCCGTTGTACTTCCGGTTATGTCTTCCAACTCTGCCGCGTCACTGTCTGTCGTATCCTCCGACTCCGCCGTACCTCCGGTTATGTCTTCCGACTCTGACGCGTCACTGTCTGTCGTGTCCTCCGGCTTTGCCGTATTACTGCCGGTCTCCCCGTTCTCCGGCTCTGTGTCCATAGCGCCGTCTTCCTGTGTAAAATCGTCGATTATATCTGCGCTTATATCTCCCTGTTCTTCCGTCTCTCCTTCCATGAATATAGCTTCGCCGTCGTCTGTCTCTTCCTCACTTATTATCTGCGCCTCAAAGGCTGCAGACTCCGATTCTGCGGCATAAACCGGTATTACCGTGTCAGAAAAGATCAGCGCAGCGGCTAATATCATACTGATCAGCTTTTTTTCTGATTTCATATGGTATTCTTCATCCTCCATAAATATACAATTTTTCTTTCACGCCAGACCGCCCCC
This sequence comes from uncultured Dorea sp., assembly GCA_910585725.1. Taxonomy (GTDB): domain Bacteria; phylum Bacillota; class Clostridia; order Lachnospirales; family Lachnospiraceae; genus Sporofaciens. The sequence continues at coordinate 2,086 of CAJUFA010000013.1, read as the reverse complement.
AAAAAGCTCTCCGCACTCTGCCGTCCTTATCCTTCTTTGCTATGCTGAATCAAAAATCCCCTGGAAACAAAACATACCTTCACACCTCGCTTTCTACTATTTGATATATTATATTCACATAATAGCATACTCCATAAAAAAAAGACAGTAAATACTGTCTTTTTAAATATCTTTTTTACAGCGGATACGACCGCCATGATATTTTTATGTCATAAATCAGAAACAGAATATATTCTCTCCTGCACTCCTTATGAATTACACTTATTCTGCCTGTAACTTAACTCCCTCGGCGTATACAGATGTCTCGGGATACCGTCGACCATAACCGGTGAAACGTCTCCCTGAATCAGAGGTCTTACGTAAGAAATAAAATCATTTGTTACATACGTACCCTCTTCATTTACCCACTCTCTCGGAACGAGCTTTTCGTCATTCGCAATCTTGTGGACGTCCTTTACCTCTGTTCCACACTGATACGGATCGTCAGACAATCTCTGTAAAACTACCATCTTTCCGGAATCTCCTTCGTCCGCCGCTTTCACAGCCGCACCGCCAACCTGATAAGCTTCCAGAATATCTACACGCGACGCCGCATGAGATGCAGAACGCTGCAGCGTACTAAGCTCAATAGCACGAGTCTTACAGCCAAGCTCGCCTGCAATGTAACTTGCAAGATAAGAAGCTGTTCCTGATAACTGCTTATGTCCGAACGCATCGACAAAATCAATACTGTTGCCAAGCTCACATACATAAGTACCGTCTGCCGTACGGATTCCTTCCGATACCGCAACAACGATAGAAGTCTTCTTCTCAAGTAATTCCTTCACTCTCTCTCCGAACGCCCTGACATCAAAAGTAATCTCCGGCAGATAAATCAAATCCGGACCTTCACAGTCCTCTCCCATAGACAACGCGGCCGAACCTGTCAGCCATCCCGCGTTACGTCCCATAATCTCCACGATAGTAACGATTCCGTTCTCATTCTCAAGACAGAAGCTGTCGCGGATAATCTCTTTCATAGAAGTACCGATATATTTCGCCGCGCTCCCATATCCAGGCGTATGGTCTGTCAACGCCAGGTCATTATCAATCGTCTTCGGACATCCGATAAATCTTGTTGAAAATCCGGTGATAATCGCATAATCTGATAACTTCTTGATCGTATCCATAGAATCATTACCACCAATATAGATAAACGCCTCGATATCAAGCTTCTCCAGGATTTCAAAAATCTTATCATAAACTTCTCGATTCTCATGAATCTCCGGAAGTTTATAACGGCATGATCCTAAGAATGCAGCCGGCGTTCTCTTCAACAACTCCACATCCAATTCTGTCTTAATATGATCCGCCAAATCAATATAATTCTCTTCTAACAATCCCTGTACGCCATGAAGCATTCCGTATACTTTCTGTGCCCCACGATCCTTAGCAGTACGATAAACTCCGGCAAGACTGGAATTAATCGCTGCTGTAGGTCCTCCTGACTGTCCCACAATTACATTTTTCTTCATAATCCAAATACCCTTCTTTCTTAAAATTTGCTAACGATATTATCTTAGTATACTTTATTGCAAATGTCTACAAAAAAAACATCTGCATCGCCATTTACACAGTTATTTCTACATTATTATGTTCCTTCTCATTTTACCGTGCGCCGTCAAACGACGTCCTGCCGTCCCTGAAAGACCGGCGTCTTACTGTCCGCATTCCTCTTGCATATCATCTCTCACTACATTCTGAGCAAATACATACCCCTTCATGCAGCCGTTTCCGGTAACATCAGTCACCTCTCCGTCTTCAATCTCTGCTTCCATCCGGCAATTATTACGGCAAACTTCGCACATAATCACTCGTTTCTCCATCCTAAGATTCCTCCGTCAGACATTTTTCACATATTACAACAGCATAGAAGCCGCCTGAACACCGATATGTCGAATAATAAGCTACCAATCCTTTAGATAAAAACTTATTGTCCGATATATCGGTATATTTTCAAAAAGCCCTTGCAGATAATCTACAAGGACTTTAACGTGGGCGAGAGGATTCGAACCCCCGACCTTCTGGTCCGTAGCCAGACGCTCTA
>CAJUFA010000012.1 GCA_910585725.1 uncultured Dorea sp. | reverse complement strand
TTCCCGTCATTCTGTTAAAAAAAGGATCTTCCACAACAAGAGACAAAAAATCATCGTCCTGAATCTCTAAATTTGCGAACAATCCCAGGATTACTTCATCCAGCTCTTTGCTCTGTTTCCTCATACCCTCGGGCAGTAATTCAAGATATCTCTGGAAATAATCTATGATCCCTTCCTGCGCCTGACTAAAACATTTGATATCCCTTTCTGTTCTGGTTTCTTCTGCAAACCTCGGCCTTCCGCTATTATCAAACCCGCATACGCCAGGATGCGGCGCTGTCAGAATCGTCTCCAGTATGTAATAATTGTCGTAAATCCTGCTGGTCTCCATCTCGTCCGCACCATAAAACGGTTCGATTTCCAACCCCTTATCACTCATGAATTCCGGTTCAAGCTGCAAAAAATATAACCCCTTAAAGGAACGTCCCGCAAGCCTCTGAACATACATCTGCGTCGTTCCCTTCGCCACAAAATCAAAAAAAGCAATTGCTCCTTCTTCTATTTTCAGCGTATTTATGTATTTCTTATAATTTCCCCGCTCATAAACCGCTTTTTCCAGAATACTGTCTTTGTATCTTAATAAGCCCGACGCCCTTTCATTCACAGCTTCTATGCGCTCTGCCTCCAGCCCAAACCGGCTCTTAAGATTCTCCTCCGTTGTTCCGCTGTACTTCATGCTGTCCACATAAGAGAGATCCCCTTCATCCGTCACCCCCGCCCGGATTGCCGCCATCCTGGACGTCATGAAATACACGGAGTCCTTCGTATCATCCAATATCCGGTACAGTTTCTGCAGCAGATAACCGTCTCTTGCGCAAAACCAGATATTAGGGATCTCATAATGCCTCACCCGCTCCCGGAACCACAAAACAAAATCCGCAATAATCGGCGCACAGAGCAGATATCCTATATCATACGCATTCCTGAGTTCTATCTTTCGTTTCTCTGCGTCGAAGCGAAACGGATCGTTGAATAATTTTGCCGTAAGCATCCCTATCTTCAGCCGTTCGGTCAGGCCGTCCATATACGGCTCCATCCCCATATTTCCAACTGTATCCAGTAATTCCTCCCCGCTGTATACGCGGAACGTATCCATCCCGACCCCGGACGCCGTCTCTATATCCGCCGCTTCATCATCGCCGATATGCAGATACTTTCGATTCCCTTCCGTCTCCTTCAGCCTGTCGAATAGTCCCTGGCGCTTTCCGGCGCCATATTCACAAGACACATAGATCCCTGCATAGCCTGATATATTGCATTTCTCTAATACTGCCTCTATACGCTCCAGACAATAATAGGTATCTGTTACGATGTAAACCCGCTTCCCATGATTGATGCAATAATCAAAGATCTCACACACCGCCCGCCTTGGTACGATCGTCTTATAATCTGTCTCCCACTCCAGTCCGGCAATTTCCGCAGGCGAAAGAGGAACTTCCGGTATTGATCTCTTTATATCGGCATATAATTCCTCCAATGTAGGAGCCGTGTATTTCGACAGCCGCTTTTCTGCCCCCAGACGCAGCGCCGTAAAATCAGGGATATCAACGCCCTTCTCTCGTAGCGCCGCGTCTGTCAGCTCGGCGATATCCGCCGAAGACAATACTTCCCGCATAACCAGCGTATCAAATAGATCGAAACTTACCACATCCGCCCGGGCGATCTTCCGGTACAACTCCTCCTTTGTTCCTCCGTTAATACCCGTAAAATCATAAGTAACACATTTTCTTTCCAGAAGATTCTTTCCTCTGATATCCATAAGCGCAATCTCACGCTCCCGGCAGATATCGCCGATCTTCTGTGCAATCGCCTTACAGGAACCAGGGCGGGCAACCACAACGATCAGCTTCACACCCTCGTCTATCGCCCGCGGCAGAGACATAATCTTTTTCCCGAAAAGCTCTCCGCTTTCCTGAAAACTATCCAGCAGACCTATAACCTCAAACTGACCTTCAAACGAAAGGAGCGCCTTTTGTGTCTCCGTCCCTAATCCATATAAGGCAATCTTCTCACCGTAATATTCTTGAAACAGATGATCTTTTTCTAATGACATAGATTCGCTCCTTTCTCTTTTATTTCTACTCACATGCCATCCTTTTTCTATCCATAGAGCATTTTCATATAGAACTAAGTCTTTTATACGATTTCGTTTCACTTATCTCATTCAATTCAATTAGACTTATAATACTCGTTATATCTGATTTGAAATAAGATCCATAAGGCGATTTTCAAACGCTTCCATAGAGAAATATTTTTCATACGCATTTCTTGCATTCCTGCCCATCTGGTCCAGATCAAATTCACCCCTGATACATCTTTCCAGCGTCTCTTTTAACTGTTCAGCGTTTTCACTTTGAAATATCAATCCGTCGATTCCGTCTCTGATATATTTCACCGTACCCGTGGTATCTGAAACCAAACACGGTACTTTGTGCATCATCGCCTCTGCTGCTACCGTAGGCATCGGATCCTCCCTCGACGGACATACCAGCATATCGGCTCTCCCTAACAGACTATCGATCTTACTTCTATTCACCGGTCCGGTAAATCTAATCTCTGGTATCTCCCCTGCGGCTGCTATTAGATCTTTTGCCAGTAAAGACGTATTCTGCCCGACAAACAAGAATTCTGCTTTCTGCCTGATATCCTGTTCCAGGCCCTTAATTGCTTCCAACAAAATATCCTGTCCTTTACGATGTTCTATGTAACCAATTGTAATGAATCGAATTATAATCTTCTGTTCATCTCGTCTGCCTGTCTCTACTCTCTCTTTTTTCTCCTCCACATTCTTGACCATGGCGTTCCCGGTTACTTTGCCTCTATTCTCTTCCTCTGCCTGATCTGTCACTCCATATATCAGATCTTCCACATAAAAATCCGGCCTGAATGCTTTCACTGCCCGCTCTGGTATCGGACCCACGCTCCAGACTGCCATGTTGTCCTGTGTAAGCTTATCCAGCGCTTCCCGCCTTATCCCGTCATAGAAAAATAAAGCGTCATGCAGCCACCATGCGACAGGTATCCTCTTGTCTCTCCCAGAAAGGAATACATGAAAGTTCATGGTATTACAGATAATGAAGGAATACTTTCTAACCCATTGCGCTTCATCCATCGTCTGAATCATCAGATTCTCATCTACGATCACCGGGATTCCTTCCTCGGTCAGTATATCTCGCAACGGACCATCCAGCATGGAACCATAGACTACCCGGTATCCTCTCTTTATCAATATCTGCGCCGCATGATACAAAGCGATTGCCGGGCCTCCCAGTGTAAGATCATTGCTCAAAAGTAAAATCTTTTTGCTTGATCCGCAGTGTTTCTCTGATAGAAAAGAAACTTCCAATCGATGACAAATCCCTGACTGCTCGCTCCCCGACTGCTTACTTTCTGACCGATAATCATATACCGATTCAGTACAGTCTTGTAATCCATAACAGCAGATCCTTCTCCTGATCCCTGGATGATAGATGAGATCGTGCAAGTCAAAAAAATGATATATCTTCTTCTCTTCTACCCCCAGATCTATCAGCTGGGCCTTCATGGCTTTGACGTAAAAACTTAGAATAACAACTGCATCATATTCATATCGGGAAACATCCTCCGGCGAAATCACACGAATTCCATCTACATACTGTCCCTGCTTTTCTTCTGCGTTATCTATCAGGGCGGCTATATCCTTGCTGTCAAACCAGATCCTGTATCGGTTGTAATAATCACCTGTGCCAAAAAGTAAGAACTTCATACAATGCTTTTCTCCGTCTCCAACTCTTTATAAAGGTACCGCATATAAAACTGTATCATATTCCGAAAATGAATAATGCCTGAGATAGAATCTATAATCCGGGCAATAAGTCAAAATCAAATGCGGAATCTCCCATATATCTTCTTTCTTATGGTAAATGCTGACCGCCAGTTTCGGCTTATACGTCCTTATATATGAGCCGCTCCTCGTAAGGCTTCCATTTCAGCGCCTTCAATGTCCATCTTTATGTAAGTGATTCTTCCTTCACATACAAAATCATCCAAAGAGACCGACTCTATCGCTTCTTTAGAATCTACTTCTGGATCTACTTCCTTATTTTCACCTAATTCACTGACACTTGACGCAAAACTCCCCTTTGCATCCATTGCCAGCCTTGCCGTTCTTGACCATAATGCTTTCGGCACAATCTCATAATTCGGGATATGCTTTAAATTCTTCCTGATCAAGAGCCGGTTTCGTTCGTCCGGCTCGAAAATGTAAGAATACCCCTTCCCATTACACCAATTCATAAACTGTGCCGTCGTCAGTCCGTCAAAACCACCTGCGTCAATAAAGATCTCTTGTTCTCCCTGTGCACTGCACTGATCCAGGTCAAAGTAAATCGCTTTCTCCGTCAGCTCGTATATGACGTCTCCTGCATCCATAATTCTGTCATCCGGAATACCTGCATCTCTTATCTGCCTATACATCTCCCTGCCGTTTTTATAAGATGACAAAACCACCGTTTCTCCCGCATAATCTTCTACAAACCTGTCAAAAGATACTACCTCCAACTGCCCTACGCATTTATTCTGCGGATCACTGTCAACCGAAGCTTTCCATGGGATTCGTTTTTCTGTCTCCTGGTATAAGATATTCCCCCATATGCCTGCCCCGAATATTACCATCCTATTCTTTTCAGCTTCCCTTTCAAGCGCTTCGCAGAAGGATGTCCAGAGTGGATTCTGCCGCAAAGTACGGTTTACCATGTCTTCTATAAAACATCTGTCCTCTGTCAGGCTGTAGTTTAAACGGTTCAAATAGATCATCCTCGACTGTACATCCGCCAGTTTTTGATATATTTTTTTGCTGCACTCTGCTATACACATATGTTTATCGTTCTCCTCATAATCAACCGGATACATGAATCCATATCGTCACAAACGGCAATAAATCTGTCTTCCACTCCCGCATCTTTGAGCTGACAGTGAATTTCGCCCGCGTAATTCTCACTGCAGACAATAAAAAAAGCCTGTTGCGATTGCAGCGCGTCCTGCGGGGGAACGACAGATACTCCTTCTAGTTCCATCCCCCAAAGTTCCCGCGAATTATCCACATAAGCAATCTTCTGTTTGTTCTGACATCTTATTTGAGTGTTGCGATTCTGCAAAAACCAGCACAGAATCCGCCCAATGTTTCCCGCGCCAAATAAATAAATCCTGGAATTCTCCAAAACATCCAAGGTATCCAAAGCTTCTATCTTCCTGACGCTCTCTTCCCATATTCGGTCTTTACCTTCCAAATAATCATACAGAGACTTCTCCCCCTGCTTCACGTTCTCTAGAAATTCCCGCTCTTTATCACGGCATAACAAAGTCAGAAAAGATTCCTCTGCAACCTCTTTCATATCTTCATAAAACAAATGTATAAAGCTTCTCTTTCCTTCCAGATCGAGATTAAAGTAAAACCATCTCTCATTCCTTACTTTCCACAAGAAAAAATATTCTTTATATCGATCCCAGATCCCTCTTTTCTTCAGTTCCTTTTCTAAAAGACGATACTCTTGCACCGGCATGTCCCACCTTGACGGGCGGTTACAGGAAGAAGACGGGTTATCTTTCCTATAACAGTAAAATGCCTGGGGCATAATATAAATACTCCGAGCCAACGCCCCTGTCAGGAACAGAAAACCAAAATCCTGATATGCCGCCCCAGGAGTTTCATTCATCCGTATGTTTTTTTCAATAAGAAATTCCCGCTTGTAAAGTCCCGTCCAAAAACTTCCGCCTATAAATACATTTTCCGGCTCTTGCATAGCGCACATGATTCTGCCGTAATTGGATTTCTTATGTGAGACCTTCGTTCTCAATCGGATCTCATGCTCGCCGTCCCCGAAGAATATATAATTATCTGCACGCAGGACATCACAGCCATATTCCCTTGCACAGGTCAACTGCTCTTCATACATCTCAGGTAAGATAAAATCATCCGACTCTACGATTCCTATGTATTCGCCCCTTGCTTTCTCTACTCCCAGATTAAACTGCGCGCCGACACTTCCCTGCTGCGAACATAGGAGACGAATCCTGGAATCCAGAGTCTGACACTGTCTTACATATTCTGCCGTTCCGTCCGTGCTTCCGGCGTCGATGACCAGAATCTCTATCCGATGCAATGTCTGATCCATAACGCTTTTAAGCGCCTTTTCAAAATACGGCATCCCGTTTTTTACATACATAATCACGGATACTTCCGGCTCTATTACTTCCGGCTTCTCATCATCCGGCGCCCTTTCATACCCCATCGGCAACAACAATCCTTTCCTCCGCTATTCCCATCTTCATGAGCATCGCTTTCACCACACTTATCGTCTCTTTATTCTCTATCGCAATCACGATGAGATCATACTCCAGCTCCTTTAATAAATCAGGTGAAACGACGCCTAATTGCTTCAATTCTTCCCTGGAATAAGCCGCGTCCGCCCATGCAGCCAAACGGCAATATTGCGACAATCTTATCTGATGGCGGTACACCCTGCCCACATGCCCGGCCCCATACAGAACAATTCTGGAATCTACCGGCACCTTCCGAAACGGAAATATATATTTCCCCTCTTCCAAAAATGCATCCGGATTCTCGATGTATATCAGCATCCGCATATACGGACCAAGCTGAGGCAGCATAACATCGTAATACTCTGTCTCCTGGAATTTGCGATTCAGGTATAAAAAGAGACGTGATATATTTTCAAAATAATTAAACTTTCTCTCATTTGTCGCAGAAGATTTCCGGTAAACATAATGATATGGGCAGTCTTCCGTCACTACGATCCTCTTACTATGCAATAAGTACGGAAACACGATTGCCGCATCCTCCGCCTCATATATTTGAGGGTCTAGTCCCGCGGAACATTCGATAAACATCTCCCGCTTAAATATCTTATTTACCAGGAAAGGCTGCACTCCAAATTCATAAGACGTGTTATACTGCAGCATACTCTTATAAAAAGGAATCAAAGATTCGCCTTCATATACGCCGGCTTCTATATGATTTTTCTCTCTTTTTTTCTGGTCCTTTGTATCTTTACTGTAACCAGTGATCACGATATCAGCGTCATATTCCTCTATATTATCGATAAATCGTTGAAGGAAATCCGGTTCTACCCAATCGTCCGCGTCAATAAACGAAAGATATGTCCCCTTTGCAAGACGGATTCCGTAGTTCCTGGCGCTTACGACTCCTCTATTTTCCTGATGATATACATGCATATATCCATACCTGGAAGCATATTCGTCACATATGGTTCCTGATAAATCCTCCGACCCGTCGTCAATGAGAATCACTTCAAAATCATCGTATGTCTGCGCGGCAATAGAATCCAGGCACTTATTTAGCAACTTGTCCACATTGTAAACCGGCACGATAACACTGACCGAAACTTGACCGAAACTATTCATTCCTTTTCTTTCTCCAAATCATCCAATACTTTCTTTATCTGGTTTAGATAAGAATATCCATGTCTCGTATCCGGTTCCAGATAATTTCCTTCTCCCCATTCGTTCCACGCATTCAAAAAGACATATTCATTCTCTTCCTGCATGCTTAACCGTATCGTTTTTCTTAGGTACTTTCCAAACCTCTCCGGACTGCTCCCCTTCATAATAATCGCCCTCGTGTTCCGCCTGGGCGAGTCGTCAAAATCCACAAACGCCATCCTAAAATGATCTTTCTCATGTTTTTTTCCAAGCATCATCTCGTTCAACTTTTTATAATCAATACATTTCATGGCAAAGCGGTTCCACAGGAGACTTCCGCCTTCTTTTGGCGCAATAGCTGCCTTTGTGTCTATCATTTCTGCTTTTGTCCGATTCGGTTCAAAATCTACAGACGCGTTGACCCAGCGGCTCTTCCATACATTCTCCCTGCATCGATTCATAGAAATGATAAAAACTCCGGAGAACCCGTCCTTCCTGGCACATGTATTCCAATACCGGATCATGTCGTTAAAGTGAGGAATATTACGCAGGCGATAAATCATCAAAACAGGTTTATTGTCTTCTTTTATGTATCTTTCATCCAAAAAGTAAGGACGAAAATATTGATAATGTGCTTTCCATTCTTCTTCTCCCCCATAGATCTGAGGAATTAATATCTCTTTATTTCCACCGGCGCCATGCCAGGTTTTTGTCCATGGTTCGTTCGCCCATGAAAAGCAATAATGGAAATCTATATTCTTATTATTTAGAAGCATTTCCGCCGGTTTCTCCAATACCATACGTTCGCCGAACCAATAATGGTAAAAGCAGAAACCATAGATGCCCGCCTGCTTAGCAAGCTTCATCTGCTTTTCCATCACACCTCGCTCTAACAGATTATAATAATTATTATGAAGCGGTATCCGAGGCTGGTTATGCCCTAAGAATAACGGTCTTGCTTTCTTAACGTTCACCCATTCCGTAAAACCATTTCCCCACGCATCATTATTTTCCGGGATCTCATGAAATTGGGGTAAGTACATTGCAATCAACTTCATCTCTATACACTCCACACTACTTCTTCCAGCGAAATAACCGGACATTTGACCTTTTTCTCCAACAATTCTTTAATCTCTTCAAACATAGAATACGGGGTCACAACAATTACGTCCGTCTCCGGAAGTTCATCCTCCGGATAATACACCTCGTCTATCCGCGCAATGGAACAGGAAATATCTCGGTCTATTCCATAATCAATCTGAACTGAACTGTCTTCCAAATCTTCCATAAGCCTGTTGCCTAGTTCCGCCATTCCATAAACGGCAATATGACGATACCCCATGTCCTCAAAGTAAGTCGCGATACTTTTTCCTTCATTTTTTAGTTCCAGCCAATGGTTTAACAGCCAGTAATGATCCTGAAAACGCTTTATATGCCATTGAGAGCTTTGCAATTGCTTCTTTTGATAGAAATTCAATAGCCTGACAATTAATACATTGGTAAATAAAAAAAATATTAACAATATGTTACGTTTCATATTTACTTTCCCACACTTTCACATATATTCTTTTTTCATAAAGCTGATATATACTATCCTTCGCAAACCAAATGTATTATAATTGTAGGATTTTACTCAGATATACAGAAACAATCTTTCACCCCAAACCTTTTTAAGACCGGTAATACATGCTCCTGATTTTTTTTATTAAGACATAATACAATTCCACATTTGTTTATTTCCTTTACTTCGGATAAATACATGATTGGAAATTCACCTAAATAATCTGCTTTCTTTTCGCCGTCTGAAACCACACATGCCTCTACATTCGATAGAAAATCCTTATATTTTTTTGCGTAATATCCCGCTCCATAAATCAAAATTCGAGCGTTCTTTTCACAAAACGCTTTTAATCCGTTTAATAGCAGTTTTTCTTTCATTTCACATAAATTATGGAAAGGACCATATTCCGCTTTAATCTGCGCTAATATCTCATTTAAATAAAAAGATAAATTAACCTCGTTCATAGAAGCATAATTCACACTTTCAACAATTCCGCAATAATACCCCTTATCTTGGGCGAAATAACTCCAAAGGTACGGTAACCATTGACAATATTCCGACCCATGTTCTACAATCTGACTTATTATATCTCCTCTAATCCAAAGATCACTCATTATTCTATACGGAGGAGTATCTTCTGATAGATGGCAATTAAGTCTTAACTTTTTAACAGCTCCCTCTATTTCTTCGTAATACCCGTCCCATCCATTACCAAGCTCTCCAAAATAATTTGCAAAGATCGGTTGCGGCGGTGCAAGAATCCCCAGTCTGCTTTCTTTTTCAAATTTTTCTAATATTCCTAAAACATGATTTTGATTCTTTAACAGGTTTTCCCAAACAGAATAAAAATAAGATTTCCCTACATAATTAGGAGTCATATCTGATGTCATATCTACATCATGCAAAATACATACAAAATCATACTTTTTCAAATCTATTTGTACATTAGAGTTCTTTCTATGCAAAACTTCCCCTTTTATCCCCTGCTCTTGATAACCCCTGATAATATTTTCTTTTTCTGAAATCACCCATACACATGACTTCCATTCTTCACCCAGTCTATCCAAATATTCACATACATACTCTATTGCTGATTCATACATAGCATGAACCATAATTACTATATTTCTTACATTAACTGTTTTCCTTCTTTCCGGCGATATTATATATTGTAAACAAAGATTCCTATGTAAATCCGTCATATCAAATGTACGAATAATATTATTCCATATAAGATTAATATCATAATTTGTTTTTTCATCTATATAATTTATGGCCTGAAACAAATTCTCCTGAGTTTGATTTGATAAAGTATTATTAGCAAATTGCTGCCTTTTTAAAAAAGGAAAATTTCTTTTTTCTATTAATTCATATGAAATCTTTGCATATTGTATATAATTATTCGCAAGGTTCAATTGGGAATCATTGATTTCGATATCTGCTAAAACATCATAGGTATATCCCAATGATTTAAAATAAGATGTAAATTTCACTTCATGCTGATAGACAACATCTAAAAATGTCGAATAAAACGGCATATCTTCCCAGTAATTTTTAAATTGTTCACTGTGAAGCATTGTCGAACCAATTACCAGAAAATATGATTGAATATGTTCAAAAAATTTAATACTTCCCTTTTCCTCATATGTTCCGTGCTTAGCCAATCCCCAAAAATCTACATTTCTATTTTCCATTTCAGAAAAAATGTCCTTCATTGGTATAAAAGGCCCAAAAAAAGAATCATTAACCAATATCAATTCTTCATACTGTAACACAGTATCCCAACCTATAAATCTGCAAAGGGCTTCTTTAAACCCTCCGGCATCAAAACCAATGTTCTCTCGGCATATAATTTTATCTGAATATCTTTCCAGAATATCCATTCCAGAAAACACTTCTGTCATATTACATATAACAACTATATACTCTGCGCAATTTCTCATCTCGCTAAGTATATAACCAATATAATTATCTACTATTCCCTGCTTATCATAGGTTAAATAAATGCATAAACGTTTCATCGATAATCCACTCACCCTTTACCTCATTACTTATATCAAAACTTCTATTACCGACGATAAAACTCTGTCCCACGTAAGATGTTTTATTGCGTAATTGCGCATTTCTTCCTGATACGTCTGTTTTGAATTTATTTGTTGATAGAAATTAATTATCTGATACATATCAATGGGCTTAGAATCATTCGTTACATGCATAATAAAATCCACGGATTCAGGGAACCTCATATCATCGTATCCGCATATAAATGGAATTCCTCTCGCACAATATTCCGAGCCTTTTATAGGCGCCACTTCTTGAATCCCTGTTTTATAGAGGCCTAATGAACTAACTGCCAAATCAGACATATTATACTGTTGTTCTAAACTTTCTCCCTCTAACTTGCCCAAAAATTCCACATAAGCTCCCAAATCATATTGAGTAACCATAGAAATATATCTTTGCTTTTCAGGACCTTCTCCTACTATTTTAAATAAAATCTCATAATCTCCTTTGTTCTGATAGTAATAAAAAAGTCCCTCCAAAATCCTCTCATAGCCATGCCACTTGGCCAACGTACTAACTCCAATAAGAACTATTTTTCCATTTTTCTGTTTCTTATATACTATTGGGTTTTCATCCAAGTTTACTCCGTTCAATAATTGAATACATCTTATATTAAAAATATATTTACTATTAGAATTCGTAGTAACAAAATCCACATATCTATATAGTTGTTCCCGATAAAGTGTATCCTCTATCTTTGATAACCCTTCTGCCATTTCACCGTCGTATGGATACGTAGGAATTTCTAATACAGATTTTATACATTTTTCTTTCTGTACTTTCAAAAAATGTATAAACCATTTATCCGACAAATTATATCTAATATAAGTTCTCTTTATTTTATACTCCTCTAACCACCCGCAAAGAATTTCATTCACTTTTTGTCTTGAAAATGCCAATTCTTTATCTATAATTTTATTATCTTTCATAAGATACAGCATTCTTCCACACCACGCCGTATAATAAACGCAATGAAAATACTTCTGAAAGACAATAATTTGTGACATAACCTTCTTCTTAATTCCTGAATGTTCCATACTGTTAAGATCAATATATGTTATATAAATCACGATAAAATTCCTCCTAAAAATTCCCCTAAGAATAACAATCGTGTTACAGGAACAAACTTGGACAAGTCATTATAAATTTCCTGATAAAATTTAATTGATGCAATAATTACTCTTTCTCCTTTGTATACCTTTCTAAATTCGTCAAAATCAATTACCGGTATATCAGGAATATCCAAATTTAACTTTCCACTCTTATCCACAATCGCAGGAATATCTATGAGATCACTACACGTTCTATACGTTTGAATCCCCAAATATCCCCCTCCATAAACATATACTTTATCTACATTTAACAAATCTATTCTCTTTTTTAAATATGGTGTGTCCAGCAATTTCCCCATTATCCAAAAGCTGCACTCTGCAATACCCTTTGCGTTACCATACTCATCTAAAAGTTTGTCATTGATATCTGCCATTCATCTATTCCTTTATTTTTTCTATTAACTAAATGGAATTATTATATTCTCATTCCTATAATTACATTTTGTGTATCAAAAACTGGACGAGCAATTGAAAAATCAAAAAATTTCTTCCAGATACTCAAGGATTGCCTGAACAATTCTTTCTGACGCATGTCCGTCTCCATACGGATTTTCCGTCTTACTCATTCTTTGATATTCCTTTTCATCTGTAAGCAGCCTTCTGGTTTCCCGAAAAATATCATCTTCCCGAGTTCCAACAAGTTTTAAAGTTCCTGCTGCTACTCCTTCCGGCCGTTCCGTTGTGTCTCGCATAACCAAAACAGGCTTTCCTAACGACGGCGCTTCCTCCTGAACCCCTCCGCTATCTGTCAATATCAAATAACTCCTCGACATAAAATTATGAAAATCAACTACATCCAGTGGTTCAATCATTCTGATTCGTTCTATATCAGCAATTACTCCCTTTGCGGCTTCTCTGACCGCAGGATTTTTATGTATAGGATAGATGACTTTTACATCTTCAAATTCCTGAACGATTCGCTTGATTGCCTGAAACATGCCCCGCATTGGATCTCCCAGATTTTCTCTTCGATGCGCTGTAAGCAACAGCAGTCTGCTTCCATCAGCCCATTCCAGATTTTCATTTTTATAATCATTTCTAATCGTCGTTTTTAACGCGTCGATAACAGTATTTCCAGTTACAAATATTCTTTCTTCTCTTTTACCTTCTCTAAGCAAATTATCCTTTGCGGTCTCTGTAGGCGCAAAATACATTTCCGTAATTAAATCTACCGCCTGACGGTTAAATTCTTCCGGATAAGGAGACTGCATATTATAAGTACGGAGTCCAGCCTCCACATGCCCCACCGGAATTCTCGCATAAAATCCCGCTAATGCTGCCACAAAGGACGTGGATGTATCACCATGCACCAAAATCAAATCAGGATTTTCTATTTTCACTACTTTTTCAATCCGCGTTAATATATCTACTGTTATTCCTGACAATGTTTGCCGCGGTTTCATGATATCCAAATTATAGTCCGCTTTAAGTTGAAAGGCATCCATGACCTGCGCAAGCATCTCTCTATGCTGCCCGGTTACACATATTACTGTTTGAATGCTTGTCTTTGTTCTTAATTCTTTCACTAATGGACACATTTTAATTGCTTCCGGTCTTGTCCCAAAAACAACTAAAACTTTTTTCTTATTCATAAATGATAAGCACCTTCAATTCCTACAACATTCCGGGTATCAAAAATAATTTTGTTCCTTATAGAATCCTGACGCTCTATAATCTGTTTATGCCCAACCATAATGACAATAATATCAACATTCTCAACAAAATCATCAAAATCAAACAACTGATTTTCCACTACTTTTTCTTTTATATACGGATCATACACTTTAATCCCTGTAGCTAAATGTTTTCTCATAATTGATAACATTTGTAAAGTCGGGCTTTCCCTTATGTCGTCGACATCTTCTTTATAAGTCAGCCCATAGACTCCAATTCGGGATATATCATTTATCCCCACTTTTTCCATGATTTCAGAAAGTCTTTCCAATACATATTCCGGCATCGAATCGTTTATCTTTCTTGCGGCTAAAATAATGTTGGCTAATCCAGGATAATCCCCAACTAAAAACCACGGATCAACAGAGATACAGTGACCTCCTACCCCTGGTCCTGGTGTTAAAATATTTACTCGGGGATGCATATTTGCCGTACGAATTATTTCATAGACATCTAATTCTGCTTCTCTACAAATTTTAGTTAGTTCATTCGCAAAAGCTATATTAATGTCTCTATATGTATTTTCAACGACTTTTATCATTTCCGCAGTCCTTATGTTAGTTATGATAATTGAGCCCTCGCAAAAAGACTGGTATATTGTTTTTATCAAGTTTCCCGTCTCTTCGCTGTCAACTCCAATAATTCTAGAATTATTTTTCAATTCATATATTATTTTCCCAGGTATGATCCGTTCCGGTGCATGCGCAAGATTTACTCTTTTACATTCGTCAATTAATGGTCTGATATATCTGTCAATAGTTCCTGGTGATACTGTAGATTCAATAACAATTGTACTGTTTTCGGGACAAACTTCTAAAATTTTTGTCACGGCGTCTACAACATGTGAAGCGTCCACTTTTTTCGACGACTTAATATAAGGGGTTGGAACAGCTACTATATATACATCTGCCTCCTCATACTCCGTCGTAAATCGAAAATTTCTATTACACGCTTCTTCAAAAAGTTCTTCCATTCCATTTTCACTAAATCTCATGGACTTATTTTTGAGTTTGCTTATCAACTCATAATTGAAATCCGTCCCAACTATTTCAAAATCTTCTTTTGTAAGCATTAACGCTGTCGGCAGTCCAATATAACCCAATCCTATTATATTAATTTTTAATTTATTATCGCCTAAACTTCTCATATACTTCTCCAATCAATATATAAACTGCCCTTTTTGGTCTATTACCAAACATCTTTTGATCATTTTATTACTTAATCCATGTGCTAAATTTCAAATAATATATCTTCTAATGATATAATTGGACATTCCAGTTTCTTCTCTAGTTTTTCTGCTATTTCTTCAAAAAATGTAATTGCAGTAACTACAACAGCATCAACCTCTTTTAAATCATCATCCAACGTTACCACCTCTACATCCATGTTAAGCGCTTTTGCTTCCCTATCAATACCGTAGGCAACCTCTATATTTGATACTTTTAATTCCTCTATAAGCCTTTCTCCTACATAGCTCATCCCATAAATCGCTATTCTTTTAATATTATTTTCTTCAAAATATTCTGAAATATTTTTATCTTCTTGCTTAACTTTTACCCATTGATTCATCATTAAAAATAACGCAAGGTGTTTATCCGACATATTTTTTTTATTTGCAAGCGATCTTCCCATAATTTTACTTATAGTACCTGCCCCGACAACCGCTCCTACTATTCCTGATATAAATGAAATCAATCCCTTTTTCATCCCAGTCTTCCTCCATTTTATTTGCGATGTATTTCATTTACTAATTTAGCTTTTTGCACATAAACACTACTTTAGGCATATCTATTTTATTTATACCGCGATTTATCTCTCTCTCCCTCCAGTATTTATAAATCATGCCGTTTTTTGTCAGAAATTTTTTCATTTTCGCAACAGAAAGAAAATGTGTTCCATACCGCTCGTCAATATCAATTCCTAAAAACTTACAACATCTTTCCTTAATATCTCGTAATCTAGACTTCAAACAATACAAACTGTTCCTATCCATGATATCAAAAATGATATATCCTCCCGGCTTTGTCATTGCAGCCATTTTCTTAACTGTCGCATAGAAATCAGGAAAATACCAACTTGCTCTTACACAATATGTAACGTCATATAGAGTATCCCCTTGATACTTCTTCACATCTCCAACAAAAATTCCTTTTTCGTTTTCGAGTTCCTTTTGTGCCAACGCAACCAAACGTCCCGCCACATCGCATCCGTCAACTACTATTCCTTTTTTCTTTAATTCTGCGCCAATCGGCCACCCTGTACCAATCCCAACCTCAAATACTCTTTTGGGTGAAGATCTAGAAATCAGCTTGACAAGATTCTGTTCATAAATCCCATAACCATAAACTTTTGTTTGGTTTACCCAGAATTTACTGTATATATTTTTATAATATTGGACTTCTTTCATATTTTTGAGCTCATCCTTTCTCTTGCTATCTTTTCATCTCTGGTCAATGTCTTATAAGATGTGCCCTTATTTCCTCAATTGAATTATCTGCCTTATCCCATCCATAATAAATCGGCGCACATTTATGATGATCCGCCACCCAATAGCTGTTAGGCAAAATCATTTCAATTCCCTCTATTTCATTACCAAAATCAGTATAATTAAATACTTTTCCGGTCTCTTCCTCTAAATCCTGATCAAATACTATATACTTGTAATACCCTGATTTCATGCCTTCCGGCAATATCACTCTTCTATCAAAAATACAGTCAAATTTTCTCGCTAAATTTCTTTTCCACTCCAAAATCATAGGCAATCGTTCCATCTGTACAATTCCAAGCGCCGCTGTAAATTCACTGACCCGATAATTAAATCCTTCCTTCATTGGATATGTAACAACATTACCATTAATCACTACTTTTCCGTAATTCCTG
Organism: uncultured Dorea sp.; assembly: GCA_910585725.1. Taxonomy (GTDB): domain Bacteria; phylum Bacillota; class Clostridia; order Lachnospirales; family Lachnospiraceae; genus Sporofaciens. The sequence continues at coordinate 74,396 of CAJUFA010000012.1, read as the reverse complement.
AATTTTTTCATCCAACTAATCAATTCCTTATCAGCGCTAACTACCATGCCGCCTTCTCCTAACGGAATTGTCTTCGTAGCATAAAAACTGTAACTACCGGCCACTCCCCAACTCCCTGCTACTTTTCCATTCCATTCTGCACCATGTGCATGCGCACAGTCTTCTATTAAAGCAATATTATGTTCCTTACAATATTGTGAAATTTTTTCTATTTCAAACGCTATATGTCCCCCTATATGAACCACAATGACTGCCTTTGTATCAGATGTAACTTTCTTTGTCATATCCTCAAAACTCATGCAAAGATCTTCCCTATTACAGTCTGCATATACGACTCTGGCTCCCGCTTTCTTTACAGCCTGTGCTGTAGCCCAGAAAGTATTAGCCGGTACAATAACTTCTTTCCCTCTCACATCAACATACTCCAATATTGATAATAGTCCTGCACCTCCGCTTGATACCGCACATGAAAAAAGTCCTGAACATTCCTCAAATTTTTCTTCAAATTTCCTTGTCATCTTTCCGTCAGACCAAAAATTGGATTCAAAAACCTCGTCTAAAAGTTGATAATATCTCTGTCTATATTCCTCTTCAAAAGGTAATACCATCTCTTCCATCCTCCATCAAATAAAATTCTTTGTATGTACATTATTTAATTGTTCAAATATCATATTAAATCCCGTTATCCTACATGCCTGACATCCATTCTGACACTGAGGGTCTAAAAGCCTTTGGCTGGCCTGTTCTCTGCAAGGAGAACGCCAAATATCACCAAACGAACTTTCATACACATTTCCAATAATAATTCCATCTTCCCGGCGCTTTTCACACAGAGCTACTTCTCCATTTGCATGAATAATTGATGTCAATGAATGAGCAATACATGGTAAACCTGCATTTTTATCAACAACCCGATCGTTGATAACCAACATATATTTTATCCTTCTATCTGCCGTAAGTTCCGCTAATTTTTTACGCAGATTCAATAAGTTTTCTAACGAAGGCATAATATCGTCAGCTTCCTCCACCGGCCTCATATAAATATAATCAACCCCTATTTCATCCAAATGCTTTACCAGCTCTATCAAATTACTTTGATTCCTTGTTGTCAAGACATAACCCACTCCAACAAAAGTTTCTTCAGCCCTTCTCGATTTAGATATCTTTTCAAGGTTTCTAAGGACTTGCTCAAAATAGTCCACTCCTTTTTCCTGCTTATATTCTTCTTTTGTGCTGGAATCTAAAGAAATCCTGACCCAATTCAACTTGTTCACATATTCAGAAATGTCTATCGTACCATTTGAAATCAGTCCCATGTCAACATTGGCATCTCTTCCTGCTTCAACTATTTTCCGAAAATGCGGATGTAACGTCGGTTCACCTCCGCCCTCAAGAGTTACACCCGTTCTTTGACCTCCGAATTCATGAAACAATTTTTTGATCAAATCCAAATCTAACGTAGCCTTGTTATTCCTGAGTTTCTTATCTGTACACCATTCACAATGTAAGTTGCATCTATCTGTCAAATGAAGTTCTACACTAATTGGAAAACGATCATCTAATTTTTTTATGCCATTTTTAACGTCAAGAATAGATTCAACCTTTTCTTTATTCAAAAGTAACTTAAGTTTACTATATTCAAATTCATCCCAGTAATTAATATATGCCATTTTAACTCCTATTCTTATTTCTCAATAATATATTAATACTCAATTCCACAACGCATACCATTTTGAAGCCAACTCATCCCATGACGAATGTTTTCTAACAATAACTTTGTTTCCCTCACACTTCGTCCGATACTTTTCTATATTTTCAACAACATCTTCTAAAATCATCGTTATATCGCATATCTCATCTACATCCCAAAAAAACATTCCCTTCTTATGCAAAGATTGATAAGGCAGCCACTTTCCAGCCAGGACAATACTTCCCGCGTACATTTCTTCTAACATGGTTGAACTGAGCTGATCCGTCGTCTGAACATGAATCATAATATCAGATACCAAAGCATATTCCGCCATCTCGTTAAAGTCCATAAAATTTGTCAAAACAACATGGTCCAACCCGCTTTCTTTTAATCTGTCTCTAACACTATTAATATAAGCATCCGCTTTTTGCGGATATGTCATGGGAAATACAAATATCAGCTGACTCTTTACCTTATCGGACATCGTCTCCACGGCGTCGATTATCTTCATATGCTGATGCTCTTTTATAGCGTTATGTCCACAAGTAACGACAATCTTATCAAAAGGAATATGATATTTTTTTCTAATCGTATTCCTAGGGAATTTTTCAATTCTATCAATCCAATCCAGCACTTCTATACCAAAAGGCAGCAAATTAGTTTTGTTCTTTGCATCTTCTCCGTAATATTCTCCAAATTCCTGAACTGTCGACTCTGTCTCTGCTGTTATATTATCTGCGTATGCTATAAGATCTCTTTTAAAATCCCTTCCTTCTTTCCCTACTCGATAAAAATCACTCCCTCCTACATTTAAGTTAAGACGTTTCGCTTTTTTTCTGATAAGTTCACAAAAATATGACCATTCCGGTTCAATCCATAATAGCTGCATAGCATCATAGATTGGCAACTGATTCAGAATCGTTTTTAAGTCTTCTATAGTCTGAAAACAGTAAATATGTTTCAGTTTTTCAGATACGACTTTTTCTTTATACTCCTCTGTCTTTGTAAGCAGACTAAATTCTATATCTTTATACTTTTTTGACATATTTTCTATAAGCTGTTTTGTATAAGTCGAATAAAATATACAAAATACCATAACTTTTTTGCAGACTGTTTCATACTCTTTTGTATTATATAAATCATATTGAACCAATGAAAAACTTGTATTTTCTATTCTTTCCGCCATTACCGGGTATATTTTATATTCATCCATAGAATACCTTCGACAAAAGTAGATCCTTTCACGTCTTACCCCTATATTCTGAAGATAATTTTCAATTTCAAGAGCATATTTTGTTGAAGCAATAACAACAGCACTGTAATGCTCTTTTATTTCTTCAGGGGATTTTATCATGTAGTTTCCGATAAATGCTCCTTGTTTTTCTTTATTATTATCTGAAAGGAATAAAATATGATATTTTTTCTCCAGAAAAGGGATCGCTTTTTTACCCTCTTCTCCTGCTCCAAATACTATGATATCCATTTATAATCCTCCGCTCATAATCAATTATTATATTCCCCTAGTGAAAAAACAAAAACAACAACGTACAAAATCATCATTGACTATTCAAACAAAAATGGGCACATATAATTTTTTACACCTGCTTCTTCACATGTGTACATAATTTCATCCCATTTTATAGGATTAATCCCAATAATTATCCCTATTTCATTTTTATGGTTCAATAATTCTTTCATTTTCCAAACAGGCTTTTCCATATATCTTTTTATTGTTTCCTGATTATTTGACACAACAAACCCTTCAAAATCTATCCCTTGATATTTTAATTGTTTCGCTAGAATACCCGCATATCTTCCTGCTCCCATAATTACTGTCTTACTATTTTTTTTACAGAATTCTTTAATAGTATTATTTAAATATTTCTCATCAAATATCTGCATCCATATTTGAAACAATTTCTCAAAAATATCATGATAATCTTCACCCAATTCTTCATCACACTTCCGACACAACCCAAGAAAACTTTCCTTACTCTTTTCATTATTAAGATATATAATAACGTCTACTTGTTCTTGAATTTTACTTATACAAGCTTTTTCATATTTACCCTCTGTATATCTATTATATTTTCGCAATAAATCTATCATTTGTATTCTATAGATCATATTCTTTTTTGAATCCAGCATCGTATCGCTCCAAGAACCTTCGTGATACCGGCGATACACAGACATTATTCTACTAAAATAATAAATATCTCCTTTTGATAAAGAATATAACAAATAAGGATAATCACCAATTCCGGCATTTAAAAAAAATTTATCCAATTCCAATACTTCTTTCCTATACACCATAGATCCTGTCAGTATTGCTGCTTTTTGCGAAATAATCCTCTCTTTTGGTACTACTCCGTCTTCTAAATATAAATTAACAGGTGAAACAGTATGATTTCTATGATTTAAATCAATTACATTGTGAGCCGTCATAATACATTCCGGATGCATTTCCAAATAATCCACTTGCAACTGAAGTTTTTTTGTATCTATCCAATAGTCATCTCCTTCGCAAATCGCAATATATTTTCCCTTACAATTATCAAATTGTATTTTCCATAACCATTCTATACTAGGCTGATTTTTAACAAACTGATTTTCTGTCTGATAAATACACTGCACCAAATTGGGGTGTTTCTGTTCATACTCCCTAATAATTTCTGCCGTTCTGTCAGTCGACGCATCGTCATGAATAATGATTTCATATTTAAAGCTTGTCTTCTGTGATAAAAAACCTTCAATTGCATCCCTGATATATAATTCATGATTATATGTAACACACCAAATTGATACTAAAATATCATTCATATTTCCTCCTAGTTTATTAAACGCCTTTCAAATTTATAATATTCTTGCATGATTCGGTTTTCCTTCCAATAACAAATCAAAAATATCATAACTATAATATAAGGAAGTTGCCAATCCGTTAACAATTTCCCACAATTCCTTCTTTTCGATCTCCTTAGAGGAAAATATAATACTATCCGCCGAATTTAAATCACTTGCAAATGGAATAAAACAAACCTTTTTATCAATTTTTAATCTATCAAAACATGCCAAACTATCTTTATTATCTGTATACATCATTACAAAAAGGTTATCCCAATTTATTTTTAAACATCGTCTATACCAACTTCTTTCTGCTTCATCAAAAGAAAAATAATGATTAAAAAAAAGTTCGACATCATCTAACGCACATACCGGAAAATTTTTTTTATAACTATTGTTATACTCCCATCGAACAAATTTCAAACTACAATTTATATAATATTTCATGTTGTTTAAAAATTTTAAATAATCTTGCTCCTTGAGATACAGATTAATAAATGGAGATAAGAATTCCATTCCTAGCGTATGGTATGTCACCCCCCCCCCAGCATAAATTTGCGATTATTGACACTTTAGATTTCAACAATTCCACATATTTTCTGAAGTTGAATCCAGGCAGTAAAAAAACTCGAATCGGTACTATTCTATTCCGCTCAACTCCTAGACTAATAGCCTTCGCACATATTTCATCAAAAAAATTTTCTGAAGTTACTATAACATAATCAAATTTCACTTTATTTATATCTGATAATCTCAAAACCGGATATCCGTCCAATTTTGTATAAGTCTCTTTTCTGTCAATAATACCCACAACCCTTATTGTCCCCAATAATTCCTGGTATTTGATCACATTTATGCTCTCATTATATTTACGTCCATACCCCCATATTAAAATATTATATGGTCTCATAAGCATATCCCCCATTTATTCATTCTGGAATTTCTGCATATAATACTGTCTCCCACATACAAGAACAGTAATGTCTTATATAAAACTTATATTCTGGCACTAAATCCAGAATATACAGCGGCAATTCCAAAATATCTTCAGGCTTATGATAAATACAAATAGCTAATCTTGGCCTATCTCTTTTTATTACATTTTTTGCTCCTTTTAGCGCATTCAATTCGCTTCCTTCTATATCCATCTTAATATAACTAACTTTCTCATCTTTTACTATTTCATCAAGACTTATTCCTTTAACAACAACTTCTCCCTCGGCTGCTGCATGAGAACCTGCCTCAGCTTCTGCAAAAAAATATCTTCTTTTTTATTCCATAAGGCATTATTATATAATTCAACGTCTGTAAGCTGCTCTTTTACTATTCTCTTTTTTATTACTTGGTACATATCAAATATGGGCTCAAATACATATACTTTTTTATACTTTCCGCCTGTCCATGCAACAAAATCAAACAACGTATCCCCGTTATATCCTCCCGCGTCAACAAACACAGTATTGTCTTCTGGTAAAAACATATCATAATATTGATTTCCACATTGAGCCACTAATAGTCCCCACTTAGGATACAAAATTTTTTCTGTCGGAAAACCTCTTTCCAGTAGAATGTTATACATTTCTTCTGCATACTTTGCAGAACCCAGCACAACCAAATGGTCGCTATACTTCTCAGTCAACTCTCCAACGGAGATAACTTTCACTCCTTCTACATTTTTTCCAACCTTTGCACTATCACTGTCACAAAAAAAGGAAAGCAAATATTTACATTTCTCTAAAATCTTTTTTGTTATTTTACCATCATGACCGCTCCCAAAAATAACAATTCCCTTAACGTCTACTCTTGCCAGCGCTTCTTCCAATTCCCGGCAGAACCAATTATCATCTATAGTATCAATTACTCTTAAAAATTGCTCGCCATCTCTATTAATCATATAATCAACTTTTGCATCAAAAAACATTCTCGATTTTTCATCCAACAATGACTTCTTAATTCTTTCCAGCGATAATAATTTCTCGTAATATCCCATATATTTCAGCCTCCTAATTTTTCAACAAATGCTTTTTGCAAAATCCCAGATTTTTTCACCTTTTGAAATATTCTTTCTGCATTGCTTTTCTACATATTCTTTTTTCATATAAGATAAAATATCTTCTATACTATATTCTGTTTCACAAAGTAATTTTCGATTATAACTGAAATATACTTTTTTATATTCTTCATAAGATGATAACTTCGCTTTTACCCATTTTTCTATTCCATCTCTTTTATTTATAGTTAAAATATAATTTGCAGAACGCATCGCAAAATAATATTGATTGTCGTCTTCACAATATCCATAATATTTACTCCAAGATAATTCACAATATCGAAAATCCTCTGGATAAGAATCATATTTTTTTACATTTTTTGTTTTTAAATCTATATAAAAAATCTCTTCTCCGTATAATGGCAACAAAAAAATCCCCTTATCTGTTACCGCAATTCGAGAAAATACAAAATCCATTCTGCTAGTACTTCTGCAATCAGCTATTTCTTCTGCTATATTATCTTTCCTATTCCAACGATAAATTTTCCCTTCGGCGCTTAATATGTACATGTATCCAGCATAAACTGTCACATGTACACACTCTCTAATCCTTATAGAAAGCTCGAATTCTCTCCAAGTATCAGATTCCAGATCATATTCAACAACCAATTCTCCAGATCTTTGAAAAAGCCACACTATACTTCCAGATTGACATCCGCACCAAAAAAAAGTAAACTCTCCGTCTTGCTTCTTATCCTTTTTATATTCGCTTATATGTATGTATAATTCTTTCTTTTTTTGTACTCTCTCCTCTTTTAAATCGATTTTTATCACTCCATCTGTATAAACCGGAAAAACATATATATTATTTCCGTAATATGCAAATGCCGCATAATTTTTCCAGGTTTTATTATCACAATCTATATTAAAATAACTGCAATTTCTTTCTTTTACATTAAATTTCATCAATCTCTTTCCATTTAATTCTAAGATAAATATGTCATTTTCAAAACTTAACATATCGTCCGCATTAAATGCAGGATCATAATTTAATAAGTCATTTAATAAAGTGGTTTTTCCTGTGTGCAAATCTACTATCGTCGGGATCCTCTTAAAACTTGTAAATGAGAATAATTTCCCCTGTGTCAAAGCGCATGTTGAAAACAAAGCTTCTTTTTCCATAATCTCTTTATCTAATAATCGATTTGTAGACATATTTTAGCTCTTCTTTCTCCTATTTTCTGTGACCAAAAGGATTAACCGTTTTATCCATTTTTCTTTCTTGTCATTTTTAATATATATAATGTAGTTATCTCTTTATAAAATAATAATTACCTAAAAATCTAATCTTCTTATTTATTAAAAGATGATGCAAATTTTTTACCAACCTTTTATTCTTTTAGCCGGATTTCCCATCATTTTATAATTCGCTTTAACTCTTGTCATTACCGTGCTTCCCGCACAAATATACGCGTTGTCTTCAACTGTAGTATACGGAATAATATGAGCGTTTACTCCCATAAAAATATTATTTCCTATGTTACACCCGCCTGAAATATCGCAGTTATTACTCAATGTACAATATTCACCCAATGTTACATCATGCGCAATCACAGAATTCATATTTACAATACACCCTTTTCCAATATTAACATCTGCCGAAATAATACAATTCGGATACAATATTGCTGCGCCTTCTATCTTTACGGAATCTCCGACAATAGCGGTTGGATGAATGATATTTACAAAAGTCGCCCCTCTGCGCTCCATCTTTTCAATGATCTCTTTCCTTATCTTTCCATCTCCTCTTGCACAAACGAATTCATCTTCTTTCTGTATAATATAATCATCCTCGTTACCAATAATTTTTACGTCGCATCTTTTTCCATCAAGAGCTTTTTCGTCATAATCTAAAAAAGAAAAACCGTCCCACTTATGTTCAATTTCATTAATGTCCCTGACCCATTCCAATACCTCACGGCCACAGCCTCTTGCACCTATTATCACTAAATGTTTCATAACTTCTCTCCACAATTAATTTCTATTCTTCTACTAATTCGATAATTCCAATTCTAGAGTGTAACATAAATGCAACTATTGCCTTATCGGAAATAGCTTGTGCCCTTGCTGGCTTTTGGGTTAGTACAAATTCTTTATTTTCCAATTTAGTTATAGCCGTTTCAATATCATCTACTGAATAACATACATGATATGGCATATTTCTAAAATGTCGTAACAAATGATATATATCAGAACTCCTACAAGGCTCAATCAATTCATAAATTATCCCGTTTCCGTCTATAAAGCAGATATATGCATCTCTATCATCATCATAAATTTTATCCTTAATTATACGAAATCCTAACGACTTCATAACACAAATAGATTTTTCTATATTTTTCACCAAATACCCTACATGATGTATGTTTCCCAGCAATTTCTCCATGAATAAAACCCTTATATTATTTTATTTTCTATTGTGATAATTAATTCTCCTATAGTCTTCAAACTCATCGTTTCGTCTAAGGAAAAATGTACATTAAATTCATCTTCTATATCGCCAAGAATATTTAGCTGTGCCAAACTATCCCACTTATCTATATCTGACGCCCCCGTTTCCTCAGTAATAACAAGATCAGCATCATCAAAAATATCTCTACAAATTTCTATTACCTTCTGTTTTATTTCATTTCTAGTCATACTATATCTCCTTGATATACGTTTTTTGTTTTCTATATGTATCTATATCTAAACTATATTGCCCATTTAATAAATCAACAAATCCCATTCTAATATATAAATCTTTAACCATTTCGTTTTTGACTGTTGGAATATATTCCGCTGTTATTTTTTCAAAACCCTTCATCTTTACTTTCTCAACTACCTGATTCATAATAAACTCTTCCATGCTTCTCTTTAAAACTCTGCAACTCATAAACCATGCCTCAATAAACACCTCTGTTTTACTTCTCTTTTTCATAATAACCACTCCGACAACACCATAATCTCCTAATTTATCTTTAAGAGAATAATAAAATGCCATATAATTATTATTTTCAGCAATATTACGAATATCACTTTCCGTGTATCTAATAGTTCGTAAATTAAATTGGTTTGAACGCTGCGAAAGCTGAGCTATTCTTGAATATCGTTCTTCTTCAAAAGGTTTTATTATTCCACCCATATTCAGATCTATTAAATAATCCTCTATCGACTCAAAAGACGACTTCAATTTTTTTCTTTCCAATTCTAACTGGTACATTTGAGTCCTATCAACATTTGTTTCATCAGGAGAAACCGTTTCAAAATAATTGCATCTTCTAAGGTAGTCCAAATAATAAGCAGGATCTTCTGGCAATTCCGGAACCTCTATTTCGGGTATTAGATTTCTAACCAAATTTCTCTCAAATGGATTATCATCAACAAATACTATAGATTCCATTCCAATATTTAGATTTTTTTGAATATTTTTTATATTAGAAACCTTATCATTCCAATTAGCGATAAATATAGAAATATCCTCCAGCCTCAAAATCATTTCATCATGTTTTAAAAACGGTTCTTTAGCTATTTTTTCATCGTTTTTGCTACAAACAGCCAAAACAACTCCATTCTCCTTCAATTGTTTAAGCCACTTCTGCAAATCCGCATATACATACCCTAACCCCAATCCCCCTATTTCAATTTTATTAATTCCATCATCACCAATAACACCGCCCCATAAAGTATTATCTAGATCTAATATAAGACATTTTTTTATTCTTCCTAATATAGCTTTTACAACATCAATAATAGGTTTTACAGCATATGGCAACGCATTCTTTGCTATGCTCATTTTAGCATTGTAGTAAAGAACAGGATCGTAAAAGTTCTCTCTTCCTAAGTCTATTTGTACTGCAAACACATCTATTGGATAAACAGTGTCATTTTTCGTCATAGACTCTTGTAATAAATAATTCAATTTTCGAATTTGGAATACAAAAGAAGTATCCACCTTCAACGAATATTGACCAAGAACTTTATCATCAACTTCTGTGAAATTCATTTGTAAAATTTTTGCATTTGATTTTTCATTAATCCAATTCCAATATTGCTCTATTTTATAAAGATACAATTCAGCAAAATTATTTCTTTCCACCTTTGGATACTTTAAAAAATCTTCATACATTTTTTCCGTAGAAATCCACAACAATATAAAATCTGGCTGAAATACGTATGTTTCAGAGTGCAAATCCAATAATTGAACCTCAATCTGATCATAATCCGCATCATAAATTCTAAGATTAATATCTTCTAAATTCGCATACCCTTTTATTGCATTCGCAAAAAATTGTGTTGCACTATTTCCTAAAATCGCCATTCTATATTCTTGACCATCTATATTCAATTTTGAGGCTCTTCTCAAATCTCTAAAAGAATACATTCTTTTTCCTCTTCATTAATTATCACTATACTAAATTTTAGGAATCGCAAATAAAACCAGTTCTGTTGGCATCATTGAATGTGGACGTAAATATAATTTATAATTGGAATTGTATTCCATTATTAACTGAGGTATTGCATATAAATCTTCTTTTTTATGATATACGCAAATTGCCAATCTAGGTGTATTGTTAACAATCTGTTTTCGAGCGCCTATCAACGCCTCTATTTCACTACCCTCAATATCCATTTTAATAAAAGTAGCTTTTTCATTCCCTAAAATATTGTCAATTGAATCTACATCTATCGTAATATTACCTGAATTTGATACTGCTGAAAGTTCTCCGTCGCCATTAGAAAAATATAACTGAGTCTTTTGAGAATATGCCCCCAGACAAAATCTTTTGATTCTTTGATCATTCTTATAGTTTTCATTTAACTGCATAAAATTTTTTTCATCAGGTTCCCATGCATATGCAGTAAACTCTTCTACAATATCAATCGGCATCTTCTTTATAAATTCTTCTATGCTATCTCCAACATATGCTCCGCAATCTACAAAACACTCTTTTCTTTCCCAATTCATGAACTCATCAAAAATATATTGTGGGTCTGAACTCAGATTGGATTTAAATGATATATCCTTCCCTGTTAATCTTCCAGCCATATGCACAAACAAGCATTCTCGAGAATATTCATCTGCAAGCTGCTCATATATTCCATCAAATTCCTCTAAATGCGCTGTATAAAATTTCTTACTTAGTAAATACCCGTCACATACTCCCACACTTATTGGAATCACTTCAAAAATATTGGAATTATTAAATATCTCCATGTCAATCACACTCTGTGAAACTCCCAAGACAATAGTTAATTCACAATTTTTTTCAATTTCTTCTTCAAAACACTTAACTCTTTTCTTTTGATCACAAATTTTTATTGTTTCCTCGTTTTCAAAATATTTTTCACCAACTAAAAACATCTCAAAATTAATTCCTCTATTCAATAAAAACTTTGCCAAAAATTGTGCTCTGCACCCTGCGCCAAAAATAGCCACATGTTTTGCATAACTTAGCTTCTTTAATATATTTTCAATATATCCATCATAAACAATACTTTCCAACCGTTTACTTAATTTCATCATCCAATCCTCTCCCATTATACTTTCTTGATTAAGTATATAATCTTTTTAATTGCATCCCATTCAAGTTCACCATATAACGGCAATACTAAAATCCTATCAGAAAGCCATCTTGAATGGTCAAGCTCAATCTCTCTATACTTATTTTTAAAACATGCCTGATCAGAAGTAAGCGGATAAAAATATTTTCGTGAAAATACATTGTTATCTTTTAAATACTCATACAACTCATCTCGACTCATGGCATAATCATCATTTATCAAAATTGGTAAATACGCATAATTCCATCTAGTATGCGGATTGCTTTCAAAAAGACTTATACCTCTTATCTCTCTAAGTTGTTCAACATAATATTCATACCGAACCTTCCTCTCAGCAAAGTTTTTTTCTATATTCTTCAAATTACACAACCCCATAATGGCACACAATTCATTCATCTTTGCATTCGCGCCGATTTCTGTTACCAGCTCTTCTCCTCGTATACCAAAGTTTTTGAGGTTATATAACTTTTCATACAATTTATAATCAGAAAATGCTACCGCTCCGCCCTCAACCGTATTAAATACTTTAGTGGCATGAAAACTAAATACGGAAGCATCTCCATAATTTCCTATTCCATTATGTTTATAAGTAATACCAAACGCATGAGCAGCGTCATAAATAACTTTCAAGTTATATTTATTAGCAATTATTTGAATTGCTTCTACATTACATACATTCCCATATACGTGAACGGGAACGATTGCTACAGTATGTTCTGTGATCAAATTCTCTATTTTTGCTTCATCTATCGTCCCATCTTCTAACTTAACATCACAAAACACTGGTTTTAAACGATTTCGTACAATTGCATGTGTTGTTGATATAAACGTAAACGGTGTTGTAATTACTTCCCCACCCTCAGGAAATCTCATAGCCTGAATCGTTAATTCTAAAGCCATATGTCCATTTACTACCAAAGATAAATGCGGTACAGCTAAATAGTCTTTTAAATTCCGCTCCAATTCTTGATGATATTCCCCCATATTCGTCAACCAATGACTATCCCATAATGGCTTAATCGCCTCTATAAACTCTATGTATGGCGGCATTGAAGATTGTGTTACAAGAATTTTTTTGTCATTCATCTGCTCTCATAACCTTTTCACACTTAATATTGAAATACAAATGATTAAGTAGATACTTTAATAATAAATGTATCTACTTAATCAAAAATTATTTATTTAGATATTTTTAATCATTTGTTTAGTTCTACGGAATAGTTATAACTGTCGTTACTGTAGTACCGTCTGTCAAATCCAAATGTGCTTTACCTGATATTCCGCGTAAAGTACCAAGCCAGCCATCTCCAAGCTGACATGTAACAGTACCACCAGTTTCTGCGCTATAATTAGCTGTATTCCATGTTACAGGTGATGCGTCAGCATCAAACACACCGCCGGCGTTTTCAATTCTCAATGCTTTAAAATTAGCATCAGCAGTAAGACCTGTCATAGTAACCAATCCAGTTGATGATACGCTAACCTGCGGACCAAGCTCAGCCATCGCGCCTGTTCCATCCAAAACGGTAACCGTATTATCTGTCGTCTCGACGGTGTAAGTCGGCGTAATTTCGATCTTTCCACTTACCTTCGTCCAATCTGCATTGCTATTCATTGCACCGTCAAAAGTAAATCCCGTAACTCCTGCAGTAGTATCCAAAGTCTTTGGCTCATACAACGTGCTAACGTCATTATCAGTGAGACTACCGTCCAGATCAAGAGAACCACCTTTTAACGCATATGTTGCTTTTCCAAGCTTAAACGCCACTTGATTGTCACCCAATCTCATAGGTACTGTGGAAGTTGCTTTATCCATCTTAACATGTGCCAATGAAGACGGCGCAGTCTGTGTAGTAGGCGCTTCTGGATTACCACTGGCATCATAAATCTGAACATCTGTAGTATCTGCCGGCACTACTTCTAAGTATATCTTATACTCTCCTTTTTCAGCATCTGTCGTAGCCGCATCTTTTGTATCTACAAAAGTAACAGATTCAGTTGGTTCGGTAGATGTTATGTTAAAACCGACTTTTACAAGCTTATCTTTGCTGCTCTTATTGATGATACCATAGTTTTTAGATGCAATTGTAGATGTCGTAGTAACTGCAGGTTGTGTACTCACTGTAATATTCAATCCATCAGGATTGAACGCAACACCATAAGATGTAGGTACCACTACATTAGTGGTATCATAGCTATAGATCGGCGCTGTTATACTTCCTCCTGCAACAGGTTTTGTTGGTGTTGTCCCTGTTATGGTACCTGATGCCAATGCTGTCATTGACATGCCCATAACCATCGTCGTGCTCAATGCCGCTGCGAGCACCTTTTTCATGCTTTTTAGTTTCATGTTTTCTCCTCCTATTATTTTTTTAGTTGTTGATAGAAATCGTAATATTGAAGCCCGCAGAACTCACTTCTTGTTCATCATCATCCACCAGGGTATACATAACCACAGCCTTATACTCGCCTGCGGCTAATTTCTTATCCAGCTTAATATTGCGGATCTCTGTTCCAACCGGGAGAAGCGGAGATGAGTACAGCAGCTCATTACTCTCTTTCTCGTATACATCAAAATATATCGTATACCGGTTATTCTCAACATTCGCAACATAGGCGTTCGGCGACTCGGAATCCCCATTCTCAAAAGTCCATTCGGTAGTCATCATACATTCAAACATACCTTCTGCAACCTTCTCAGTCATATCTTCCATAATAGTATCTACATTGTCTCTGTCTACAAAATTCCGTCCTTCTTCCTCTGGCTTGCGCAGCAAGAGAAGAATGCAGATGATCAGCGCAACAAGCAAAATAACAAAAGCTATGATTATCATGCGCTTCTTTCGCCTTACCTTTTGGTTCTCTTCCTGACTGGATACTCCTTCCTGTCCAGACGCTCCTTCTTGTCTGGACCTTTCTTCCTGATTAGACTTTTCTTCTTGATTGGACATATTACAATTCCTTTCTTTATATGAATATTCTAATTCATATCGTACTTGCTCATCAATATATAATATAATATATAAACTTCTGTAATAGTAATCGGCATATCCTTAGATTTCTTTAGCAGATTTTAAAAAATAGCAAAAACTTCAACTTCCCTATATATACCTGCTTTTTACGCCATAACGCCTATTTTTCGATTATAGCTCCGGTCCCCTCAACGATCTTCTCATCACCGACGGCATTATCATAATCATATGTGACGGAAATTCTTACACCTTTCGTTAACTTTGACCAATCCGCCTTCGGATTCATCACACCGTCAAAAGTGAACGCAGTAATTCCCCCGCTGTCCGCCGCCAGACCAGTCAACACAGGCATCTCATCCGCATTTTCTTCGGAATCCAATACGATCTCTTCACTGCCTCCAAACTCATAAACCGCCCTGGAAAGTTTGAAGGAGATCTGGCTCTCTCCTTCTGACAGCACTATCGCATGATCTTCTGCCTTATTCATCGTAACATTTGATAACGCTTCGTCTGATGTATCTTTATCCGCATCACTGCCGTCTATTTTAATTCCTGTATCATCTGCCGGTACTACCGACAGATATACTGCAAAAGTATCCTTATCCGCATTTAAGGCTTCCTCTTTGGTTCCCACAAACACAATTTTCCCTGCGTTCTCATCCTCTATGGTAAAAGTTGCCGTCACAACCTTATCCCTTGTACTCTTATTCACTATACCATAATTCTGAGACACCACCTGCGCTGAAGACACCGTACCGTCTTTGGTCTTGATCGGCAGCTCATAGGGGTTAAGCGCTACAGAATAGGAAGTCGGTATCACTACATTGGCAATATCATAATTATAAATCGGCACAGGAACCATTATTGCCCCGTCGTCGGCTGCATCTGAGCTTTCTTCGTCTGCTTCGGAGAGATTTTCTTCTGCTTCCCCGCCGGCTTCAGCGTCTTCTTCTGTCTCCCCGTCTGCTTCAGAGACTTCTTCTTTTACTTCCTTATCCTCTTCGGCAGCATCCTCTTTTATTTCCTCGTCTGCCTGCGCTCCGTCTTCCGCATCGGCAGCTTTTTCCTCCGGTTTCTTCTTATCTCCCAAAACAGCTTTTTTTGCTTCCGCTCCCTGCGTGTCAGCAGGCGCAGCCATGCCCAATATCGCCGCAAACAATATCATAGATATAATACCTCTGATACTTCTTCTCCGCTTTAACGTCATCTGCCTTCCTCCTACATTAAAAATACATCCAAATGCATCTTCTATGCGCCCCTATCTCCACAATATCCTTCATAAGTCCATAAAGATTTCCTATAATTAATCTTTTTATATATATCGTCATTATAACATAAAACTTAACGAATAAAGTATATATATTATATTATTTATGATTTGTCTTATACAAGCATTCATGATAGAATGAATAAAAAATAATTACAAGAGAGGGTTAACAGACTATGGACAAATCTACCAATAAAATCATAGACTGGGTGAGTATAAACGGAACCTGCCTGTATATTCTCATCATGTTAGTCATATTTCCGGTATTTAATACGCAGAAACTTTTTAACCTGGATAACGATAAAACCAATTTTTTCCTGGTTGCAACAATTACATATGCCTGTATCATGCTTCTGGCTGTAGTCAAGACTGTGCTCAACTGGTTAAAACAGGACGGCCTATTTCTACCGCCTTTTAAGATTACGCCTGCTGCATTCGCATTGCTTCTGGTACTGGCAGTTATTTTATCTACCATATTTTCACTAAACATACACAAATCTCTCTTTGGAGTAGTCTCCAGAAATATAAGCAGCCTGTGTCTGCTCCTTGGTATCATGGTATTTTTTGCCGTCAGGCAATACGGTGTGTTTCACAAGATTATTCTGTGGGGATGGATGGCGGGCAGCGCCATTATCTACATCATCGGAATCTTTTGTGCCTGCGGCATAAATATTTTTTATATTCAGGACGGAATCATTCCTTCGGAATTGGCGCTCTTTCTTACGCCGTTAAGCAACACAAACTGCAACACCTGCTATGTCTGTCTTGCTCTGCCGCCGATCATCGTTCTGTATATGACCTGCAAAGATCGCTTTTCACAGATCTTGTATGGCGTTTACATATATGTCGCAATTCTGTTTATTTATCTCATCAAAACAGACGCCGCGATTCTGACAATCATATTCGGAATGATCTTATTGGGATATTTTGCTCTTGAAAGCCCCGACTGGGCTGAACGGTACGTGCATATCGCAGGTATATACTTTGGGACCAAACTCACCATCAAAGTACTGCTGTTTTTCTTTGAGAAGAAGATGCTCCCCTTCAAGGGCGCGGCTCTATTACTTATGAAGAACGAGATATTGATTTTGGATCTTCTATGCTGTCTGCTCTTAATCGTAATACTGAGATGGCACAGCGGACTACTTCGGGAGAAATTAGCCGGAATAAGAAAACAACTTCTGTTCGCGACATTCGCTGCCGGACTGTTATTTATCCTCTGTATCCTGTACGCGAATATTATGAGCAGCCGTCTGACCCAGGATTCCGTATTGCAGCGTCTGGTACTTACTGATAAAACCTTCAACGAACGCGGTTATATGTGGCGGGTTACAGGAAGTGCATTGGCAAATGCTCCTTTAGGCCGTAAACTGGTGGGCTGCGGTTTAAACTGTCAAGTGAATTTCTTAGGAAAAAGCACTTATTTTCCGAACGGAAAAATCTTCAATGATCCCCACTGTGAGATACTTCAGATCACTTTGAACATGGGTCTTATCGGGCTGATCGGATATTTCGGACTTCTTATCTCAACGCTTGTTAATGCGCTTAAGAACTGGCGGAAAAGTAATTCTCAGATAATTGTCGCCTTTACCCTCGCCCTCTTCCTTGTCCAGGGTCTGACGAACGCATGCGCCATTTATCATCTGCCGCTTCTGTTCATATTCCTGGGATTCGCGAATGGAAAGGGATTCACAACCAATAATCTTAAGCTTAAGTCTGCATAATGACCAAGATTATCCAATTACTGTTCAAAACAGGCTTTTTCTAATTACTGTCAATTCTTTGGACCGTAAATTTGCCAGCCTTACTTCTCCATAAGGCTGGCAATTCTCTTTAAATCCTGATATACAAATCTTCATAGGTAACCTATACGCTCTGACTCCCATCGCTTTTGGGTTCTTGCCGCTACTCTAAATAACGATATTCTCTATACCACTGTGCGAACCTCCTCAGTCCTTCTCTTAAGGATGTCTCCGGTCTAAATCCAAAATCATCCTCAAGTCCGCCGATATCTGCATAAGTCATCTCCACATCTCCGGGCTGCATACCAACAAGCCTTATATGCGAATCAATATCATAACTTTGGGACAATATCCCTGCTCTCTTCAATTCTTGTTCCAAAACTGCAACAAATTCTAACAGATTCTCCGGATGATTATTGCCGATGTTGTAAAGCTTATACGGAATCCCGCTTTCATTCGCAGAAGGTTTCCGCTGCATAACCGCAATGATTCCTCTTACAATATCATCAATATATGTAAAGTCCCTCTTGCAATTCCCATAATTGAAAATTTTGATGGTCTCACCCTTCACCAGCTTATTCGTAAAACCAAAATATGCCATATCCGGTCGTCCAGCCGGACCATAGACGGTAAAAAACCGAAGACCTGTAGCGGGAATACCATACAGTTTCGCATATGCATGTGCGAAAAGTTCATTGGATTTCTTAGTGGCGGCATATAAAGACACAGGATTGTCTGCTTTATCTTCTGTGGCATACGGAACCTTCTCATTGTTTCCGTACACCGAAGATGAACTGGCATAGATTAGATGCTTTACGCCCTCCCTGCCGTCGTCATAACTATGGCGGCAGGCTTCTAATATATTGTAAAATCCTATGATATTCGCTTCTATATAAGCGTCGGGATTTGTAATACTGTATCTCACTCCTGCCTGAGCGGCCAGGTTCACAACAATATCCGGCTGATATTTTGAAAATGCTTTCGAAACTATTTCCTTATCTGCAATATTCCCCTTTATGAAAATGAACTCACCAGACACCTCGTTCCGGACAGCTTCAATCTGTGTCAGCCGATACTCTTTTAACGACACATCATAGTAGTCGTTCAGACTGTCCACCCCCACAATTCGGATATATTTCTCTTTTTTAAGAAGCTCCACAGATAGATTCGCTCCGATAAATCCGGCGGCGCCGGTAATCAGCACGGTCTTTCCTGTCAGATCTATATTCTTCTCCAACATTCCCTTCTACCTTCCTATGCAGTATTGTATGATCATTATTATAATAAAACTATCCGTTCTATACATTACTTTTTCATAAAATATTTTATAACTATTTTTTTTAATCTGCGCCTCCACGATAATGCCGATTGCTCTGTATAATGTACAGAGCAATACTTTATTCCATTCTTTCTCATATCATTCCAAAATTTATCTCTATTTTTAGGACGCGAAGCCGGAAAGACCAATCGCGGCTGAGCACACATTCCTTTACTAACCTCTTCAAAATATATATCATTTTTTATTTTATCAAAAATATATTCCCCTTTTTTACTTTGAAGAATAACCAATGAAACCCCACATTCATCATAAAACTCAGGTTTAACTACGTCGACTCCCCAGTAATCGCCTATCGTAATATCTGAACCTGTTCTTTCGACTTTTGTATACGGGCATTGGTAGCAAGATTCACGCAATATCCACCCATTATAAAACCACTCAGAAAACGGTTTGATAGACTCTCTTTTATTATTTATTACCACAAATGCGCTCGGATTTTTCCACCCGTTATCTTTATTTTTAAAGGTCAGATAAGAAATGCGTCCTGACTTATCTTTTTCCAGTTCTCCAGAATAATCTTTCCAAAGTTTTGAGCTCGATACTCCATGGCATATCAAATCTACCAATACTACCCTTTCTCTTAACCGTTTTTCCTTTAACAACAAATCTAATCCTGCGATTTGACAGCCTGTTCCAACTATCATCATTTCCCGATGTGGATGAAGTACAAGCCATTCGCAAATTTTCTTATATGCTTCTCCCGTTTCTGCCTGGATATATTTTGAACCTCTGGCATCATCACGAGAATCTTTGTCCGTGTAAATGGCAAATTCAACCGCCTTTTCATCACATAAATAAACGCTGCTTGCAATCGCGTTCCCGTGCAAAATAAAGTAATCCGACAACGCCGTAAATGCACCGCCAGAAGAACTTTGCTTTACTATATTATTTTGTTTATGCTTAACTGCATATATTTTTCTTTCTAAAGTAATATCTTGTCTACATTTAATATCCTTCTGAAAAGAACATATTTTTTCACACAAAAAACATTCAATACAATTCTCTCTATTAATCTCAGGATATAAAAAACCTTCCTCATTATACTGAAATGAGATAGCATCCCGAGGACATATTGCGCTGCACACAGTACATCCACAGCAATCTTCATAGTTATGATATAGAATTGGTTCTCTACACATCAATTCTTCCTCTTTTTATTTTTGATTTTATAAGTTCTGTCATTATATTCAACACTTCATAATAACTCTGTGATTTTATGAAAATTGATAAAATTATATAAATCAAAATTCCGGAAACGATTTGTACTAAAACAATCAATAAAGTCGGAAATTGTAATAATTCCCCGATAAAATAAACAAAGACCCCCATGATTACCGACATCAAAATATTAGAAATAAAATCTTTACAGACTTCCATCACACCATAATCAATAGTCTTTTTTGACATGGTAATATACAAAATCGTTCCTAAGACTGTCGTTACAATTTCTGATAAAGCAAAATAGAAAATATTATATCTCAAAGAAATCAGAAGAATGATTAGCGCGAATATTCTAACCGGAATATCATATTTCAAAATCTTATCACTTCGTCCAATTGCTTTTACAGCTTGAATAATTGCCGATTGAGGCGCTCTAAACAGAAGGATAATACAACATATTCTCAAATAAGGAACGCAGGGCAACCACTTCTCAGTCAACAAAAATCTGACAAAAGGCTCGGCAATAGCCATAAATCCAACAAGAATCGGATTCATAATATAAGAGGTAAGACTTACGGTCTTTCTTGCCATTATTTTTACTCTATCAAGCGATTCCTGATTTTTTGACATTGCCGGAAACAACGCTGTATTTATCGCCGTATCAATATTGGTACTTATCAAATCCGGAAATTGATTTCCTTTCGTATAAAAAGATAAGTCCGAAGTAGTATAAAACTTCCCTATCATAAGGCTTCTAAGGCTAGTATAAATTTGCAGAACAAAACTTTGTACTAACAATTTCCAACCATAACTTAATAGTTTACTTATTCTATCAAACGAAAACTCTAATGTTATTTTCCAGCCAATAGTAATTTGAAGAATAATAGTATCTATTATTGAGTTCGTAAGTGTCTGAGCAACCAAAGCCCATACGCCAAATCCAATATAGGCCATAAATATACCGACTACAGCAGAAATACACGTCCCTATAAACGTTGCATAAAAAAATTTTTTAAATTTCATATGCCTGGACACATACGCCTGCTGAATAGAATTTATTCCCATTATCGGAACATTTATTGATAACACTCTCAGTATAGGTATTAATACCGGCATATCATAGAATGAAGCAATCGGAACCGCCGCAAAAAATAAAAGCATATATAGTATTCCGGTAAACATCAATGAAAAATAAAAGACAGATGAAAAATCAACACTATCTGCATCTTTTTTTTGAATTAATGCCTGCCCAAATCCGCTGTTCACAAAAACAGTTGCAATTGTTACAAAAACAGTTACAAGAGATACTGTACCATATTCTGACGGAGATATAATCCTCGCCAGTATAATAGATACTATGAGAGAAACAAGTTGTGCCGCGATTCTTTCTAAAAATTTCCAAAAAGCTCCCTGCATCACCTGCTTTTTTTCACTTGTTTTCATTTAAATACCGCATGCTTTCTCTAAGAAATTAGTAGATTTTCTTCTTTTTACCTCTATAATTTCATTTATTTTTTTATAATTCCAATCATAATCCAACATTTCCTTCACGTTACTTTGCGCCTGAAATAAATCGTATAATCCTAATTCCATTAAAAAAACATCTACTTTGTCCATTATGAAATCCGTCTTACAAAAAGCTATCTTTTTGTTAAAAAGCAGTCCGAACGTAAGACCATGAAACGTACTCGTTGCTACTGCTGATGCCTTAAGAAAATAACCGATCCACTGTAAGGGCGATAATTCCTCTTGCTTAACCAATCTTTCACACCAATTATAGCTATCGTTATTACAATCTAACGCAATAATGGACAATCCGGCTCTTTTAGCATATTTCTGCAAATTCATTAAGAATTCTTCTGTAAAATTCTGACCATAAACCAGAATATAATTTTCTTCTCTGGGTAATTCAATATTGCAATCACCATTAAAATCCCATAACCACACCGGATCCAATACAATATCTGGTTTTGTCCCTGTAATTGTTTCAACTATTCTTGCAGAATTGTCGTCTCTAACTGAAATATACTGCATCTTTTTAATATTTTCTATAACATAATCCGGTAATTTATCACCATTCTTTACCGTTCCAAAACTTGCGGCGTATGAATTGACTCTTCCATTCAAATTTTCACCAAAAAGCATCCTGTCACAATTAAAGGGTTCTAACGAAAAGTCCCATACGATATCACTTCCAATAAAAATTCTATCAAATGTAAAATCAGAATAATTTTCCATCAATATTTCATCTGTATGCGGAATTTCATCATATGCATTTAAGAATTTTTT
Organism: uncultured Dorea sp.; assembly: GCA_910585725.1. Lineage (GTDB taxonomy): Bacteria > Bacillota > Clostridia > Lachnospirales > Lachnospiraceae > Sporofaciens. Next base: position 51,501 of record CAJUFA010000012.1, on the reverse strand, counting down.
TTCTTTTTGCTCCGTCTTTGTTTCCTTCATCAAAAAACTTTTCCAAAATGCTTTTTTCCATATTTTATTCTCTCTATAATATTGCTTTATATTATAATAGAAATTATAATGATGTTTATCAAGATGCGCGATTTGCTTTACCTCTTTTGTTTTATTCAGCGACTGTAGTACCTTTTGTAAAGCATATGCCTGAGCATATGTGCCATAATTAGGCACATTCCAAAAGGTTAATATCCCAATATCGTATCTCTTCATCAATCTTTCTCCATTACTAACTTCAGCTTATTTAAATATTTATATGCCGAATAATCGACGCTTGTACATCTCATTTCATGTCTATAGAAATATGCTTCATCATGCGGATTATTCTCAAAGTAAACATCACCTTTGGCACACTTCATAGCATATTCTTTATATGATTTGGTAAAATAGTGATTTATTTGAATTGGGAAATTTTCACTCGTTGCAATATTCCTATTCCCAACACAAACCTTATCGAAAATATTAACCGGCGGAAGATTACTCCCTCGCCAATTAGCCCAAAAGAAATGATGTAATTGCGATGACTTTTTAAAATGTTCATCAAATCCAAACGCTGTATTATAAAAACATTTTCCAATATCACAATATTTGGGCCAGCATACCGTGAAATCTTCCGAAACCAATCCGCTCAAGTCCCGATCCACCAATCCTGACGTCCCGTATAAACGCCAGTATATATTGACTGCGCCTCTCTTTCTTTCAAATAATCGCAGAAAATCATAAATATTATCCGTAGCCTTGGGAACAATGAATTCATCAATATCGATAAATCCAAGCCACTTTGTTTCAATTGAAAAATTCTTAATACAATTTATATAAGATTCCATCTGCTTTTGATTATACGGCCACTCGACCAAAGTAACCCACCCCTTCTTTATATAGGGCTCAAGAACAGACCTAAAATCATCCTCCGAGTTATTATTATACATATAAAAATGATCTATCCCTACAAGGTGATTGAACTCTAACCATTCCTTCAAATATGGCGCTTCATTCTTAAATATTGCACAAATTGAAACCCTGTACTTTTTTTCACAAATGACGGGATTGGAAAGATTCAGTCTGATTTTATACATATACGCTCTCATACAATGCAAAATATTTTTTATATGTCCTATTAAATTAACTTTCGATTGATTATCGTATATGAAATATTTATTTTGCTTCAACATTGAAACTTATACCCTGTCTTTTTAATATTTTTTTCGCAAATACTTTTCCCGCATGTTTTATCAACTTAATTGTAAACCCAGTCCTTGAATAGAACACACCAAAAATTTTTTTCAGTCCATCTAAGTCATATGAGCAATATTCTTTTTTAACAAAATACCGCCAATACAAATTTGCAATAAATTCAAGATTTTTATCTGCTACATATCTAAAAGTTTCATTACTAATAGCCTCTTTTCTTAACAAATCATGAAGGATTTTGAGATATTCAATTCCAAATGCTCCAAATAAATCATAAGTCCCTTTAGGTCTTTTCCCCTGAGGAATTTCGTCAAAAACAACTGTATTATCAATTATATATTTCCCTCGATTTCTTTCGGCAAATAAAATATCTGTATGTGGAAACAATTTATTAAAATTAACGGTATCTTTTGCAAGCTTATCAAAATCTTCCTTCCAAATAGTCATACCGGCGGACCAAGACGACCAATATGATAGATTCCTGACAAACTGATCAAAGCTGCCGTATTCATATTGTTTTTTTGAAAGCTTAAGAACTCCGTTAGCAAAATATATAATTGGCTTTTCCTCCTCATAATTCCTAGCCATATCAACAAACCTTTGCAACGTTCCTTCAATCAACAAATTTCTATGATTAACAAATTTAATTAGCCTGCCTCTTGCTCTTTTAAATGCTTCTATTTCATTAGAAAAGGAAATCACATTCGTTTCTGCATAAACGATATTGGCATGTCTTACAGAATAAGCCTTTATCCGATTCTTAAATTCTTGATTATCTCCGTTATCAGTAATAATAATCTCATACAAGCCAATATCAACCTCCTGCTGATATATGCTTTTTAATACCGGAAATACCCATTCGCACACGCCGTTTGTTGGTATACAAAGTGAAACTATTGGATTTTCGCTCATTTTTCACCTCTATAACATTTTATATACGGTCATCTTTAAGATCCAATTTAAAAACATCGAAAAAAGCAGAGACATTGTAAAAATCAAAATCCATTCTACTGGTATAATAAAGTACAATTTCAGAAATCACTTTATAAAGCCCTTCAATGCATTTTCCCATGTTATATTTTTATTATAAAGATCATATGCATAATACATAAATATAAAAATTAAAAACGGTATGCCTAATTTTTTTAATGATTTTAAATAAAATATTTTAGGAGTCTCTTTAGCCGCTTGCAATATGATTTAAAATAACCATCGACACGGCAAAGACTCTCATCCAATCATAATTTATTTCCCTTTCTCTGATTTCATGAATGTATGTTGCCTCGTCACTCATTATCTCCTCTTCATATTGCATATTACTCCAATGCAAAATACCATCTACATCTTTAGTCTTTTTTAGGCATCCACTTCAATTGCTCTGTTGATTTCAATTCTTCATATAGTTTCTCTTTATATATATCTATCATTTCTTTTGTTAATTTTTTATAATCAATCTTCATCAACTCTTTAATCATATTTTCATCAAACCTATACTTGATTATTTTTGCCGGTATACCGCCTACAACTGCATATGGCGGAACGTCTTTAGTCACTACTGCCTTCGCCGTTATCACAGCGCCTTGTCCGATATGTATTCCTGACATAATAGTTGCGCCATATCCAATCCATACATCATCATCTACAATTATATTCCCTTTTCCAAAAGCTTCCGTATCCGCTGTTTTCAATATCTTAACTTTATAAGGGTAGGTAGATATATGATTCGTATAATGTTCAGCATCAAGCATAAAGGTAACATTATGGGCTATTGATACATAATTGCCAATATAAAGTTTATGATCTGAAGCAAAAGAGATTATATTTAATTCACCGTACGAACAGTTACCTACTTCAACCAATGAAATATCAAAATGATTATTAACTACCGTGTAATTATGCCGATTTTTCTTTTTCCATCTGCTTTTCAATATACATAATGCTAAAAGCCTCTTCAATTCAATAAATAACGCTTTATACATCTAATTCTCCTTTTATACCTGCCTCAAAGATAAATAACTAAAACTATCTTCTCGTCAAATTCCATTTTCTTCGTATATCTAAAATATCTTCTAAAAACAAATAAAACAAAAACGGCATATGGTGTAACGTCCACTTTCTAATACGTCGCTTCATATCAATATCTTTATCCGTAAACTTCACATCCCACGGACATTCTTCAATTTTTTTCCAGAAAAAACTTGCATATGGATGCGTGCATTTCCGAGACATGGGTTTCCCATATAAAAAACCAGTAAAGTGTATAATGACGGGGTCAGCAAGCGCTTCGTCAATATCCTGCTGTGAATAATACTCTTTAAAGCCATACCTTCTCTTTATCTTTTGTGATGACCTGAACTCAAATACTTCCGCCAGAACATTATATTTAGGCGGGAGAATCTTTATCCTTCCGCTGCAAAGTTCATTTAAAATTCCCTGATCATAATTTAGATTCCGGCTTGTATCCTTAAGCCTCTCCAACGCCTTTTTTTCAAAAGATTCCGCTCTCCATTTTTTCAAATTACACAGAACCATTCCTCCATTAATATACTGATCGCCTTCTTGCATTTTAGAAGCTTCTTTATGATAATATGGAAGACATTCCGTCACTCCCGCAATCAAGTTCTCACCCATATCTATAGACATCAAAAAATCTAAAGGCGCCATTACAAGTGTATCCGGATCCAAATACAACACCTCATCATCATCTGGAAACATCGACGCAAACAAAAACTTCGCATATGTTGTCTTACTAGAAGCAAATGACGGAAGGGCCTCATACTCTTTTGGCATTACAAATTCCACAACATCAACTACACGCCCATATTTCTCTCCAAGTTCTATCAAATATCTAATCTTGTCTCTTTTTACATCCTGATAAATATATGTAACAGAATATTCCTGACTTCTATTACTCTCAAATAATGTGAGTACAGATATATATATATACATAAAATAATTTTCGTCGCTCGCCAATATTATCTTCATCTAAGTCTCCTGGTTCATTCTTTTGCCAATACAGTAAAAACCTATCTCCTACAACATTCTCACTAAAACCATAGTGATTATATTATGTTTAAATACAACCTCTGCAAATATACTGCAATACTATTGATATCATACCCCGCATTGATTATATCTTTATAACCCCTATCCCTGTCTGATGATAACCATAATCCTTTTAAAACTTCATCTGCCCATACACGACGGTCCTGCTCCAAACTTAGTTGCTTTACAGAATCACAAATCATGGCTTCCTCCGGAATACATTCGGAAACAATGCATGGCAATCCAGCCGCCTGCGCTTCTATTAAAGAGATTCCAAGTCCTTCCCATTTTGACGGAAATAAAAACACGTCAAACGCACTATATAACTTATAAACGTCTGCAACACTGCCAAGCAGTATGACGTCCCTTTGCAGATTCTTTTCCTTTACAGTCTTCTCAATCTGTTCCCTAAGCTCGCCATCGCCGCCCCATAATAATACAGTGTCTTGATTACGTTCATGCGCCGCTTCAAAAACATCTAATATAAAAAAAGGATTCTTAGCGTCGCATAATCTTCCAACCGTGCCTATAATCTTTTTATTTAAAAGATTGAGTTCTTTCCTTATTTCATCATCATAATTTTTGTCATACTTAAAACCGGCTACATCAATAGCATTTTTTATAACTTTATAATGCCGACGATGCCTTTTTATATCTTTACCAAACATCCATTCTCCCGCCGCCTCAGAACATGCAAAAAAGTAATCTGCAATATAGCGCGTCGGATACTGCATAACGTCCCTTATAATTCCCTTCATTCCTCTGCCATTAGATATACTGTGGCTATGGGCTATAACTGTTCTTCCTGCTCTTTTGGCAATATGCATATAGATACATGCTGTACTTCTTACATGCCCATGGACAACACGCCATTCCGGATGTTCTGCTAATAACTCCTTCCAGGTTTTAATATATAAAACCATGTTCTTAAAACTAAACTGACGTACTGTATAGATTCTGCCGCCCATCTTCTCAATTTCATTTCTGTACGAACAGTTTTTATTCGTATGTATTATAAAATCAAATTGAATTTTAGTTCTGTCAATGTGCCGATATACATTCATAACGAATGTTTCCGCGCCTCCGCGATGCAGCGCCCCTAATACATGTACTACTCTGACCGGTTCGTCCATAATCACCTTTCCAGCCTCTTTATCTCATCCACATAAGCCTGCACGACAATCTCTCTGTCAAATTCCCTTTCAACCTTACGCCTCCCGGCAAGCCCCATATTCTTCCGCTCTTCATATGACATAGCAAGAAATTTCTCTATCTTACAGACCAGATCCCGCGTATCCCTCTCCTTAACAATGAATCCCGTTACTCCGTCTTCAACTATCTCTCCGCAGCCGCTTCTCGAAGTCGTAATGATCGGTCTTCCGGACGCCGCGGATTCCAACAATACATTATTCATTCCTTCCGGATAATAAGAAGGCAAAACGATACAGCTGCTCATCTTCTGATATTCCAACATATTCTTCTGCAGACCATGATAAATGATATTGCCGCTCTCATTCTCTTTCTGCAATATGTTAATATAATGCTCGTCGTCGCAGCCGCCGATCACGTGGAAATAAACACTTTCGTTCTTTTTCCGAATCTCCTTCGCAGCTTCCAGGTATTGATCTATCCCTTTTTCTTTCAAAATTCTTGCGACAAATATAAGATGAACTTCTTTTGTATCCGGATAATCTAACACACAATACTTTTCCAGATTCACACCCGAGCCGGGAATCAGCCTGCCTCTTTTACAACGGATATTCTTTTTTACAAAAAACTCCTTATTCTCACGATTCTGAAAAAAAACACAGGCCGCTTTCCCTAATGCAATTTTATAAAGCAGTACGGTTATCTTCTGAATAAATCCCGGATACTCAACCGCAGTGCCAAGTCCCGTAATATTAGTAATATACGGAATATGTAATCCTTCGCACACCAATCCCCCATAGACGTTAGGCTTAATATTATATGTCAGTACAGTCTCCGGTCTGTATTTCCTGATCACTTTATAAAACATATGAATCATCAACAAGTCGGTAAACGGATTCTTGCTGTGTCTTTTTATCGTCGCCGGCAGAAACACAGCGCCGGATTCTTTGATCTCGTCCACATATAACTGCTTCTCGCAGACAACGGCCACTTCATAACCTTCTCGAATCAGCCTTTCAATAACCTCGTATCTCAGGTTATAGACATAGGTTGTATCGTTAGCTATCAACATTACTTTGCTCAAATATCACTCACTTATCCCCTCTGCGCTATCCTTCATCAAAATGATCTTCAACGTCATTAATATAATCTGAACATCCATTAATACAGAATATTTCTCTATATATAGCAAATCTAATTTCAATTTATCCAAAAAGCTTGTGTTGTACTTTCCATAGACCTGAGCATATCCGGTTAATCCCGCTTTTACCTTCATACGATACGCAAACTCCGGAATCTCCTTACAATTCTTCTCAACAAATTCCGGACGTTCCGGTCTGGGACCGACAAAACTCATATCGCCTCTAAGTACATTCACAAGCTGCGGCAACTCGTCTATCCTTGTTTTTCTGATAAAGTTTCCCGTCCTGGTAATTCTGGAATCCCCTTTCTTCGCAAGCTGAACTCCGCCTTCAGACTCTGCGTCCTCTTTCATACTTCGAAGCTTGTACAACCGAAAAGTCTTCCCCTCCTTGCTGCACCGTTCCTGACTGTAAATTACAGAACCGCCGTCTTCTATCTTAATTGCCAATGCGGCGAATCCAATCAATGGAAATGTAAGCGCCAAAACCACTATGGAAATCATAATATCCATACATCTTTTCACTGCCTTTTGCGTAATGGACAACCCAATATTCTTACATAAAAATAACGGCGTATCAAAGACGTCCACCTCTTCTGCTTCCTTCACAAATATATCCGGTATTTTCGGGGTAAAGTACACCATAACCCGATGATCAAAACAAAACTTCAGCAGTTCGTTCTTTTTTTTACTCGGAATATCATTCAAGATTACTCCGTCGTAATCCAGTATATCTTCCATATTTTCCCTTGATAATTCTTTAAAATGCACGTCTTTCTTTATCGTGTACCTATCCGACCGAGTTAAAATCTTTTCTTTTAAAAGATTCTCATAATTTCCATGAATCAGCAGCATCTCGTACGGAGGGAACAACTTATTATATACGCGGGAAAATATCACTGTAATACACGCCATACTTAACCAGTTCAAAACCGCCAATTGAAACATCACTTTGATAATCCTGCTGATGAGAGCCAGCTTACCAATCATCAATATCATCTGAACCGACACGATAAGATGTGTACAGGCCACTGCCAACAACTGGGAGATAATCAGGCTGACGATCTTATAGTATCCTATCTTGACCCCTTTAAACGTATGGAGCATGATACCCAGGATGAAAACAAAACAGAAAACAATCAGCCAATTACCTTTGTTTTTAAAGACAACATTCTGCAATAGATTAAACTCTTCCCGCCATACTATGAAAAAAAAGCATGTCGGCAATAGAATCAATAATCCCCCTATCGCTCCGATATAGAGTTTTTTCCATGATTCTGCTTCGTTTCTCATAACCCCTCTTATCCTTCAGTAAATATGATTATCTGCAGAACAAATAACTGTCCATACCAAATCGCTGCTTTATACCCCGATATTAAGTAATATAATATATAAACTTTATTATATTTCAATTCTACTTTAATAAACTATGTAGCTGAAATTTCAAATATATATTTTTTCTATACATATTTCTCCGGTTCATTCAAAAAAACATCCGTAATTCCCAGACGTTCCAAAGCGGCCAGATCCAGCCGCTTTCCCGTAGGCTTCTCGGGATACAGATGTCCTGTAAACCAGGCGCGGACCGCATATCCCGATATACGTTCTTTGGGAAGGTCCAATCCACGCCAACAAGGATGCAAAGCATCCGCTCCGCAGCCGCCCTTCAATTTATACAGACAATCCGATATCTTCGTATCAAGTATCCCTATTCCCGCCTTCACGTCAAGCTTTCTGATTTTTTCCAGTGATAACGCGCTGAATGAAGAATAGATTACACGATTCTGCAGTCCATACTTATATACCAGATCAATGATCTTCTCCTCCATCCCCTCGTATGGATAAACACTATTCTTGAGCTCTATATTCAGCTTTAAATTGCCTTTTTGCTCCTTCCCGCCGTCCCTAAACAATTCTAAAACTTCTTCCATTACCGGAACCTGTTCATATTTACCATTACCGGCTTCGATCCGAAGTTTCCTAATCTCTGTCAATACAAACTGCCGTACTTCTCCGATCCCGTTCGTCGTCCGATCCACACGTTCATCGTGACAGACAACTAACTGTCCGTCTTTCGTAAGCTGGATATCTAATTCGATCCCTTCGAGTCCTTCTATCTCCATCGCTTTCTCGAAAGCAGATATCGTATTCTCCGGATACATCTGACTGCATCCTCTATGTGCCCATACCTTCATAATTTCCCCTTCTCACTTGTATATCGACATTTTCACAAAATTCTTTAGTTTATCACCGGCGGTTCGCCGGATTACTCATCTAATTAAACACCTGCTCAACCCCCATCTTCCTTACATAATCTATCCACTCGTAGATATCTTCAATATCATATATCGTCCGCCCCTTTTCATCCTTCGCCTTCTTCAGCGCCAGTGTCATAAGCGCATACTCATTCTCCAGCAAAGTATCGAACACTCCTTGATCATCTGTATTCACCGACACATTCAACGACATATTTTTCTCTGTCTCCTTCAGCTTTCTGGCGTTAAACCGCAGAATCGGATGCTCTTCGTATCTTTGTATGGTTCCGATGAGATAATTCGACGAAGGATTCGTCTCTACCCCAATTCCTATCTTTACCAGCTTTTGAATCATCTTCTCCTGAAGTTGGAATACGATATCTGCATATCTCTGATCCATCTTGAACTCTGTTCTCTCATCTCCGCATTCCCTGACCTGTTTATTAAAATGATATGCGTGATACAGATTCCTGTAACATTCCACCTTTCTCAGATTATCAGGAACTCTGTCGTTGAACTCATACCTGTCGGCTCTCCGGATACTCCTCCTCTTCATTCTCTGCAGAAATTCCCCTTCCTCCAGACAATATGTATAAGGATTATCCCCCCGAAGCTTCCAGCTCTGATAATAATCCATTACCGACGCCTTCTGCTTATTGGAGACATTTCTTCTGAAAATCTCCTCATACAGATTATAGTACCGCTCCTTTAACTCAGTTTTAAGCCGGCTTTCCATCGTACATCCCATTTCATCTGCTTTGCTCAGCATCCATGCAATATCATCCATTAATACTTGCTTGGGAAGGACAATCTTATATCCTTTATATTTATAATATTCATAGGGGTCTATCCCCATTGCAAGCCCATGTCCGATCCTGCTTCCCCTTCTTAAGCCGCAGAACAAAATCGTCTCGTCTATCGCCCTGATTCCGTCTACGATATCAAAGAAATCCTCACCCGCATGATAGGTTGCATGAAGCCTCGACTTTCTCTGTTCTCCTTTCCCTGCAAGCGGAAATTCTAGATCCAGCAAATATCGAAAAACCTGTCCGAACACTTCCGGCCTGCAATATATCTCGCTGGAGCATGCGTCTATTCCTCGTATCTTCCCTCCTATTCTCGTTCCTCTCTCCAGCAGCGCGGCAATACTCTTTGCCTGCTTCATGGAAGCCTGACGCACGTTTTGATTCCTGGCCGTTCCCAGACAGAATTCTTTATCTCTGCTCTTTGGGAAATGCAATACATAAATCATCTTATCTTCCCTAAAACTTTTTCCTGTATCCGCCACAATATTCTGGCTTCTTGCGATCGCCTTGTACAGCTTCGCGGCGCTTTGCTTCGGACAGATACGCGCTTCCAGAGAAACAATATTCTGCTTTCTCATCGTCTCATTTAGCGCCAATCTAATCAACTCATCTTCATATTCCTTCTGCCCTTCGATAAAAATTTCCTTACGCTTCTGGTAATTACTGAAATTCGCAAATCCTACCTGCTTATTGATCTGAATCAGTTCTCCGCGAAAATGCGTACGGATTGCAAGATATACATAAAAGAGATTCTTCTGATAATCTGTAAACGTCCTGCATACAGACGCCTTATAACATTCGTACAAAAATCTCCTTTCTCCCGTCAAAAGACAGCACTCCCGGTCATTGCTGTCTGTCATGTCCTTCTCATATGCATAATCTAAGATTGAACTTCCGTCCACCCGCGCGCCGTAGATGTATTTTGCCAATACGATGAGCTCCTGGATCTCCGCGACCACTTCCTCCATCGTCTTTCCTTTTTCAACTTTTTTCAAAAGATCTTCCGCCTGTTCGATCAGACTGCGTCTTCTTTTTAACACGCCGAAAAGATATACTCTGTAAAGCGCCGCTCTCTGGCATTCTGCATAGAAGCTCTCCCGGCCGCCATCCCTTTTCACCCTGTCCGTATGATGCGACTGAAGAGCCTCTGTAATCTTTTTAAAATCATGCATTCTGCCATCAATCAGATTCATCAGACAGATCCAATTCAATTCAAATATCTTCGTAGAACCGTTCAGATGAAAATGATTCTCCGCCATCCCCCGCTTCAATATATTATGCAGCCGATCGTCATCACTCCGAATGATGGGAAGCCACGAAAAATTCTTCGTCCGGTATCCTCTTTCAAGATCATGTTTTGCCAGGAAAGCACAAGTAAAAAAGTCCTGGCCTAACGGAAAGGATATTTCTCTCCACCGCAGCAGCTCGTCGAACTTACAGATAATCTCATTTCCGTCATATGTAAGCAGTCTGTCTGCTATCTTCATAATAAACCGGAAAATACCAGGTGAATTCTCAGTATTATCCTTCATATCCTGAATCAGTTTCAGATAATTATTCTCTCTTTCGTCCTCTGAACAGCACGAAAACACGCTTTGTGAATACTGCATATACAGATTCTTATCTACGTGCTTATAATTATGTCCCAGCCCTCCGACATGGGTTTTCGTCAGAATCTTATAATATGGAATTTTTAAAAATATAATCTCCAGATTTCCCTTCTCTATATCCATATACTCCTCTTCCTGCTCATCTTTTATCTATTCTTATTTAGCGAACATAGCTTCTATTTCTTTCTGGACCTTAACCAGTCTCTTATATTCCTCATGTAACTCTCTGGATATTGGCTCCTTCTTATTCTTTCGATATATTCTCATAACCTCTCTGTATAGATTACACAATCCTTCTACATCCAACCCCTCCGGCCATCTTTTATATGTCCCGTTATACTGTCTTACAGAAGACGCAAGATCATCCAGATTCACCTTGGTATTCTCTGCCGAAAGATTCCTCATGCTGCTGGATACATGATAACTTACATAGTTCTGCGTATTCCATTCCTCCGGAATCTCCGTTATTTTCTTTCGATATCTCGATACATAATCACTAACCTCATTCTCTTCTTCCAACTGTCTTCTCAAAGGAGCATTATGCACGCTCAATTCGAAGAGCTCCGCGTATAACAGCGCCATATCCACCTCCACGTTTCCCACTAATAATGTAAGAAATTCCGATGAATTACATTGCATCTTGTATCGCGCCATACATGTTTCCAGATTTTTAAAGAACGTTTCCACAAGTCTTCTGCTTAAATCAACTGTACCCTCCGTATTCTTCTTGTACTCTCGCTTTTTTGTGCAGTAAGCTTTTATCTCCAGAGCCAGATCTATATTAGAAACAATTTCCCTTGCACTATTAACGATCACCTGATTATCTCTTTCAATCATTTCAATTATCCTGTCATATTCCTCCTTCTTTATTCCCAGACGCGCCATATTCACCTTATCGTAGAGCGCCTCCAGCTTACACAGACCGACAAGATAATTTTCCAGGCTGATCTGCACATAATTGTCTATCTGATTATTATCAGATATAATTCCCTTGTTTGACGCGTACACCACCGGTCCGTTACCCCCATACCATACGTTAGAAAGCAGCGCCAGCACGATCCATGTTTCAATATATCCCAACCGATCTTCATCATCCGATATATAGGATGCGTGGCTTTTTTTCCCTCTCTCAGGAACCTCTAATGGTTTGGAAAACACACCCATCCTCTCCAGAACCTTATTAAATCCCTCTACGGTTTCCAATACAAACCTGGACCGATCTATACCAGTTCCCTGGTGCGCCGGAAGTACTCCTCCAAACGCCGGCCCCCAGATATATCCGCCTATAAAATCCATCAACTCCTCATCCTTATGACTCCGCAAAAAATAATTCATCCTCATCGTATATAATGAACGCAGTCTATAAATATACCCTTCTTTTCTAAGATCAACAATATCCCTCTCGCACATCTCAAAGAGCACCATTACATGAAAGAAGCCGTCCGAACGGTCTGCCGCATATGCGTTCGCCTGGGGGGTATATACAGGATAACTCTCTTCGTATATTCCCTCCAGTATTCTCCGAACCGCCACGTGCAGATGATAGGTATCCATATCCCCGATGTCCTGAAGATTCCATCCGCCATATAACGCCAGATTATCCCCATTCCACTCCCTTTCAAAATATTTCTGGATTATCAGGATATTCTTAAGATAAATGGCGTCTCTTTCCTCCGCATCCTTCCCCTCTGCCTGCTTCATACCTGCAATCATTGTGATCCAGCTGATCATATCCCGCAGATTATCAGGAAACAGATAACTGTGCCCGTTCTTTTCCGGTCTGAACCACATCCCCGTCCTGTTATACAGCAGCTCCAGCATCGTCTGTATAACAGCGCCTTTTTTGCCGGAAGCCTCTCCTAAGTCTTCAGAATCCTTCATCTCCTTGAAATCCCCTAATTCTCTGGAGTCCCATATAATATTTCCTTCATCCTGCTCCCTGTAGATAATATGTACTTCATCCAGATTCTGTATCTTCGGAAGATAGATACGACGCTGCCGGGGAATCAGCTTCGCCACATAACGTTCCGCCATCGTCTGCACTTCTTTATTTAACTGATCGTACACCTTATCGTCTCTATTCTGATATATCTTCTCAAAATCCCGCAGGCTCTGTTCCCTGACGCACAGCTCCAACTGATCGATCTTCACACTGATTACAATCGTTACATTCGGAATAATCAGGTATTTTCGAATCTGCTCCGCCATCTTATAAGCGTTTGAGCTGCACAAGTCCAGATCGTCGATTGCAATGATCATCTGCACATCGCCTTTCTGTTCGTTAATAGAAGCCAGATACGTCCCTATCAAATCAGACAACTCCTCCTTTAGATTCGTACTTGCCCCTAACTTTGATAATTTACTGATATTTCCTTCATAATCAAATTCATCATCCATCATCTGCTTCTGATTATTGATCAGGGACACATGTCGATATACCTTCTGGAATTGATTCACCAGCCGATCCCTTGTAACTTCATCTGCATATTGATTATCCCTCTCATAACGTTCCGAAAATTTCCGGAAGATTTTCGCAAGCACAATATCCAACACATTGTGCACATCGTCGAACATAGACGGGTCTATCAGGATCGGTTCCGCAAAATGTACTTTATCCAGATTCTGACATTTCGAGAAAATACCATCCCTTTTATATTCGGTCCCATACAGCGCGTTAACAAACGTCATCATGGCGCTGCTCTTTCCTTCGCCCCGATTTCCACAAAACGCAATGATATTATTTTCAAAATCCTGCTGTTTCCAAGTCCATTTCCTACCGCTTTTCTGTTGGTCAGCCATCCTCAGCGAAGAGCCTGTAATCTCGTCCAACATTATAGCCGCCCGTCTATATTCCTCTATAAAGATATCATTCACATCTATCTTATCTTTCACAGCTATCTTGAATTCCTCTCCTCTAATAATCTCCAGCTTCTGCATATCTTGTTCCTCCTCGTGGATTATTTACATCGGCAGACGCTTACCAATATTTCACGCCCCCGATTCCTAACCGGATAGCGCGGCAGCCGACGATTATAACAAAAAAAGGTAAGAAAAACTACGCGAATTAATATTCGCTTCGTTTCCTTACCTTTGAGTAACCGTTTTAATTATATCACGTTTTCCGACAAGATACGACATAAATATTGCCAAATAATATAAATAAGAATACTTCGCAATTATATATTATAATAATATATCCTATTAATCTCTGAGTGGATCTTTGTTCTGACTTTGCTATTCTACACAATCTCCACATCCTGTATCATCACCGGTCTCCCCGCCTGCTGACACAGCTGCACGAGACTGCTGTGATCCCCATAATAAGCGTCGCTCAGCGCGATAGCGCGGTCCAGTTCTGCAGAATCGTCATAGATCCCCCAGCCTTCTGCCTTATACTCCTCCACCAGCTTCTCGTAATCCATCCACAGCAGCGGACGCATGGATTCTATCGTCGCCTTGATCAGCGGATGAGGCCGCCACAGAAGCGCCACATCATCTGCACTGTCCTTAAACGTCTCGAACACAGACCTCATCTTTATAAGCATCTTTTCCTCATGCTGAAGCAGCGCGGTAACGCTGGTATTATAGAGGATCACTTTCTTCCTGCTTCCATCCTCCTTTGTAAGAATCCGCATCCAATCCTCCGGAATATTACAGTCCTCCTCCCGCGTCTCCAGCACCTTGTCCATCTTCGGCGATCCAAGGCCCAAAATCTTCTTCTCCCATTGGGACCTGGTACTTTCACCTATCGCTTCTGTCAATATCTCTATGTAGGCTTTGCGCATATTCTCCGACTGCACGATAACCACGTCTGCATTAAGTACGCCCGGCGCTACGCAGAAATGCTCGATTCCCTTCAGCGCCTCTTTATTCTCCGGATCGATCTCTCCCAGTACAAAATACGGGATGTAGACCAGCTTCTCCGTATATTGCTTCAGATTCCTGGAGTAGAACTTCGGCGCCACACTCGTCACATAATTATAATCATCATAAGGGTTATGGATAAATATCATATCCGGCTCATGCACGGCAATGTCATAATCATCATAATGAGTGACAGGCACATAAGCCGGATACTGACCCCCTTCATAATGCATTTCCTTAAAGTTTCCTTCCGAGTCCCTGTCAAAGTATGGAATCGGGATGACGTACGCGTCGCAGTCCGGATCTTCATCCGCCGCCCTCCATACGCTTTCCAGGGAATCCCACATGGATGCTTTATATGGAAGGAACACCACTTCCCGGCGCTCCTTAATATCATTTTTAATACTGTTCTCCATCCTGATCAGAGATTTACGAAGCGCCTTATACGCCTGGTTCCCATTAACCGGCTGACCCTGGCTAAGTTTCTCATAGAACTGATATACCAGTTCGCAATAGTCCTCAATGATCGAAATTGTGACGAAGTCTTCTCCTTCTATCTCCTCAATGATCTCCCCTAATTTGATAGCGCACTCCTGGCACTGCGACAATACGTCCAGCGCCGCCTCAATGTTTTTGGTCTCTATCGTCTTCTTTATCCCGTCGTGTGCCCGGCCAAGCAAATGAATAAAATCCTCGGCCTGCTTCTTCTGCGCTTTTGTCATATCAATCTCCATTCCCGCCAAACGGCGGCACAAATAGTAACGGCTTTACCATATTCAGCAAGTCTTATCTCTGCTTCCTTCCGGTCTGTCCCACCGGTTTCACCGCTGCTTTTGCCTTCGGCTGCCTCGTCTGTCCTTTTGACCTTGCCGCGGCTGCTTTCTTCTGCCCCGCCGGTCTCGACGCTGCTTTTGCTCCGGCTGCCGCAGATACTGCTTCAGCCTCGCCCGAAGCGCCTTCCTCCGCAGACTCTCCGCCGGCCGCCTCGCCTTCATCCTCCTTGGCCGCGGCTTCTTCGCGCGCCCGCCGCTCGGCCTCCCTCGCCTCTTCTTCCGCTTCCTGTATTTTCTGCGGGTTATATCTCAGAAAATAAGCGTAGATATCTACGATCGCCTGATACAACTCCTCCGGAACCGCCGTTCCCAGATCCAACTGCGTCAGCACCGTCGCCAGTGAATTATCTTCATACACCGGCACCCCGTTCTCATTGGCCATCTCCACGATCCTCTCAGCCATATATCCAAGTCCCGACGCTACGATCACCGGCGCCACATCCTTATTCTCATCATACCGCAGCGCGACTGCTTTTTTATTCATCACATCATCATATTGTGACATTAATCGAATTTCTCCTTTCGAATATCTTCGGGAATGCAGCAGACACCTGTATCGGCGCCTTATTCCGCTCTACACCAAGATACTCCAGCTCCAGCTTATTCTTGCTCATGATCTTGCGTATATTCTCACGGATATCGCTCTCATGACCCGAAAGTTCTTCCGGATAATGAATCAGCATATCTATCTTTCCCTTCTCATAATACAACATCATGTCAAAAAATCCAACATCTTTCATGTCAAATTTGATCAAAAGCTTTACACCGCGCTCTTTAGAACCCGGATTCCCTGATTCTTCATCCGGATCCACCCACATCTCGGAAAACATCGGAACGCCGTCCAGGATCACCGGCAGCATAACATGCATAAGCGGCATATAGACGCTCTCATTCACCAGCATACTCCTCATGATATTCACGAACGCTTCACGATTCTCAATACCGGCCTCTCCTTTCACGCCCGCCTGCATGATGTTAAGCAGCTTATCGGCAAGTTCACTCTTCCCCGCCGCCCTGTCATAATCAACATTCACCAGCATCTTCCGGAAATCAGCCTCTGTCATCCCCTTGAAATGTTTATTAAAACCAGGAAAATCCATCAGTCTCTGAAATGCCTGCGTTACTTTTTCAAGGCTTCCGCTCTCGTAACGCGCCGTATTGAACGCCACCAGCGTAACCAAATCCCGGAGTTTTCCCATCTCTCTGTTATCCGCCACATATTTGCCCATATAAGGAATAATCTGTTCTTTCAACAGCCTTGTATTCACGGCATTGGCGTCCATACTATGAGGTTTCAGCCGCATGGCAAGCTTCTCAAGCCCCTCTCTGTCGCCGCGGAACATCCGGGCTTCAATCTCTTCCAATTCTCCTTTGATGTTCTCAAGAATATGTTTTCCTGACGACATGTCGTTATATTTCTTCAAAAGATCCAACACTCCGGCCTTAAGTTCTACGGTCGTCGCTTCATCCATGATCTGACGCAGCACGTCGAACAGCGGCCCCTGCAGACGGTTCGCTCCCGCCATCTGTGCTTTCAGGAATTCCGTCATCTTTTCCGGCGACATTTCAAGCATCTGAAAGAATGCCTGGATCTCTTCCGCGGTTCCTTTGCTGATCCCGGATTCTACCAGATTCCCCATTCCGCTGAAGATCATCTTGCTCATGATCTCGCTGAGTTTCGGAAGATCTCTTAGAGACTGTATGAAAGTGCCGAAATTAGAATCATATGAGATGCCTCTGCCGCCGTCGTTGCTGTTAGACTCCGCCCGGCCGTCCGCCCGGCCCACCTTATTCGCTTCTACCGGATTCTTAATACTTAAATCCTCTGCCTGCTGGGAAGGCGTCGGTTTATTATTCACTGTGTTGTCATATCCGACGGTGGGAGTTGTTACTTTTAAAATATTTGACATTTTTTCACCTACTCTATAATTTACTCTTATCCTTTTGCACCATTATGACGATATATCTAGAAATAATATTTTTTAAACATATCAACATTAATAGATAAGGCGGTACTAATATTATGGATAACATGCTTGAAATGTATCTTTATGAGACTAATACTCTTATGGAACAGCTGGATGAACTTCTAATTGAAGCGGAGAAGAACGAGGCTTTCACAACGAACGACGTCAATGAAATCTTTCGTATCATGCATACTATTAAAGGTTCATCTGCCATGATGGAATTCTCCACATTGATGGAGATTGCCCATCATATAGAAGACTTATTCTTCTATATCCGTGAAAACGGAATGGATTCTCTGGATGAATCCCATAAGAGCGATCTGTTTAATCTGATGTTCCAATCTACGGACGCTCTTCGTGTAGAGGTTGAAAAAATCGAAAACGATGAACCCCTTAGCAGTAATATCGACCAGATCATTGCAAATATTAATAGCTTTTTGGAAAAAATCAGTTCTTCCGGCAACAGTTCCTCCGATACTTCATCCGGTAAGGAAAGCGCCGCTGCTGACGCCGCGCCGGCTGCCGATGCAGACGCTATTGCCGCCATCAACCAGGAACTTGCGGGATGTCCTAAGAGCGATTTACCTTATTTCATTCGGATTCGTTTTGAAGTCGGATCCGGAATGGAGAATCTGCGCGCGTTCATGGTTATTACTGCGCTGAACGAGATTGAACTCAACTTTGAACACTATCCGGAAGATGTAGAATCAGCTGCGGATACGTGTGAATCTATCGTCGAGAACGGTTTCTTCATTGCTCTTTCTTCCCACGAAGACGTTGAAAAAGCCATTCCGATCCTCAAGATACAGAACAGTATCGAGACTTACGAGGTAATAGAGAACGTTGCCACCAAAGCTTCGAAAAAACCAGAACCGGCTGCAAAAGCTGTTTCTGCTTCAAAACCGGCAGCCGCGGTTCCGGCAGTCGATACTTCTTCAGCCGCAGAACCGGCCAAACCGGCGGCTCCGGGTACGCCTGCACATACCGGCGCTCCTGTTAAGCAGAGCCTGATCAGCGTCAATCTGTCCAAACTCGACAGTCTGGTAGCAATCGTCGGCGAGATCGTTATTACCGAATCCATGGTTACCTCTTCTCCTGACCTGCAGAATCTGAAGCTTGATAACTTCCTGAAATCTGCCCGTCAGTTGAGAAAATTGACAGGTGATCTTCAAGATATTGCCATGTCCCTTCGAATGGTTCCTCTGGCCGGTACTTTCCAGAAGATGAACCGTATCGTCCGCGACATGAAGAAGAAGCTTAACAAAGACGTACGTCTCACATTGATCGGCGAAAATACAGAAGTAGACAAGACGGTTGTAGACAGCATCGGAGACCCGATCATGCATATCGTGCGTAACTCAATGGACCACGGCGTTGAGACAAATGTTGAAGATCGTATCGCCGCAGGCAAGAAACCACAGGCAGAAATCGTTCTCTCTGCGGCGCATACCGGAAGCGAGGTTATTATCTCCATTTCCGACGACGGACAGGGCATGGATCCTGATAAGATCCTCGCCAAGGCAGAGCGTAACGGTATCCTCACCAAACCTGCAAGTGATTATTCCAAGAAAGAGATCCTGTCCCTCCTCTTACTGCCCGGTTTCTCCACGAATGAGGAAGTCACGGAATTTTCCGGCCGCGGCGTAGGTATGGACGTTGTTAAGAAGAACGTAGAAGCAGTAGGCGGAACCATCTCCATTACAAGCGAACTTGGCAAGGGCAGCTGTACCACGCTTAAGATTCCGCTTACCATGGCGATTACAGACGGTATGGAGGTTTCTGTCGGCAAATCCATGTTTACGATACCGATCGCTAACATCCGCCAATCCTTTAAAACACAGAAAGAGGATGTAATTCTGGATGCCAGCGGCAACGAGATTATTAAGTGTCAGGACGCTTTCTATCCTATTATAAGGATACATGATCTATATAATATTGAGACAGAAGTCACCAATATAGAAGACGGTATCCTGATCTGGGTGGAAACCGCCGATAAGTCATACTGTCTGTTTGTAGACGAGCTTCTCGGAGAACAACAGGTAGTTGTGAAACCACTATCACCATTCTTGAGTAATTTCAATATTAAGGATTCCGGAATCGGCGGCTGCACGATCCTTGGAGACGGCAATATCAGCCTTATCCTGGATATCAGCAATCTATATGCCGCGACTCAGGGCCTATATTAAAGAGTACAGAAAACTGGAGGAATAATTATGTCAGCAGATACAGCAGTAAATACAGCAAATGAAATGATAGAGGATGGAATGTCGGTTTCTACAGAACGCTTTTTAACATTCAGTTCTGACGGGCTCACCATCGGCGTCAGCACGAACTATGTAATCGAAATTATAACGAATCATATTATTACTATGGTTCCGCTCGTTCCGAATTATGTAAAAGGCATCATTAACCTGAGAGGTCAGATTATCCCGATCATTGACATCCGCCTGCGTATGGGTAAACCTTCGATTGAATATACGAGTTCAACCTGTATCATCGTATTGAATATCAACTCCACCAGCATTGGTATTATCGTAGACGCAGTCCAGCAGGTTATGGATATTGACCAAAGTAAGGTCTCTCCTGTTCCTGTGGAAAATCAGCAGGAATTGATTAACGGAATGGTTTCTTCTTCAGACCGCTCCGTAATCCTCTTCCTCGACTGTGAGCAGCTTGTTCAGTCATACTAAATACACAAAGGAGTTCGATAATAATGTTAACAATTACTGATCGTGACTTTCAACGTTTAGTTACTTTTGTGCATCAAAATTATGGAATTGATCTGTCAAAAAAGCGTCAATTGATTGTAGGACGTCTCTCTAATTCGATTATATCCATGGGATTCTCATCGTTTGAGGAGTATATCGACAATCTGATTAAAAATAAAAAGCCGGAAGACCTGGAATTGATGCTCAATAAACTTACTACGAACTATACTTTCTTTATGCGGGAAAGCTCGCATTTTGAATTTTTTAAGGACACGATCCTTCCATATCTTGTAGAGACAAAAAAGGATAAGGTTCTAAGCATATGGAGCGCGGCATGCTCTTCCGGAGAAGAACCTTATACGATCTCCATGATCCTGAAGGAGTTCTTCGGCGCCAAGGCTTCAGCCTGGGATACGAGGGTTCTTGCAACCGACATCTCGCAGAACGCCCTGGTTGCCGCGAAGAATGCCGTATATGATAAAGACTCTCTGAAAGAGCTTTCACCGGCCTGGCGCTCCAAGTATTTCCGTCCGGCTGGTGAACCCGATACATTTACGGTAGCCCCGGAGATTAAATCCAACGTAATTTTCAGAACTTTCAACCTGATGGATCCCATCCGGTTCCGTTTGAAATTCGACGTTATCTTTTGCAGAAACGTTATGATTTATTTTGACCAGCCTACCAAAGAGGCCCTGGTACAACGTTTTTATAATGCAACTAATCCAGGCGGGTATCTTTTGATCGGACACTCTGAGAGTTTGAACAAAGCAACGACTCCTTACGAGTATCTGAAACCCGCGACATACCGAAAAACGTAGTATTGCTTATGTAAGCTGCTTTTGAAGATCCTGAGGACTCAGAAGCGGCTTTTCGGGTATTTTTCAGGTATATTAAGTCAAAGAAAGGAATCTCAACTATGAAAATCAAAGTATTAGTCGTCGACGACTCTTCCCTTTTTCGACAGATGATTATACAGCATCTGTCTGCCAGGCCCAATATCGAAGTCGTCGGCTATGCCATCAATGCATACGACGCCCAGCAGAAGATCCCTCAACTGAAACCTGACGTTCTTACTTTGGATGTCGAGATGCCGGGAATGAGCGGAATTGAATTTCTTAAAAAGCTTCTCCCTACGAACCCGATACCCGTGGTGTTGGTATCTTCCTTAAACTTAAGCGTATTCGACGCACTTTCAGCCGGAGCCGTTGATTTCGTCCGTAAACCAGATATGAGTATTGCAAATTCAAAAGAAGCTTTCTACTCCTCTCTGGTCCTCAAAGTACAGGCGGCCTCGAAAGCTAAGGTCCGTGTCGCCCGGCCAAGCAGCGCCTCGCCCGCTCCCTCGGCAGCGCCTTCGTTCTCCGGTTTTCATGGTTCTTCTCATGCTTCCGGCGCGGCGCCTTCACAGCGTACCCACGCCGCCAAGCCGATGCCGTTTCCGCCTCTGTCACGCACGGTTCTTGATTCTACGATCATAGGACTGGGCGCGTCCACAGGAGGAACAGAAGCCACCCTGGAAGTTCTTAAGAGACTTCCCGCCAATATCCCGGGCATGGTGATCACACAGCATATGCCTGAAGGCTTTACCGCGATGTACGCCGAACGTCTGAACCGTATCTGCGCCATGGAAGTACGGGAAGCCAAGAACGGCGATATCATTCATCCCGGCCTCGCGCTGATCGCCCCCGGCGCCAAGCAGATGGAAGTCGTCCGGTCCGGACAAAATTACATCGTACAATGCCGCCCCGGCGCCAAGGTAAGCGGACACTGTCCGTCTGTAGACGTGCTATTCCATTCCATCGCCAAGAACGTCCATATCAATAAAGTCGGAATCATTATGACCGGTATGGGAAGCGACGGTGCGGACGGCCTTCTTGCCATGCGTCAGGCAGGAGCGTTCACCATCGGGCAGGATAAAGAATCCTGCGTCGTATACGGTATGCCTATGGTTGCGTTCAACATCGGAGCGGTCTGCACACAGTCTTCCTGTGAAAACATCGCCTCCGTACTGCTGAACCATCTGAAAAAATAATCTCCGCCTGTGCGGCCGCTAATTCAGTATCTAATCTGCATTACAGACAGATTGCTGATTGCAGCCGCACAAGCGGAATTTTTTTAAAAATGTGTCTCTTATTTGGGGTTATGATTCCCGAAGTTATGCCGATATTCATAGTATACCAAATTAATTTACCCAGATAATAGAGGTAACAATATTATTTTGAAAAGGAGTCCAGTATGAAAATAACAACTAATAATGTGATTAATAATTTCACAGACCGGCGTATTCATACAAAGGAAAATTCTGCTCCTTCTGTAATCTCTAATGACGGACATAACTTCGATGCTGTTATCATAAAGTCTGACCCCAGGCAGATTGAAGAGCATACATTTGCCAAGGCAGTTGCGCAGAGATTGTCTTCCGAGGTTAAAGATACGGCGTCTATAGATAAGATTCGAAGCCTGCAGGATCAGGTGTCTGCGAACGCATACCACGTCGACGCGCACGCTGTAGCTGCCAGAATGCTTCTTCTATAGGAGGATATACCGGATGAATGATTTCTCAGATTACAGTAAGATAATCGAAGAGTTTATCGCTCTTTTCGACCATCTGATTCCTATAGAGCAGGAGAAACTTGACGCCGCTGTTAAGAATCAGGTTACGTTTATTGAGGACTGCATGCATAAAGAACAGGCTGCAGTTCTCCAGTTGCGCGGGTTAGAACAGAAGCGTGAATCGGAGCAGAAGAGGCTTGGCATGGAAGGATATACCTTTCGTCAGATCCTTGAACATGCGCCGGAAGAGGCTGTCGTACTTCTAAGTCCTCTGTTCGATCAGCTTGCCGAAAGGGTACGCTCCTTCCGTTCTGTAAGTGATAGCGCGAGGGATATCATCGAAGTAAATCTTCATGTAATACAATCAGCTCTTGCCGCGGAAAATTCCGGCGGGAATACCTATTCTGCTTCCGGCAGAAAAGAAGACAACACTAAAAAGAAGAACCACTTTACAAGTCGTTCTGTTTAATAGATCAGGAGGAGATTTCTATGATACGATCTACATTTGCCGGCTTTACAACCGCTCAGCTTGGCATGGCTGCCAGCCAGCGCGCGCTTGACGTTGCCGGTCAGAATATTGCTAATATTAATACTATCGGTTATACCAAGCAGCGGCTTGACGTTGCCAGCCTGAATCTTCAAAAAGGGGATATGTACAATTCCAAATCTAACATAAAAGTCGGATTCGGAGCCGAAATGACCGCAATTTCTCAGCTTCGCGACCCGTTTTTGGACGCTCAGTACCGTTCCCAGATCAGCAGACTCGGAACTTCCGACGCACATGCTGCAGGATTTGAAAGGCTGACTCCTATATTCGATGAAGCTGTCATGGACGGTATCCGTGATGCGTTCATCTCCCTTACCAGTTCGTTGAGTACTCTTTCTACTCAGGTTGGAAATCAGGAGAACGACGCACTGGTACGCTCCAAGATGCAGACGATCCTGAATCTGTTTCATGACAATGCCGTACGTCTTCAGGATGTACGGGACGACATACAAACAGGCTTCGATACGACAGATCTTGGCGATCTGAATCAGATTCTTGAGAATATTGCCGAACTGAATACCAACATTAAAAACAGCCAGATTCTTGGTAACCCTGCGCTGGAACTGAAGGATCAGCGCAACAATCTGTTGGATGAACTTGGAAGTTACCTTCCTATTTCCGTAAAATATAAAGACAAAAACATTGGTCCGGGACAGACCGTAGAAATCATGGAGGTTTATTTCACAGACACGAACGGCGAAAAACATACCCTGATTTCAGACGGACGTTTTTCGGAATTTGATGCGGACATATCCGGCAGCCCGGTTACTCTGTCCCTCATGGATGCAGACGGTAATACCGTGGATGTTACTAATACTATTGGATCCGGCACTTTAAAAGGTACATTAGATCTGCTGAATAAATCCGGCGATTTCGACGGATCGGATTTCAAAGGAATAGGATATTATGAGAAAGCTCTGGATTCTCTGGTAGACACTTTTGCGAATCAATTTAATGAGTTGAATAAGGTAAAAGATGAAGATGGTAATTTTATTACCGGCAAGGAAAATCCTTTATTCGTAACTACGGACGGCGCTACCGGTAAAAACAAATTCACTGCGTTAAACATCAAGATTGCCGACGATTGGGCCAACGGTACTTACGGAATCACCGCTTCAAATAAATATGTAGTTGTAGATAAGGATAAGGGTACTACCGCCAACGAGAACATCCTGAATATGGTCAAATTATTGGAGTCCAAGACTGTTGAGTTTTCTGTTCCGGTGAAAAACAGTGACGGAACTACCAGAGATGTCAAGTTCTATACCGGTAACTTCCATGATTGTTTCGCTAATATGGAAGCAACGCTGGGTATTGATTACAAGGCTACGAATACCATGCTGATGAACCAAATCTCTGTATTGAACGAGACGTCCAACAACAGGGACGCGGTTTCCGGCGTACAGTTAGATGAAGAAGGTATGGATCTGTTACATTATAATCAATCTTATTCTGCAGCCGCGAGATTCATGACGACTCTGGACGAAGCCCTTGATAAACTGATCAACGGTACAGGCGTAGTCGGAAGGTAACAGGAGGGATAGTATGAGAATAACGACAAATGCAATTTTAAGAAATTATAAATCGAACCTCGGAACTTCTCTGTCTAATCTGGACATTGCAAGAACCAGGGTTATGACACAGAGGAAGTTTAACTCCACCGCTGAAGATCCGTCCAGCGCATTGCGCGCCGCCGTTCTTCAGCGAAAATACGCCAGGAATGAAGATTATCTGTCCTTGGTACAGGACGTTCAATCCTTCCAGGATTCACAGGAAGACGCGGCTATGCAGATCAATAATCTTGCCAAGACCCTGAGCAAACAGTACGGTTTGGAAGCTCTGAACGGCACCAATGGTTCCCGGGAAACCAGAGAGACTTATGCCGCCGCATGGCGGGGCGCTCAGGAGAGCATGGTGCTGAGTCTGAATGCAAGCTATGAAGGCAAGTATGTATTTGCCGGAAGCGACGGACTTGAAGCGCCGTTCAAACTCACGAAGGATGCAAACGGAAAACAAATCCTTCTATACCGGAATGTGGACGTAACTACCGGGGATCTTTATAAGGCTGACGGTACATTGGATCCCGCCGTTGCTCAGGCCGACCAAGATGCCCTTAACGCAAATCCTCCTGTAGATAAAAAAGCCGAGCGTCTAAAACAATTGTCAGAAGACACTCTGTTTGTTGATCTGGGCTTTGGATTAAATATCGACGATACAACAGGCATTGATGAATCCAGCGTATTCAACACAAGCCTCCCCGGCATCAACGTAGTCGGCTTTGGCGTCAATAAAGAAACAGGCAATCCTAACAATATGATTATCCTGATGGGACAGATTGCGGATAAGTTAAATGAGCCTGACTTCGATTATGAGGGATACCGTGAATTATTAGGAGAATTCGACGAGGGGCGGGATCAGGTACTTGAACAGGTTACTAATCTCGGTACGCAGACGGAGTTCCTAACCACTACGAAGGACCGTCTGGACACCGCTAAGATCAATCTCTCCACACAGATTGACAATGTTGTGAATATTGACATGGCCGAGGCAATCATGAACTTCTCATGGGCGCAATACGCTTACAACGCTGCTTTAAAAGTAGGTAACAATATATTAACACCTTCATTTATTGATTTTATGCGTTAAATATAAATTTTTAAAAGGGAAGGGGGAAGAGAAGCATGAACCAACTAATTAAGATTACGACAGTTCCCATTCAATATGAACTGAAGATCAATAACGCACGTCTGGAGTATTCACGTTCCAAGGCAGAACTGGAGATCAGCAGAAACGACGGTGGACTGTCCATCAAGAGCCGTCCTGTGAAATTGCACCTGGATTCAACGGAAGCAAGGAATTCCGTAGTTCCTACGACGGCCAGAAGTGTTGCCCAGACCGCTCAAAAAGGCAAGGACGCCGCTTACAGCGCAACCGCGCAATTGGCTCAGGAAGGGCAGCTGCTTTTGAAAGCCGACATAGGCGAGGACGTGATAGGGCAGATAATGCAGCAGAGAACCGCTCAGCCAACCGGCGAGTTCCAGCTTGGTTTTACACCGTCCGCTCCGGTGGATATCAGCTATGAAGCGGCTGATCTGACAATCAATTATGAGATGGACAAATTGAACTTCGACCTGAAGGTGGCGAACGGCAATTTTGAGTTCATCCCTGGCAACATAGAGATGTCTATTACGCAGCATCCCGACGTATTGATCGAGTATGTGGGAGGACCTATCTATGTACCGCCGAGCGCAGATCCGAATTATGAACCAATAGACGTAAGGGCTTAGAACAAAGCCCTTACTTTTTTACACAAATCTTAGGAGGTATTACCACATTGAACGTAAATGCGAAATATTTCGGTCCGATTACTTATGAGGAAAAGGAATTGATCCACATCGACAATGGATTGATCGGCTTTGAATCCTACAGCGACTATCTTCCGATTTCTTTCCAAGAGGGGGACGATTCTCTGATTTCTCTGCAATGCCTGGAGGACGAAGACCTTTCCTTTATCTTGATGAATCCATTCGGCATATATCCGGACTATACCCCGGAATTGTCTGAACAGGATCTAAAAGACCTTGGCGCAGAATCTGTAAACGACATTTCTTATTATGTAATCAGCGTCATTCGTGAAACCGTCGCCCAGTCTACAGTAAATTTGAAGGCGCCCCTCGCTGTCAACGCAATCAACCGTCGTGCGAAACAGATTATCCTGGAACAGACAGAGTATACTTTCCGCCATGCTCTCGGCGATATGGTTCATAAGGAGGATTAGCCCCATGCTTATATTACAACGCCGGAAAGGCCAGTCCCTTTCCATTAACAACAATATTACTCTGACCGTCGTCGATACCGGCGCAGACTGGGTCAAGCTTGCGATCGACGCTCCCAAGGAGGTTCCCATCCTTCGTTCTGAACTAAAAGAAGCGGCTGCAGAAAACCAGAAGGCTTCCGCTACCGCTCCCCTTAAAGTACTGGATGAAATCCTAAAAAGAAAATAAAGATTCAAAATTATGCCGAACAATCTACCACTGAGGTTATAGGCGCCGACATTACTTCAACACTGACTCCTGCGGATGCAGACACCGTACAATCTACCATTCCGGCGGTCTCTGCATTCAGCGCCGCCGGAGAAAGATTCTCCACATACTGCTCCGCTATCTGTTTGAATTGTTCTTCGCTCATGTTCTGCTTCGCTACTAAGTCGCTCATATGCGCCGCCTGAGACTGACAATGCTCCTGTCCCATTCTGGCTTTCTGCTTGCGCCGCAGTTCCTGCGCCAACTGTCTCGCCAACTTCTCTTTCTTATTTTTCTCCGCTGACTTCTGCCTTAGATGCAGGTTCTCTTCTTTATGGAGCCTGGCGATCTTAATATTGCCGCTCTGAATCACGGAACGTATCTTCCGCACGACCGCCGCGGCTTCCGCACTGTCCGATACCTGCAGCCTGACTCTCTGCATCTCTCCGTACTTCGCAGAGATCAGACTCTTAACCGACCTGACGTCCCGCGCTCCCGCCAGACGCATCATACTCGACGCATGAGAGAAGGTATATCCTTTCGTCTTAGGCGTCTTAACCTTTGTAGAATAGTAAGAACTTGATTCCTTGTCTCTCCACCATACAGGATAGTCTTCTTTCTCCTTCTTCTGCATCGCCGTCCACTTGGATACCTGTCCGTCCTCACCAATAACCAGCCCCATACCCACTAATTTCTTATCACATAATAATGCCTCAAACTTCGCCGTCTTCTGATAATCACTAAGATGCTGCAGAATATCTTCCACCTGCTGCCTGACCTTCTCATCTGAGCTCATCTTCTCCAACAGTTCCGCTGAAATCGCCACATTGTTCATTCCTGTCCGGCCTGCTCCATACTGAGCGATCTGCCGGTTATTATCGAATGATATAAAAGTAAAATCAATGTGCTGATACTTCTGTGTAAGGTATTTCACCATCGCAGCAGCGCCGGACTGTTCTTCTACTGTACCGTTCCCGGTATCATTCCGGCTGCTGATCTGGGTCGTTTCCGCGGTTCGGGGATTCAAGTATACTGCATTATTTTTCACTTTCATATAATCCCTCTTTTCTCTACCATCTGCTGCTTTTACCGCTACACAAATAATATCGACGTAAATACAGGGATACATAATATAAAATCAATATGTTTTTTACCGCGTCTTATAGTATGATACTATGAGATCAACCATGCGGTTATAGCTCTCCACACCGTCCTTCTGACCGTTTGCCTTGAGATATGTATCATTTATACGGTTCGATACCTCTGCGATCCTTCCGTCATATTTCGCCCAGAATTCCCTGTTTATCTTAAGGTCTGCCTCCGCCTCCTCAGGAAGCCGCTCCCGAATCTCTTCCCACGCGTCGTAATCCGCCCTGTAAAGTACGTTCATACACTGCACCCATCCGGACAGATTGCCGCTATAGGCAAACGCGGCTTCCTCAGACTCGGTACATGCAAGAAACGAGATAAAATTCGCCTCCTGCTCCTGCATAAATCCCCGTAAATGCGATAATTCGTGGCACGCGGTAAAGGGAATATAATAATCCGGCATATCCCCGTTATAATTCGCCTCGATGGTAAAAGGTGAATAAACCCCTGATAAGCTCTGTACCGAAAGGATCCAGGAATTCATCAATTCCTTTGGGTTCGGATAATATCCCACAAGCTCAGAATATTCTTCTCCAAGCTCTTTCATAGCTTCCGCCGCATGGGTTTCCAGGGAAACATCTATCAGCATCTCCCCCTCGGATCCCCTCTTTACTTTACCGCTGTAAGCAGCCACCCGGTCAGTCAGCCATTGGCAGACTTCTTTCAGCTCTTCGGCTGTATATTCTTCCACCGATATTCCCGATATCTCGGAGAATGATTCTTTATGATAATTGATACCGCAATTTACAACATACAGAAAGCATAAGATAGCTGCCAGAAGAACAACATTCCAGACATTTCCTGCCGGCTGACTGCGCTGAAACCTCTTCCCGCAGCCGCCTGTCAGCCATCGGATCGCCCTCCTCGCAAAACCTGTAAGAAAGCACGCCGCCAGAAGATACAGCAATATCTCCGATACAGAAAAAGGGAAGTATCCCATAACCCTTCCGATACTTCCGACCCAGACAGGATAGAGATGTGTCCCATACCACTGGGCAAACCCCGGCGCCTGCCTGGCAGCTGCGATCAGAGCAACCGAAGCTGCCGCCAATAATATACTTATTCCAATCTTTATCTGATTAGTCCCCTCGTCTTTTCTCATCATATCCAGCCCAATACACCCGTAGTAAGATCATTATGGTTCTATTCTACCGTGAACATCCTTCAATTTCAAGTAATTGCCCCCGACAAGCTCCATGCAATTATTTCCAACGGTCTATTCACTCCTACGCCGACATGAAGCGAATCGATTAGTTAAACCTTCCAAAGACAGTCAGCCCAGATATGCGATCGCCGACTCCCGATCCATCCAGATGTGGATTCCTCCTCCGGATTCTGTAAAGCGATCCATATCAAATCTATCTGCTCTTACCCATTCTCCCGTACGATACCAGAAATTCTCATCCACATAGGAGTGGGCCTCCGTAAAACTCTGAGAATAATCCTCCGTCCTGACAGAAAGTACTTTCGCTTTATCTACCCGTATCTCAAAGGTGGTTCCCTGGAGACGCCGCGCATCCTTCGGTACCAGCAGCTGCACAATTCGCCTGCCAAAACACACCTTCCAGCCGATAAACGCCCCTTCCGTCGGACAGCGGGGATAATAATACTTTGTCCGTTCATCTGCCGTCACTCCGGTCAGATCCGCGCCATGAAGCGCCGCCGCAAAGATATCCGCGCCTGATATATCCGCGCCTGACAGGTTACAGTACCGGAAATCCGCCGAATGAAGAAAGGCATCCGTCAGCTTCGCATCCCTGAGGCTGGAACCCTGGAAAAACGCATTAGAAGCCGAACACCCCGTCAAGTCTGCACCGTCAAGACTCACCTCCCGGAAATCACTTTTATCAAAACAAATTCCATGAAGATCCCATCCGGACAGATCCAGTTTCTCAAACAGGCAATTGGAAAAATCCATAGATTCTTCTTCTTTCCCTGCGGAAATAATTTGTGATAATTCATCCGCCTCAATTCTTCTTAACATCACTGATCTCTCCTATCGATTCGTATTGATCAACAAATATTTTTTGTCATCCGACAATTACATCATACCCTCTCATACTCATAAAATCAACGCTTTTCGGCTCCAGCGGAAAAATCCTGAAAAACTTTTTCATATATGCTTGCATTTTTTTCTTGTTGGGTATAATATAGATATATGCAATACATAGTTTTTAAAACTACATGTAACATTCTGTCATACTAGGAGGTAATATTATGTCACATATAATTGACGAACATATCAAAGACCCCGGAAGCGCGATCACACATTTTATCGGAATGCTGATGGCAATATTCGCAGCCGTACCGCTGCTGATCAAAGCGGCTCACGAGCCCAGTCGGATATACGTAGTCTCCATTGCAATCTATGCGGCAAGCCTGATCTTACTATATGCGGCAAGTACGACTTATCATACCTTTAATAAATCCGAAAAGATCAACACTCTGCTTAAGAAGGTTGACCATATGATGATCAGCGTACTGATCGCAGGAAGCTACACTCCCATCTGCCTGCTCGTACTTGGCGGAAAAACCGGGATTCTTCTTCTCTGCATTGTATGGGGCATTGCCATTGCAGGTATACTGATCAAAGCTTTTTGGGTATACTGTCCGAGATGGGTATCTTCGGTTCTGTATATCGGAATGGGATGGACCTGCGTACTTGCATTTACCCAGATCCTGAATTCCATGTCCCTGGCAGCCTTCGGATGGCTCCTTGCCGGCGGAGTGATCTACACGGTCGGAGGAGTGATCTACGCGCTGAAGCTTCCGCTCTTTAACAGCAAACACAAATATTTCGGAAGCCATGAGATTTTTCACCTCTTCGTCATGGGAGGAAGCGCATGCCACTTCGTGGTAATGTACGCCTTTGTACTGTAGGATACCGACTGCTTTGCAGTGATATACTCTCTTATAGCGTAAGATATCGAAAGCAATACAAAATGCAGGTTACTTTTCATATCTGCCGGCAGACAGCGGCTTGAAGAGTAACCTTCACTTTTCAGTGTCAAGCGGAAATGTTTTCTGAAGCAACATTTCTTTTTTGTTTTTTTTCATATGCTTGATGGCATATTCACGGCTCATGGCCTCTTCTTTTGTCTCAAATTCCTCGTAGTAGACCAATTTCACAGGTCTCCTTGACTTTGTATATCTGGCGCCTTTCCCTGAATTATGCGCCTCTATCCGTTTCTCCAGATTATTCGTCCATCCCGTATATAAAGTCCCGTCCCTGCATCTCACAATATATGTATAATTCATACCCTCTCCCGCCGTCCTTCCTGGCGCGGTATTTCCCTGTTATTCATTCATTACCGCTTATTTGCCGGCCGACTTCTTTTCCTGCCGGCTATTCAAATTATAACCCGTTATCTCATTAAGTCAATATCTCATTAAAATACGCCGGAAGCAGTTATCTCTTCCGGCGCTCTTTTTGCATCTTGACCCTTATTCCAATATATTACTTTACTCTCTTTTCGGGTATGCCTGCTTCAAAGACATGCTACTCTTCCAGATATTCTACCGGATTGACAGGCTGTCCGTCTTTGCGCATCTCGAAGTATACGTTACATCCTTCTACACTGTAGTATTTCGTCGGCTGGCTCACATAACCCAGCACACTCTTGGCTTCCACATAATCTCCGACATTCACAGGAACTTCCTTCAATTGTCCATAAAACAATTCATAACCGTTTCCGATATCCACATTGACCGTCGTTCCGGTCTCTGCGGTTATATCAATGGATTTGACGATCCCTGTCGTACCGCAGAGAACCTGATCTCCCTCTGCTCCGGAGATGATCACCGCCGGATTGTACTTATACTGATCCAGTGTGGAGAAATACACTGTTTTATCCATGCTGTAACTCATTAAGATCGAGCCGTTAACCGGCCAAAGCAGTTTACTGTCCTCGCTGAAGTTGATGGACGTGCTGCTTCCTGCCGTGCTCTGGACTCCTGTCTGGAGATTACTGTCCGTATTCTCCGTCGGGTCCGGCATTTCAAGCTCTTCCGGTTCTTCTTCTACCTCTGGTTCTTCCTGCTTAAAGACCAGATTATTCGCTTCCTCTGCAGGTTCTTCCTTCTCTTCTTCTTTTGTGTCATCTTCTACCGCTTTCGCAAATTGTTCTTCCCGCTGTATCCGTTTGTAGTCACTGAATGTATATGTTCCAACTATCGCGATAGCTGCTACAAAGCATAGAACGGCCGCAACGGTAGCACCTTTCATTTTTTGTGAAGGTTTTTGCCTTTTGTTCATCTTATCACCACCTCTGACTATATTTTTGCCAGATAGTGTGTGTCTTATTCTACGTCCTGTAATATTTCTGCTACTTCTTTTATCTCTGTTCCTTCATAAAAATATTGCAGTATCTCCTCATAAGTTCCGCCTTCTTTTGCCATCTGTTCTGCGCTGTACTGGCTCATCCCAAGCCCATGTCCCTCTCCTCTCGTGGTAATCCGCATCTTTCCGTTATACCGCTGCAGCGTAAAGCATCCTGATGCAAGGCCGTATGTATTACGAAATTCTTCTCCGCTTATGTTCTCCTGCCCTACCCGGACATTCAGTACATACCCCGCCGTATCCGTCTCTGTAATCTCCGCATCCATATCTTCTGTCATTACGGTCTGAATCTGCTTCTTATTCTCGATATCATAGGGACACTCCACAATCTTAAGATACGGATATTCTTCACTTCCGAGAGCTTCCTTTCCATCTCTCGTACAACCGTTGCTCAGCCGGAAGAACGGTGTCAGGGCAAGATCTTCTCCATAGAACAATACCGCTCCTTCGGTATCGTCCCATACTCCTGACAATTTGTCATAGTACCTGGAATACTTCGCTCCCCAGGCATCCTCCATCTGTTTCCGCGTCCAGAACGGCTCCTCTAACACCGCGTCCTTCCCCAGCTCCTTAATCTTCCGGTAGACATCGGTCCGCACCAGAACTGCCTGAGCCTTAAGCGCCTCCTCTTCATAAGAGGCCGGCATCTCCTTCGCCAATATTCCGATACAATATTCCTCAATAGGCATCTCGCTCTGCATATCCCCATCTTTAATCTTAACACTGGCGCTGTCTACATTGGAATATGACGTAATGCTTGACCCATTCAAGAATACCGTAATCACATACGGCAGCAATGTAATTATAATCAGGTAGCACCCCAGTTTTTTCAGTCTCAGCCGCATAAAAGAACCCTCCCATACACTGTATGGAGGGTTCTTTGTTTTTATGCATCATTCTTCCTGCCTAAAATAATCTAATACAATCTAACATAATAAGAAACGATATCTTACTCATCTTCCAGTTCTGCTTCTACAGTAATCTTATCCAACTTCCAAAGCTCCTCCACATACTCGCGGATCGTCCTGTCAGAGGAGAATTTACCGCAGCATGCCGTATTCAGGAGCGCCATCTTCGCCCATCTGTCCTTATCGCGGTAAGCCGCTTCTACCTTCTCCTGCGCCTCTGCATAAGCCCGGAAATCCTTCAGGATAAAGTATACATCCGGACGGTTGCTGCCCTGCTTCATAAACAGAGAATTATGAAGGTCGCGGTACATCTCGCTATTGCCGTGTGCATATGTGCCGTCCACCAACTGATCGACAACTCTGCGGACATCCGGATCTGTATTGTAGATATCCCATGGATTATATCCGCCGTTCTGCTCATAATTGATAACCTCGTCGGAGCTCAGCCCGAAGATGAACGCATTCTCAATACCGACTTCTTCCACGATCTCTACATTCGCACCGTCCATAGTTCCAAGCGTGGGCGCGCCGTTCAGCATGAACTTCATGTTACCGGTACCGGACGCCTCTTTCGAAGCGGTCGAGATCTGTTCGCTGACATCCGCCGCCGCAAAGATCAGCTCTGCATTGGATACTCGGTAATCCTCGATAAAGACTACCTTGATCTTTCCGTTGATACTGCGGTCGTTATTCACTACCTCTGCAACAGAATTGATCAGTTTAATGATCTCCTTCGCCCGAACGTATCCCGCAGACGCTTTTGCGCCGAAGATAAATGTCCGTGGGTAGAAGTTCTTCTCCGGATGCTCTTTAATCTGATTATACAGATACATAACATGCAGGATATTCATAAACTGGCGTTTGTATTCATGCAGACGCTTCACCTGCACGTCGAAGATAGACCTTGGATCTACTTCTATGCCGTTATGTTCTTTGATATATGCCGCCAGGCGCTCTTTATTCTTATACTTAATCTCCATAAATTCCTTAAGCGCCTCTTTGTCGTCCGCGAACTTCTTAAGTCCGGACATTAAAGACAGATCCGTGATCCAGTCCTTGGTTCCGATCTTTTCCGTTACCCAGTCTGCCAGCAGCGGATTCCCATGCATCAGGAAACGTCTCTGAGTGATACCGTTGGTCTTATTGTTAAATTTCTGCGGCATCAGTTGATAGAAGTCCTTAAGCTCCTGATTCTTAAGAATCTCTGTATGCAGTCTTGCAACGCCGTTGACCGAGTAACCCGCAACGATCGCAAGATGGGCCATCTTCACCTGACCGTCCCGTAAGATAGCCATCTTTTTTACCTTATTCTCATCGCCCGGATAGGTCTTACGAACAAATTCCACGAACCGGCGATCGATCTCCTGTATGATCTGATAGATACGAGGAAGCAGTCTGGAGAACAGATCGATAGGCCATTTCTCAAGCGCCTCCGCCATAATCGTATGGTTCGTGTACGCACATGTCTTCTTGGTGATCTCCCATGCCTCATCCCATCCGAGACCTTCTTCATCCAGTAAGATACGCATCAATTCTGCTACCGCCACCGTCGGATGTGTATCGTTCATCTGAATCGTCATCTTCTCGTGAAGCTTTGTAATATCATCATGCGCTCTCTTATACTTGGCAACCGCCGCCTGGAGGCTCGCGGATACGAAGAAATACTGCTGTTTCAGCCTTAATTCCTTTCCTGCGTAATGATTGTCGTTCGGATACAGAACTTCTACAATATTCTTTGCCAGATTCTGTTGTTCTACCGCTTTGTGGTAATCTCCGCGGTCAAAAGACTCCAGCTGGAAGTCTACGATGGGCTCCGCATCCCAGATCCGAAGGGTATTAACCTGATTATTATTGTATCCTACGATAGGATAATCATACGGAATCGCCTTGACGGATTCATAGTTCTCCTGAACGAAACGAATCTTACCTTCATTGTCATATTCTACACGAATATTTCCGCCAAAACGTACCTCTTTCGCGTACTCCGGTCTTCTAAGCTCGAAGGGATTGCCGTTCGCAAGCCAGTTGTCCGGCGTCTCCACCTGATATCCATCTTTGATTTTCTGCTTAAACATACCGTACCGATAACGGATACCACATCCATAAGCCGCATATCCCAGAGATGCCAGAGAGTCCAGGAAACACGCCGCCAGACGTCCAAGTCCGCCGTTGCCAAGCGCCGGATCCGGCTCCTGATCCTCGAGCAGGTTCAGATTCAGCCCCATCTCTTCCAATGCTTCTTTTACTTCCGTATATGCAGTCATATTGATCAGGTTATTTCCAAGAGCCCTTCCCATCAAGAATTCCATGGACATATAGTATACGATCTTCGGATCGTTCTTGGCTATCTGCTTCTGCGTCGCGATCCAGTTATCGATGATCGCCTCTTTTACGGCATAGGAAACCGCCTGGAACAGCTCCTGCTGTGAAACCTCTTCAATCTCCTTACGGAACAGATGCTTTACATTCTTTTTTACGTCTTTCTTAAACGCTTCTTTTTCAAATCTGGGATTATTCATACCATCTACCTCTCTCTCTTCCTCTTTCTGTAAATATGTTTATTTCTTTCATACATTTACCGAAAATTATTCTGTGAACGCCGTTTACACACGCTCTACGCCCAGTGTCACATTCTCGCCGTTAATCTTCCACTCTTTCACATATCCGGCCGGCGCCGTCCTCTTCACGTCAAGCGCAAGAGTCTCGTTTCCTATAGTATCCGCATTTGCCTCAAATACAGTCTCTGCCTTCCCGGTACCCTCGTAAGAGATCTTGATCTTATCCGTCACCTCAAATCCGGCTTCCTTACGCATGGTCTGAACCTTGCTGATGATCTCACGCACGAAACCTTCTTCCAGAAGCTCTTCGGAAAGATTGGTATCTAATACCACCGTGATTCCGTTATCATTCTCGGACACATAACCCTCTGCCTGCGCGCTCTCGATCAGCAGATCCTCACGGGACAATATAACCTCCTGTCCGTCGATATCAAGCTTCAAAGCCTCTGTCGCATTCAGCTCATCCATCGCGGCATTTCCGTCTATGGATGTAAGCGCAGCCCTGATACCATTTAACATTTTACCATACTTCGGCCCGACTGTCTTTAGTTGAGGTTTAAAAGAATAACTTGTAAAATCGCGTACTTCTTGTGTAAATGTTATAACTTTAACGTTTAATTCGTCCTTCACAATATCCTGATAAAACTTCGGAAGTTCAAAGCCAGCCTTTACATACATCTGTCCGATTGGCTGCCGGTTCTTGATGTTCGCGGTATTCCTGCACGCCCGTCCCATAACCACCAGCTTAAGCACCTGATCCATATAAGACTCCAGTTCCTTGTCGATATACCCCTCGTTGACGATCGGGAAATCACACAGATGGATACTCTCCGGCGCCTCTGTGTCGATACTGCGCACCAGATTCTGATAGATGTCTTCTGTCATAAAGGGGATCATCGGCGCAGCCGCCCTGCTCACCTCTGTCAATGCGGTATACAGAGTCATATACGCGTTGATCTTATCCTGCTCCATTCCCTTTGCCCAGAAACGTTCACGGCTTCTTCTTACATACCAGTTGCTCATATCATCGACAAAATCCTGCAGCGCTCTTGCAGTCTCCGGAATCCTGTAATTCGCCAGGTTGTCGTCCACCTCTCTGATTACCGTATTAAGTCTTGACAAGAGCCATTTATCCATGACAGATAATTTATCATATTCTAACGTATACTTCTTCGCGTTGAATCCGTCAATATTCGCATACAGCACGAAGAATGCATAGGTATTCCACAGGGTTCCCATGAACTTGCGCTGTCCTTCTACAACAGCCTTGCCATGAAAACGGTTCGGCAGCCACGGCGCGCTGTTCACATAGAAATACCAGCGGATCGCGTCTGCACCGTATTTATCCAGGGCATCAAAGGGATCTACCGCATTTCCCTTTGACTTACTCATCTTCTGCCCCTTCTCATCCTGTACATGCCCGAGAACGATAACATTCTTATAAGGCGCTTTATTAAAGATCAGCGTAGAGATCGCAAGCAATGAATAGAACCATCCGCGGGTCTGGTCCACCGCCTCAGAGATAAAGTCTGCCGGGAACTGCTTTTCAAACAGCTCCTGATTCTCAAACGGATAATGATGCTGCGCGAAAGGCATCGCCCCGGAATCAAACCAGCAGTCGATCACTTCAGGCACACGGTGCATCTCTTTGCCGCAGAGCGGACACTTGACGGTCACCTCGTCAATATACGGACGATGCAGCTCGATATCATCCGGGCAGTTATCCGACATCTCTTTTAATTCCGCTATGCTTCCGACGGAATGCTGATGACCGCATTCGCACTCCCAGATATTAAGCGGCGTTCCCCAGTAACGGTTCCTGCTGATTCCCCAGTCCTGGACGTTCTCGAGCCAGTCTCCGAAGCGTCCTTTTCCGATACTCTCCGGAATCCAGTTGATGGTATTGTTATTGGCGATCAAATCTTCCTTCACGTCCGTCATCTTGATAAACCAGGACTCGCGCGCATAATAGATCAGAGGTGTATCGCAGCGCCAGCAGTGAGGATAGCTGTGCTCAAAATTCGGCGCGTCAAAAAGAAGTTCTCTCTTTTCCAGATCTTTCAGTACCTCCGGATCCGCCTTCTTGACAAATAATCCTGCAAACGGCGTAGATTCCGCCATATTTCCCTTCTCGTCCACCAGTTGTACGAAGGGCATCTCATATTTTCTGCAGACCTTCGCATCGTCCTCACCGAATGCAGGCGCAATATGAACCACGCCGGTACCGTCTGTCAATGTTACATAATCGTCGCAAGTCACATAGAATGCTTTCTTATGCTGATTGGCGATCCCGTCCGCCGCGCACTGGTACAACGGCTCGTATTCCTTATATTCCAAATCCTTTCCCAGATAAGTCTCCAACACTTCGTATGCCTTCCCGCTTTCCTCTGCCAGCGGTCCAAGCACCGTATCAAGAAGCGCCTCTGCCATATAATATGTGTATCCGTCCACACATTTTACCTTTGCATAAGATTCTCTTGGATTCATACAAAGTCCAAGGTTCGACGGCAGCGTCCACGGCGTCGTCGTCCATGCCAGGAAATATGCGTCCTCGTCCTTCACCTTGAATCGAACGATGGCAGATCTCTCTTTTACGTCCTTATATCCCTGCGCTACTTCCTGTGCAGAAAGCGGAGTCCCGCAGCGCGGGCAGTAGGGAACGATTTTAAAGCCTTTATAGAGCAGACCCTTATCCCAGATCTTCTTAAGAGCCCACCACTCGGACTCGATAAAATCATTGTGATACGTAACGTAAGGATTGTCCATATCGGCCCAGAATCCCACCGTACCGGAGAAATCCTCCCACATCCCTTTATATTTCCATACGCTTTCTTTACATCTGTCGATAAACGGCTCCAACCCGTATTCCTCGATCTGTTCCTTGCCGTCAAGTCCCAGCGCCCGTTCTACCTCTAACTCTACAGGAAGTCCATGAGTATCCCATCCTGCCTTTCTCGGAACCTCGAAGCCTTTCATCGTGCGGTAACGCGGGATCATGTCCTTGATAACACGGGTCAGCACGTGCCCGATATGAGGTTTCCCGTTCGCTGTCGGCGGACCGTCATAGAACATATAGATGTCGCTGCCCTCACGGTCTTTCATACTCTTCTCGAAGATCTGGTTTTCTTTCCAGAACTTCTCTACTGCTTTCTCTCTGTCGACAAAATTCAAATCTGTCGAAACTTTTTTGTACATGTAATGCTTACCTCCTTCTTAAGAAATCTTCAGAAGCAACTTTTAGTTTCCCCTCGTGAGCGCCCATCCTCCCGGGAGTTTTTTTATGATATAGGGAAAAAATTTCCCTATATCATAAAAAAACTCCCGTCCATGTATAGGACGGAAGCTGCGCTTGCGTTTGTAAACCACCTAAACATACTATCATATGCTTTCCCTGTAACGGAGGACTCCCGTCAGTATCTACTTAACCTTACTTCATATCTCTTCGTCTAATCTATAAGAATCTTTCGACAACCGCAGCTTGGAAGTGATATTCGTCCATATTCTACTCGCACCGGGCTTACACCCTCCCCGGCTCGCTGTTCCTTTCAAGTATGGCTTACTGTCTTCGTCATCGCCTTTTGTGTGTTCTATATTATAGTAAAAAAACCCTTACATCGTCAAGAGGTTTTTTTATATTTGCGTAATTCCTATTACTTTTCAGTTTTTACGCTTTTTATGTCTGCTTCTCTTAATCAGCGCTGTTATGAACGCAAAGACTAGTATTACTAAAACAGCCGACAACGCGGCAAGAATTATCTTCTCTGTCTTCGTCTTGCTTTCCAACAGGCTGTTCCATCTTCCGGCTCCGTCCTTATCTTTTAAGTCTGGTTCAGATTTCTTCCTGACTTTTGCGCTTTCTGGTTCTTTCGTCTCCTTCTGATAATAAGACGGACTCAATACGGCTCTTACGCTTCCCATCCGATTACCGCTGTAACGGTATTCCAGAGTTCCCGTATTACTCACATCACTGTCAGGGATTATCTCCATCTCAAGATCCTTGAATTCCACTCCCTTAGGAAGGATAACACTTCCTTCCGCCCCGGCATTCTCTGCTGCGGCTTCGGATGAAACCTCCACTCCTGATGTGTTTTCTTCTGCTCCGGATGCTTCACCTACTCCGGAGCTATCTCCTTCCGCTCCGGCTGCTCCTGCTTCGCCCGACACATTTACGGCCGCCTGCGCTTCACCTATCGACTGTATGTCCTCAGACGTCTCGTAATCCGCCGCCGCAACCTTACTGAAATTCGAGAACGCATACTCCAACAGATTCTTTGTATCCGGATAGACGTTCTTTCCATGCGTCTTAAGCACAACGCATACCAGCTGCATACTGCCGTTATCTGCCATAGTGACCAATGTTGATAATGCATCCGACGTATACCCCGTCTTGCCCCCGATCACATATTCATAATAATTTTCATTCTCCGGATCCATCATCTTATGATGCTGTTGGAATATATGTTCCTCTGTCGTCTCTGATTCCGGTATCTTATATTCATAAGTCTGGGCAATCGTAAAAAACTCAGGATGTCTGAACATCTCCCGGGCTATAAGCGCCATATCCCTCGCACAGGTATAGTGGTTCTCATCATGCAGTCCGCTGGTATTCACAAAATTCGAATTGGATCCCCCCAACTCCTGACAGCGAAGATTCATCTGCTCAATAAACCAATTGTAATCATGTCCCGCATTTTTCCCGACATTCTCTCCCACCGCATATGCCGCCTCGTTAGCCGAAGCCAAAAGCGTCGCATATAGCGCCTGCTCCAGAGATATCTGATTACCTTCCTTCATGCCGATGGACGCCTCGTCCGGCTTCAGGAACGCGACACAATCATGAGAAAAATATACCGGATCCGGGAACCGACCGTTTTCCAGGGCGATCAGTGTCGTCAGAACCTTCGTAATACTTGCCGGGAAGAAATGTCCGTCAAGATTCTTCGCATAAAGAATCGCTCCCGTATCCACCTCCATGACTATGGCTGCTTCTCCGTATGTGCCGGGACCTTGAGGCCACTCCTTGATCTCGTTGGATTCCACCGGCAAAGCGTATACCGCATCCAACTCCTGCTTAAGCCTCTCTTCTTCTGTCAGTTCGGTTTCCTCATTCCCGGAGTTTTCCGGTTCAGCTCCTTCCTGCACCTGCTCGGTAGCCGATGCCGCCGTACTCATACTCAGCACAAGAAGCAGCGCAAGAACTACTGATAATACTTTTTTCCTTAGCTTCATCTATCAGTCCTCCGAGAATCTCCAATGTATTTCATCTACCTTATCCTTTTCCAAATACTCTAGTTAACAAATCCTAACGCTTCTCCACTAAATTAATGCCTTCTTAGCCTTTCCAATTCTTCTTGATTTTAACCATATCTTAAAATAATTTCAGGGCCAAATATGTTTGACCCTGATAATATTGAAAATCTGACACTATTTACTCGTCTTTCTTCAAATAATAGAATCCAAACGCCGGAATATTCACACCCCGCGCTTCCATCTTCTCACCGGAGATCAGATCGGTATACATCCCGTCTGTCTCATTGATCCATGCTGTCCTGTCATATTCACTAAAGTTAAACAGACCTATCAGCTTATCGCCCTCATAATATCTTCCGATACACAATACGCCTGCTTCCCAAGTATCAAGCGTCCATGTATCCGCATTGGATACGAATACTTTCTCCGTCTTACGGATATGCTCTAACTGATCTAGTCTTTCAAATACTTTTCCTTCCACAGTTTCCGGATCGCTGATATTCTCCACCAGATCCCAGCGCATTACGCCTCGATGGATATACCTGGAATCCGCCGCCTTATTCGGATCTTCTTTATATGTATAATCATTCACCTGACCAATCTCATCGCCGCTGTACAATACCGGGATTCCGGACTGCATGAACATATACGCATGAAGCATAACATCCTTTTGAATCGCCCGCTCCATCGCTTCTTGATCTTGCTCGAAGCCCGCTTTCTCAATCCCGCACATGGATGCCGTCGTTCCGCAGAATCTGGCGTCTCCACTGATTGGATCCGCATTATATAATTCCCCGCGGCTAACGCTTTCTCCAACATATCCCTGAAAATAATCATTAAGATATTGCTTGTGCGGCCTTTCTCTGATCCCTTCCCGCTCCAAAGACGCATAATCCAGTCCCCATCCGATATCGTCGTGACACCGCAGATAATTCAGGAATACGTATTCTTTCGGCAGAGAATTTACGATATCAAGCTGCTGCCTCAGAAGACCTATATCTCTTGTCGCCACCGTATGCCATGTGGTAGCCATAGTCGTTACGTTATAGAGCATATGACATTCCGGCTTATCAACGGTTCCAAAGTACGGAACCACCTTCTCCGGTTCCATAACAACCTCTCCAAGCAGCAGAACACTCGGACATACGATCTCACTGATCATCCGCATTATACGAACGATCGTATGTACCTGGGGTAAATTCCTGCACTGTGTATGCAATTCTTTCCATATATATGGAACTGCGTCAATTCTTATGATATCAATTCCCTTATTTGCCAGGAACAGGAAATTATACATCATTTCATTAAAGACTCTCGGGTTCTTATAATTCAAATCCCACTGATATGGATAGAAGGATGTCATTACAAAATGCTCCGCATCCTCAAGCCACGTAAAATTCCCAGGCGCGGTCGTCGGGAATACCTGAGGCACAGTCTTCTCATATTCCGCCGGGATCGAATAATTATCAAAGAAGAAGTATCGGCTCATATATTCGCCGTTGCCTTGCCGCGCTTTCTTAGCCCATTCATGGTCTTCTGAAGTATGGTTCATAACAAAATCCATGCAGACGTTCATATCCTTCTTGTGGCACGCTGCCGTGAGACTTTCCAGATCCTCCATCGTGCCAAGTTTTTCTTGCACTTTCCGGAAATCAGCCACCGCATATCCGCCGTCAGAACGCCCTTCCACCGTATCCAGGAACGGCATCAGATGGATATAATTCACATTACTCTTCTCAAGATAATCAAGCTTTGACTCGACGCCCTTCATATTGCCTGCAAAATTATCAATATAGAACATCATTCCCAGCATATCGTTCTGTTTATACCAGTCCGGGCATTCCTCCCTCATGATATCTCTCGTTTTCAGATCCTCATTACGGGCTTCATAGAAACGGTATAGATTATCGCACAACTCTGCAAACATCGAACCATTTCCATACAATTCCATATATAACCATTTCAATTCATCCAGATGCCTTGCAAAGCGCGTCTCATACACTTTCCGCGCCGCCGTTCTTTTCTCCGCCGCATCCTGTTCTGCCGCGGCTTTCTTTTCTTCTTCTACCGCCGACTGCTCCGCTCCTCCGGTTTCTTCTTCTGCTTCCTCTTCTTTAGCTTCTTCTGCTTTAGCTTCTTCCGCCTCCGCTTTCACTTCTTCTGCTTCCTCTTTAGCTTCTTCTGCTTCTTCTGCTTTAGCTTCTTCCGCCTCCGCTTTCACTTCTTCTGCTTCCACTTTGGCTTCTTCCTCAGCTTCCGCTGCTTTTCCGGCTTCTTCTGGTTCCATTACCTCTTTCCGAGCGGCTTCCTCAGCTTTCTTTGCAGCTTCTTCTACAGCCTGCTCCTCTGCATTCTCCTGAGCTTTCACGACAGCCTCTGGTATCAATTCTTCTTTTACTGTCTTCTGTTTCATCGCGTTCTGCTTTGCCACGACCTGTTTCCGTTCTTTTCTTGATTTCTTAGCCATTGTGTTTCCTCGCTTCATTTTATTTGATACATTTGTTAAAAATATTATACACTCTTAATCATATATTTTTCAAGTTTTTGATAAATCCTTAGGAAATCTCCTTTAATTTTTCTATCATCTTCCATATCGCTTCCGCCGAATTGAAATTCTCCGGCACGATCTCCGCCGGCGTCACCGATACTCCAAATTCGTCTTCAATCTCGCCTATTATTGACAAGATAGCAAAGGAATCCAGAATCTCATCGTCAATCAAACTGTTACAGTTCTTATAATCCGCATTCGGCTGAATCTCTTCCAGGATTTCTATCAATTTTTCCATTCTATCATCTCCTTTCTCTGCAATCTAAAATCTCTGCAATCTAAAACTGCGCGTATATGAATCCTCCCGCCGTCGCCATCACATGCCCGAACATAGGTGTTCCAAACACAAGAATTCCATATAGAAGCCATCGAAGAACCATCGGTTTACTTCCGA
Source organism: uncultured Dorea sp. (assembly GCA_910585725.1). Classification (GTDB taxonomy): domain Bacteria; phylum Bacillota; class Clostridia; order Lachnospirales; family Lachnospiraceae; genus Sporofaciens. The sequence continues at coordinate 6,622 of CAJUFA010000012.1, read as the reverse complement.
TCGTCTCCCGAATCTTAACTCCCCGCTCCTGCAGCGCACTGACGATAAATACAACCATACAGCCCAAAAACAATATTATATAATCTAGTCTGTCAAGCCCCATTGCCATGAGAGAACCATCCCAAAACGCTGAAAACCGAAAGTCTGTCATCGTATTCTTCATCATCTGAAACGCCCCCGCCAGATCCGGCGCTATGTCAAAATACCAACTGATGTTCACCAGAATAAACGTCCGGGATATCTGCCACAGACGCCATCCTTTCGAACCGTCGTTGATATGGAAGCGCTTCTTTTCTTTCTGATAGACCGGCGCAAGAAGACTTCCTGCCGCAATGAGCAATCCGTTATACAATCCGTATACAATAAATTTCCATGCGGCGCCATGCCAGACGCCCACAAGCAGAAAAACGATAACATTCGCAAGGCTGATCGGGATGAGTCTGCCTGTTTTCTTTCCAAATACCGCTTTCGACCACTTCCCGAATCTTCCCATCCACCTCGACAAAGATACCGGATAGAATACATAATCCTTCATCCAGGTTCCCAGGGTAATATGCCATCTATGCCAGAAATCCGTGATCGAAACCGCAAAATACGGCCTCTTAAAGTTTCGGTCGAGCTCAATTCCGAATAATTCCGCTACGCCTTCTACTACATTCATCCCCCCGGAGAAATCCATATATAACTGAATCGAATACATCAAAACAGCCGCCAGAACCGTTACTCCAGTATATTCCATGTGATTTGCAGACACCTGATTCACCAATACCGCAGCCCTGTCCGCCAGAACCAGCTTCTTGAAGAATCCCCACAACATCAGCTGTAGTCCGTATTGAATCCGCCGAAGATGAAATACATGCTCTTCATACAACTGCTCCGACAGCCTGTGGTAGCGTCCGATAGGCCCCTGCAGAATCTGCGGAAAAAAAGACACAAACAGAGCAAACCGGAAGAGATTCCTCTCTGCCTTACATCTGCCCCAGTAGACGTCCAATATATATCCCATCGCCTGAAAGATATAAAAAGAAATTCCAAGCGGCAGGAGCATCGTCCAAAAGGACAGGTTCATATGAAATATCTTATTCAGGTTGTCTATTACAAAATTCGTATATTTTAAAACCGACAGCATTCCGAAATTCAGAAGAAGACAACCGACGAGAATCCCTTTCTTCTTTTGTTTCTCTTCCGTCCTCTCTATCAGTCTTCCGGCGGCATAAGCCGTTACAGTAGTATAGACCAGGAAGAATACCAGACGGACTCCCGCGGCCGCATAATAAATATAACTGAATGCCAGAAGCCAGATCCATTGATATTTTTTCGGTATCAGGTAGTATCCTGTTACTGCCGTCAGGACAAATAACAGAAACTCCGTCGATATAAGAGACATCTCCCGCTTCCCCCCTATCTCCTAAGTCCGACAGGACTGTTCTAAAACTTATTCATAATCTTCCCCACAAGCCGGAGTCCAATGTACACGCAAGCATACCCGCTTGTCCCGCTGCCCGCAGGAATCATCGCAGCAAATATTCTCCCAACTCTCTGCTGAACTTCTCCGCGTCCTCGCCGAACATATGTCCGTCATAATCCCAATAACTTTCCATACTCCGGTCAAATTCCAGCTCCGGATCGTAATTAAAATTATGATAACGGATTCCTCTCACCTTCATAAAGTCCTCGAAGAATCGCTCTGACTGCTCATAATTCTCCGGCATGTTCGCTTCGGTCTCTTCCGGCACAGGCATCGTAATAACTTCAAAATCTATCTGATTCTCCCTGCAATATTCTACCGTCTTCGAGAAATAAATCCGGGCGCTCTCTCTGATTTCTCCCTCTACCCACGGCATATTATTGAATGTACCTTTATCCGCCCCTTCTACTTTCTCTTGATAGATGAATCCGTCGGACTTATAATACCCTCCGGGGATATCCAGTATTTCCGGGTCATATTCCCGATAAGCGGCGCTTAACTTCTTCTTCACGATATCCTCTGCCTTCGTAAGATTATTCTTATAATAACTCCACGGAAACAACGTACTTCGATAATCCTGTTCGACAATCTTATCCGCAAAATACTCAAGCTTCACGGCAGACCACGGAAATTCTTTATAGAAGAAGATAGACGTAGAGCCGAGGCGCTGATCTCCAATCCAGTAGGACGGATCCAGCTCATATATAATCTTTTCAGGCTTGTGCGTCTTACACGCCTCTTTAACCAGGAAATACGTATCGATCGGATACTCATCCGCCATGCAGAGATTAAAACACTTCTTCCCCGTCGTCTCTTCAACCACCTCCGGACTGATCCCATACTGTCCGTGCGAAGTTCCTACAAATATATAATCATACGGCGCCGACTCCCTAACCCGATGCAGGTTCATCCACACGACATTCGGCGGCATGGTAACCTGGTTTAACACCCAGGACAAAACAGCGCATATGAACAAAAACAACAGAATTTTAAGCATATGACTTAATACATTAAATCGACTTCTCATTATCTTCTCTTCTCAATCCTGTAATTATTTACATACTTATTCTGCCGTTTTTCCTCCCAGATGTCAAGTAGTTACTGTCTGTTTAAGGTATTGTATATATCTCCTCTCTGTGATACAATTATAATCGTACTGATCACAAAGGGTAACACCTGCGTGAAAAGGCGCACAGTTTCGAATTGTTTATGATATCAAGAGGGCTATTATACTCTCTTTTAGAACCTGACGCCTTGATTCGGCGGCAGGCTCTTTTTTTATTCCAAAAAGAAGGTCATCCACCCGCGCAAAGATAACGTACGCCGCAGATGACCGCTCCAGGAAACATTCTTAGTACTTACGCCGCCGGAAGGATTTTTTAAAAAAGCCAGGAAGGGAACGATATGGAATATAACAGGCACGAACTGCCAAAGCTCGCCGATAAACTGAAGACCAGCCGAAACCTGTCTAAAGATGAATGGATATATCTGATCTCCAACCGGACGCCGGAGCTTGCCGAATATCTCTTCTCGTTGGCACGGGAAGAGAGGCATCGTCATTACGGGCACGACGTCTATATCCGCGGACTGATCGAATTCACCAACTACTGCCGGAACGACTGTCTCTACTGCGGTATCCGCAAGAGCAATTCCCACGCGGTCCGCTATCGGCTTACGGAAGAGGATATCCTTTCCTGCTGCCGAACCGGATATGAATCAGGATTTCACACTTTCGTACTGCAAGGCGGAGAAGACGGATATTACACGGATGAAAAACTGGCGCGTATGATCAGGCGTATAAAGAGCCTGTACCCGGATTGCGCCTTGACGCTTTCTGTCGGCGAACGCTCCTGCGACAGCTACCGATTACTATTTGAAGCCGGAGCCGACCGTTATCTTCTTCGCCACGAGACTTACAATACCAGGCATTATTCCATGCTCCATCCGCCGACACTTACCGCCGCCGCCAGACAAGAGTGTCTGTGGAACTTAAAAAAGATCGGCTACCAGGTTGGGACCGGATTCATGGTCGGTTCCCCTTACCAGACGGCAGAACATCTTGCGGAAGACATGTTATTTATCAAGGAACTTAATCCTCAGATGGTCGGTATCGGACCTTTTATCTCACACTGTCGGACTCCCTTTGCAGACAGAGAATCCGGCGCTTTGGAGCTTACCCTTTTTATGCTGGCGCTCTTAAGGCTTATGCTTCCGAGAGTACTGCTGCCGGCAACTACGGCCCTTGGAACCATAGATCCCCGAGGGCGGGAGCTCGGGATACTTGCCGGAGCCAACGTCGTCATGCCAAACCTGTCGCCGGCAGACGTCCGAAAGGATTATATGCTCTATGACAATAAGCTCTGTACCGGAGAGGAATCCGCCGAATGCAGGCGCTCCTTAGAAAAACGCATGGAATCCATCGGCTATCATGTAATCACCGCAAGAGGGGATTCTCTGAATTAAAAGAACAATAATAATCAGGAGGAACTATAATGTATGATGTAAATTCAAAACACGCAGAAGATTTTATCAACCACGAAGAAATTCTGGAAACTCTCGCCTATGCAGACGAGAACAAAAACAATGCAGAACTGATCGAATCTCTCATTGAGAAAGCCGCCCTGCGCAAAGGACTTTCTCATCGGGAGGCATCCGTTCTTCTCGCCTGCGAAGACGAGAACATGAACCAGAAGATCTTCCGGTTAGCCGAACAAATCAAGAAGGATTTCTACGGAAACCGTATCGTACTTTTCGCGCCTTTGTATCTGTCCAACTACTGTATTAACGGCTGCACTTACTGTCCGTATCACATGAAGAATAAGCACATCGCCAGAAAGAAGCTGACCCAGGAGGATATACGAAGGGAAGTTATAGCCCTTCAGGACATGGGACACAAGCGCCTTGCCCTGGAAGCCGGAGAAGATCCGGTCCACAACACGATGGACTATTATCTGGACTGTATCAATACCATCTACAGTATCAAGCATAAGAATGGTGCGATCCGCCGCGTAAATATCAATATCGCCGCAACTACTGTTGACAATTACCGTCTGCTGAAAGAAGCAGGAATCGGTACCTATATCTTATTCCAGGAGACTTATCACAAAGAAAATTACCTCCAACTTCATCCGACCGGCCCCAAGCATGATTATGATTATCACACTACGGCTATGGACCGGGCTATGGAGGGCGGAATCGACGACGTAGGCATCGGAGTTCTATTCGGACTGGACAAATATCGCTATGAATTTGCAGGTCTTCTGATGCATGCGGAACATTTAGAGGCCGCTTTCGGCGTCGGTCCTCACACCATCAGCGTACCAAGACTCCGCAATGCAGACGATATTGATGCTTCTTCCTTTACAAACGGAATCGACGACGATACTTTTGCGAAGATCGTTGCCTGTATCCGGATCGCCGTTCCTTACACAGGCATGATTATCTCCACCCGCGAGAGCCAGAAGACGCGGGAACGTGTCCTCCACCTTGGCATCTCCCAAATCAGCGGCGGTTCCAAGACCAGTGTCGGCGGTTACTGTGAACCAGAGCCGGATGATGAGAAATCCGAACAGTTTGACGTCATTGACAACCGTACATTGGACGAGGTCGTACGGTGGCTTATGGAGATGGACTATATCCCAAGCTTCTGTACCGCATGTTACCGCGAAGGACGGACCGGAGACCGTTTCATGTCTCTGTGTAAGAGCGGCCAGATCCAGAACTGCTGCCATCCTAACGCATTGATGACCTTAGAAGAGTACCTGATGGATTACGCCTCCCCCGCGACAAAAGTAATCGGTGATAAATTAATCGACAGGGAAGTCCTGAATGTTCCTAATGAGAAAGCACGCTCCGTCGTATTAGAGAATCTGAAGCTGATCCGCGAAAACAACCGGAGAGACTTCCGTTTCTGATAAAGGAGCGGAACAAAGAAACCTCTGGCAAGACTCGCGCGAGAAAAACTTTGAGAACGCTTTATATAAATAAAAGGAGACTTACCGCAATGAGTTTAAATACTACTCCCTCTGCCGAACGCATACACATCGGTATCTTCGGCAGAAGAAATGCCGGGAAATCCAGCGTCATCAATGCGCTGACCGGTCAGAATCTCTCTATCGTATCCGGTATCAAGGGAACCACAACCGATCCGGTGTTAAAATCCATGGAACTTCTTCCCCTCGGCCCGGTGGTCATGATCGATACACCAGGTCTTGACGATGAAGGAGAACTTGGCGCCCTCAGAGTCCGGAAAGCGCGTCAGGTATTGAATAAGACGGATATTGCCGTACTTGTCGTAGACGGAACCGCCGGCATAGCTAAAGAAGACGTCGAAATCTTTCATACGATACGCGCTAAATCCATTCCCTGTATCATCGTTCTGAATAAAGCGGACCTGGTCTCAGAAAACGCCATGCCCGCCGTACTCACATCCGTGACGCGGCGCCTTGCGGAATACGCTGCTCCTCCGGTTATATGGGTCAGCACCGCCGCCCGAATGAATATAGAGAAATTAAAAGAACAGATCGCTTCGCTGATCCCTGTCCCTGACACCCGGCTTCAAATCGTCGGCGATCTTTTAAAACCGTCTGACCTGGCAATCCTGGTCGTCCCCATTGACAAAGCAGCCCCAAAAGGACGGCTAATCCTCCCGCAGCAGCAAACCATCCGGGATATTCTGGAAGCAGGCGCCGTCTCAGTCGTAACAAGGGACACCGAGCTTAAACAGACCCTGGCTTCTCTCGGGAAAACTCCCGCCCTTGTCATCACAGACAGCCAGGTCTTCGAACAGGTTGCCGCCGACGTACCGGAGGATATTCCTCTGACTTCTTTTTCTATCTTATTCGCCAGGTATAAGGGGAATCTTCAATCTGTTGTGGACGGCGCCAGAACTCTTGATCTTCTTAGTGACGGAGATACCATTCTGATATCAGAGGGCTGTACCCACCACAGGCAGTGCGAGGATATCGGCACCGTAAAACTGCCGAACTTTATTCGGAAACACACAGCAAAAGAAATAAACTTCGAATTCACCAGCGGGACAGAATTTCCCCTGGATCTGCAGAAATACCGGCTCATCATACACTGCGGCGGCTGCACGCTGAATGAACGCGAGATGAGATACCGCCAGAAATGCGCCGAGGACGCCAAAGTACC
>CAJUFA010000011.1:95724-99067 GCA_910585725.1 uncultured Dorea sp. | reverse complement strand
TCGCCCCGCACGCTGGAATTCCGAAGAGAAGGAACTCCCTTACCTTTTAAACGTACTTTAGTATCTGTCCTGGTTCCCGGTTTCACGGTATAGATTACTTCTCCGTCCACGGTCTTAACCCGGATATCCGCCCCAAGCGCAGCCTGAGCGAAGGAAATCGGAACTGTAGAAAAGATATGCATATCCTGTCTCTGGAAAATCGGATGCCTGGATACGACTACTTCTACCAGAAGATCTCCTCTTGGTCCTCCGTTTACGCCCGGCTCGCCTTTCTCGCGAATACGTACGCTCTGACCATTGTCGATTCCTGCGGGAATCGTAACCGCAATCTTCTTACGATTTGAGATATAGCCTGTTCCGCCGCAATCCGAACATTTTTCCCGGATTACCTTACCGGTTCCGTTACATTCCGGACAAGTCTGGACATTCTGCACCATCCCAAAGAAGGACTGCTGCGTATATACCACCTGTCCCTTACCGCCGCATTTCGGACAAGTCTCAGGAGACGTCCCTGGTTTTGCCCCGGTTCCGCCGCATTTTGTGCACGGATCCTTCAGAACCATATCCAGCTCTTTTTCACATCCAAATATCGCTTCTTCAAATGTGATCCTGACACTCTTACGGATATTCATTCCCTTCATCGGTCCCTGGCTTGCCCGGCCTCTTCTGCCGCCGCCAAAGAGATCGCCGAAGATATCTCCGAAGATATCGCTGAAATCAGCGCCGCTGAAATCAAAACCGCCAAAACCACCGCCGCCGGCTCCGCCTTCAAACGCCGCATGCCCGAATTGGTCGTACTGACGACGCTTCTCCGGATCGCTCAATACTGCATACGCCTCCGAAGCTTCTTTGAATTTCTTCTCGGCTTCCGCATCTCCGGGATTCATATCAGGGTGGTACTTCTTGGCAACCTGCCTGTATGCCTTCTTTAAAGTCGCGTCGTCAGCATCCTTGCTGACGCCCAGCACTTCATAATAATCTCTTTTTGATTCTGCCATAGTTTCTCCCTTTCTTCTATAATATACTCCCGGAATCCCTCTGCGTCTGATTCTGTAAGAGTACATCTATTAAGAAGTCTACACAGGATGTTTCTTCATCATGCAAGAAAATACATATAATGCCGTATACAGATAATTATGAGGACTCCTTTTGCAGACCATCCTGCTTTGTATCCTCATAATTATCTGCGCATATTTGAACCTCTATCTCTCTGTCGCCGATACGTCTTCTATTTTATCTTAAGCTTAAGCTGCCGACATACCGTCCGTCATACAGTTTTAAGATTAGACTTCTTTATAATCTCCGTCTACTACGTCGTCGCCCTGGAAACCTTCCGGCGCCGGACCTGCTCCCGGATTCGAACCTGCTCCCATATTCGGATCCGCGCCCTGTGCCGCCGCGCCTGCCTGCTCGTACATCTTGGTAAATACTTTCTGCGCGCCTTCCATCAACTTATCTTTAGCCGCCTTGATCTCTGCGATCTGCGCGTCAGACATATCTTCCATATTAACCTTGTCAAGCAGCTCCTTCAAAGCTTTGCAGTCTGCCTCAACCGCCTCTTTCTCTGACGGATCAATCTTATCTCCCACTTCTTTCAGCGCTTTCTCTGTCTGGAAGAGCATTGCGTCAGCGTCATTCTTTGTGTCGATACCTTCTTTGCGCTTCTTATCCTGAGCTTCGAACGCCGCAGCTTCTTTGACCGCCTTATCGATATCCTCGTCAGACATATTCGATCCGGCCGTGATCGTAATATGCTGCTCTTTTCCTGTGCCAAGATCCTTCGCAGATACGTTCACGATACCGTTTGCGTCGATATCGAAAGTAACCTCGATCTGCGGTACTCCGCGAGGAGCCGGTGCGATTCCGTCCAGTCTGAACTGTCCAAGAGACTTGTTATCTCTCGCGAACTGTCTCTCGCCCTGAACGACATTAATGTCAACCGCCGTCTGATTGTCCGCAGCCGTGGAGAAGATCTGGCTCTTCTTGGTCGGAATAGTTGTATTTCTCTCGATCAGTCTCGTAGCGACGCCGCCCATAGTCTCGATAGACAGTGACAACGGAGTTACGTCCAGAAGAAGAATATCTCCTGCGCCTGCGTCTCCCGCAAGCTTACCTCCCTGAACAGACGCCCCGAGAGCTACACATTCATCCGGATTCAATGATTTGCTGGGTTCTTTACCTGTCAGACGTTTTACTTCTTCCTGAACTGCCGGTATACGTGTGGAACCTCCGACTAACAATACCTGACCAAGCTCGGAAGCCGTGATTCCTGCGTCGGAAAGCGCTCTCTTAACCGGCTCGGAAGTCTTCTCTACCAGATCATGCGTCAATTCATCGAATTTTGCCCTTGTCAGATTCATATCAAAATGCTTCGGTCCTTCCGCAGTCGCGGTGATGAACGGCAGATTGATGTTCGTCGTAGTCGCGGATGACAGTTCTTTCTTTGCCTTCTCCGCCGCTTCTTTCAATCTCTGAAGAGCCATCTTATCCGTAGACAGATCCACGCCCTCCTGCTTCTTGAACTCTGCGATCATGTAATCTGTAACCTTCTGGTCAAAGTCGTCGCCGCCGAGTCTGTTGTTACCCGCCGTCGCTAATACTTCGATAACGCCGTCGCCGATCTCAATGACAGATACGTCGAAGGTACCGCCGCCTAAGTCATATACCATAATCTTCTGCTCTTTCTCATTGTCAAGACCATATGCAAGAGCAGCCGCCGTAGGCTCGTTGATGATACGTTTTACGTCAAGACCTGCGATCTTACCCGCATCTTTGGTTGCCTGACGCTGCGCGTCATTGAAGTACGCCGGTACCGTGATAACCGCCTCTGACACCTTCTCACCCAGGTATCCTTCTGCGTCTCCTTTTAATTTCTGAAGAATCATCGCGGAAATCTCCTGCGGAGAATATTTCTTTTCGTCTACCGCTACCTTGTAGTCGCTTCCCATCTCTCTTTTGATAGAAGAGATCGTACGCTCCGCATTCGTAACAGCCTGACGCTTTGCCGGTTCGCCCACAAGACGCTCGCCCGTCTTTGAAAATGCAACTACAGACGGAGTAGTTCTCGCACCTTCTGTATTCGCGATAACAGTCGGCTGTCCGCCTTCCATAACCGCTACACAACTGTTCGTTGTACCTAAGTCAATTCCTATGATTTTGCCCATGATAAATTCCTCCTGTTTTAATTACTGGTTTACTCTTTTCCATCTAACTTTTGTTCGACTCGCTTCGCTCTTCGAACGACTTTCGCACTAATCTCGTGTAATACCTCGTTAAGCGCTTTTTGTATGTTCGACTCGCTTCGCTCTTCGAACGACTTTCGCACTAATCTCGTGTAATACCT
>CAJUFA010000011.1:95366-95624 GCA_910585725.1 uncultured Dorea sp. | reverse complement strand
CGTTAAGTGCTCAATGTCAATTCGCTACTTTGACCATGCTGTGTCTTACTACGGAGTCGCGGTACATGTAACCTTTCTGAAATTCTTCGGCTACGATATTCTCGCCGAAGTTTTCATCCTCCACATGCATCACTGCATTATGGAAATCAGGGTTAAATTCTGTCCCGACCGCGTCGATGGGTTTTACTCCCACTCCTTCTAACGTAGTCATCAGCTTCTTATACACCATCTCCATTCCCTGTACAAAGGGATTCTCTT
>CAJUFA010000011.1:0-95266 GCA_910585725.1 uncultured Dorea sp. | reverse complement strand
GTAGTCATCAGCTTCTTATACACCATCTCCATTCCCTGTACAAAGGGATTCTCTTTTTCTTCTTCCTTCACTGCGTGTAGGCCACGCTCAAAATCATCGACTACCGGAAGAATCTTTTCTATGATATCTTTCGCGCCAATCTCGTACATCTGAGATTTTTCCCTGTCCGTGCGTTTGCGGAAGTTATCAAACTCTGCCATCTGGCGGGTAAGCCGGTCTGTCAGCTCCTCAATCTTCTCATCTTTCTTGTCTTTCTTATTCTTCTTGCCAAAGAACTTTTTACCGCTCTTCTGCCCTTCTTCGCCTCCGTCTGTATCAGCTTCGGCGTCCTCCGCATTACCCTGAATATCTTCCTCACCGACGTCTTCTATTGTTTCTTCTTCTGCATCTTTCACTGCCTTAGAATCTTCTTTTTCAGTCTGATCCGACGCTGCCTTCTTTGCTTCCCTGACAGCTTCTTTTACCATCTCTTCCTGGCTTTTCTCCTGATGATCTCCCAAGGGTTCTTCCACCTTTCTTATTCTTTTTTATGAAACATCTGATCCAGCTCGTTCTGAAGCCGTTTCATAGATTTCAACACATGTTCATAATCCATTCTCTTCGGGCCGATAATACCTATCGTTCCCTTCATACCTTCTCCTAATTCATAAGTCGCGGTAACAACACTACAATCTTTCATATTCTGAACCGGGCTTTCGTCTCCGATATAGACCTGAATCCCGGTATTTTCTTCTTTTGCCAGTGTCTGCGTTACTAATTCGGTCAACTGCTGCTTCTCTTCAAACGCATTAATGATTTCCTGTGCGCTCTGGTTGTCGCTGAGTTCCGGATATTTGAAAATATTCGTAGTACCGCTTGTATAGATCTGCATATCTTCATCAATCTGGATAGCGCCTGCCACGGCGTCCAGGACGTCGCTGATCACTCCGCTGTGTACTCCTGCCTGTTCCTTTAACCTTGCGATAAGCCCCAGGCTGATCTCTTCGATAGGCATACCGTTAAGCGTCGTGTTCAGAAGCATATTCAGCTTCAGCAGATTTTCATTGCTAAGAGCTTCTTCAATACGAATGATTTTATTCTTGATGACGTTACCGCCAAGCACGATAACTGCAATCACCTGTTCTTCATCCACCATAGACAACTGAATAAACTTAATCTTATTCGAGCTGCTCATCGGGGTAGAAACCATTGTCGCATAATTCGTGTTGGATGCAAGAACCCTCGCCGCCTGCTTCAAAAGCTGTTCCATCCGGTCCGCCTTATCAAGCATCTGTTCCTGCAGCTCGCCAAGCTCCTGCTCCTTCTCTTCCATCAGCATATCTACATATAGTCTGTAACCTTTATCCGAGGGGATACGTCCGGCCGACGTATGAGGCTGCATGATATATCCCAACTCTTCCAGATCTGCCATCTCATTGCGAATGGTTGCAGAACTCAAGTTCAGATCCGTGTACTTAGAGATTGTCCTCGAACCTACCGGTTCACCGGTCTCAAGATAATTCTTTATTACAGCATGCAGAATCTTAAGTTTCCGGTCGCTAAGTCCATGTTCTGATATCATCCATCCTCCTCCTTTCAGATCACTCTGTTAGCACTCTATAATTTTGAGTGCTAACATCTTCGTTTACTAATGTATCACTACCCTTTTCTTTTGTCAACACTCTTTATATTTTTTTTAGAAACAGATTAAAGAGGCCGTTGTAAAATGCATCATCCCTGGAACATATACTCATAGATATCATTGTAACTACGTTATATGTTGTATAGATTCGGCATTTTACAGCAGCCTCTATAAATTATATCCTTAACCCGAATTCACACTTATCCCAAATTCTCAGACAATCTCTCTTCAAACGCGTCTTCCGGCACTGGTTTCGCATAACGGTATCCTTGCGCCACGCGCGCTCCTATCTCCCTCATAAGCTCCACATCCGCATCCGTCTCCACGCCTTCACAGACAATCTGTGCTCCCAGATCATCCGCAAGATCAACGATACCCTTCATAATCTTCACCTGACGTTCTCTGTCCTCTTGATTCAAAAGGAAGGAACGATCAAGCTTAATGACGGAAGCAGGTATTCTCTCAATAACGCCAAGGGAAGAATAACCTGAACCAAAATCATCAATCGAGAGCCGTACTCCCTTAGCATGCAGGTCGTCCAAAGTCTGTCTGGCAAGATTCTCCTGCATCTCCTCCACGACAAGCGTCTCCGTAATCTCAACTTCGATTAACTCTTTAGGGATACGATACTCATTAAGCACCTGCTCGAACCGTTGGGGAAAATCAGGCTTGATGAAATGCATCCTGGAGAAATTACAGGAAATCGTCACCACCTTCTCACCGTTATCTATCCGTCTGCGAAGCATTCTGCACACGCACCGCAGCACGAAGAAATCAATCTCCATTACCTTTCCGGTCTGCTCATAATACGGCACGAAATACCCTGGCGATCTAACCATACCCGACGCTGTTGGATCCAGGAAACGCACCAGCGCCTCGGCTCCTACAATTTCTTCTGTATTGACATCCACCTTTGCCTGATAATAAGTGACAAAATTCTCGTCAATATCCACGGAATCCAGTAGCTTTTTCCGCTCGTGACGCTCCCGCACCGCTTTCTCAAGAGACTCGTCATAGATCTGAATATTCTCATCGCTGCCGCTCTCTATGAAATCAATCGCCTGGCTCGCGCAGGCAATTGCTCCCCGCAGATCGTCGCTGTCCGGCGGAATAAAGTAGATACCCATCTGAACCTCTATCTGGATTCCGACAGTCTGGAAAATACGTTCTTCTATAAATTGCCAAATTCTTCTGACTCTCTCAGGGATAGCTCCGTTCTCATCAGAGATCAGGAAAGCAAAGTGATCCCCATCTGCCTTTACGCAGACTTCATTCTTATTATTGATACATTCATTCAGCGCTTCCGCAATAACGGCAAGAAGTTTCTGTCCGTTGCTCCATCCATAGATTACCTTGTATCGCTGAAACAGTAAGATATTGATGTAAACGATGGCATACTGCCGGACGGCCCGTTCTGTTAAGATATTCTTCTTACTCATATAAATCAGGTAATTCAAATTCCCTATGTCAATTTCCACGTCCTTGTACATCAGATTTTGAATCTTTTTCGCATCCTGGATAAAATGCAGCGCCACTATTACGGCGATAAGTATAAGTGAATTGAGAATTAAAATAATAACGACGCTGTGCTCCTGCATGAACATCCCCACGCTTGCCAGAGAATACACATTACTCTCCAGCATGTAGTCGCTGATGGCTTTCGCATCTATCGTAAGCAGCGTCTTATTCAATATCCCCGCAAGTTCAGGACAATTTTCAGAAACCGTCATCGAGATTCCCAGACCGTCGTTGAGCACGCTTTTTATCTCCAGATCATAATACCCCATCTGAGAACTCAACAAATACTCTGTCAGATAACCGTCGCACATTACTGCGTCTACCTTTTCATCTTTCACGGCGTCCAGACATTCCAACGGAGAATTATATATCTGAACGTTTGTGTCCGGAGAATCAACCAGGTTCGCCGCTTTTTCCTCCAGATATTCCACCGTCGCCAGATTCTTAACCGATTCCAGCTCCATGCTCTTTTTCGTAACAAATACCAGCGGAACCTGTACATAATCCTTCATCTTGGCAACCTGATGATCGTGCGCGTCATCTTCCGTGTGTATACAATAGGACATAACGTCGATGCCGCCGTTCGCCAGGGCCTTACGCGCGTCCTGGGGATTTGCAACTTTCTGCCATTCAAGAGTAAGTCCGGTGAGCGTTGCAATCCCTTCCAGCATATCCTTCGTCAGTCCCTTACATTCGCCATCCTCCTCATAAACAAAGGGGTAATAACTGTCAAAGTAGCCGACCTTAATCGAGTCCGTTTCAGCCAGATATTCCTTCTCGTCCAATGTAAATACAATCGTCTTGTCCAGCTTGCTCTGATAGAACCGGTTCATCAACTGCGTCTCCAGTTCCGGCACATTCATCTTCACGTCGGCAATGGCATTGTTAAGCTCCCGCATAACATCGTCATTCCCTTTATATGTAATGTAATAGAATGGCCTGGGGGCAAAACGTCCGATTAAGCGCTGTCCCTCCTCGACCTCTGTAAATGTATGGACTAAAGCGTCCACTTCCTTCCGGTCGAGAGCATCCTGCAATTCTGCTGTAGAACCATACTCCCTGATTTTGGGAGATGAGATCCCGTTATCGGCAAGATAACCCATAAATTCTTCCCTGCGCACATAAGTCCGCACCATACCGAATGTAATATCCTTCATAGCGTCAAAATCCTCGTATGCAAGGCTGCTGTCTGGATTGGCGGCTATAATTCCGAAAGTATAACCGCTTGACAGATCCGCATACTGATAGGTCGCCGCCCGTTCCGCCGAATACTGCGCGCTTCCCACCAGGTCCGCCTTATGATCGGCTACCAGCTCAAGCGCCGCGTCCCAGTCCTTACACTCTACATACTCAATCTCCCAATTGGCATATTCGCGCAGTACATTCAAATATTCTACATCCATGCCGGAATAACTGCCGTCTTCCTCAATCGTATGATATCCCTGCATCGGAAAAAACGCAACTTTCACCGTCCGTTTCTCTTCCGCACTGACAGTATACGACATCGTTGCGGCAGATATACATGACGCCAGTATCAGGCATAAAAAAACCGATACCCATCGCTTCATTCTTCCGTTTTTCATTGGTGCAAACACTCCCTTCCTCCCCCGCTTTCCTCTGTGTTCCAAAGCATCAAGTACATGCGGGCTTTTTTAAATTACCGAAGTAACTTTATTTGTATTATTATACCAAATCAACGGCATAATGACCAGACTTCCCCCCAAAAAATGCACCACATTTGAACTTTTTTACAACATATTTTCAACTGCGCTTCAAATTAATAGCTTTTTATAACATCCTATGGTAGAATAGGGAAAAATGTAAGAGAGGGTTAGACATGAGATATAACATTCCAGGCAGAGTTGCGAGGGATATTTATACATTTGCACGCAAATATGCTGTTCACAAAGTGATCCTCTTCGGTTCACGTGCAAAAGGCACGCATACCGAAAGAAGCGATATAGATATTGCCGTAAGCGGCGGTAACTATGATTCATTTTATTGGGAAATAAAGGAAAATGTACATTCACTTCTGACCTTTGATATAGTCGATCTCGATTCGGGTATTTCAGAGGAACTTAAAAGAGAAATAGAAAAGGACGGTGTAATTATATATGAAGAAAATCGATAACTTTTCAAATTGTCTAAACGTGCTGAAAAATGCAGATTTTGAATTTGCAAACGATAATGAGATTTACAGAACTGGTGTGATCGGGCAGTTTAATCTTACCTTTGAACTTGCATGGAAAGCTTTACAGGCAGTTTTACGGGTTCATGGCGCAGAAAACTCGAATACAGGTTCCCCCAGAGAGATTTTACAGTTGGGATACAAGCTGGGATTTGTGAATGATTCCGTTGTATGGCTTCTTATGTTAAAAAAGCGCAATATAGCGGCACATATATATGCCGAGAGTGAAATCGACGAAATGCTCCTGCTAATCCGCGACAGCTTTATCCCTGCATTTTCTGCTCTCGAAAAAATCTTGAGGGATAAATTAAAGGAAGCAGAAGATATTTGAATCAGAGATTTATAGCGAAGACAATAAAGGAGACCTTATACGTATGATAGAATACAGAAACTTACAAGAAAAAGAAATCAACAGAGAATTGTTTTTATCCTTTATCCGGCATCAAACAGTTGTGAAGTGCTGGAGAAAAGAAAATGACGAATGGACAATCAAAGATGCTCCATTCATTGACGACTGGAGCGAGGAAGATTATAAAATATTAATTTCCTGCCTTAAAAATACTGTTACAGCAGGCGGATTCGTACATGCCGCCTTTTATGACGGCGCTTTGAAGGGATTTGTATCGGTTGAGCCGGAATTATTTGGCGAAGATAAAAAATACTTAGACCTCTCCAGCATTCATGTTTCCGAAGATATGAGAAACAAAGGGATTGGGACGGCTCTTTTCCTTGCCGCCAAAGAATGGGCTAAGACTCATGGAGCCAGTAAATTATATATATCCGCTCATTCGGCGGAAGAAAGCCAGGCTTTTTACCGCAAAATGGGCTGTGTTGAAGCAGTCGTTTACAACCAGGCCCATGTGGAGGCCGAGCCGTATGATTGTCAATTAGAATGTCTTTTGTAGCCGGCGTCATTAAAATATAAATATATTCGTCCCTGCGCTTCTTACACAAAGCGCAGGGACGTTTTTGACATGCCCGGTATTAGCTTAGCTCGATCTTCGCAGCCTCTTCCGGTTTAAATTCATTCTCCAGGTCATAGATATTATGTCCGGTGGATTCTCCCAATACTCTTCCCTCCAGAGAATAGCAGCGGATGAATCTCTTCACGTCGATACTTGACCAGTGTTCCACATCCCAACTCATGTAGCCGTCTGCGTCTGTTTTCTTCTCCTTAAGATAGAGATCAACCTGCCTGCCGTCTCTCATAATCTCAATCAGACCTTTCGTGCCGTTAACCTCTACCTCTTCCTTCTTGACTGAATCATACACTTTCATTTTAAATTCCCTCCTGCTTATGTCTTATGTACTCCTGGAATCTCCTGATACCCGTTTCACTGATAAGATACGAGGACGACTATCCTGATATTTTCTATCTAAAAGATACAAGGAACTTTCCAAGCGTATATTTTATATCCCAATTATACTATTCTAACAGGAAAATGTCCAGAAGCTATAAATCTTCCGGCCGGTCATCCCTTCGGAGAAACTCCATCCATTCCCTGATCTCTTTTTCCCGTCCATTCCGTCCCGGCTCATAGAATCTTGCCTCGCGGATCTCATCTGGCAGATACTGCTGCTTCACATAATGATTCGGATAATCGTGCGCGTATCTGTACCCGACGCCGTGACCCAGCTTCCCCGCCCCTTTATAATGCGCGTCCTGCAGATGCGCCGGAACCGTCGTCTTTTGATTCTTCACGCTCTCCAGAGCGCTGAAGACGGCGATGCACGCGGAATTACTCTTCGGCGCCGTCGCCACATACAGCGCCGCCTGCGACAGAATAATCTGCGCCTCCGGCATTCCGATCCGTTCTACCGCCTGCGCCGCGGACACCGCAACAGTCAGCGCCATGGGATCTGCATTTCCCACATCCTCCGAAGCGCAGATCATAATCCTCCTGGCAATGAACTTAATATCTTCCCCCGCATACAGCATTTTCGCCAGGTAATAGACCGCCGCATCCGGATCGGACCCTCTCATACTTTTGATAAATGCAGAGATCGTATCGTAATGATTATCCCCGGTCTTGTCGTAGCGCACAACTCTCTTTTGAATACATTGGGACGCCACTTCCAGAGTAATATGAATCTTTCCGTCGCCGCCGCGGTCCGTTGTCAAAATTCCAAGCTCCACTGCATTCAACGCGTTTCTGGCATCCCCTCCCGAGATATCCGCCAGAAACTCCAGAGCGTCTTCATCGATCACCGCCTGATAGCTTCCCATCCCTTTTTCCGTATCATAGACCGCGCGCCGCAATACAGTCTTGATATCTTCTTTATCCAAAGGATACAGCTCAAATATACTGGAACGCGATATCAAAGCCCCGTTTACTTCAAAATAAGGATTCTCCGTCGTCGCCCCTATCAGGATAACCGTACCGTCCTCGACAAACGGAAGAAGGTAATCCTGCTGACCTTTGTTGAATCTGTGGATCTCATCCACAAACAGGATCGTCTTCTTCTGATACATCCCCAGAGTTTCCTTCGCCTGCCGTACGACCGCCTCCATATCTTTCTTTCCCGCGACCGTGGCGTTAATCTGGGTAAATTCCGCGCTGGTTGTATGGGCGATCACTTTCGCAAGCGTCGTCTTCCCTGTCCCCGGAGGCCCGTAAAATATGATCGAACTTAGCTTGTCCGCCTTGATCGCACGGTAAAGCAGCTTATCCTTCCCGATGATATGCTGCTGTCCGACCACATCTTCTAATGTAGTCGGTCTGAGCCTGGACGCAAGCGGCGCCTCCTTGTCCATATTCTTCTCTCTTGCATATTCAAACAAATCCATATCCATATACCTCTCGCGATTATTTTATTATGTCTCTTCGATTCCGGCAATCTCCCTGATCACCTCCCCGGCAATCAGAAGTCCCGCGACAGGCGGAACAAAGGAAATGCTTCCCGGAATCGTCCGTCTGCCTGTCTTCTCCTGCGCTTCCTCTCCGGATACACGGATGGGCTTCTCTTTCGAATACAGCACCTTCAGACGCTCTATCCCCCTCGCCCTCAGCTCTTTTCTCATCACCTTGCACAGCGGACATACGCTCGTCTTACTGATATCCGTGATCTCAAAAAGCTCCGCGTGCAGTTTATTTCCAGTACCCATGCAGCTAATCAGAGGAATCCCGTATTCCCTTGCCTTTTCTGCCGCCGCAAGCTTTGCCGTTACCGTATCGACAGCGTCGACGATGTAATCCGGCTTTTCTTTAAAGATCACGTCTATATTTTCCGGAAGTATAAAAATCTCGTAAGTCGCCACCTCAGTCTGAGGACTGATATCCGCGATCTTCGCCTTCATAACTCTCGTCTTATACTGTCCCGCCGTACTGTGCAGCGCAATCGACTGCCGGTTTATATTTGTAACCGACACTTTATCGCTGTCCACAAGGATAAGCCTTCCTATTCCTGCTCTCGCCAGCGCTTCTATACAATGCGAACCCACTCCGCCGACTCCCAGCACCATAACAGAAGCCTCTTTAAGCCTGCAAAGACCCTCTTCTCCTATCAACATTTCCGTCCTTGCAAATTCTTCAGCCATATTTCTCCCCCTGTATTTTATCTATCCTAATCCATTATCATCTCGTCCGCCGTCACGAACTCAAATCCTTTCTTTTTCAGAATATCTATGATCCGTAACGCCGCGTCCACACTGGAATCATAACAATCATGCAATAGAATAATATCATTTTCCCCTGCTTTCGTCACTACTTTATTGACAATTTCATCTACATTCTTCGTCGTCCAATCAAGAGGATCGATACTCCACAACACAGGCATCACATTCATTTCCTTCTCCAGATCATCCTGCCACACCCCGAAAGGAGGACGCATATACTCCACGTGCTTTCCCGTAATCGAACAGATCACTTCATCTGTATCCATAAGTTCCTTTTTCGCTTCTTCATCGGATAATCGGGTAATATCTACATGATTATATGTATGATTCCCGATCAGATGCCCTTCTTCATCCAGGCGTTTCACCAGCTCCGGATTCTCTTCTGCATTCTTCCCGATCAGGAAAAAAGTCGCTTTAACGCCCCTCTTTTGCAGACCGTCCAGCAGTCTGCCCGTACAATGACTACTCGGTCCGTCGTCAAATGTCAGCGCGATCTTAGGCGCGTCTTTTTCTATAGAAGAATTCACACACTCCAGCGCCTCTTTTACATCCCCCGCCGCCGTCTTATCTCCGTCTGCATCCTCCTTCTGATTCAGAGATATCCCCAGAAGATTCATCAGACAGACCACAAAAAACATAAAACACAATACACTAATCACATGAAGCTCTTTCCTTTTCATCATTCCACCTCTGATCTATCTTTTCTTCCACTGATTCGTGTAACCATAACAATATATGTATTTACACAGACTCATATGTAATACATTGCAATATAAATTTTATAGTGCTATAATGACTTCTGTTACTCAAGAGGCATAATTCAAAATACCGGCCGGCAGCCGCCAAACATACATGCAGGCATGCCCCCCGTCCGGCTCGCTGTCCGTAAAAAATATAATGAAAGGAATGTGTGATTTTTATGTCAGAACCAAAGACAAAAGAAGTTTCCATACAGGAAAATAAGATGGGAATCATGCCGGTTCCCCGTTTATTAATTACGATGTCCTTACCCATGATGATCTCCATGCTGGTACAGGCGCTATATAATATTGTTGACAGTATGTTCGTTGCCAAACTGAGCGAGGAGGCGTTGACCGCGGTATCCCTGGCGTTTCCCATCCAGACGCTGATGATCGCTATTGCTTCCGGTACCGGAGTCGGCATCAACGCGCTTCTCTCACGGAATCTGGGGGAGCGGAATTACGAAGGAGCGAATACCGCCGCCAGGAACGGTCTATTCCTCGGCATCATAAGCTGTCTTGTCTTCGCCGTGATCGGCGGCCTGGGTTCCCGTCTGTTCTTCGCCATGCAGACAGACAATCCCGTAATCGTAGACTATGGCGCGCGGTACTTAACCATCATAACCGTATGTTCCGCCGGGATATTCCTCCAGATTACCTTCGAGAGATTGATGCAGTCTACCGGAAAGACCCTGTACAATATGATCACCCAGGGAACAGGCGCGATCATCAACATAATCCTGGACCCCATCCTGATCTTCGGACTGTTTGGCTTCCCACGGCTTGAAGTTGCCGGAGCAGCCATCGCTACGATCATCGGCCAGGTGGTCGCCGTACTCATGTCGCTTTACTTTACAATTACTAAAAACAAAGAGATCAACTGCAGCCTGAGAGGGTTCCGCCCCCATCCAAGAACCATCGCCCTTATTTATGAGGTAGGCGTTCCCTCCATCATTATGCAGGCGATCGGCTCTGTCATGACATTTGGAATGAACAAGATTCTCCTCATGTTCTCTTCCACAGCCGCAGCCGTATTCGGCGTATACTTTAAATTACAGAGCTTTATCTTCATGCCCATATTCGGGCTGAACAACGGGATGATACCCATCATCGCCTTTAATTACGGCGCGCGGAATAAGAAGCGGATTATCCAGACCATAAAATTAAGCATTCTTATCTCCGTATCTATTATGGCCATAGGGCTTATCATCTTCCAGGTATTTCCAGGTATCCTGCTAAAAAACCTGTTCGATGCTTCGGAGCATATGCTTTCCATCGGCGTGCCTGCGCTTCGGATCATCAGCCTTAGTTTCCTCTTCGCAGGATACTGTATCATCGTAGGTTCCGTCTTCCAGGCAATGGGGAACGCGGTCTACAGTCTGGTCATATCGGCTGCGAGACAGTTGTTCGTCATCCTTCCGGTGGCATATGTATTCGCAAAACTTTTCGGCCTGTCCTCGGTTTGGTGGTCCATTCCGATTGCGGAGATAGTATCTGTAACGCTGTCGACGATATTGCTGCGGAGGATCTATCTGCTGAAGATAAAGCCGCTGGAACCAAAATTCTAAAAGACCGGCGGTCCGGATTCTACTTTTTCTTCACACTCCACCCAAATCTGCCGATCTCATTTCCAAGGCTTCTGTACTCTCCGTGCGAGTAGGCCAGAAGCCCTGTGGAATTCAGTTCGAACTTTCCGTTCTTTTTCATATAACTCTCGTCTACCTGAACCGCCGCCACTTCTGCAAGAAACATATGATGCGACCCCAATTCCTTTATCTCGGTCACCTTACACTCAATATTCACAGGACTCTCCAGGATAACAGGGGCATATGTTAATTCTTCCGCCTTTCCCTTAGTCAGATTCAGCTCTTTCCATTTATCCACATCCCTGCCGGACTTCACGCCGCACCAGTCCGTCGCATACGCCAATTTCTCCGTAGTCAGATTCACCACAAACTCCCGGGTTTCTTTCAGCATATGATAAGAATAACGCTCGGGTCTCACTGAGATATAGAGCATAGCCGGGTCCGAACAGATCGTTCCTGTCCACGCCACCGTAAGAATATTCGCATTTCTCTTAAGATCCGCCGCGCTTACTAAAACCGCGGGAAGCGGATACAGCATATTCCCCGGCCGCCATACCTGCCTCCTGTTTTTGTTTTCTGTCATCTCAACCTCCCAAAAAGGATTTTCTTCATATACTCTTTACTGCTGCAGCACGCCTACCAACGTCGGGATCAGCTGCTTCTTCCTGGACACGACTCCTTTAAGAAGAATCTTATCCGTATCCCCGTCCAGATCGAACGCATCTACTATATATTCTTTCGCGTTATTTCCCACGCAGAGCAGCTCCGTCGACTCGTCCAGAATATCCGTCAGCATAAAATATACCATCTGAAGACTGTTCTTCTTTAAGACCTCTGACAGATGAGGCTCGACAACCTCCCTGATCTCTTTCAGCTCATCTTTGTTCATGGAATTAATCTGACCGACTCCGAATACGATATCATTAACCGTAAACTGTTTGAAATCCTGGAAACAGATCTCTTCTGCGCTCTTTCCGGCAAGACTGCTTCCCGCCCGGAACATCTCTCCCGCCATCTGCTCCATATCGATTCCGGCAATCTTCGCCAGCCTCCTCGCCGCCTTCTCGTCCACCTGGGTACATGTCGGCGAACGGAACAATAACGTATCCGAGATAATCGCGGAACACAAAAGTCCTGCAATCGTCGGCGTAATCTTCACATCAGACTCCAGATACATCTGATAAACGATCGTCGCCGTACATCCTACCGGCTGATTCCGGAAAAATACCGGTCCCATCGTCTCTATGCTGCCAATCCTGTGGTGATCGATGATCTCCACAATCTCTGCTTCTTCAATTCCGTCTACCGCCTGAGACTTCTCATTGTGATCCACCAGGATCACTCTCTTCTTACTGACATCCAGGAAACGCCGCCTGGAGATCAGTCCTTTGAACCTTCCATGTCTGTCAAGAATCGGGAAATCTCTGAATTTCTTCTTTGTCATGACTTCCTTGATATCGTCCACATAATCCGTCATATAGAAAGACGTAAGCGGCGCCTTCGTCATAAAATGCTTTACCGGAATACTCTGGTTGATCAGTCTTGCCGCAGTAAACGTATCATGCGGCGTGCTGATGATAACGATGCTCTGCTCCTCCGCCCTCTTGACCAGACGTTTCGAGATCTCGTCGGTCTGACATACCACAAGACAGCTCGCGTCGATGTCTACCGCGCATGCCTGTGATTCGTAGCGGTTCCCAAGGATGACAAGATCATCCTTCTCAATAAATTCTTCCATCATCTCCGGACTTGACGCTCCGATCGTTACTTTACCCTTAGTAAAATACCCGTGCTCATTTCCGCAGATTAATTTCCCGTCCAGCGTCTTCACAATATTCTTATACTGTGTTTTCGCGTTGGACAAAATACAGTTATCATAGACGTCCATATGCGAAGTCGCAATATCCCCCGTAGAAATAACTCCTACCAGCTCTTCATCCTTCAGAACCGGAAGCGTCTTTACATTCTGCTCCTTCATCTTCTCCCACACATCTTTGATCGATACGTTCGGTTCTACGCCCTGGATCTTATGTATGTCCATATCCTTTACCTGCAGCTTCACGTTCGTCAGCAGAGTAGGCGCGCCCACCTTGAACTTCTTCAGTACATAATGTGTCTCCTCGTTAATCTGCCCCGCTCTTCTCGCCGTATATTCTTCCCCCGTCAATTCTTTCTTTAGATTCGCATATGCAATCGCGGAACAGATAGAATCCGTATCCGGGTTCTTATGTCCCACCACATAGATTTTTTCTGACTTCTTTCCCATTTTTTCCTCACATCCTATATCTAATCTTTTTAATCGTTCCCCAGTACTGCATTTGAAAATATCTCAACTGACCCATACTGTTTTTTCTCTTATAGTAAGAGTGCCATCTTTTTTCACATTCGTCAACCATAAATTCTATAAATATGATTAAATATGTTTTTTCCCTTTGAAAAGTGACTATATTCTATGTTATACTAGAGGCAGTATGTAACAGGAAGCTGTCAAGGACGGCAAATATAAGCACTATAACTTATGGTTCCTAACAGCATACGAGTCTCGACCGAGAAAGGGAATATTACTATGAGCGAAGAATTATTACAAGAAACAGCGGCAGAGGAAACTGCCCTCAACAGCACGGAAGAAACAACCATGGCAGATCTTGAGGAACATTTCGACGACGCCAATCCATGGAATCTGGTCACATCTTATATGGAAAAAGGCACGGTGCTTCCAGTCAAGGTAGAAGGAATCGTAAACGGCGGCGCGATAGCTATGGTAGAAGGTCTTCGCGGATTCATACCGGCGTCACGATTATCCTTATCTTATATCGAAGACCTGGAAACCTATCTGTTGAAAGATATCGAAGTTAAAGTCATCGATGTAGACCAGGCAAATAATCGTCTGGTATTGTCTGCCCGCGAAGTTCTCAAAGAGAAAGAAAAGAAAGCGATGCAGGAGAAGATCGCCAACGTCAAGATTGGAAGCGTAATGAAGGGCACGGTAGAGAGTCTTCAGAATTACGGCGCTTTCATCCGCCTGGAAGACGGTCTGTCAGGATTGGTACATGTGTCCCAGATCAGCCAGAAACGCGTGAAAGCTCCAAAAGACGTCCTGAAAGAAGGAGAAGAAGTTAAGGTTAAGATCATCGGAATCAAAGACGGTAAGATCAGCCTCAGCATGAAAGCATTGGAAGAGGTACATGAAGAACCTGCAGAGAAGGTTTCCATACCCAAGTCCGAGAGCATCGGCACAAGCCTGGGCGATCTTTTCAAAGGAATCAAATTGGATTAATGTATCATAATCAAATCTATAATCAAAAGAACAGTCCACCCGGATGCCAGATTCCGACTGGACTGTTTTCTTTTATCTATCATCTGCTGCGTTCAAGATCCTTAAGCCAGCTTGCCGCGCACGCGTCGCTGGGCATCCTCCAATCACCTCTCGGAGACAGGGCGACGGTACCTACCTTCGGGCCGTCCGGCAGACAGGAACGCTTAAACTGCTGGGTAAAGAACCTTCTGCAGAATGTCTCAAGCCATCTGTAGATCGTATCGTCGTCATATATATCTCCCAGGGCATATCTTGCGATCCTGTATATCTTACCTGGTTCATAGCCAAACCGCAGGAAATAATACAGGAAGAAATCATGCAGCTCATATGGTCCCACCAAATCCTCCGTCCTCTGCGCAATCTCCCCGTCTTTCGGCGGAAGCAGTTCCGGACTGACCGGCGTATCCAATACGTCGTAAAGCACTTCTTTTAATTCCTCGTCTTTGCAGGTATCTGCATAATAATGTACCAGATGCCGTACCAGTGTCTTCGGCACAGACGCATTCACCCCGTACATAGACATATGATCTCCGTTGTAAGTCGCCCATCCAAGAGCCAGCTCCGACATATCCCCGGTTCCGATCACAAGCCCGCCGTTCTGATTCGCCACATCCATCAGTACCTGGGTACGTTCCCGCGCCTGAGCATTCTCATACGTCACGCTGTGGTCTTCTATATCATGTCCGATATCTGCAAAATGCTGCGTAACTGAGGCTCTGATCGGAATCTCTTTTAAGGTAACCTTAAGCTTCTCCGACATCTTACACGCATTCTGATAGGTTCTGTCCGTCGTCCCAAAGCAGGGCATCGTTACCGCCGTTATACCGGATCTGTCAATTTCAAGCATATCAAAAGCCTTCACCGACACCAGCAGCGCAAGGGTAGAATCTAATCCTCCGGAGATACCCACCACCGCGCTCTTCGCCCTCGCATGCTCAAGGCGCTTCTTAAGTCCCATAGCCTGAATATTCAGAATCTCTTCACATCTCCTGGCTCTCTCCCCCTCCTGGTCAGGCACAAAAGGTCTCGGCGGAAATACTCTCGTAAGCTCTGTCTCTTCAACGCATATCTCGAAAGGAATACGCGTAAGCTTCGGCTCTTTTACCGCCTGGAACGTCGTATTCTTCCTCCGCTCGCCAAGGAGACGCTTCAGATCGATCTCCGTATAGACTTCTCCATCCGTAAAACGAACGCTTTCACTCAATATAATGCCGTTCTCGGCAATCAGGTTATGACCGCCGAATACCAGATCGGTCGTAGATTCTCCTTCTCCGGCGTTCGCATAGACATATCCGCATATCAGACGGGCCGACTGTCCTTCCACCAGACTTCTGCGATAAGAATCCTTTCCTATAGTTTCGTCGCTTGCCGAGCAATTGACGATCAATGTCGCTCCCTCTAACGCCGCGGCAATACTGGGCGGAACCGGCGACCACACATCCTCGCAGATCTCCGCGGACACCACTAAAGATTCCATGGAGGAAGCCGCAAACAAAAGCTGGGGTCCAAAAGGAAGCTTCTCATTATCAAACAGAATCTCTCTCGCCGTCTCCGGCCCCTGACGGAACTGACGCATCTCATAGAACTCTCCATAATTAGGCAGAAACGTCTTCGTCGTCAATCCCAGAATCCTTCCCCGGTTCAACGCTGCCGCCACATTATATAATTCCCCTTCCACCGTTAGCGGCACGCCTACGAACACCAACGCATCCTTCCCGCTGGTATACGCAGCGATTCTGTGAAGCGCCTCTCTCGCCTCCTTCAGCAGGATTTCCTGGGTAAAAAGATCTCCGCAGGTATATCCGGTAATACATAATTCAGGAAATACGACGACCTTCGCGCCTGCCTCCGTCGTCTTATCGATCAGACGGCAGATATTCTCCGTATTATACGCGACGTCTGCAACCCTTATCTTCGGTGTTGCCGCCGCCACTTTTATGAAACCATCTTTCATGCTGTTCTTTCCTTTCCACCGCGTACAGTCTACCTGCTGCGCTTAAGAATCTCCTTCAGCTCTTCTACCGTATATTTGTAGGCGGTATTACAGAAATGACACTTCACCTCTATGTCCTCTCCGTCGCGGATCATTTCTTCAATCTCTTTCTTTCCGATACTGACCACCGCCTGCTCTACCCTTTCTTTGGAACAGTTACAGAAAAACCGTGTCGGAATCGTATCCGTAATCTCCAGTCCAAGACCCTCGAACAATACTTCAAGCATCCTCTCAGGCGTATATCCCTGATCCAGAAGAGACGTTACGGAAGAGACCTTTTTTAAATTCTCTTCCAGCCTGACGACCGTCTTCTCCTGTGCGAAAGGCATCATCTGTATGATAAATCCGCCCGCACAGCGCACCGTATTATCCTTCTCCATCAGAACACCGAGACCTACAGAAGAAGGAATTTGTTCCGAATTCGCAAAATAATACGTCAGATCTTCCGCAATTTCACTGGATACCAAAATTGTCTGCCCTGAATACGGCTCTTTCAATCCCATGTCCTTAATGATCTGCAGCAGACCGACCCCCACTGCTCCTCCGACATCCAGCTTTCCCTTCTTCGGCGGAAGCATAATATCCGGATTGCCTACATAACCCTTTACATTTGCAAAACTGTCTGCTGTAACCGTAATTCCCTCTATCGGACCATTCCCGCGTATCTGAAGCGTCAGCATATCCGTAGCGTTCTTCATCATACTTCCCATCATCGCTCCCGCGCTTAAGAGACGTCCTAAAGCCGCCGTAGCCACCGGACTGGTATTATGATGCTGTCTCGCCGTCTCAACTACCTGCTTTGTCGTAGCGGCAAAAGCCCGAACCTGATTATCGGCTGCCGTCGCCCTTACTATATAATCTCCCATATCTCTCCCTTTACATAACTATAGCCTTTTATTTCCCATACTCCTGGGCCACTACGCAGACCCGTCCGCTGGTATACATCGGAGCTTTCTTCGTATACGCGTCATAGGCCGTGATATAACGAAGCCCCGCTTTCTCGATCAAAGTCTTGATCTTTTCTAACGTATACGCCCTCTGATAATGCACTTCCTGATACTTCCGATAAAGCTCGGGGTTTTCTTCACTCTGCACAAATAAGGTCAGCTCATATTCATTGATCTTATCCTGTTCATTATAATAGTTGTCCCAGATAAAACTACACTCGTCCCTCTCCTCCGCAATCACCCGATCCCCTAAGATCTCCCGGTACTTGTATTCCGTATTGAAATCAAAAATAAAAATTCCTCTGGGATCCAGATAATTATTCACCAGGCGGAAGACTTCCTTGAGTTCTGCTTCATCCGTCACGTAATTGATCGAATCGCAGACGCTTATAACCGCCTTAACCGTACCGAATAGTTCAAAAGACTGCATGTCCTGCAGAAGATACAGGATGTCGTGACCGCTTTTCAACCGCTTTTCCATCGCCAGCTCAAGCATATCCTCAGAATTATCCACTCCGATCATATCATAGCCTTTTGATGCCAGTAATTCCGTCATATTCCCTGTCCCGCATCCGAGTTCAAGTAAAGTTCCCTCATGAATATTATATTCTTCCATGATATCATGCAGATATTCCGCCCATTTTTCATAAGGTATATTATCCATAAACATGTCATATACCCCGGCAAAAGTCGTATACGCTTCCATTCTTACTCTCCTTTATTATACGCATCTCCTGCTGGTTTTAAGCAGAAGAATAAGCTATTTTCGAACTTACATCCAGCGCTTCACCGCGTTAATTCTTTCAATTAATACACTGCTATTTTCCTGGATGTTCACTATTATAGCATGAGAAAGAATGATTTTCAATTTAGGGATATACTTTTTCAGAACTTTTATTAAAAAGAAAGCGACCGACAAAAGAGCCGAGGCATTTTCATGCCCCGACTCATATTTATTATTCGATACCTTTTGTCTCGATGATGAATTTCGTGCCGCCGTCCATTCCTTCTTTGATTCCGGCGAAGGATTTATAGTTCTTTCCAAGCTCTGACATGGCGTCAATCCTGGACTTCACTGACTGGATATCATTATCGAAAACATCCGTCAGCTTATCGATACCGGAAGTCTTGAATTCTGACATGCCGTCTGCAAGCTGTTGATTACCGTCCGCGAGCGCTCCGGCTCCTTCCGCCAACTGCAGATTGCCGTTCAAAAGAGCTGACGCTCCGGCTGAAAGCTGTCGGTTACCTGCCGCCAATGCCCCGGCTCCGGCTGAAAGCTGTCGGTTACCCGCCGCCAATGCTCCGGCTCCGGCTGCGAGCTGCTGATTTCCGGCCGATAATGCATCCGCCCCCGCCTTAAGCTCCTGGCTTCCGGCAAGCAACGCGTCTGCTCCCGCCGCCAGCTGCTGATTTCCGGCTGACAACGCCCCCGCTCCCTGAGAGAGCTTTGATGCTCCGGCTGAAAGCTGATTTACACCGGCCGAGAGCTGCGGAACACCGGCCGAAAGTTGATTGATACCGCCCATTAACGCTTCGTTCTGACCAGCCAACCGACTCGCGCCGGCAGATATGCCTCCGATCCCCGCCGACAGATCGGCCGCCCCCTGGGACAATTGTGTGACTCCGCCGCTTACTTCCTGAAGCTGAGCCGCCAGTTCCCTTAACGTCGCTTCTCTTACAGCCTGTGCGTTCGCTTCTTCACTCTGCGCGGCGCTGATTGAATTCTGCGCAGCCGCGATCTCTGACATAGCTGCGGCAATCTCCGCCGATAAATCCGTTCCTCCAACAGGAATCGCATCTACATAACTGTAAATCAACGCTTCTATCGTACCTTGATCCACCAAACCGCCTGTCAAATCCGCGATTTGCACAGCCGCGTTTGACACGCCTGCCGAATTGAGCTCATACTGCCCCGACGCAGAGTTCGCCCCGGCCAGTACATTGTCCGCCGATGCCAGCGCATTCCCTGCCGCCGCAAGCGACGCTGCCGTGCCGCCGTCAGGATTTACTACGCTCTGCAGACCTTGCGAGACAGCCGCAAGACTCTGGGAAAGAAATTCCGCATTCTGATTAAGGCTGTCTGCTCCTGCCGCCAATTGGCCCGCTCCTGCTGCCAGATCACTCACGCCGTTTGTATATCCTTCCACACCGGACGCCAGTGCGTTTACACCATTGATCAATTCGCCGCTTTTGCCGTTCAGCTCGTTCACTCCTGCTGCCAGCTCCTTCGAACCTGCCTCTACTTCCTTTGCTCCATCGGCCGCGCTTTTGGTCCCGTCTGCTAATTCCTTAACTCCGTCCACAGCGCTCCTGGTTCCTTCCGCAAGTTCCTTTGCTCCGTCCGACGCGTTCTTGGTTCCGACTGCAAGTTCTTCTGCACCTGCCGCCGCGCTCCCGGCTCCTTCCGCAAGTTCTCCTGCTCCGCTCGCCGCTTCCTGTGATCCCTCCGCCAGCTCTTTTGCACCGTTTGCCGCGTCCCGGGAACCGTCCGCCAGTTTCTTTGCTCCGTCCGACGCGTCTTTCGAACCGTCCTCTAACTTGGCCGACGCGTCTTCCAGATCATGAAGAGAATCTTCCAAACTGTCGAAGTCTTCAACATCATTCAGACTGAACTCATTCATAATCTCCGCAGAAGCCATAGTAATCGTAGGCCCTACGGAAGCGTTCCTAACATCTGCAGTGACCGTTACACTCTCCGGGATATCCACGTCTGCGTCTTCCAGCTTCAGATTCTCGGCAAGCCCTGGGAAACCGAGTCCGACCACAATATTCTTATCCGCGTCCGACATGATCTTTCCGTTGTCAATCGTCACATTGCTGTACTCATCCGTCGGAAGCATCATCGCCGTTACCATGGTAAACGGTGTATACATCTCTGCGTTCTCACCCCTGACCTCCACATTCTGCTTTGTATGATTCTCATAGTCGATATGAATCTCAACCTTCCCGTCTTTTCCGGCCAGCTCTTCTGCTTTCACAGTCTTTCCGTTCAGTTTATAAGAAATATTTACATCCACCGGAAGTTTCTCATTGATTGTTCCCTGATAATAGATATCGTTCCCTTCTGATTTCCACTTCAGGTCATTCCCGTTCCCCCTCGTAAATTCTTCTTCGCCTTTGATATTTTTAATATCCTTCAATCCGGATTCGTCTTCAAATTCACCGTTCTTCGGGTTCTTAATCCACTCTGTAACCGTGGTCTTATCCACGTTTCCTTCCGGATCTGCTTTCACATATACGGATTCTTCCTTGAATAATCCTTTTCCGGGATCTGCGGTCTCATTCGTCTCCTTACTATCCATACTGCCTTCTGCCGTTACAATTCCTTCTTCGCTTTCGGTTCCTTCACTGCCTTCTAACACCGCGCCGGCAGCCTGCTCAAGCAGTTCCGTCGTCTCTTCCTCTGCCATTACCACTCCTGCGGGATTCTGATAATTATATGCTCCAACCACACTTGTCGCCATCGCAACTACCATGGCTCTGGCTATTACTTTTCTGTTTCTGTTCATACATATACCTCCTGTTTCATTTCTATACGATACTATAAGACACTTCCGTCTTCTTCGGCAGGAATCCTCTGCTCGTCTTCACGATCACCTTATCAAATACCATAAACATCGACGGCAGGATAAACACGACGACGACCATACTGATCACGGCGCCCCTCGCCATCAGGATACACAGGGAACTGATCATATCAATATTTGAATACAACCCTACGCCGACAGTCGCCGCAAAGAAACTGAATGCGCTTACCATGATCGACTGTGCCGACGCCTGATGCGCGATGGTGACGGCGTCATATTTATTCTTACCCTGACTTCTCTCCCTCTTATACCGCGTAGTCATCAGGATCGCATAGTCCACGGTAGAACCAAGCTGTATCGTCCCGATTACGATAGACGCGACGAAAGGAAGCGTGGTTCCCGTATAGAACGGAATTCCCATATTGACAAAGATCGCAAATTCTATCACGCCTACCAGGATAACAGGCAGGGAGACGGACTGGAACAATACCAGGATGATAACGAAGATTATCCCGATAGATACGACGCTTACCGTCTTGAAATCCTTATCCGTAATCTTAATCAGATCTGCAGTCAGAGGGCCTTCTCCTACCAGCATCGCACTCTTGTCATACTGATCCATGATCTCGTTGATCTCCTCGATCTGTCGGTTTACTTCATCCGACGCCACCTTATACAATGAATTAACCATGACCATCTGGTATTGATCCGTCTTCAGCATCCCTGTGACGGATTCCGGGAGCATATCTGACGGTATCCCCGGACCTGCCAGTTTATCTAAACCCAGCGCCCACTTTACTCCGTCAACGTCTTCAATCTTCTTCAGCATCTTTCCTACGTCAGATGAGGGCACGGAACTGTCCAGAAGGAGGATATGGGTCGTGTTCATCTCATAGTCTTCTTTCAGCTTCTCATTTGCGATGATGCTGGGCAGCTCTTTCGGAAGCGTCTCATCCAGATTGTAATAGACCCCCGTATGATTATTTCCGTAAACCGCCGGAACCAGAAGAACCATGAATGCTATAACATACCAGAGATAATGTTTCGTAACCTTCTCCGACAATCTCCCGATATCCGGAAGCAAGGGTCTGTGCTTCGTCTTTTCGATCAATCTGTCACAGCACAGGATCATGGAGGGCAGGATCGTCACACAGGCAATCACGCCAAAGACAACTCCCTTCGCCATAACCACTCCGATATCCAACCCCAATGTGAAGCTCATGAAACACAGTGCGATAAATCCGGCGATCGTCGTAACCGAGCTTCCCACGACCGATGAAAAAGTATGAGAGATCGCATGCGCCATAGCGCGCTTCTTGTCTCCGTCATAGCGCGCCTGCTGCTCTTCGTAGCTATGCATCAGGAAGATTGAATAATCCAGCGTAACCCCAAGCTGCAGCACCGCCGCCAATGCTTTCGTAATATATGATATCTCTCCCAGGAAATAATTACTTC
Source organism: uncultured Dorea sp. (assembly GCA_910585725.1). GTDB lineage: Bacteria > Bacillota > Clostridia > Lachnospirales > Lachnospiraceae > Sporofaciens. Next base: position 72,756 of record CAJUFA010000011.1, on the reverse strand, counting down.
CCAGATTATAAAGAATCGCCATTCCGATACTCAGAAGGAACAACACCGGTACGAAGAAGGAATTCATCGTAATGCCTAAGACCAGCACCGCCAACACAACCGCAATCATGACATACAGGGGGGTCTCCTTCTCCGCAAGATTCTTTGTGTCCGTCACGATGGCCGACATCCCGCTTAAGAAGCACTGTTTCCCCGCCGCTTTCCGTATCGCCTCGATCGCCTCCATCGTTCCGTCCGAAGAAGTTCCCTCGTCAAAGAAAATCGCCATCATCGTTCCGGTATCCGAATTAAACACCTCATAGAGATCATCCGGAAGCATGCTTGCCGGAACCGATATATCCATCACAGAATCATACCACAAGACACTCTCTACATGTTCAATCTCTTCGATATCTTTCTTTAGCTTCACAATGTCCTTATCCTCCATGCCGTCCACAATAAACATGGAGAACGCTCCTGTTCCGAAATCCTCCACCATGATATCCTGCCCCTTCATGGTCTCGATATCCTTCGGCAGATATGTCAGAACATCATAATTCACTCTGGTATTCACATACCCAAGCACAGAAGGAATCAGCAGCAATAAACTGACGATCAAAATCAACGCTCTGTACTTCACCACTTTTTTCCCAAACTGAACCATACTCACCTGCTCCTTTTCTTTTTCTGACTATCAGTCATTTCTTACAATATGCACTATACTACAAGAATGACCATTAGTCAATACATTTTATGACTTTTAGTCATTTTTATGACAAACCTCTTGAAATTCGATAGTTATACTGGTTATAATAGATATATCCAGTTACCGTTTATACTGCCGGTACGATTCTGTCCGGGGAAACTAAAGCAGTTCTTCGATCAATACAGCCGGCTGTTTCGAAAGGATTATCATGGGGAAAATTGACGAAAATAAAAAAAAGAAAAAAGAAACTCTATTTAACAGCGCTTACGAACTTTTTATTACAAAGGGCATTAATTCTACCGCGATCTCTGACATCGTAGAGAAAGCCGGAGTTGCAAAAGGAACCTTCTACCTCTATTTTAAGGACAAATACGATATCCGGAATAAACTGATCGCCCACAAGACCCTCGAGCTCTTCCGCACGGCTAAGCTCGCGCTTGACCAGGAAAGCGAACCTGTGGAAGGTCTGGAGGAACAATTGATCTATATAATGAACCACATTATCGATACTCTGGTGCTCAATGTTCCTTTACTGAATTTCATTTCCAAGAACCTGGTCATGGGCGCCCTGCGTTCTGTCCTTCTGACCGGAGAACGCGCAGACCATGATTTCTATGAGGTATTCCTGGATATGGTTGCGAAGGACAAATATGAATACGAAGACGTAGACGTCATGCTCTTTACTATCGTAGAACTCGCAGGCTCCGCCGGATATAACTCCATACTTTATAAGGAACCGCTGCCTATCGAACAGTACAAGCCTTTTCTGTACCGTTCCGTAAGACTGATCCTCGACAGCCATCGTACGAAAACTTCAAAAACTCCAAAAAGATAAATATTTCTTGAAAAAAAGGTCTTTTCATGTAATAATAGAGCATGTTCTAAAATAAGGAATGGTATTATTATTTTGAGGAGGTTTTTACATGAAAAACAGAAGCAACTTTTCCAGCAAACTCGGTTTTGTACTTGCTGCAGCCGGGTCTGCTGTCGGACTTGGGAATATATGGCGGTTCCCCTATCTCGCCGCGCAGTACGGAGGAGGAACATTCCTGCTGATCTACTTAATTCTCGCAGTCACTTTCGGATTCACCCTTATGATCGCCGAGATCGCCCTGGGACGCAAGACAGGCGTAAGCGCCATCGTTGCGTTTAAATCCCTGGATAAACGTTTTGGATTCCTGGGATTACTTGCCGTAACCGTCCCGGTCATCATCTTTCCATACTACTCCGTAATCGGCGGATGGGTCGTTAAATATTTCGCGGTATTTGTAAGCGGGGGAGTTCAGGCATCTGCCGGAGACACCTATTTTACGGATTTCATCAGCAGCACGACAGAACCTATCTGCTGGTTCCTTTTATTCCTGGCTCTGGCGGCAATCGTAGTTTTATTCGGCGTTGAGAAAGGAATCGAGAAAGTAAGTAAGATCATGATGCCGATCCTTGTGGTACTTACTATTATAATCTCCATATACGGACTTACCCTGGACGGCGCTATGGAAGGACTTATCTACTACATTAAACCTCACATGGCAGACGTATCGGCCAAGACGATCCTTGCGGCTATGGGACAGCTCTTTTACTCCATGTCTCTGGCGATGGGTATCATGATCACATATGGTTCTTATATGAAGAAAGACAATAACCTGGAAAGTTCTGTACGTCAAATCGAATTATTCGATACCGGTATCGCGTTTCTCGCGGGTCTGATGATCATCCCCGCCGTGTTCGCGTTCTCCGGCGGCGACCGTTCCGCGCTCAGCGCAGGCCCCGGACTGATGTTCATGACGCTTCCAAAGGTATTCGCAAGTATGCGTTTCGGCGGAATCATCGGAACCATCTTCTTCGTACTCGTATTCTTCGCCGCGCTTACTTCCGCCATCTCCCTGATGGAAACTATCGTATCCGTCTTCATGGACAAATTTGGCTGGAAACGGCGTTTTACCGGTATCTTCGTATTCATACTGGCGGCAGTCATGGGAATTCCTTCTTCCCTCGGGTTCGGAGCGCTTGGCTTCATCAGTTGGAACGGCTTGTCTATTTTGGACATTATGGACTTCATAAGCAACAGTGTGCTGATGCCGATCGTCGCATTCTTTACCTGTATCTTCGTGGGCTTCATTATCAAGCCGAAAGCCGTTGCCGACGAAGTAAAGGCAACGGACGGTACTTTTAAGGGAGAAAAGATGTTCAATGTCATGATAAAATGGATAGCGCCTATCTTCCTGATTCTGATCCTGGCAAGTTCCGTTGCAAGCGGACTTGGATGGTTTAAATTATAGGCATAAAAAAGACTATCGAGATATGATTAATCCTAAAAAGCGGGAGCTGCGGCCAATATGGTCACAGCTCCCGCTTTTTCAACTTCAACTCAATCTACGATCCAGACTTCTATATCCTGCGCTCCTGCATATATTTCCAGATATTTTTTTCCATAATCCAGCGCCGCCTCAAGATCCTCATTTTCCGAAAATGAATAGATCAGCGTCAGCGCTTCCCTCGCTTCCTCCGTGATCATCGCCCTCTCGGAATCGCTGGTAGAGCTTCCTATCGCGCCTTTCCCATCCGCTAGTACCGGCAGGCAGTCTATATGTATCTCGTCTTTCCCGATCCCCTTGTAGTTCTCCCCTTCGCGCCCAATACGGAACACCAAATCATCCTCTATCTTCGCCGTATCGTAAGAGCCGACGGAAAATCCGGACTCGACAGAGATCAGATTATTCACGTCTACTACCGTATTCACTTCATAAAGACCTTTCCCCTGCCCTATCCGACGAACCAACGCCTCGGAAGACACCCTGTAACGGCTGGGATCCTTGCCGAACGCCTTATACGCCGCCCGGGATTCCCTGATATTGGGGATCTCATTGATACCGTAATCGAAGATGGCATCCTTCACTTTCTTAATGATATCTCTTTTCAGATATTTCCACATCTCCTCATTCTTCTTCTCAACCTTTACTCTATACTGCAGACAACCTACCCTGACCTCAGGCCATAACTCCTTCATACCTCTGTCGATAACCAGATTCTTCTTCATAAGTATCTCCCTTCCCCACTCTATCATTTAAAATAGAGACTTTCCAAAGCTTCCACTTTTAAAAAGTCTCTATCTATTCTCTTCTCAGAGCTGCCTAGCGGAATCGAACCGCCGACCTCCGCCTTACCAAGGCGACGCTCTACCGACTGAGCCAAGGCAGCATATATATGAAATACAACATTGATACTATACAATAATCCGCCCTGTCTTGTCAATATATATTTCCACATTTTATAACATATTTTTCCGTATATTTTTACTTTCCGCTATTTTTCGGCCCGCAGCAGTTTCTCCGTCTTCCCCTTGATCCTCTGAAGCGCGTTGTCTATCGTCTTCGGACTCTTATCCAGCAAACGGGCGATCGTCTTATAATCCGTCCCGAGAAGGTGCAGGTAAAGAACCCTGTTCTCCAGGTCGCTTAAGATCTCTTCCAGCCGGGTCTCCAGCAATTCCGCGTATTCCCGGCTGACCAGCAGTTCTTCCGGGTTACTCTCCTGTCCTGCAGCCATGGTTTCCATCAGCGGTCCCTGTTCTTCGTTCGCTTCATAAAGGGATATGTAAGAATTCAGCGGACTGTGCTTCTTTCTCTTAGAAGCCTCGATCGCCGAATACATCTGTCTGGTGACGCATAATCTTGCAAAGCTGAAGAAAGACGTCTCCTGCTCCACATTGTAATCCTGAACCGCTTTAAAGAGTCCGATCATCCCTTCCTGAATCAGATCGTCGTTCTCCCCGCCGAGAAGATACATGGCGTTGGCTTCCTTGCGCACCAGATTCTTATATTTCTCCATGATATAATCAATAATATTCTTATCCCCTTTTCGCAGCTTTCCGATTAGCTGCTCGTCCGTCATCTGCTCATAATTTGCCATGTATCACCCCAGCCTCTGCCTCACGATCTCATACGCCAGTACGCCCGCCGCCACGGATGCGTTCAGAGAATCAATATCTCCCTTCATCGGTATGCCGGCGATATAATCACATTTTTCCTTCACGAGTCTGCCGACGCCTTCCCCTTCGCTGCCGACAACCAGTCCGATAGGGCCGGTCAGATTAAGCCGGTACATCTGCTCTCCTCCCATGTCCGCGCACACGAACCATAGTCCCTGTTTCTTCAAATCCTCCATCGTCCTGGTAAGATTCGTTACCTTCGCAACCGGAGTATAATAAAGCGCTCCCGCCGACGCCTTCGCAACCGTCGCCGTAAGACCTACAGCCCGTCTCTTTGGAATGATAACTCCATGGGCTCCCGCCAGATTCGCCGTACGGATAATGGCGCCCAGATTATGAGGGTCTTCGATATTATCCAGCAAGACCAGGAACGGATCTTCTCCTCTCTCCTTCGCAAGCTTCAACATATCTTTCACCTCCGCATAGGCATAAGCCGCCGCATAGGCGATCACGCCCTGATGCTTTCCGGTCCCGCTAAGCTGGTTCAGCCGCTCCTTCTCCACATACTGAATCAAAGTATCCTGCTTCTTCGCTTCGCGTATAATACTCTTAACCGGACCATCCTGGCATCCGTTCAGGATCAGGAGCTTATCAATAGTCTTTCCGGAACGGAACGCCTCCAGGACGGCGTTGCGTCCCTCGATTATATTCTCGTTTTTATCTCTGTCATTTCCAACGTTTCCGCTCTTTTCGACATTCCTGTCTCTTTCCGTTTTCTTTTCGTTCATACTCTCTGCCTTATAATACTTTTCCTGATTTTTATCCATATTCTCAGCTAACCTCATTTTCCAATGCATCCAGTCCCGCTTTTATCAGCTCCAACATCCGCTTCCATTCCTTCTTTAGATACAGATACCCCATCAAAGCCTCGAACCCGGTTGCCTTATGATAATCAGAAACAGACTGATTCTTGGCGGGGGACATGCTCTTGGCATTTCGTCCCCGCTTATATACCGCGTGTTCCTCCTCCGTCAGCCGATCATTCAGCGCAGTAATGATTCGCGCCTGGGCTGAAGCCTGCACCATGGAACTGGTACGTTTATGCATCTTCTGCACCTGACGGTTTCCTTCGTTCAGCACCAGGGATCGAATAATCAGCTCATAGACGGCGTCGCCGATATATGCCAGAGCAAGCGGCGAATATTCTTTGATATCCACCTCCTGCATCCGGAATAACTCCTGCATATATTGTTCTTGCATATCCAGTTCCTGCGCCCCCTGTCTCTCTACGCCCGTTTCCATTGTACCCCCTCTCTTGTATCCTTGAGTATTATTCCCTTGTCCAGCAGTTCGCCGCGAATCGCGTCCGCCCTCGCAAAATCCTTCGCCTTACGCGCCGCCTGACGTTCTTCGATCAACTTCTCGATCTCCTCATCCAGCATCTCTTCCTTACGGTCTACGGTCAGTCCCAACACGTCCATCAGCGTGATCAAACGTTCAAGTAGCTTCTGCAGGAATTCCTTTGAACTTTCTTCATTCGCCGTCGTATTGCTGTATTTTACCAAATCGAATACAGCCGCAACGGCATCCGCCGTATTAAAATCATCCTCCATGGCGTCCTCAAAAGCTTTCACATACTCTTCCGTCTTCGCGTAAGCCGTCTTCTCTTCTTCCGTCATTCCTTCTGTCTTCGCATTTCCCATCAGGAACTTCAGACTGTCCGCCGCATTGACGATACGCTCCAGCCCGTGCTTAGACGATTCCATTAAGTCTGCGCTGAAATTCAGCGGACTTCTGTAGTGGGCGCTCAGCATGAAGAAGCGAAGTATCTGAAGATCATACTGTTCGCTGATCTCCCGCACCGTCCGGAAATTTCCCAGAGACTTGCTCATCTTACGATTGTCTATATTCAGGAATGCATTGTGCATCCAGTACTTCGCGAACTCCTTGCCGTTCGCAGCCTCACTCTGGGCAATTTCATTCTCATGGTGCGGGAATACCAGATCTTCACCGCCGGCATGAATATCAATCTGCTCCCCCAGATACTTCTTCGACATCTCGGAACACTCAATATGCCATCCCGGACGTCCGTCGCTCCATGGAGACTCCCAGGATGGTTCTCCCTCCTTCTTCGGTTTCCAGAGAACAAAATCCAACGGATCTTCCTTCTCATCCTCTCCCGTCACCAGCAGAGAACGTTCGCCGGAACGAAGGTCGTCCAGATTCTTGTGGGATAATTTCCCATAATCCTGAAATCTTCGGGTGCGGAAATACACCGTGCCGTTTTTCTCATAGGCATACCCCTTCTCGACCAACACACGGATCATCTCTATCATCCCGCCGATCTCCTCCGTAGCCAGAGGATGAGTCGTCGCCGGCTTCACGTTCATACCTTCCATATCCTTCTTACATTCCGCAATGTACCGTTTGGAGATCTCATCCGACGATACTCCCTCTTCGTTCGCTTTCTTGATGATCTTGTCGTCCACATCCGTGAAATTCGACACATAGTTCACATCGAATCCCTTATATTCAAAATACCTTCTCACCGTGTCGAATACGATCATCGGTCTTGCGTTTCCGATATGAATGAAGTTATAAACGGTAGGCCCGCAGACGTACATCCTGACCTTTCCTTCCTCCACTGGAACAAAATCTTCTTTTCTCTTAGTCAATGTGTTATACAGTTTCATGATCTGCACTTTCTCCTTTTCTTCTTGCCTTTATATATTTATTTTTTACTCTTTAACTGACTTTCTATACCGGCATATCCTTATCGGCATCCTCGTCCAGTACGTCGATCTCCTTGGTCCGCATACATCTCATGCGTTTCTCCATCTGCATGATCTGCTTATGCATCCGTATATTGTCGGTCTGCAGTTCCCGGATATCGTTGCTGATCGGGTCCGGAAGATGCACCTGATCCAGATCCATACGGGGAATTTTCTGATCCCCCATCTTCACGATACGTCCCGGCACGCCGACTACCGTACAGTTGGGGGGCACCTCCTTTAACACCACGCTTCCGGCGCCGATTTTAGAATTCTCCCCTATCTTAAATGATCCCAGAACCTTCGCCCCGGCACTCACCATAACGTTGTCGCCGAGAGTAGGATGCCGTTTGCCCTTCTCTTTTCCCGTCCCCCCAAGGGTCACGCCCTGATACAAGGTAACGTTATCTCCAAGCTCCGCCGTCTCCCCGATGATCACGCCGCTTCCGTGATCGATAAAAAGTCCCTTCCCGATGGTGGCGCCGGGATGGATCTCAATTCCGGTCTTCCTGACTGTCCGCTGAGATATCCAGCGCGCAAGAAAATAATGCTTCTTCAGATACAGCTTATGTGCCACCCGATAATGCAGGATCGCCTTGAAGCTCGGATATAAGAAAACTTCCAGATTGGATTTGATCGCCGGATCCCGCTCCCGAACAACCTGGATCTCCTGCCTTATATATGATAGTATCCCCATATAGACCTACCTACTCCTTCCCCAAATATAATTAATCTATCCCATCTTCCCGGAGGTTTTCATGATATTTATAATCCAGGGAACAAAATTTCCCAGATCATAAATATCATAAAAAAACTTCGCCTCTCAATTGACATCAAGAGACGAAGTATACTCCGCGGTTCCACTCTCATAGAGAACTTCAGCGATCGCCATGACGTCCTCCACTCCAATACACGTAACGTGTGTAAACCCGTATCCGGCTACGGCTGCTTCTGCTCTTCACCGGATCGACTCCCGGACGCACTTCACAGACCGTATCCCGAAGCTGCTTTCAGCCGGCGACAGCTTCTCTCTGTTGGTTTCAGGCTCTGCTACTCTTTCCGTTCTATGTCTTTGCCATGTACGTTATATCATATGCGAAAATCTTCGATTTGTCAATCGGATTCTTAGGGTAATCATCAGTGGATTAGCCTCTAAAACCTCATCAGCCTGATAAATAAAGAAAACGGCAGTTTACCATACAGCGTCATACACAGCCTTCTCCTTTTTGCTGTTCCGACGGGCATGATCAGACGCGGCTGAAGCAGATCTTCCTTCTTGCATTCGAACCAGTCCATATCCCTCTGAACCTGCTCCCATATCTTCTTTGCTTTATCCGTGTGAAGAATTACCATTGATATTCCCATACCGTCGTCCATATCCGGCCTGCATTTTTCAATCCCCCAGAAATCACCGATCGTAAGATCACTGCTTCTTTCCACAGTACAAAATCTACATTGATAGCACGATGGACGCAGAGTATAATTGCGGAAATACAACATGCAGTACGGATCACCGTAAATTGATTCTGTATATTCCTTATCATTGATCACAAAGGAACGTGAATGGCCATGATCCCTGTTTCTTTTATCCCGGAAAGAGAAATCCGTCATCTTCCCGTGATGTTTTTTCTCCAGATACGCTACATAGTCTTTCCAGATCCCCGGCGACGGGACGCCGTAACATACCAGATCAACAACGATCAGCCTGTCATACTCCCGATCCAGGAACAGTCGAAGCCCATGGACCTGACAAGGCGTGCCGCAGAATAACACCCAGCGTTCTTCCTCCAGCCGCCGTCTGACATCAAGAAATATCTTCTGCATATTACTCTGGACATACTTGGTCCTCTTGATCTGTTTAAGCTGACTTAGATCATCTGCTTCCCTGTGTATCACTTCCATATGATCATTATAACCCGCGCCAAAGACTACGCCTTTTCGTTCCAGCACATATCCTGCTAGGATGGGAAATACACCCCCGGAAGAACCAGAATATCTGATCTTCTCATCCTTCGCCCGGGCGCCCAGATATTGATTACAATTCTTTTCAGAAGTATAATTTTCTATCGGACATACCTTTTTACATCTGCCGCAGCGGACGCATACGGAACTGTCAATGTGAGGATAATCAAACCCCTCTTTATCCCTGACCATCCGAATCGCACGCGCCTGACAAACGTTCAGACAGGCTCCGCACCCGCAGCACTCCTCCCTCTTTGCATACAATTCCATCCCGGTTCCTCTCAATCTCCGCCTTTTCATAAGCCTTATTTCATGAATGAAAAACTTTATTCCATATTCCCCAAAAAGTTTCCGCCAACTGTTCTTTTGTTAATCCCCGATTCTTACATAACAAGTATAAAGCGCGCGCAGCCTGATTGATACGGCCGTATTTCATTGAAATTATATACCGCCGCCTTGCTTTCCAGCATACTATCCGCCTCCGTGATTCTGTGTCATGGATACCGCAGATCTCTGAGATCTCATCCACCAGTTTTTCATAGTCCCGGTATTTCTCCTCTTCCTCTGCCTGTGTCAATGCTCTTCTGGAATGGCTGTCTTCCCTGACGCAGACCCCGTATAATGGTTCGCGTATCGTCGGACACCGATACCGGAACATATATGGAAGCAGCATCTGGAAATTCTGCCCTACCGGATATTCCGGTATATGACGCTTCGGAAATATTGCGAAAAAGCGCTCTGATTTGATCATATAACATCCGCAGCAGACAAATGTTTTCGACTCTAAGATATCCCAAAACAGATACTCATTGGATAAATTACCCGTCTGTTCCTCCGCCTTTCTTGATTCCCCGGTTATCGGATCAAAATAATATGATAAGGACCTGACGCACTGGTACTGCGGATGCCTCTTAAGAAATTCTACCCTTTTTTCTACGGATTCCGATTCTAACACATCATCACTGTCCGGCCAGATCAGATATTCCCCTGTCACATACGACAGTCCCTGATTGATCGCCGCAGACGCGTTCTTATGACCGGAATGAACAATACGATAATCATAACCTCTCTTAACAAAGCGTTCCCTGTACCTCTCTGCAACCTGAATCGTCTGGTCTGTCGAGCCGTCGTCCACCAGAATCACTTCCATCTGCGGATAGGTCTGGCACAGCACAGACTCCAACATCCCGGGCAGATAAGACTCTCCGTTAAATACTGGCGTAACCAGAGATACCCTTCCTTCTACGAATCCCTGTTCTATGAATCCCTGTTCTCTTAGCACATCCCACACTCCTACATTATTAACATATCCCCGAAGTCTTGCAAATACAGGCGCAAAGTTATTCCGAGAATTCATTTTAATCTTTGGATACGATACTTATGGCTTCTTTGCCGGTTTCTTAACCCCTGAGTTTAAAAATGTAACATAATCAAGATCATCCAAATATCTGCGTCTCAAAAACTGTTTTTTAAAATCCAGTACATTACCTAATTCTCCATTTTCTTCAAATCCCCCGATGTAGTACGCCGACGAGAATTCCTGATATCTCACATGCGTCAATATTATTTTGTTCTCATACGGCAATTCATCAAAACATTGTATAGTATCATAAGTGCATCCATCCCGTTCCATACCAATCACAAACAGATTGTCCCAGTTAATTCGCTTTTTCCTTTCCTGCCATTTCCGGACGCCCTCTTCAAAAGTATCATAATGTACAAAATTAATCCTTATATCCCCCGCCATACCTGCAGGACAGTCATTTCCATCCTTTATCTCTACTATTTCTTCTTCCAGATACGGCCTCGGATTCCTGGCAAACCGAATAAAATCATCCATCCCTATGCTCAAATTAATGGTGGGAGAAAGAAATGGAACTCCCAGATCATGATACATAATTGTACCCACACAATTGGAAGCAATAATAGAAAAGTCAGAGTTATCTAACCTTTTAATTCTCTTCTTTTTAAATAACATCCATTCGTAATTCTTTATTCTGTCTGCCGAGTTCCATTCACTCCTTCTGATTTTACCAATCATATCCTGCATTCCCATTTAATTTCTGATTCGCCGCGTCATTGCCGAATTTTTCGCAATAGACAAGCCCTTTTTTATGAATTCAGCCGACGATTCCCGCTCCTTTTCCATAAGTCTTCCCACATGTTCCCAGTCAATATCCCTCAGCATTATTTCTTCCGAAGGTATTTTTCCTCTTTCTACGAGCCGAGACTCCAGATCAAATCTTTCCAGAAGATTTTCTATCCGTGCGTTTTTATTACTGTGGCTGAATACTAAAAATTTCTTTTCCATTAAAACAGAAAAAGCCGCGCCATGAAAAGAGTTTGTCACTACATAATCTGCCTTTTGAAAAAAGCCAATATATTCCGAAGGACCGCTCTCTGCTTCAAGTCTTATCCAATTCTCTCTCCGACCTATCCACGGCATAGTAACCTGAATAACTTTCTTTCCCAGTTTCACCGACAAATCATGTAAATACTGATGCATCAGAGCATTGTATTCCGTAAAAATATACAGAATATACCCTTTTTGTTTCGGCGGCCTTGCTATCCTCTTCCATTCTTTTGACGTAAGCAGAAATGTAGGATCCAGAACATCTGTGATATGCCTGTGAAAGAAAGTCTTTACAAAAGGCGCCGCGCTTTTCTCCCGCATAGAGATGTCAGAAAAGTTCCTATTAACCGCATTTTCAAAATCCTCATGATACTCACCCGGCAGAAAATCCTTTCCAAAACTGGCTCCGTATGCGATCAATCTGCAATCGCCTTTCTCTCCGATATTTCCTATATACGCATCATCCAGCCCAACCGTAATCTCCGGATTCCATACCTGGTCGCTTCCTATAAAGACATGGGCATACTTCTTCAATGAAAGTCTGCAGGCTCTTCTTACCGCCGGTTCCCGGGTCAGATACATACGTCGAAAACAGCGCATATTCTTTCTTCTTCTTAAGAACGTACCAAGATGAGTTACGTTCCTTATGAATCCATAATATCCTGGAAAATATCTGATCTTTCTGTTTGTCTCAACGCCTATGACAGGCAATAACCAATACCGCCCTGTCAGCTTAACAGGCTCGTAGGGGATAACTTCTACTTTCCCTGCGTCAAAGCTCTCCAGACAGCGCTTAAGCGCATATGCCTGCAGCATGGCGCCATAATCGTCCGCCCAATGAAATGTCAACATTCCAATCATAGATTCGTAAACCTCTCTATTCCGTATGAAAACCATACAGAAATAATTAACCCGCTAAAATCTTTCTATCTTACTCGAACCAAATTTCGGTCTTGTATTTTATATACTATATCACATTCATCCGCAAGACTCTTATGATGCGTTACAATCAGCAACGTCTTATCTTTTCTCACTTGCCGGATGGAATCTATCACTGCTTTCTCCGTATCCATATCAAGGGCGGCGGTTGCCTCATCCATGATCATCAGTTCAAATTTCTTATATAAAGCTCTTGCCAGCGCAATCCTCTGACGTTGACCTCCGGAAACAGACGTCCCGTTTTCACCGATCAAAGTATGTATCCCTTCCGGCATCTTTACGACATCCTCCCATATCTGGGCGCATTTCAGGCATTCTACAATCCTTTCGTCATCAATCTTATCCTGTTCTGTCAAAAGCGCCACGTTATTACGGACAGTCTCCCCGTTCATATATACCACCTGCGGAATATAACTGACAATTTCTCCAATATTAGCTCTGCACGCTCCTTCGGCGTCTGACTGCGCAACGATATCATAATCATCATACAATATATTTCCTGTCTGAGGTTTTAAAAGTCCCAGAATCAAGGCGAGAAACGTCGTCTTCCCTGATCCGGAAGTTCCAATAATCGCAATAGAAGAACCCGCCGGAAGTTCCAACGATACATTTTCAAAAATCTTGTCCCGGCCTCCATACCCAAACGTCATATTTTGTACATACAGGCCCTTTGTTAATGTCGCCTTCTTCTGCCGGATATTTGCAAGAGATTCTTCCTCTTTTTTTAGTTCCTTATATCGATCCAGGCAGTCTTTCAATTCTTCATACGGCTTCTTGGAGAATTCTATGCTGTTCATTCCGCCTACGATATTGTATGACAACGTCGTCATCCTGCTTAATGCCGAGACATATACCGTAACCGGTATAAAAGTTGACAACTCGATTCCCCATAAAAAGAGAGATACAAAAATAATCAACATGAGCGCCTTCGCCCAAAGCCCCATAACTACCGCAATAATATCGTTTTTCAAACTATATCTGCTCTGTTCCCTTGAGTAAGCCATACTTGCGTCATAATACTTTGCCAGGACAGGCTTGGCATATCCGCTGACCTTTAACTCTTCAAAAATACCGTATTCAAGAGTTATCTGCGCATTCGTTTTGATCGCGTATTTTCTGCATTTTTCTCCATATATCTTCATCTGTGTGCGATAAAAGAAACATACCGCAACTATAAGCATAAAAAACAGCACGCCGGTAATTATCCCGATCCCGATCCATTTCGAAATAAATATCAGAATGGCCGCATACCCAGCCAGTGTAAAAATATTAACCCCCAACCCTACAAAAGTCAGAATAATACTCATGCTTTTCATTGTATCATTGCGCACGATTTCCAATGCCTGCATAACGCTTTTCTGGTTATGCTGTTCCAGATCCTCTTTTGCAAATAATTCAAAAACCTTCATGGATAACTGCTGCGCGCCATGATATAAAAAATGATTGGATATCCTGCACCGATACAGTTCAATGACTACCTCTGAAAAAAACATTAACAGTATTACAGCGGCGCGAAGCCCTCCTGCCAGCTCAGGATCTCCCGAAATCTTGTTGATAAAATAAACAGTCATATAAAATCCAAATACATCTATCACAGCCCGGATACTTCCCAAAGCCGCGAACCTTTTCCAGTTTTTCTCTTCCTTTTCTTCTAAAAAACCCGTCAAATATTTGAATATTTCCACCAATTCTATCCTTCTCCTCGTCCTGATTTTTCATTATACTCTATTGGTTAACTTATCTGCCTTTCAAAAAATCTGAATGCTGTCGGTATATTTATTGATACTCTTAAAGCCACTCTAGAAAGAGGATAGAAATATAATATTAAATAAAAATATAACTTTATTTTCCAGTTTAACTCATGAAAAATTTTTAACCTTCTTTCTCTCTCTGCCAGATTTTTTGCGTAATTTATAAGCTTCGTATCCTGATATCTTCTGCCTTTCCCATACCATTCGGTTATCATAATAACCGCGTCTCGTTCTCTGCAAACGGCGTTCTCTCTTCTCCCGTTTCTTATTTCTTGTTTACAGATAGAACGTTCTACCCTATATCTCTCCTTACATGCCTCAGGGGATAAGTCCCTGCTCGCGTTATCTCCATGTCTCCTGTAATAGTACCAGTTACAGCAAAGAACAGACAGATCCGCCCCTTCTGCCAGCAGCCGGTAGATAAACAGCGTATCCTCCCCATGGCTCAGACCTTCGATAAAACGAAGCGAATCTATTGCTTCGCGTAAAATCATCTTTCCGCCGATCCCGCAAAGTATAGGTTTGTTAATACTTTTCAAAGCTTTTTTATTATCCATATATAAGCTTTTCGGCGTACGTTTCATATCGGTTTTCCAGGCCGACGCTCTCCAATCAGCATCATCCATAGCATAATGCCTGCCTTCTGCAGCTATAACCGCATGTTTTTCTTCCTGCAATCTATAGAGTGATTCCAACAGACGGCGATGTATCATATCGTCGCTGTCTAAAAAAAACAGATACTTCCCCTGCGCCGTCTCTATTCCAAGGTTTCTTGCGGCAGAGACGCCCCTGTGCTCTTGTTTCATAAGCCGAATCCTTACATCTTTCCTGCATAACGCTTCACAAATCTCCAGGCTGTTATCTGTAGAACCGTCTTCGATCAAGATTAATTCAAACGCCGAATAAGACTGTTCCAAAACCGATTCTACACAACTGCCGATATATTCCTCTGAATTGTAAACCGGAACAATTACTGATAACAAATCCTCCATCAAACCAAACCTCCGTTAGTGTCCTGAATTGTTTTATACATTTATAGACAATTTTTACTTCTGCCCAATTGTGACATCATCCCAAAGGACACATTACTAAATAACAGTCTCCCGGCAATTTTGACCAGAATCCTTCCTAAACCCGCATGTTTTCTGACAATCCACATAGCAATCTTTTTATAGCAAGAAACATTCCCGGCGGACATAAAAAGATCTGCATAACGTTCTAATTCCTCCATACAAAACTTCCAACTTTCACAATCCGGCGAAAAGTCCCTTTTATCACACCGCAGCGCCTCTTTATACCAAAACGCCATATATCTGAATGCATATTGGAGTTTATACGCCGTTAATTCTCCTTTTCCGGCCCGTTTTCCAGCTTCCAGAATCAACCCCATCGCCCGGCGAAGATCATAAACCGTACGAACTTCTGTAGTCAGGCTCCCTGCACGCTTACAGTAAAAAGCTCCATAAAAAGGAAGTACTTCCATAACCCCCTCACATTGGCTGATATATCTGCAAATAAATACAAAGTCTTCAAAATCATCAATTTCTTCCGGAAATTCCACCAACAACTCGCCTTGTTTACCCTGTATTTTATCACGACGGAATAAAACGGGAGAAACACTCATCAAAATCTGCTCCCACATTACTAATTCTAACGCGGCGGCCGGACATTGCCGGCGCTGCGCCCGCAGCGGATACTGCCAGCGAGCAGGTTTTCCATTCCTGTCGCAGATCTTCAGACCACAAGCCGTCAATTCATTTCCTTTGAGCATTCCCTTTACCAACCGTTCTATCATCTGCGGGTCCAGTATATCATCTGCATCCAAAAAACCAATAAACTTCCCCTTCGCCTTTCGAAGCCCCGCATTCCGTGCGCGGGACGGACCTCCATGGGATATATTAATCAATCTAAGGTCGGGTCCTCCGCCAGTCTTTGTTCTCTCTACGTACTCTTGAATAATCTTCTCTGTTTTATCAGTAGATCCGTCGTTTACTACTATAATATCAAGATTTTGATGAGAGGAATTCAAAACACTTTGCAGACAACGTCCAATCCACTTTTCCTGCTGATAGGCCGGTATAATAATCGATACTAAGCTATCCATCTGAAAGTTCTCCTCATTATAGAATTATATTTGTTTCAAAATTCGTTTTCCTTTTTCCTTCAGTAACTGAAATTCTTTCGTCCTATAATACAAAATCAAATATGCAAGATTCGTAACTATCAGGGCGATTATCAGCCTTTCTATGCAGATCACCCAGGGACTTCCACTGGTGATCCCGCACAAAAAATCAACTCCAAACCACAAAAAAAATGTAATCGAAGCATACAATCCATAACGCATAAAATATATCGCCGGCGAACTCTTCAGGCAATGTCGATAGAGCATATACGGTTCCAGCCAAAGAGACGTCGTCACAGTACTTACTGCCGTCCCCCAGAAAACGCCAGCCGTTCCCATGCGTATTCCCAAGAAGATTGACGCCGCAAGATTGACGACCGCTTCCGCTAAAGGTCTGTATCTGTCGCACCAGAATATTCCCAACGATTCTCGAAATACGATAGACGCCTGACGCATGCCGGTAAGATAAAAATTCAAACACAATACAAACGTAATATCTCTGGTGAACACATAATTATCTCCAAAGCAAACCCCCGCAAATACGTCGATAACTTCGTAAATGCATATAGAGGCCATACCAAACACCCACTGTCCTATGAAAAAAGACGCCTCGAAGATTTTTTTTACCCTTTCCCGATCCTCTTCCACTCCCAGATTACCCACGCTGGCTGCAATTCCCTGGAACAACTGGTTCAATACCTGTCTGATAGAACCTATAATCAGATAATAGTTAGAATATATGCTGTTGCTGATGATTCCTACAAGGGAAGACAACAGAAGATTATCCGTATTATTTACGATAACAGCTCCTAATTTGTGCATCAGCATAGCGCGAATATTCTGATAAATCCCTTTTTTCTCCTGTAAAGGAAGTTTCCGGATATCCTTTTCTTTTAGATAAGGATACATCTGATCTGCTTTTCTGGATATTGCCATGTTATTCAGGAATGTGCACAGAATTGCAGCCAAAATGTACAGTATAAAATTTCTTGTCGCAATAAGTATAACTATTTGAAGTATATTTTGTAAAATCAGAGCTAATGTATGATATAAAACTCCGATATAACTTAACTGATGAGCGTCAATCAAAGTTTTCTTATAAACAACCAGATAAGACAGAACCGAGTTTACAAGATATAACAAATAAATTAAAATCAGATGTTCTATTTGAGGCTGATTCTTAATCAAAATTCCCATAAAAGGAATTACAAGCAATCCTCCTGCGAATATAATAGCGGCAACCGCAAGATAAATATTGCGAAACATCCTGATTAATGATTTTTGCTTTTCTACATCCCCTTCGGAAACAGGTTGGTACAACGCATAGGTGATTGCCGTTCCCGCTCCCAGTTCCGTGAGAGCCAATACGTTCAATATATCTGAAAACAGTCCGTTTATTCCCACATAATCCTGACTAAGGGTATGCGTAAAAACTACTCGCGTCAAAAAACCTGCCAGAATCGCAGCAATTCTGGCCAGTATGGCCACCGTAGTATTCCTGGTAGAATACTCTGTTCTGCTCTTTTTCATTACACCCTTTTTCTCCATAATCTATCGATATTTCTGCTATCTGAGATTATTATGCCTTCTAATTTTCTTTTCAAAAGAAGACGAATACGGAAGTATCCTCTCAAAAGCTCCCTGCAATTCAGCACGGACACTATCGGCGTCCCTTGTTATTGATGCATCGTTGATGCAAATAATTTTGCTTCTTTTTTTCTCTATCGTTTGGACAAGTCTCTCTGTTTTATCCTGTATTTCAAGATAAGAAATATATTTCTGAACATTTTTAGGACAAAATTCTCCGGAAAGCTTCTGCCATTCCCGAAACAAATATGGGGTTACATCGTTTTTCTCCCGAAAACGATCCTCTGACATCTGCTCCAGCAAAGCCCCTTCTTTTTCCCAAATTTCCTGAAATGTCTTCTTACAGAACGGAGACGGTCCATGCACCGTATATAGTCCGGTGTATTGCGGAAAAAACAACTCCAGCACATTATAGAAAAAATATAAAGGCGGATATCCAAACCGAAAATAATTCCAGGGCTGCCGTCTCACATTTTCCCTCTTATTAAAATATTTACATAAAACCAGCATATTATTTAAATAAAGATAAGACATGACCGGGTTATCCGGATTCGCAATCACCGGCTGGAACGCCAACATATCGCATGGCTTTTCATTAATAAAAAAATCAGTAGATTTCATTGGACGCAGAAAAAACATATCGTCGTTAAAATATACAAACTGCTCCGCTAATCCCTGTATATGGTGTAAGTAAATCTCCAGAACATTACTGTTAAAAGTAGGCAAAAATTTCTTTGGAATATAATCCTCATGCCTTACTACGTGCAATTTAGGATGTTCTGTATTTAACCAAGCCGGAAGATGACCCCAGGTAACAAAATGAATTTTCCTCACCCATGGCGTAAATTCTTCTACTCCGCGAAACCAGTACTTCAACAGGCCCCAATCTCGATAACGTTCTTCCGAATCATCCTCTTCTTCGGTATGGCTGTAACCGGCTTTCTGTTTCCTCCATGCTTCGTCCTGTCCATCCACCCAGGTAATCACAAAATCTATCGGACATTCCTCTGCCTTTCTCATAATTTCAATTTCTCCCCGTCTTTTACTTAACCCGCGATATTATCAAAATAAAACTAATAAAGCTTCATAGCGCCTATACGATATCCATATTCCTCTTCCTCTTCTTCATTTGCCAATAATATATGTCTCTGGGTATCCGGATCTTCCATTAAAAAGAATACACTGTACTCTGTTTTTGATAGTTCGTTGACAGATATCTGAACAGACGCAGTCCGTAACATATCCGATTCCTTCCCTCCCGATAATTCTCTCACAGCGCACGACATTTCCTTTGATAATACTTCACCGTCACTTTCATTATATAAAACCACACTAATTTCAGGCTCTTTATACAAAGGTGCAAATCCAACATTCTTTAAAGAGACCTCCACAGACACACATTGCCGCTCTTTATTATATGTCAAACAAGTCCCTGCAATAAGGAGACGATATCCCAGGCGCCGTTCAATATATGAATAACCATCCATACCATAAAAACAACCTTGTTCTGTTACAATGTCTTTTTCCCACTTTTTCAACACAGATGGATCATAATCTTTATTAAGGTATGTAATATGCCTTTCTTCCAATCCCTCTACTGCATTTTCAAAATCATTATAAAGATTATCATTGATAACCTCGCCTCCGTTAGGCACATAGCGACACAATACTTCCTGGAAATCCAATTCTTCTTCTCTGTTCCATCGGCCGATTGAATCTATGCTATCATTATCTTCCGGTTTATAAGTACCATAATCACTCCAGTTTCCCAGCAACCCATCATTAAACAAACCAAGTCTCGCTGACAATGAACTGCCTGAGAGAGTCTCTTCGGAAGGATCATCGGATTGTATAATACTGCGCCACTGCGCCGGCGTGCGAACCGCCAGATAAATAGAATCATCCGTCACAGATTCCAATTGCCCCGCCAAACGTCTCGTATTCTCCGCCGTATTGTAACGCGTCCCATTCATTTCTCCCCAGTTTCCTGTAAAAACTCCCTGAAGAATAAAAATTTTCTTACTATGTCTGTCTAAAATAGGTTTCAATTGTCTCATATGCTGAAGAATAATATCCATACTCTCCGGTTCATACTCCTTGCCCTTACCCTCGTCATCATATATAAAACGCACAATCATCTGTTTATCTAAAAATTCCAACGCATTAAATAAACTTTCAATATTCCAAATTCCCTTTTCACTAATTCGGCCGTCCCGATAATTCTGCAAACAGACTTTTATTAGAATGAGATCTGTATCCCGGTCATCCTGATTAATGTTTTCAATAACTTCCTCATAATCCGTCTGCTCTTCTGTAATCCAGAACGTGTATAAATGATAAAATCCACGGTTCGGATTACTTAATTTACGCGAAGACTCTGTAAATTGAATACTCTCTATTTCAATCTGTATACTCGAATTTTTTATTACAAGAGCATAGATAAGGATTATCAATATACCTATAATACAAACTATAAATATCCTTTTCCCTTTCCGTCTTCCTACTCCTTTTCTTTGTAATTCTACCATTGGACCCCATCCATTCTATCCCAGTCTTCTATCGCCAGATCATATAAAGCAAACGGGTTCTGCTTAAAATAATAACAGACAAAATTCTCGTCCTCATAATATACATTCATCTCAAAAGGATGCACTTTTGAGAAATTCTGACACCAAAGATATGCTTTGGACTCCAAAATAGTACGGCTCTCAAGATTGGTATATGAATGTGAAAGCAGAGCAAACTGCAAAACATCTTTCTTCGCAGCCTCTTTTGAAATCTCCCCTGCCGGCACATCAGGATGAACACGGAATTGGGGAAAAGCATCTGTGTATTTACTGCTTCCCAACCATGAAGGACCATCTGCAAAATGGAGCTGCGCATACTGGATAGGCTTTTTCTCTATAAATAAAAATACATATTCTGTCGGCAATGTATAATCTTCTTTTTGAATTTCCTGAACAAATGTTAACAATTCTTCATGACGTCCATACTCAATAACCTGATATAGTTCATCTACCGGAGAAACTATAGTATATTTATTTTTAGGAAAATTATCTATAATAGAATTAGTTACCATTACCGCGGCATTGTAACGCGTCAAACACTGAATTAAAAGTCCATGATAGTTTCCCAGTCCAATTGTGACACAGCAAATACCTACAGTCACACCTACGGATAAAACATGCAAAATACTTTCCGCACAAAATGTACAAAAAAGAGTAAAAAGCATATCTGCCGGCATTACCATCACAATAAGCAATAACATATGTTCAATAGAGTAAAGTCGAGCAGAATCTATCAATTGCGGTAATCCTAATGATGAAGCTTTTTCTACCGCCATAAGTATAACAGAAGCTAATATCAGCGGCATATACAACTGAAAACACCATTCTTTCACTGAATGTTTCAAAAGTATCTTCCAAATTATCATTCCTGTATGATAAATGAGCAAAAGCACTATAGTAATCC
The DNA here is from genome assembly GCA_910585725.1 of uncultured Dorea sp. Classification (GTDB taxonomy): domain Bacteria; phylum Bacillota; class Clostridia; order Lachnospirales; family Lachnospiraceae; genus Sporofaciens. The sequence continues at coordinate 51,187 of CAJUFA010000011.1, read as the reverse complement.
CCATACATGCAACCATAATTTTTGCTCTTTCATTACCATATGATTCAACACAGCCCCTCCATAAAACTAAAAGTTTCTTTTCTACTTTTTGAAGTAATTTAATGTAATCTGTTTTTTTCCCGGTCTGCCCGCTGCTGTTTTCTGGTTCCCGATCCCTGCTGCTTTCTGATTTTTCCACTTGTTTTTCGTTGTTATCAAGTTTTTCCGCTTGATCTGTACTTGTTTTCGATGTATCAATTCCCATAACACCTAACGCCCAGCCAATCGATCCCTGAAATTCTATCCCTGATAGCAGCGCTCCTCCCATTGGCAATACTGCAACCAATACTCCGCATATTACAGAAACTACCAGCGGCACAAATCTCTCCTTCGTAAATATTCTTTTTATAAAAAATAAAGCAAAAGGTATACATAGAAAAAACGCCATAATCGTAATATAAAAATGAACGGCGATAGAATCTGCCAAAGCTATCATAAATAAAAATAAATTATTATCCCAATTATATTTATAAACCTTTTTTCTATGTTCATCTTTATGAATGGTTCCTTTTAAATATCGAATGAGAAATAACGCACACAAAAACTGTGTATACATTCCAAACTCTTGTGGAAGCATTGACTGTAAACGCGCCATACTAAACAAAAAATTTAAATTTACTGTAGTATCTAACGTTAAAAAAGCGGTCAACGCAAAAAGCGGCGTGTATTTCCATTGAAATATTTCCCGCATTAAACAATATGCAGAAATCAGATAAACTGCAATATGAACACCTCCCATAAGTTGTAGACAACTATATACCCGTATACCAAACAAGGCATTCATACAATAAACAACACAATGCATTGCCTCCGGATAAATCCCGTTTACGAATATTTTCCCGTCCTGCAAACCATATATCCATTGATGATGAACATACATATCTGAAAAGAAATACCCATATGACTGAACTTGCCCCCATGAAAAATAAATCATCCCATAAATAACTATAATTAAAAGCACTGTATATTCCATCAGATGTAAACGGATGATATTCCAAAATTTAAAAAATAAATTCTTAAACCATGTATTATAATTCTTTATTCCCCGGTATAAAAACGTCTTTATTCCGGAGGTTCCCATTACAAATCGATAAATGGAACTCAAAGTTTCGCGAAACGATCCCGACTGATATTGAATATTCATTTTTTTCACAACACATATCCAAAAAACACTATGGAAGACGCCGAAAACAACCCATCGGTTAAGGATATGTAACAGTCCCAAAACCAGGACGACAGAATTTGCGATAACTACCTGTACAAGGACACAAAAACTAAATCGGTATACCTTATCTTTACACCTTAAGTGTCTGCTAAATACCACAGAAGGCCAAAGAAACATAAAGAACATGTAACCGAATAAGACTTTTCCATATTCTAATATCCAATACAGTGTCTCCATTTTGTACCCCTTTTTTCTCACGCGTATTTCAACGCTTTGGATTCAAATACCCCAATATCGCTTTTCCCTCTTTATCAGACTGATTTGCGAAGCGAATCCTTGCTCCGTCCTGTTTTCTACTCGCCGTCAAAAACAGTCCGCCGACACAGGCGTCTGCCACACAGGACAGCCTCCTGACCTCCCCGCTTCTAAAACCTTTCAACCGGCTCTCAAGAACCGCCGTACTTTGCACGCCGGATCTGTCCTCATATTCAAGACAGATCTCCGCTTCTTGATAAAATCCGGCGAACCCGATATTTTCTATCTCCACCGTAACCCGATACTTCTCGCTCTCACCCTTCACCCGACTGACAGCCGCACTACGGATCAAAAAACGATACCCCAGGTGCGCTCCCACATAGTCAAACACACTTTTTCCACTCCACACGTCCTGACCCGGATAACTCCATTCCTTCCAAATATCCAAAAGCCTTGTATCATGGGCCTTATTCAGATAGGTAATCTGCATCTTCCGCAGATCTTCCACCGTCTTCTTTGGCGTAAGCATTCTCACATAGCCCCCGTTATATACGGCTTCCCCGCCGTTTGGCGCCTGTCTGCAAAGCTCATGCTCAAATTCTAACTCCTGTTTCCGGCTCCATGGTTCATCCCATACCTGCTTAGTCTCCTCTTCTTCGGCAAAAGTTCCCAGATGGCTCTCTGAACCGAATATTCCGTCGTCAAAAAGCCCCATATTATCCGAACAGTCTAAAATCTTCCGCTTTTGTCCCCCGTGTAAACTGCGCCAGTATACCGGACGCCGTACGGCAAGAAACGTCTGCGGCGCCTTCTGCCTGCGTAAGATTTCTGCCAGCTTAAGCATTCTTTCTGCATTTAAGAAACGTGAACCATGCATCTCTCCCCAGTTTCCCAACAGCATTCCCTGAAATATAAAAACCGAAGACGCCTGCCGTCCTATGAGATTTCCGATCTGCCGCATATGCCTCTGCACCTGCGCAAAATCAGCCGGTTCGCGTACGAACGCCCTTCCCTCATGATCATATACTACCCTCACGATACAATCATATCGGTTCTCTTCAAAGAAATCTAAGATCCGACGAATCCTCTCCAACACGGTTTCATCCAGATCCATTTTCCGAAAACTGCCGATATCAATCAATACGAGAGCCAGCGTATCCTGCCTGTCAAGGCTCCACTTAAACTCTTCGAATTCCGGCTCCTGTTCCGCCAAAAAGGTATAGATCTGATACCATCCTCTCGCCGGATTCTTCAACTCTTCCGTAGTCTCTGTCAGATCTTCCGGCACAAAATTCCATGTCTTCTCTTTTACTCTGAATTTTTCAAACAGATTCTTCATTCTCACTTCGTCTCCAGGGCCATATCCACCCTTAATATCTTTACCCGAAAGATAACTGTCAGCATACTGAACAGCATCCGCATCATGTACCAGACCGGCTTTAATCCGCTGTGCATACTCGCCCCGCTTTCTCTCGCGTGCATAACGGCGGGAACTTCTTTCACCCGATACCCCATTAACAGCATCTGCATAAGCACATTGGCGTCCGGATATTTATCGTCAAAATGATTATACTCCGAGTAGTAGACAAAAGCCCTCCTGTCCAATCCCTGCAGTCCCGTTGTAGGGTCCGCTATACGCATTCCCGTGATATGCCTGATCAGAAAGCGGAACATATGATACGCCGTTTTTTTCATCCATGAAACCGGAAAATCCGAGCTTTCTTTCATGAATCTGGCGCCTAATACAATATCCGGTTTTTCTGCATTCACGCTCTTTCCCTTCAATTCTTTATATATCACAGGGATATTGCAGACATCGTGCTGTCCGTCCGCATCCATCTGAATCACATACTCATAATTTCTGCGTACCGCATACTTATACCCTGACTGCAGAGCGCTTCCATATCCCAGATTATATATATGTGTAATCAACTCATACTGTTTCTCTCTTACAATCCTTCCGGTATGATCGCAAGAGGCGTCGTCAATAACCAAAACATCCGCTATCGACGGGATATCAAATTGCTCCAACTGTTCAAATACTCTGCATATATTTTTCTCTTCGTTATAAGCCGGTATAATTACCAACAACTCCTTCTTAGCCATCGTCCTTCCCCGCCTTGTCTCTCTATTCTTCCTATTCCAACAGATTCCGGAACAACCGAAGCTCACGCTCATATGAGATCTCTTTTTTCTTCGCTTTCTCACCAAGGCGGCTTCTCTTTCCTTCATTCAAGTACAGATCTTCTATCTTTTCCGCAACCGACCTCGGAGTCAGCCCGCACAGAATCCCGTCTTCCCCGTCTGCTATCTGCTCCAGATTACCGTTACAATCCGAGGCTATCACCGCGCGCCCCAATGTCTGCGCTTCCTGAATCGCAATACTCTTCCCTTCAAATCTTGTGGCGTGCACATACAGATCTGTCTGCGCATAGTACGGATATGGATTATCCCTCTGTCCCAGCAATATAAAATCCTTCTCCAACCCGAGTTCCCGGATTTTTTTCGTCAGAACCTTTCTCAGCTCCCCCTCCCCCAGCACATACCATCTGATATCATACTTCTTCTCTTTCAGAATCTTCGTCGCTTCTATCGCAATATCGTAACCCTTCTGCCAGGTCAGCCGTCCCACGGTAAGAATACGAAATCCTCCATAGCCGTCTGAAAAACCGCCTTTTTCCTGCGCCCTTAGACGAATAACCTCCTGATTGACAATATTGTGAAACACGTCTGTCTTTGCCTCATATTCCGGATAGACATTACAAAAATGCCTTTTTGTTTCTTCAGAAACCGCGAAAATATTTGTAAATCTCTCGAAGCAGCCCTGATCCATCGCTCTCGTATAACCTGCGTTCTCATAATCAATATGTATCAACGCCGCTTTTTTACGTGCCTTCACATGATCCGCCACATAGTACACAGAGCCGCCTTCTATCCATGCCATTGCCAGATCGAAACAGACGTCAAATCTCTCCGCCCCATCCGACAGAACGCGCCACAACAATTTATCTGCCTGAATCCTCCTTTCCTTCACCATGCTTATCAAGTTCTTCATAACATAATGAAGCTTATCAGGCAGTCTTCCGTTCCGCAAAAAGGACCGGCATATCCTTCTGAGAAGTTCTCCTCTTCCCCTTCTCGTCAGAACCGACTCCCCGCTGAATGTAGAATTTAACAACCGGACATACCCCGGAAGCTTATCCGCTAACTCTCCCTGTCCTGTAACCACATAAAGATAAATCTCATATTCCTGACTGTCCAGTCTTCTTAGCAGTTCCAGCAAAGCGGTCTCCGCCCCGGCCCGGCTTAACGTATTAATCACGAACAAAAGTTTTTTCTTCATATTCTCTCATCCTATCTGTCTGCTCTTCAATCTGCCTCATTATTCTCTCATTTTCCTGGATCAACAGAGACACCTGTATAGCCAGCTCTTGATTTTTCATAGCCAGACGAGACAGGAGCAGACTGAATTGAAACCCGCCCCACAGACAAACCGCTCCCATAAAAAACAACGCCAAACCCGTTCCTCTTGAAATATGATGAGCCCAGGAAGATAATACCGGAAAGATCCCTGTCACAATCAGTATCGCCCCAAAGATCTCCCACACTACGGCAAGATTCACCGTCAGTTTCCTGTAGGAATGATACCAAAAACTGGAAATCATAATAAAAACGCCTGCCGCTATTATTCCGTATTTTACAATATCCGCAGTTCCTATCATCTCTTAGTTACTCTCCTTCGCAATCTTTTCGGCGCCGCCGCTGTCATATACCTTGCCGGACGGTTGTTTCCCTTTTCCCCGCTTTAACAGGTCTCCGCTGCAGAATATGTGCCTGTCAATGTTCCTCTCGATCCACCGCAGCCGCATATAGGCGACTGTCCAACCAGTAAAAGAACCCAGCACTACGCCGATTCCGTACCAGATCTCTACCAATCTCACCGCAAAGATACTTCCTGCAAGCGTAACAAGAAAGAACCCCAACGTCGTCCATACCATGCCTGCCATATCATTAAAATAATACAAGAATAATATCGCCGAATACATCAGGAACAGGATGAAGTATCCCGCCGCCAGACACGGATAGATACTCATGACCAATCCCGAAAAACCAAACCTTGGAAGCAATACAATACACATCAGATACACCACCACCGTAATAATGAACTGAATACGGGCCAAATTCATCAGCGAACTTCCCATCTGCCGGAACATCCGCCTTTTATCATTTTCTATATCCGCTTTCTTTGCTCCGATCACGGACTCAGAATAAGCCTTATATTTTTCATGAAAATGCATCTCTATATGAGCGATAAAGATAATCGTCGCAGATATATTGGTAAACATCGCAAGGCAGCTTGCCATGTCGTACGGCTGATTACAGACAAAGCTGTCAACCACGACCATTTTCATATCCGTATTCCAAAAAACAAAATTATGGACATACATTCCGGATATATACAGAAAACTAGTCGCCACCAACTGCCAGTACTTCTTAAAATAGCCCAACACCTTCTTGTACTGATTACTGTTATTTCTAAAGTACCGCTTTACAAAAGAAAATTCCAACACCGCAATCAGGAAAATACCTGTCACTAACGCAAAAAGCATACTCTCTGTTATACTCCAGTGAAAAAGAAATCTCAAAATCAGGGAGAAAATAAAAGCCGCAAGCATGCCGATTGTATAAAACAGTGATATTTTCTCATAATCTTTACAGATAGACAGGTATATCATGGAATAGATCGCCATTGCGAGGGAAATGTATCCGCAAAATCCGGTGAACACATAGAACACCTTCACGCCGCCCACAAAATGTTCCCACAGGCAGAAAGGAATCCCCACCAGGCAGCTTAAAGTCAGATTCATAAGAAGCCCTAAATAGTAACAGGGTAAGATATCCTGATACCGCTCCTCATAGATAACGTCCGACACATATCTGGACACTACCGCGTTAAACGGAGAAACCGTCAGCAAGGAGAAGATAAATGTATACAACACAGTACAGGAAAAAAGCTCCCGGTTGAGATATCCTACCTTATTAAATCCTAATACCCAGCCCATCAGCATGATATTCAGAATCACTACAAACATAGGCGCTACGGTGACTGCCGTACTGTATGTGAAACCTACAAGGTCCGCCATAATACTGTTTTTCTGAAATATATTATTAAGCTTTACTCCTATCCCCGCCATGACTTATCCTTCTTCCTGAGCTTTTTCGCCTTCTCGGACTTTTCCTTTTTTAGTTTCTTCCCGGCTTTCTTCTTCTCAGCTTTCTTCTTTTCAGACTTTTTCTTCTCGGATTTCTTCTTTTCGGACTCTTTCTTCTCGAATTCGTTCTTTTTGGACTTCTCTTTGGATTTCTTCTTTTTGGACTTTTCCTTCCCGGATTTCTTCTTTTCGAGCCCCTCCTTCTCAAATTCTTCTTTCTGAACCTGCTTCTCTTCCTTTACTTTCTCTTTCTGAGGTTCTTCTTCCCGGTCGTCCTCTTCCTTCTCTTTCTCTTCCTGGGGTTCTTCCTCCCGGTCGTCCTCTTCCTTTACTTTCTCTTTCTGAGGTTCTTCCTCCTGACTTTCCTCTTCTTCCTGTATCTGTTCTTCTTTCTTAGTTTCCTCTTCCTTCCAAAGCAGCCCCATACTTCCTGCAATATCTCCGCTGAAGCTGTGGTTTACTCCACTCTCTCTTTCTTGATCTTGTTCTTCCTCCCGGATCTCTGTTCCTTCCCAGGTCTCTTTCTCCGCCTCGTCTTCTATCCAATCCAGTTCCATGCTTCCTGCAAAATCCTTATATATGCTGCGGTATGCTTTGATCATATAAATATACTGGTACTTGGCAAGAACTCTTCGATAACCATTCTCTCCCATCCAAAGGCGCATCGCCTCATTTCTGGCCAGAGACACCATGGCGCGCGCAATCTCTTCTACATTCATGATATGGGTTACGATTCCCGCTGCGCCAAACCCGTCGTCTTCTCCCATAATCAGCCCCTTGCAGTTTCCCACGTCCGTAGCGATGACCGGCTTATGCGCCGCGAAGCTCTCCAGTATCGTCAGCGGCTGCCCCTCGCTGATGCTGGTCAGAATCGTCATATCCATCTTGCCCAAATACTCTCTTATATCGACCCTGCCCGTAAATTCAACATCTGTAATTCCTTCCGAATCCACCAGCTCAAAGCATTCCTGCGCATATTCCTTTTCTTCTTCCCATGGCCCCATGATCCATAATTTTAAGGAAGGTTCTTCCTCCTTTGCATAACTGAACGCATGAATCAGAGTCTTAATATCTTTTATAGGAGTAACGCGAAGCACGGCGCCCACATAGACCCGACCTTTTTCTTCCTCCGTCTTTCCCGGAAGATTCTGAAAACTTTCCACCAAGATCCCGTTGGGCGTAATTATAGTCTTCTCAAACGGACATCCCAGTTCTACCTCCAACTCCCGCGCATGTTCGTACAGGCTGGTTACCAGATCCGCCCTGTCATAAGCCAGATTAGACATCTTACGAAACTGCTCGATCCATATATCCTTATAGATACCCTGCACCCACTTTGCCTTGATCAGTTCCTCTTCCCTCTCTCTCGTATAGATCCCATGCTCTGATATCAAGAGACGCCCCCCGTGGAAATGCTTCGCCATACTTCCCAATATTCCCGCATAACCGGTGGCCGTGCAATGATACAAATCAGCTTTCGGAATCTTCATTTTCAGGGTATGGAACATGGGCAGGTAGATAGACCTCATCATCCACAGAAAATCAGAAAAAACAATCTGACTGTAATTAAGGTTATAACAATCCGTAACTGCATTAAAAAAATCTACCGACATCAACAGATTATTAACCGAAAGCGACCTTTTCTGAAACATATCAAATAAAGTCTCCCAGTCCACCTTCTGATTTAGAAGAAGACTGCGTAACGCCGTATATTCTTTTTTCTTCAATAATTTTTTCCGTTTTCTTTTCTTGCCCCAATCGTAATCCTCCAGATAAAGTTCATGCAGCTCCGTCACATTCTTCGGTAACTCATAGACATACTTGCCGCTATAAGAACGATTGGCTACGATCGTCAGAATGATGTATTCCTGGTTGGGGAAAGCCTGTATCAAACGGTGTATCCAACTAGACACGCCGCCTACCACATATGGATAGCAGCCCTCTGCAATCAGACAAATCTTCATAGAAAACCTCTTCCTTATTTATGTATAGATTAATACTCGTAAGTCAACACTGTACTCTTCATCGTGATCACTGCTTCTGCTTCCTCCAATTCAAGCAGAAAGACGTCGTCTTCCAACTCTGTAAAGGAACCGCCTTTCATCTGGTCTATTGCTTCATTATGCGTCCTAAGTATAAACCAAACCGGCTCCTGCACATTGAATGTCTGCAGACGGATTTCCTTTCCGTCTCTTTGCCGGCTGTAATCCAGCGCCAAAAACCTTCGGATATATTCGTCGCTTTCTGACGCCGTGGCGCCCTGGAATTCCCGGAACCCTTTCCAATAATTTTGAATATTCCACCCCAGGTCCTCCGCCAGTTTCTCCCAACTGTCCGCTCTGTCCTTCGGATATAAGGCGTCGGTTACGTCGATCAGGATATTCGTATATCCAAGCATCGTCTCTACGCATCTGATCCTGAGATCGTCCCGATAAGTATGGGTGAACCCGTCGGAAAGCACCTTTTGCTTCGTCACACGTTCCGACAGATATCCTACGATTTCATCGTCCCTCCTGTCCTCTTCTATAACTGTTTTTACCGAAGCCATATCCCTCTCAGCCATTATCTCCTTTATTTCATCTTCATTCATTCTTCCCCCATAGAAAGAAGCAAATTGATACTCAGGAAGCTCTTCATGTATGAAATTATAATCTGCGTTCAGCTTCTCTTTGACCCGTGTACCGGATATATTGACGCCGGAGAGCCCCACTTCCGTATCTTCCTTATTCAAATTCTTCACATAGTAATGAAGCTGTTCCCGGTCCGGCAGCAGATCGTCTTCATAATCTAACTGCGGCGCCATCATACAGGTAAGTCCCATCTTGTTTCTCCGGTAGACGGACATGATTCCAGGCCACAGGATATCCCGCTCCACCCCCTGCATATTTCTGCTGTAGACATCCATTAACTGTTCCTCGTTCTCCTGGGCCAGAACCGGATAATCAGCGATCACCATACTCTGGGCATTTACGACCGGATAAAGATCATATGGTTCCATCTGAGCGACCATCGCAGATAAGATGCCGATTCCTCCGAAATCCTCCATATACCTCCCGTTCACGGTCATCAGACATGCTCCGCGGTAATTTTTCTTCCATATAACGACCGGATATTCCTCTGATTCCATGACTTCTTCATCCGTGACGCCTTTCATGTATACTTCCGTACCTGCTTCCAGCTCGTACCATGGGAGAGTCAGATCCATATCCTGCCGTTTCTTCTGTTCTTTTTTATCCGTCGTCAAATAGACGGCTTCCCCTCCCAGCAAAAAACCCTCGTACAGATGTACTCCTTTAATGTCAGTCCTCTCTGCCCTTACGCTGCGAATTCCAAACAAGCTCTGTATTCTCCGGCTTTTCTTTATCACAGACGCATCCGGCATGTTGCAGAAGACTACGTCGACGCCTTCCTCCAGACATTCCTCCAGATATTCCAGCTCTGCTCCTTCCTCCCACTTGATATAACCGGAATCGATAACCAGCATACTCGGAATCCTATGCGCCTCTTTCCATTCCGCCTGCCCGCACTGCGTTAAAGTAATATAGCTTTCCATATTCTTCTTGGTATAGGAAGCCCAAATTTCCACGGCTCCCTCCATTTCTTTCCCGCCGACATACACAATAAAATCTCTCGAATGTCCCAAAATTTCGCTTTTCACGTCTCTATTTACCGAATATACTTCACTCTTCCCCGGTAATTTCCTGTCGTCTTCCAAATAAGAATTCGTCTCATAATCATTCCATACTTCCATTATAACCCCGGTAGACAGGAACATAAAAAATATGATAAACATAACGATAGTGATTGCAAAATAATTCCGACGCGATATCATCTTTATCCTCTCGCTTTTTCCTGATTGCTCTTAACTAAAAACCCGTATTAATTCCAAAGTTTCACGATCTATTACAACGTCGGATCTTTTCAAATCATTCAACGTCGTAAAAAAGGCTTCTTTATTCTGCAGTGTAAAATATAGTTTTAATCTGCATGTATAAGCGCTGAGACGTTCCGGATACTGCTCTGCAAGCCATGCGCACCATTTTTCTGAATCCGTATAATCCTCTATCTCCATCAATCTTAAGCATACGCTCTCATACTGCTCTTCTTTTAATTTAGACTGGTCTTTCTGCCGGAGCTTTTCCGCCGTATCCGCCATAATGTGCACAAACCGTCTTTGCTCTATAATCGTAAATATCCGCAGTTTTAATACCTGATTCATATAATCAATCAACATTTCCTCATATTCCGTCTCGCCCTCATCTTCCTGCATAATTTCCCAGGACAGAGTCTGCACTCTTCTGCGGAACTCGTTCAGTTCATCCGTCATGACAGACGCCGCATAGTGCGACGACTCGGAATCCTCGCTGTCCAATGCCAGCGCAATCGCCGCCAGCGAATCCTGTATCTCACCTTTGACCATATTCATCATAACCATTCGCAGATCTTTCTTTTCATTGATTGCAAGAGCTTCCTCTAGGGGAACCATATTCCGTACCCTCTCCTCGTCCGCCTTTAGCTGAATCTTTACACGGTCTTTGCTGAAAATAACATCCTCCAAGTCCGGAGCCGTCCAAAAAAGAGCCTTATCAAGCAAGTATGATATGACGAAAAAGAGCGGTCCTATAACCGGACACAACAACATGACGAAAAACTTGATCAGAAAAGCACGTCTGTTATCAAACATCCTCTCCCATTCCTTCTCCGTCTTCCGCTCTTTAATAGAGACAACCACTAAGATTCCCCATAAAAGATAGAGCACTGCTATCAAAGCATTCACAAGAACTACAATCAAAAATATATGTCTGTTCCAATCCGGCATTATGCCGCCACCTCTTTTAATTCACTGCGATATCCCTTTTGCAGGAAACGATCTATTACGCTCCTTGCGCCCTCCTGGTCCGTATTCGACAATAATACATATAAATTACCCTTAAGCATCCCCAGATAATCCGTTTGTCGTATCTGAGCGCTGAGAGCTCCTGCCGCTTCTTGCTTGTTATACTCTCCGACTCCCGCGACCTTAATCATGGAACATTCCGTCAAGCCCTTGTGTCTTGCCTGGAAAAATGCGTTAACCAGATGGGTAAACGCTCTCTCGTCCAGTATATTTGTCTCGCCCACATAACGCTGCTCTTTTAACGCGTCCAGATAACGGTTGGCTCGCACCACAGTATCCTGGATCAACGCTCCCACAACCGTCAGCCGATTCGCCTCCGCCAGCGTCATTCTCTGCCACGGGATTCCCCATATCATCAGAATCAGCTGCATCTGATCAGAAGAATACACGGCGCTCGCCATAAGCGGGAACTTCTCTTCCATCGTCTTATTGATGTAGACTCTGCGTTCTTTTATTTCATTATACATGCTCTCCATGGATGTGTATTTGACGGAACTTCCTAACTTCCGCGCTTCTTTCGAAGTTGAGGAAAAGAGTCTCGCATAATCTCCGTTCGCCACCGTATAGATCGCCACGTCTTTGCTCTCCATCAGCTTAGATAACATCTCCGCCGCATAGAACAATACTTCCTCCGGTTCATATGCATCCAGTCGGGAAGTAATCTCATACATCTTTCCAAGGCTGTCTTTCTGATTCATAACCTGCATCTCGAAGCTCTGCTTCATCCGAATATTGCTGTCATTGATGTCTTCAATATCATCCAGCTTTCCATGAAGATAATCCACATTTTCTTCATTTTCTTCCTGAATATATCTTAACTGATCCCGCATATACCCTACGACCATCCCCAGGATAAATAACTGCGCGATCCATACATATGTATTGTAATCCAGCAATACTTCAAAACCTGTACGCTCATACATCTGCCGGAAACAATATCCTCCAACCGCCAGAACCCCAGAAAGAAGCGCCTGCTGCTGCCCGTGAACGATAGCAAAAAGCAGCACATATAACAGATAGAAGTCCAATTTATTGAAATATTCACTGCCTACCGCCCGGTTATTCAGCATAAAAAATGGTATAAAGCAAATAAAATTCTCTGCAAAAGGTATTAATTTCTTTATAATTACCTTTACATTGTGTAAGAACTTTCCCCATTTTCCTGCTCCGGCATCCTCATCCTTTAGGAAATCTTCCCTGTGCCGCTTCATATATTGTACGACTTTCTGTACGCCTGTTTCATACGAAACAAAAACACGCATATCATATTCTTCCAGATACCCGTTCCCATCCAGAATTAAACGGTGACTTGCTCCTACTGAATTATCAACAATTTCCGTCTTTCCGCCCATATGCTTTCTGATCAATTCAGCCAACTGTGTCTCGTTTATTTCTTCCATTGAGGATATATGATAACATACCTGGGACGGATCAGTATTCACCATCGCCTTATACGCGTATTCAATCGCGTCCTTTAAATAAATCATAGAGAAGGAATTCCTGCTGTTTGCAGATATCTTCCCGCTCTTTAACGATTCCAGGCACATTTTAAAACAGGGATCCGTAAGCTTCTCTCCTCTCTTCGGTATCCCGTAGACATGGTCAAAACGAAGAACCATGGTATCCATGCCCTGGGTGGTTCGATAACTGTTGCAAAGCTCCTCGCCATGCGCAATAGCCAAAGCTTTCAACCCCTTGGGTTCTGCAACGATATCTTCCTTTACATTCGCTCCATGGACGCTGCTGTACACCTCATGAGACGAAAAATATACAAATCGTCCCTTTCCCGTCACGGAATATGCCGACAACAGATTCGTAAGGGCCGTAGAAAAACGTACGGACTCCTGTCTAGCCATGTTCCAGTTAAAATTCGTATCATAAGCCCCCATGAATATAACCAGCTCCGGCTGGATACTCTTAAAGATATCCTCTATACTGTCTGTATCATATTCAAAATTATATTTTTCAAACACACGTTTATAAGAAGAATGTTTATCTTTCCGTCCGGTTAATAAATACACCTGATGACCGCTTTTATTCATCTTGTCAATCATAGAATCCATAAACCGACTGCTGCCGCCAATCAATAGTACTATCATTTCTTCCGCCGCCCTCGCCTTAAATCACATATTTTTTCAACGAACAAAATAAAAAGAAGAAGCCGAAACTCCTTCCCATACATATAGTTTCCCTCTTGATGTCAGTTGCAAGAAAACAGATAAAGGAAACTTCATGATGAAATCTATCGTTAAGGAAAAGTTAGTTTCGCACTACCTAAAGTACTCGCAACACCTGTCAATACGGTGTTTTTTCATGGAAAATCATTCCGAAAATGTATAGTTTATCAGAATGGTTTTGTGAGGAAAAATTTTAGACAAAATTAACAAAAAAGAGGGAGTAAGTATATTGACTATTTGTTGATAATATATTAGAATAAGATAACTATTTCAGAAAAAAAATATTCCGAAAACCTATAGGTTTTTGGAATATTTTTTATCTTGCATTTATTATATTTTTTCTCTTTTTACACACAACTAGTAAAATTTTATTATTTCAATAAACACTTTCTATCTCTTAAAGGAATCTCTAACTACTATACATCCAATAAGCTGATGACCATCTCCCTCCTTTTGTCTACAGTATATTCCGGTTCATTTTTTTGTCAATATTATATACAGAATCCCGCTTTTTCTTACTGTTCATTTTCAATATATGAGGAATCCCACGGCCATAATGCCGCAGGATTCCTCATAATCAGCTAAAATCTTACTTCCACCTTGAACAGATCTGCCTCTGTCTCGATCTTAAACTTTCCTTTCTGCAGTTCCACGAAACTCTTCGCGATGGCAAGCCCCAGCCCGGAGCCTTCCGTATTTCTGGATACGTCTCCCCGTACGAACCGTTCCGTAATCTCATCTGTATTAAAGTCAAGTTCCGCCGCCGATACGTTCTTCATCCTGACAACGGCTTCCCTTTCCTCTTTCGTAATCTCAATATACACTCTTGTATGCGGCATCGCATACTTGATAATATTGACAAGCAGATTCTCAAACACCCGGTAAGTCTTCTGGCTGTCCAAAGATGCGACTACCTTCTCCTCCGGATATATACACCTGAAATCCAGATCCGACTCCGCGATCTTATCATCCATCTCCAGTTTCACCTGCTTAAAGAGGTTCACCACATCCACGTCTACGATATTCAGCGTCACGTTCTTACTGTTCGCCTTGCTGATCTCGAAGAGATCTTCGATCAGAGCTTTCAGGCGCATCGACTTCCTCTCGAGGATTCCGATATAATCCTTTTGCTTTTCTGCATCCTTTTCATCCTTCAGCAGATTCACATAAGTAATGATTGCCGTAAGCGGCGTCTTAAGATCATGAGAAACGTTCGTAATCAGATCCGTCTTCATGCGCTGGCTCTTCACTTCCTCGTCCACCGCTTTCTTGAACCCTGTCTGTATCTTCTGGATCTCCTGGATAAAAGGACTAAAGATTCCCAGATCCTCCCTGATCTCCACATCCAGGTTCCCTCTCGCGATCTCTCCGGTGATCCGAAGCAGCGCCGCGTATTTCTCCTGCAGATCGCTGAAATATTTCCGGAGCAGCCAGAATACCACTGCCGAATAGATCATCAATGCAAAAATACCTCCAAGCCACATCGTACAGATCAGCGCCAGGACAATGAAGTTAACCGCCACTATCTTAAATATAGTCCGATCGCTCTTCCTGTTCAGGTCAATCCGGTCTATAAAATGATAACAATGGCTGATCCAGTTTTGCACTTTACTGACGATACATTTCCATCCGCGCCGGATGTACTGCCAATACCGGACGCACAGCATCCGCTCCTTCATATACCTCCCCACTCCCATCGTATACACCTGTCTCAAACAGGTCGCCGCCCAGAATATAACGGTGAACACGATCGTCCATATAAGGAAATCTATAATGTCCGCGCTGCCTCCTGCCCGCTCCGATATCCACCACAGGTTATTCCCGAGGATATTCATCATAGCAAAGAATACACACAGAACGACCTCAAAGGGCGCCCGAAGAATCCATAATTCCTTCGTATACCAGAATGGAAGCGCCGGCAGAAGCCACGCCGCAACTGCTACCACCAGGGTCAGAATGAGCACAACATTCCGCATAAAATCAGTCTCGCCATATCCTATATATTCATAATTACCAATGTAGTCCATCAGATTCGACGCTGTCATGGCATAGAGAAACGTGCGGTTTTTAGGTTTTTCCAGACGAATGGTCTCCCACTCGTCTTTCTCTTCGTTGTAATTTTCCACTTCCCAGTCAGAATCATCATAGTCGTTGATGATCTCCCGCATCGCAACGCTTTGTTCCGACTTATAATCGCCCGCCAGTATCCGGACATCCGGATTACCGTACTCATCATAGGTTATCTTCATTCCCAGTTCATATGAAGACATGTTGTTCTCCGTCAGTACTTCTCCGGAATCCGCAATACTCCTGGTTATCTCTTTCCCGTCGGCGTCTTTGACACGGTAATCCAGGTAAGGATATATTCTCTCATATTGCTGCATTCCGGGACCGTTGTCCCGTAAGATATCCTTAATCTGCTCTGTTGATATCTCTTGTGAATCTTCTTCCCTTTTGCTCTCCGTATTATAAAGAATGAATCCCGCGTCCAGAAATGTCTTCAGAAAATCCTTCGACACGACGACGGAATGTTCCTCATTCTCTACGGATGTCTCCGCTCCCACATACCATTCCCAATACTGGCTCATTATCACAAATCCAGGCATCATAACCGCCAGAATTACCAATACGACCGTCCACCTACGGCTGCCTTTCAATTTTGTATCCAACACCCCACACCACCTTTAAATATTTTGGATCTTTTGGATTGATCTCTATCTTCTCACGGATATTTCTCACATGGACCATGATCGTATCCGTATTTACCGCCCGCTCGTTCCACACCCGCTCATAGATCTCTTCCGCAGAAAACACTCTTCCCGGATTCTTCATCAACAGCAGCAGGATCTTGTACTCGATAGGAGTAAGCTTCACCGGTTCCCCGTCCACAAATGCTTCCACAGAATCTTCGTTGATCTCTAAGCCGCCGATTGTATAAACGTTCTCTCCCTTTTCCCTGCCGCCTAATTTTTCCAGGAATTTGCGGTATCTGCGCATCTGAGAATTCACTCTCGCCAACAGCTCCATCGGAGTAAAGGGCTTCGTCACATAATCGTCCGCCCCCATATTAAGCCCCAGGATCTTATCTACCTCTTCTGACTTTGCCGACAGGAAGATCACCGGGAAATCATACTTCTCTCTCAGCTTAATCGTCATCTGGACCCCGTCCATCCTCGGCATCATCACGTCCACGATCGCCAGATGGATCTCCTCCTTTTCGATGACCTCAAGCCCTTCTATACCGTCCGCGGCCTGGAACACCTCGTATCCCTGACTCCTTAAGTATATCTCCACGCCTTCGCGTATCTCCTTGTCGTCTTCTACAATTAGTACATGATTAACCTCTTTTTTCTCCATTTCTGTCTCTTCCTCTCCTGATTAGTCACAAGTATATCAGACATTATACTACATTTCTCATCGTCTTAATACAGCAGAATCTTTAAGCGACTATACTCCATACTGTGTCTCCCATAAAATAACCTGCTCCGATAAATACCGTGTTCCAAACCAGGACTCCTAATACGGAACTTATCGTATATCTCCCAAATTCCATCGAGATCATTCCCGCCGGTATCGAAATCAGCGTCCGTATCATAGGAACCAGCTTTCCTACGAATACCCCTACGGCTCCTCTCCTTCGCAGTGTTTCCAGATTGTTCTCAATCAACCCTTTCTGTTTCGGGAACTTATTGATATAAAACCGAAAGAACGCGTCGCCGCCCAGCCTTCCAAGAAAATATAAGATCCAGCTCCCAAGCAGCCCTGCCGCCACCGAAAGTATCATCACCATCGGGAAACTGATCGCCCCCTTTGAAGACCAGATTCCCGCTAACGGCATGATCACCCCTGCGGGGAATCCCGGCAAATTCATATATTCCAACAAGACAATGACGAATACAAATATAGCTCCATACTGTGTAAAATAATGCGTAAGCGCCTGAATCGACATAGATGCATCTCCTCCTTTGATTTCCGGTATAATATAGCTTATATAGTCTCTCTTGATGCTATACATCTTACTCACAAAATCTTAAGAGGGATGCCATGATTTTCTAAAGATATTCTAAAGATAAAATGAAGGATTTATACAGACTGTTATACTGTCTCATTCAGATAGATCTCAGACAAAGGAATCAGCTTTTTCATCTCCGAGCGCATCCGGTCAGACATCCTGACGCCTTCTTCTTTGCATACTTCTTCAACAGTCTTCGCCCCGAACAAGAGACTTGTCAACGCGGCCACCGTAATCGTACCTTCGCTGTTCTCCTCTTTTCCGTCCATCAACATTACGCCTGAGAATTCCGTTCCGGTGATTACAAGGCACCGGTTATTCTCCTCGACAAGAGGATCCGTTACATGGAAAGCGACTCCGGTCAGCGACCGAAGCGACAGTGACATCAGCATCCGCCGGACATCCACGATCCGAATCATAATCTTAGGTTTACCTCCGTCTTCCTCCGGATAATATCCGCGGCAGTCTACGATCTTCCCCTCTCTGCGGTAGATCTTTAATGCTCCGCCGTCGCTTTCGTACTCTCGGATTAACCGCCGGTAATATGCCTCATCCCGTATGGCAAATACCTGATACCGTCCTGCCAGATACCGGTTTGCCGCTTCCGAAAGCTCCCTGCAGTCCGAGTCCGCCGCATCCGTAATGACAAGACCGCCATTCTCCTCTTCTTCCTTTCGGCAGAACTTCCGCTCCTGTTCATACACTGTCCTGAAATCAAAGGGCAGATAGATACTCTCTGACGCCGGCATCAGGAAAGTAAACGCCTCTCCTGCCTGGTACATATCCTTAATCGCCCTCTTTAAAAGAGCCGCCATATATCCCCTCTTACGGTACTCCTTCTGTGTAGCGACGGCTACGATGTAATTCACATTCTTTTCGCTTCTGTTCACATACAGGCGGTATGGATTCAGATGAAGCATGGCGCGTATCTTCCCCTCTTCTTCCGCCGCATAGATCTGATTATCCCTTATCTTCTCTGTATAATAATAGTCTACGAAGGAAGCGCTGTCTTCATCGAATACTTCCTCGTATAACCCTCTGCTGTTCTGATGTTCCGATACATCTAATTTCCTGATCTCCATATTGTCATTCCTTTCACCATGAAATTAACCCAAATCCTCTATCCCTTAGAATACGGACATCCGCATGCCTCCCCTCCCGGGCATCCTCCGACCGCATAACTGCAATTCTCTATGGTTTCCAGCCCCACGATCGCCTGGGCGGAAATACCTTCTCCGCTTCCTGTAAATCCAAGCCCTTCTTCAGTCGTCGCCTTAATATTCACCTGTCCCCTTTCCAGATGCAGCGCCTGGGCGATATTGTCGCGCATCTGCTCGATGTGGGGCGCCATCTTCGGCCTCTGGGCGATAATCGTCGCGTCGATATTCCCAATCACATAAAGCCGCTCTTCGATCAGGCTCCCCACATGCTTGAGCAGTTCGATGCTGGAAATCCCCTTATATTTTGGATCCGTATCGGGAAAATGTTTCCCGATATCCCCAAGCGCCGCCGCCCCAAGAAGAGCGTCCATAACCGCATGGAGCAGAACGTCCGCGTCTGAATGACCCAGAAGCCCTCTCTCATAAGGTATCTTCACCCCGCCAAGTATCAGTTCCCTGTCCTTTGTCAAACGGTGGACATCATATCCCATTCCGACTCTCATCATCGTCTCTCCTCTCTTCGCACTTTCTTTACCATCAAGACATATAAAAACCTGCCATATGTTCCGACATCGGTTACAATACAGGCAGGCTCCTATACATTTTTCATTATATGATATCGGCAAATATATCCGTCTGCTTCTATCCTATCTTGCCTATCTTGACAGAAATTCTTCAATTTCTTCCAGGCTCTTTCCGGATGACACAAGAAGCTCCGCCGCTTTCTGAATCTCATCCTGTTTCTTCTGTTTCTCAACCATAGCGTCATAACGAATCTTGTCCTTCTTCAGCTGCTTCAAATTCGCTTTCTCCTGCTTTAACTCGGCAGACAATGCTTCAATCTTCTCTTCTGTCTCCTGTATCAATTCCGGATAATTCCTCTCTACTACCTTTCTTCTTGCCATACTATACGACCTCCATAATTTTGAAATTATATATTATAAGATACCATTCATTTTCAGAAGAGTAAAGTGCAAATATAAAAATATACCGAAAAAAATGCGATTTTTTTCGATATTCTTTTCATTTTCTGATTTATACCACCACTTTCATGCATACATAGCTGTTTTCACCTATTTTATCCACTCCCGCAACAATCTCTCCTCCGTAGCGTCCCACCAGCATCTTTGCATTATAGAGCCCGAATCCCCGCTCTCCGTCCTTCCCTTTCGTGGAATATCCTTTTGAAAAGAACTGATGCAGTTCTCCCATCCTGACGTCTTCCATCTGATTCCTGATCACGAACACCATCCTGTCCTCCTCCGAATCCAGCTCCATGAACACCTGATTCGTCTTGGAAGTACATGCCTCATAAGCGTTGTCAACCAGAGTTCCCACGATCTCGATCAGATGATGTTCCGAGATTCCGGAGATAATAGCCAGATTCTTTACTTCTATCTCTGTCTTCACAAAAGAAGGCGCGCGCACGATCTTACTGTATAGAAATCCTGCCAGAACCTTATCGCTGATTCGAAGAAGCGGCAGATAACGCCTGGTTTCGTCGTCCTTCATCACCTCTGTAATGTATTCCGACTGACGCGCCACCAATTCTTCGTAATTCCCCACCGTCAGATGCATATTCAGGATCGCGTTGATATGATTATCAAATTCATGCTGTCTGGCCCGAATTTCCTTAACCAGTTCCTCCAGCGGCTTTATATAGTGCTGATATAGTTTCAGTTCGGATTCCTTCTGCTGCATCAGGATGTAATTCTTCCGCCAGTCGATGACTCCCCAGATCTCCACCACGGTCAGCAGAAGAAACATCGCAAAAATCCGGTAATCGAATGTGCCGCTGACCAGAAAATCTACGATCAGATAGACCGACGCCAGCATCGCCACCACACAAAATATCCGGTATAAAAATTTTCTCGCCCAATTAACCACTGATAAGCCTCCCTACTTCTGACTTATACGTCACACCGATCTCTATCACATCCTTACAGTCCTTGATCTTTACGATACGGTTAACCATATCGTAATATTCCACTTCATGCCGGTTAACGGCAAACATCCGGTGGCATTTCAGGAACATCCCCTCCGGAACTTTAAGAAGCATCTGCTTAAGCGTCACATACGGAACCTTCCAGTCTTCTTCTTTCAGATGCAGGCAGACGCCTCTGTGTATCGCTTCGATATAACGGATATCCGCGCATCTTACCTGATAATTGACTCCCTCCCTTTTCACGACGATAAACGGCTCTTCCTCCTGTTTCTCTCTCTCCAGAACTTTCTTTGCCACTTCCCGTACCTGTTCCGGTAAGAAAGGCTTCATAATATACTGATAACAGTGCAGTTCCCTGTACGCCTGCATCTCCATCTCTCCCACCGCAGTGATCATAACCACCGGAGTAAAGGTATAACAGAACCGCTCCCTTACCTCCCTCGCAAAGAGGATACCTCCGATATCTTCCCTGTTCTCCCCTCCCAGGTTCACATCCAGGAGAAATAATCCGTACCGGATATCCGCATCCAGCAAAGCTTTCGCCTCGTCATAAGAGGAGGCGGTATGCACGCAGACATCCCCGGAATACTCCATAAGAATCTTAGCCAAAGCTTCCATAGAAGCCCTGTCATCCTCCAGGATCATTACATGCGTCATATAACCGCCTCCTTCTATACTACTATTCAATAACTTCTTTCGCGCTCTTTACCAATCCTGCCAATCCCTGGAGTTCGGAAGGAATGATGATCTTGGTCGCCTGACCGTCCGCCGCCCGCTCGAACGCTTCCAGGCTCTTGATCGTAAGCACCGCCTTGTCTGCTCCCGCTTCCTTTAAGAATCGGATACCGTCCGCATTCGCCTGCTGTACCTTAAGAATCGCTTCCGCCTCGCCTTCTGCCTCGCGGATCTTCGCCTCTTTCTGTGCTTCCGCCCGCAGGATTGCAGCCTGTTTCTCTGCCTCCGCGTCCAGGATCGCAGACTCTTTATTACCTTCCGCC
The DNA here is from genome assembly GCA_910585725.1 of uncultured Dorea sp. Taxonomy (GTDB): domain Bacteria; phylum Bacillota; class Clostridia; order Lachnospirales; family Lachnospiraceae; genus Sporofaciens. The sequence goes on along the minus strand of CAJUFA010000011.1, from coordinate 29,326 downwards.
ACAAGGATCGTCGATTTCTTCTCACCCTCTGCCCTAAGGATCGCCTCACGGCGTTCACGCTCGGCCTTCATCTGCTTCTCCATAGCGTCCTGGATCGCCGCGGGAGGGATAATATTCTTAAGCTCCACACGATTAACCTTGATTCCCCATGGATCGGTCGCCACATCAAGAGACGCCCGCATCTTTGTATTGATCGTCTCCCTGGAAGTCAAGGTCTGGTCAAGTTCCAGATCGCCGATGATATTCCTGAGAGTCGTCGCCGTCAGATTCTCGATCGCCATGATCGGGTTCGCTACGCCGTAGCAGAACATCTTCGGGTCCGTGATCTGATAGAACACGACCGTATCGATCCTCATCGTTACGTTATCCTTCGTGATAACCGGCTGAGGCGCAAAATCCACAACCTGTTCCTTTAAGTCTACCCTTCTTGCAACCCGGTCGATGATGGGCACCTTAAAGTGGAGTCCGGTACTCCAGGTTGCCTGGTAAGCTCCCAGTCGTTCCACTACCATCGCCCTTGCCTGGGGTACGATCTTGACGCAAGAGATCAGAAGCAATAATCCGATCACAACAACAGCCACTACCGCTAATAAACCAATAATTCCACTACTCATTCCTATTCCTCCTCATACTTTCTTACAATCAGCTTTACTCCTGCTATGTTGACTACCTTCGCCAGCGTATCCGGTTCGAGAATATCCCCGTCCTTCTCCGCTCTCACCGTCCACTCCTGCCCGTTTACCACCGCCGTCCCGGTCTGACTGATATTATCCACCGTCTCGGTAATGCGGATCGTCTTTCCGATTATCCCTTCGTAATTTGTCTTCACTCGCTGCGTGTTAATGTATTTTACCGCGAACGGTCTTGTGAAGTACAGAAGCACGAATGTCACGACAAAGAATACTATGATCTGCCCCGCCAGCGGAATCCCTAAGATATTCAGGATCAGCGCCGCCAAAGCGCCTCCCGCCGCCCAAATACTCGTAAGTCCTACCGTGATGATCTCGATGATCAAAAGGATGATCAGAAGCGCCAGCCAGGCTATCGTGATGTAACTGTCCTGCATGATCATATGCTCACTTCCTTTCTTGTCTCTATCCTAACAAAGATCAAAAGGCGAATCAATAGCAATTGCGTGAATGAAGCGATTTCCTGATTGAATGCCGCGGCTTCATATCCTCGCCGGCGCAGGCAGATTGAGTCGGGTGCAAAAGTAATACAGATTCACTCTGGATATTTTACCCGGATTTTTGTATAATAATGTGAAGAAAAATAAAGAGGTGATAAATATGAGTAAGATTGAAGAAGTTCGAAGCGATATGTTCAAAGCCATGAAAGCCGGGGATAAAGAGACCAAAGAATCTCTCTCCATGCTGCTTGCCGCCCTTAAGAATAAAGCGATCGACAAGCGCGGCGACCTGACGGCGGAGGAAGAGACTCAAGTGATCTTAAAAGAGATCAAGCAGACAAAAGAGACCCTGGAAATGACCCCTGCAGACCGCACGGATATCATCGAAGAATGTACCAAACGTCTCGCCGTCCTTGAACAGTACGCGCCGAAGATGATGGATGAAGCCGAGATTCGAGATATCATCTCTGCAACCCTTGCCGAACTTGGAATTGAGAATCCCACCCCCAAAGATAAAGGCAGAATCATGAAAGTCCTGATGCCGAAGGTAAAGGGCAAGGCTGACGGAAAACTGGTAAACGAGACTCTCACTTCATTTATGAACTAATTTTGAGTGAACTTATGCAGAATACAAAGGATGGCTCAGCCTCTTCCGGACCGAGCCATCTTTTTTCTCTCATATAACTGTTATTGCGCATCCTCTTCGGAATCCTCTTCTTTATCAGAATCCTCTTCTTCCTGTGAATCCGAATCTTCCTCCGTGTCCTTATCCTCCTCGGCATCCGCTACGTCGTCTGTCTGTACCTCATTAGCATACGGATCCTGTTCTACCTGTTTGATCGTCACCTTAATATCTTTGAAGCTAATCTTCTCCCATACTTCATTGTTCACTTCGATCTTAGCGTCTTTCCGTAATTTTTCACAGGTATCTTCATAAAGCTTCTGTTTTCTCTCATTCACAATGTTTTCTTTTTCTGCGTCTGTCGCTTCACGATCCAACAGACTGTTAACCTTGGCGACATAGCACCCTCTGTCTGTCTCGATCAGGTCTGTGACCTCTCCCTCTTCAAGCTTATCTGCCGCCTTGATAAGATCCTCCGCCGGAGACGTAGACTCCGCGTCGAACGTCGCAGTCTTCGCTTCCATCTCCTTTTCCTTGGCAAAAGCTTCAAAATCCTCTGCTTCCTTAACCTCTTTCGCAAATGTTTCCGCTTTCTTCTTCGCCTCGTCCTTCTCCTCATCCGTCATATCCACAGACTTGCCTTCCTCGTCCGTAGACGTATATGAGAAAAACACATACTGCATGCTCTTCTGGGCTGCCTCTTCGTCGGAAACTTCTGTATCGGCGCCGCCCTGAATCGCATCCTGCATCTTAATCTGAACAGCCATCAACGTCATGACACGTTCTACTGCTTTTTCGGACCCGGATACCTTTTCCTTATCTTCCAGGGGATTCACCTCTCCAAATTCTTTGGCGGCATCCTTAACCATCTGTTTCTCTTCATCTGAAAGAGAAACTTCATACTCGTCCATATGCTGCTCCAACAACACCATATCTTCCAGAGTCTCTAACACAGAATCCTTCACGGATTCTTCGTAAGTCCTACCCTCCGAAGCCTCGGAATTCCACATATCGTCTCCGAGATATGCAGAATAATAGGTCTCATACTGGGCCTGCACATATCTCGCATAGAAATTAGCGATTTCTGCAGTAATCTTCTGATCCCCCACTGTCGCAACCACATCGTCCGCCTGAAATGAACTGCAGCCGGTCAGAGAAGATATCGCCAGCATTCCCGCCAACATACATGTAACTATCTTTTTCTTCATCCCTGTATATCCTCCTTAGCGCCATATATCTCATCTTAGCGCGCTTATCAAAATTATATTCCACCTATGACAACACCGCATCACGGCACACTTGTTCATTATACTCTGTTTTTACTCCTCAATCAATCCTTTCAATCCATTTAACACATTTTTCACAACTTCAAATCCATCCATTCCCTTCTCTTTCTGATTCCTTCTCTTCTTCTCATAGACAAAGCAGGGAGCAGAAGCTTCCGTTCTGATTGATAATTCCCCTTTAAACTGATCTAACAATTTCGGAATCCTGCGGGCGTCTATCTTGGCGTTTTCATACATAGTGAACAGATATGTCTCCCCTTTCTGTTCTACGCCGGTCACATACAAGCTATGAGCGAATGCTTTCAGACTCGCGGCTTCCAGAAGTTTCTCCGCCTTCTTCGGAAGATCGCCGAAACGATCCGTCAGCTCCTCGATCATATCCTCCTTCTCCTCTTCAGTCTCAATCGCCGCAATCCGTTTATAAATATCAAGTTTCTGATACTCGTTGGGAATATATGAATCCGGAATGTACGCGTCTACATTCACATCCAGCGTCGTGACAAAGTCCGCCTCTTTTGTCTCACCCTTCAAAAGCCTGACCGCTTCATGCAGCATCTTGCAATACATATCGTATCCAACCGCTTCCATATGTCCATGCTGCTCCGCTCCCAGAAGATTCCCTGCTCCGCGGATCTCCAGATCACGCATCGCAATCTTGAATCCGGACCCAAGATCTGTAAATTCCCGGATTGCCGCCAGACGTTTTTCCGCCACTTCTTTCAGCATCTTATCTCTTCGATATAACAGAAACGCATACGCCATCCGATTGGAGCGTCCGACTCTTCCGCGAAGCTGATATAACTGAGATAACCCCAATCGGTCCGCGTCATGGATAATCATCGTGTTCACGTTGGAAATATCAAGCCCGGTCTCTATGATCGTCGTAGACACCAACACGTCGATCTCCCCGTTGATGAATTCATACATGATCTTCTCTAACTGATGTTCCCGCATCTGTCCATGCGCATACTCTACAGACGCTTCCGGAACCAGTTTCTTTACATGCGCCGTAATCTCGGCGATATCTTCCACCCGGTTGTAGACATAATAGACCTGTCCCTGTCTTGCACATTCCCTCTCGATAGCTTCCCGCACCATTTCGTCATTATACTCCATCACATAAGTCTGGATCGGCATACGATCATTCGGCGCCTCTTCAAGGACGCTCATATCCCGAATCCCGATCAGGCTCATATGGAGCGTCCTTGGGATCGGCGTCGCCGTCAACGTAAGAACATCGACATTCTCTTTTAATTTCTTTATCTTCTCCTTGTGCTGTACGCCGAACCGCTGTTCCTCGTCAATGATCAGAAGTCCCAGATCCTTGAATTTCAAATCCTCCCCAAGTACCCGGTGCGTTCCCACGACGATATCTACAAGCCCCTTCTTTGTGTCTTCCACCGTTTTCTTCTGCTGCGCGGAAGTACGGAACCGGCACATCAGATCCACCCTTACAGGGAAATCCTTCATTCGCTGCAGGAATGTATTATAGTGCTGCTGAGCCAATATCGTAGTCGGAACAAGATATACCACCTGCTTATCCTCCTGTACGGCTTTGAACGCCGCTCTGATGGCGATCTCAGTCTTTCCGTATCCCACGTCTCCGCAGACCAGGCGGTCCATAATCTTATGGCTCTGCATGTCCCGCTTGACTGCCTCTATGGCAAGAAGCTGATCCTCCGTCTCCTCGAAAGGAAACATTTCTTCAAACTCCTTCTGCCACACCGTATCTTCTCCATAGACGTATCCTTCCTTCTCCTGCCTTGCTGCATACAGTTTTACCAAGTCTCTTGCGATCTCTCTTACCGCGCCTCTGACCCGGGTCTTGGTCTTATTCCACTCCTGGGTTCCCAGACGGTTAAGTTTCGGTTTCTTCGCGTCGGCGCTGGCGTACTTCTGGATCAGATCCAGCTGTGTTGCAGGAATATAGAGATTTCCGCCCTGGGCATATGAAATCTTCATATAATCTTTGGCGATCTTGTCTACTTCGATCTTCTCGATCCCCTGATATATACCAAGACCATGATTCTCATGAACGACGTAGTCTCCGGGTTTTAATTCCGCAAAATCCTGTATTCTGCGCCCCTCATAGAGTTTCCGCTTCTTTTTTTTCTTTACTTTTCCGAAGATATCCGTCTCTGAGATAACCGTATACTTAAGCATCGGATACTCATATCCTTCCGCCACATAGCCGTATGCCGTCATAATCTCTCCGGATTCAACCTCCCGGTCCATGTCGTCGCTGTAGTAACTGCTTAAGTTATAATCTCTCAGATCTTCCGCAAGCCTCTTTGCCCTGGTTCTGGATCCCGACAAAAGTACGACCCTGTATCCGTTCCGTTTCAAACGTTTCAGATCCTGAGTCAGCATATCAAAGCTGCTGTTATATGGATTAACGCTCTTCGTATGCAGGCTGTAAGATTCCCGCGCCATAAGTCCTTTACAGCGCATATCCAGAGCGAAGAATCCCACGCTGCTGTAAGTATTGATCCGCTCTGCTATCTCTTCCGTTCCATAAAGCCGCACTTCCCCGTCTGTCAGTTCATATCCGCTCTCCACACGTCTCTTCTGGGCTTCCATAAATTCTTCTTCCACGCCGCGTCCCTTTTCCAACAGCCGGACGGGTTCATCCAGGAATAGTATCGTATCTTCCAAAGGAAAATAATCCAGAAAAGATACCCTGTTCTCTCCTTCTCTCGGGAACTCCGCCGCCGGACAGATCGAAATCTTCTTAAGGTTCTCGATGGATCGCTGGGTCTCCACATCAAAAGTCCGGATTGAGTCCACTTCATCTCCCCATAGCTCGATACGGACAGGCTGCTCCTCCGTCAATGGATATACGTCCAGAATCCCTCCCCGGACCGCAAACTGACCCGGACCTTCTATCTGCACTTCCCTGTCATATCCCAACTCAACTAACTTCTCCTGCATAGCTTCAAGATGTATAACACTATCGCCTTTGATATGAAGGATCCTTGAAACAATCTCTTCCTTCGGAAGCAGCGAGTCCATGAACGCGTCAAAACTTGTAACTACCGTAAGGGATTCTTTCTCCGTCACCGCCTGTATCACTTCCATCCGCTGCCTTGTCAGTTCTTTGCTCCGAAGATCAGCCTGATAAAACAGCAGATCTTTCGCCGGATACAAATATGTCTGAGGATCCAAAAAGCGATACTCCTCATAGACCTGTTTTGCTTTGGACTCACTGGAACAAGCGATGACCTTGTATTTCAGGCCGCCGCTTAACGCATACATCATATGTGTCTTCTGAGAATTCACACATCCGCAGATCCGCATCATTCCCTGTTCCTTCATCCGTCTCTTATAGAGTTCATCAAATTCCGCCAGCTCATTTAATGGCCGTATCAGGGCTTGCATCCTTTACCTCCTTAGGCTTTACTTTCCTGTTATACTCGTTCATAGCCGCATCCGTCTCACCGTCCAGCATCATCCGGACGGCTCTGACTGCCTTCTGATATCCTTCGTTCATAACCTGCCTCTCCTCCTTGGAAAAATGCCCCAATACATAGTCGGCAAGGTCGTATCTCTTCGGTTTCTCTCCTACGCCTACCTTGATCCTTGGAAACGCCTCCGTCCCAAGATGCGCAATGATATTCTTGATACCGTTATGTCCTCCCGCGCTCCCTTTCTTACGAATACGAAGCTGTCCCACATCAAGACTCACGTCGTCATAGATCACGATAAGCTCTGTCTCCTCATCAATTTTATAATAATCCGCAAGAGCGCCTACACTCTCCCCGCTAAGATTCATATATGTCTGCGGTTTTACAAGGATGACCTTATGTCCCTCTATAATACCCTTTCCGATCAGAGCCCGGCTCTTTCTTATGTCTACAGATATATTATATTGAGCCGCAAGGGCGTCTATGACATCAAACCCGACGTTATGCCTGGTCCCCTCGTACGCAAGCGTAGGATTACCAAGACCCGCTATCATAAACATTCCTTTCTCACCTCCGTCTCCATCTGAATTTTTTACAGTAGACCTCATTATACTAAAAGCATGAGAATTTGTCACGCAAAAGACATGAATAATTTTCCTTCTTTTCTCATACATTATAAAAACAAACACATCTTACTCGATACGGGAGGTTGCTATGAGTTCCAAAACAAAGATAATCGTACTGCACATGAAGGAAATCATCTATACCGCAGTCTTTGCTACACTGGCGGTTATACTGATCCTGCTGCTGCTTTTTATGTTCCTTCCCAAAAATAAAGAAGCAAAAATCAGCGAAGCAGAATACATGCCCGGCGTCTATACTTCAACCGTTACGCTGAATAATACTGCTCTTGAAGTCGAAGTAACCGTAGACGAATCGCATATCAACTCCATACGCTTCTCTAACCTGGACGATACCGTAGCAGCTATGTTTCCACTGATCCAGCCGGCAATCGAAGATATCGCCGAACAGGTATACGAGCGCCAATCTCTTCAGGATATCCAATATTCCGAAGAAAATCCATATACATCCCAGATTATCATAGACGCGATCGAAGAAGCTCTCAAAAAAGCCGAAACAACCTAGAGTTTTCTCTAGGCGTTTCGACTTTTTTCTTTGTCAAAGCTACTGTCTTATCCTTCTACCACCAGGTATCTTCCGCCTGGAATCGCGAATATTTCCGACGATTCTTCAAGCTCCTCGTCAGACATCCCTTCCATGTCCACTCCTTCTTCTTCAAGGAATTCTCTGACTTCACGAATACTGTCGAAAACAACCGCCATACAATCTTCCAGAAAAGCTTCCGCTTCTTCCAAAGTCCCTGCTACCGGTTCGTCAAACAACTGTCCCTGGTTTTTGAGAAATGTCTTCAGGCAATCTTCATCATACTCATACATCTCCTCGGTTCCTCCCTCAGCAATTTTCTTTTTACACAAAGCGCAAAAGTTCTTCGGGTTTATCAATGACCGTACCTGCTCCGGCTCTCAGCAAAGTTTCCCTGTTCCTGAATCCCCAGGTTACGCCGACGGTCCTGACTTTTGCATTCTTTCCCGTCAGGATATCTACTTCCGAATCGCCCGCATACAGACACTCTTCTCTTGAAATCTGCATCATCTCAAGCAACCTGAATACCCCTGCCGGATCAGGTTTCCTTGCAATCCCTTCCTGCTGTCCCTCGATACAGTCAAATACTCCTTCTCCGAATATCTCCCGAACCACCTTCACCGTCTGCCGGTGAGGCTTATTTGACAGTACGGCAAGCCTGACATCCTTCTTTCTTAACTCCTCAAGCATCTCTGTTATGCCTTCATAGGGTATTACATGATATGTACAGTTGGCGTCAAATATACGCCCGTAGATCTCCATACCCTCGTCAATCCTGCCGCCGCTTACCTCCCCTGCCGCCTCAAGAGACCGCTCCATCAGTACTCTGGCGCCGTTGCCTACAAAACTCCGGCATTCATCCGCGGTAATAACGGGAAGTCCCATCTCTTTTAACGTCTCTCCCACAGAGTAAGTCAGGGATTCCAATGTGTCAGTCAGTGTTCCGTCCAGATCAAATATGCATGCTTTCATAATATAAATATCCTCCATACTTTTATCATAGTATAGACATACATAAAATGCAAGCAAAGAAGTGAGCTTACTTAAATAAAAAGGCGTCGTCCAGGCTGCTTTTCATACGCTTACCTACGTCAGATGGAATCAAAAGCATCTCTTTTTGATTCCATCTGCCGTTTACCTTCAAAAGTCCCCCTTAAGACTTCGTAAGCACAACATACACCGTAGGAATCAGGAAAGGTATTGACGCATTACGCGCAGGGCGTTTTTTTCAAGGCGGCTGACCTGAGCCTGAGAGATCTGAATCTGCTCGGCCACCTCCATCTGTGTCTTACCCTCGAAGAAGCGAAGTTTTATAATATAGCGTTCCCTCGGATCTAAGTGTTCCATGGCGGCTTCTAACGACAAGTCTTCCACCCACTTTTCTTCTTTGTTCTTGGTATCGCTGATCTGATCCATTACGTAAAGGGCGTCTCCTCCGTCGTTATAGACGGGCTCCTGCAGACTCATAGGCACCTGGATCGCGTCCAGGGCAAAGACGATATCTTCTTTAGATATCCCGATTTCCTCCGCGATCTCCTGTACAGTAGGTTCCTTTAAATTTCGTTTTACGTAGTTTTCCTTTGCATAGATCGCCTTATATGCCGTATCCCGCAGCGAACGACTGACACGAATAGAGTTGTTGTCCCGCATGTACCGCCTGATCTCACCGATGATCATAGGGACGGCGTAAGTAGAGAACTTTACATCCAACTCTGTATTAAAGTTATTAATCGCCTTGATCAGGCCGATACACCCTATCTGAAATAAATCGTCCGGATTCTCATTACTCCCTCCGAAACGCTTAATCACGCTTAGCACAAGCCTAAGATTTCCCTTGATATATTCTTCCTTCGCTTCTGTATCGCCTGCTTTGATACGCGCAATTAAAGCCTCCTTCTCCTCTTCATTAAGGACTGGAAGCTTCGCCGTATTTACTCCGCATATTTCTACCTTTCCCTGTGCCATAACCGAAAATCCTCCTACCAAACGAATAAATATGAATCTTTGTATAGTAAAATGATTCTCATTTGGCAGGAGTCATATTCGTAAAACAAAAAAATAAAAAAAGTTTTAGTCCTTGACAAATATTTTATTCGGATATCTTGGATCTAAGTTTCCCGAAGCAGCAGTCCCCATTCTCGGAGGCGTGATTTCGATACTGCCCCGCCCGCTTAGAGATACCCTTCCGGTCCAATCTGCCGTATATTGGTATATGTAGTAAAAAGCAGCATAAAAAAGAAACAGAATGCATAACCGCAAATCTGTTTCTTTTACAAAAATCATCCCTGCCTGTCAGCGCCGATACAATCAGTCGCGATCCCACTTATCCGCCAGGTTCTGGATCTGAGTCTCGAATTTCGCCAGCTCTTTATTCGCCAACCCTTCATTCTTATATACCACCTCAAGCAGCCGCTTTGCAGCCGCAACCACTCGCTGGAATACATGGACGGCGCGTGTGACAGCCGGTTTTTCCGCCGCTTTCTTCGGCGTCTTCACTCCTTCCGTCACGATCTCGTTCGTCAGCAGATCTATCATACCGCCCGAATACGGCGCGAACGTCTGACACCCGAATTTTTCTTCCACCAGTTCCGCAAAATGATCGGTAACCGTATCCTCTCCATGAACCACGATCACCCGCTCCGGCGTATTCTCGAATCCGCCAAGCCAGTCTAACAATCCGTTCATATCCGCATGGCCGCTGATTCCTCTCAATATTTCGATTTTCGCATTGACCGTGATATTCTCACCGAACAGCTTCACGCTCTCCGCGCCTTCGATCAATTTACGTCCCAGCGTCCCTACCGCCTGATAACCTACGAAACAGATCGTGCTCTCCGCCCGCCACAGATTATGTTTCAGATGATGCCGGATCCGGCCCGCCTCGCACATACCGGACGCCGACAGGATTACCTTCGGTTTTTCATCGAAATTAATCATTCTGGACTCGTCGCTGGTAATCGTCGTCTTAAGTCCCGGGAACAACAAAGGATTGATTCCCCGTTCCACCAGGGCCATCGCCTCTTCGTCAAAGCAAGACTTTACATTCTTGTTAAATACATTGGTCGCCCCTATTGCCAGAGGACTGTCCACGTAGACTTCAAATCCCGGAAATTCCGGAAGCATATTCTTCTCCTTGATCTCGCGGATAAAATACAGAATCTCCTGCGTACGGCCTACCGCGAACGACGGAATAACTACGTTGCCGCCCCTTGTGAACGTCTCTCTTAAGATTCTCGTAAATTCTCCTACATAGTCAGGCAGATCCGTCCCATGCGTCCGATCGCCGTATGTCGACTCGATTACGATATAATCCGCTTCCTTCACTTTCTGCGGTTCCTTGATAATCGGCTGATTGGCATTTCCTACATCTCCGGAGAATACAATCTTTTTCGTGTCTCCGTCCTCCGTAACCCATACCTCGATACTTGCCGATCCCAATAGATGCCCCATATCATGGAACTGTACGTCGATACCTTCACATAGAGTAATTCTCTGTTCATAATCACATGGCGCCAACAGCTTGATGGCCGCGTCCGCGTCCGCCATCGTATACATGGGTTCAAACTCTTCTTCTCCGCTTCTTCTTCCTTTACGATTCCGCCATTCTGCCTCAAATTCCTGAATGTGAGCGCTGTCACGAAGCATGATATTACACAAGTCCGAAGTAGCAAAGGTACTGACAATCTCTCCCTGAAAACCCTGTTTGCATAAAAGCGGGATTCTTCCTGAATGATCGATATGTGCATGTGTCAGCAGAACAAAATCAATTTGATTGGCAGGAACAGGAATCTCCTGATTTTCATATAAATCTGGCCCCTGCTCCATACCGCAGTCTATCAGAATGTTCTTCCCGCACGCATTTAGGTAATGGCAGCTTCCGGTTACTTCATGAGCCGCCCCGATAAAGCTGAGTCTCATGCCTTCATCCCCTTTTTATTTCATTATATCATCTTTTTCAGGGATTTACTATGAATACTTTTCTATTTTACGTCCATTTTTCTGATTTTTCAGAATATATCTGCTTTTTCATGTCTTCTCTATGAATATTTCACCATTTCTCGTTTCAGTCTCTGCATAATCTTCTTTTCCAGCCTCGATATGTATGACTGGGAGATACCCAGCATATCCGCCACTTCCTTCTGGGTTCTCTCCTCTCCGTCCGGCATCCCAAGTCCAAAACGCATCTTAATAATCGTTCTTTCCCTGCCCGACAAACGGCTTAAAGCCTTTATTAACAGTTTACGCTCCACTTCATTTTCCAGATCTTTGTAAATCGTATCCTCGTCCGTCCCCAGAATATCCGACAGAAGCAGTTCGTTGCCATCCCAGTCTACATTCAGCGGTTCGTCGATGGATACTTCCATCTTCGTCTTGTTATTTCTTCGCAAATACATCAAGATCTCATTCTCGATACATCTGGATGCATAAGTCGCAAGCTTGATATTCTTATCTGGATTGAAGGTATTGATCGCTTTGATAAGCCCTATCGTTCCGATTGAGATCAGATCTTCTACCCCGACCCCTGTGTTATCAAATTTTTTCGCTATATACACCACCAGCCGCAGGTTATGTTCGATCAAAAGCTTCCTTGCATGCTCGTCGTCCTCCGACCCCAGATCGTTGATGGCGGCCGTCTCTTCTCGTGTGTCCAGCGGAGCCGGCAATATATCCGAACCGCCGATATAATGAACATCCCTCTTATCAGGGAAAAATAACGTCCGTAAATCCGGAACTACTTTTAGTTTAAATTGGTGTGGTACTGCCACTCTGATTACCATAATCTACTCCTCCTATTAAGACATCAGGATTTAAAATCATCTCATAACGGTCAGCCGTCATATCCTCCTCACAGATGGCCGCCAGCGGTCTTTCAATCCATTCCTTTTCTTTTCTGCATACATACATCCCATCCAGCGTGATTAACGGCATTACACCTTCCGCTTTTCCGATAGAGTGATATGGAATATAACGTATTCCTGCCATGTCATCTTCTCCCCATAGTTCCATCACTGCCTTCTTATCAATAATGCTGACCGGTTTTCCCGTAATCTCGTCTCTTAAACTGTTGCCCGTATCAATCAGCGCCTGCACCTTCCGGCTCTTCCCGCCCTTTAAAAGCACCACCTGGCACCGATATTCTCTCTGCCCCGCCAGATAAGAGATCAGATTCCATATGGCAGACACAATATAATAACTTATGACCGCCAGTACAAAGAAAACACTGCCTACTCGTACATACTGTCCAAGGAATTGAAATACCCCGCCTGTCAGGAAACCGCTGATATACAGCAGGATAAAAGCCTGCAGAAACTCCCTTTTACCTTTGATTCCAAGTCCCGCCTTTATCATCACGGCATTTGTCAGGCTATGGAACAGTATGAATTTCACAGACGCATATGGTATCGGCAGCATCACGATCAGACAGGTCAGGAACGCCCCGGACAACGCCCCGAGAAAGACGCGTCCATAGGAGACCCTGCTTCCTAACATCTTGCGGACTGCCGCAAGAAGAAAACAGTCCATCGTAACATTTACCAGAAAGAATACGTCTATGTATAATTCATAACGCACGTTCCACCTTCTTTCCTCTTCTACGATAAGTGACACAAAATCGATTCGTACTTAAGCAAGATTTATTATACGAGCCGACGCAAAAAGATTTTGTCAGATGGTGGGACGAATCTTGAATTTCGTTCGACAGTTCTAAGCAACCACAAGATATAGATTTTAAGAAAATGAATTTGTGGGAATCAGAGAAAATGAGATACAAGACTTTGTATCCTTTTTTGACACAAAAGAAAGAATTATAAGAGAATTGATGAAAAAATGCCGGAAAAATTTGTCATATTTTCGGGAATAAAAGAGATTTTTGTAAAACAGAGTTAGAGAAGTTTACTTTTTATCGATACGACCACAAAAATCCGGGCGCTTCTTAGCGCCCGGATCAATATAGCAAATATCTTTATCTTTTAAAGAAATCCGGTATCTTAATAGACTGCTCTTTTACTTTACTAACCGGTGTTCTTGGTGTATCCAATGTCGGAGCCGTTCCGCCTACCGGACGCCTCGGCATCGCTGCAGCCGCCGTACCGCCGCTCTTTTGCGTCTGTGCCATTCCAAAATCCAGCCTTGGAGAAACCTGTCCGCCTGACTGCATGCCTCTGTCATAACCTACGCCCTGCATACCTACGCCGCCATGCGGCATAGCGCCGTTCCTTGGAGTCTCTAATCTTGACTTCAATTTAGACGCGCTGCCTCCTACATTGTGAAGACCTGTCGCAATCACAGTGATCGTCGCTTCATCGGTTCTGGCGTCGTCATACATCGCGCCAAAGATAATATTCGCATCCTCTCCGGCAAGATCCTGCACATATTCGGCCGCGTCAGAAGCATCCATCAGCGTAATATCCCCGGATACATTAATAATGACATGCGACGCCCCGGCAATCGTCGTCTCAAGAAGAGGACTGGAAACCGCCTGTTTTACGGCTTCAAGCGCTTTGTCGTCGCCCCGGCCCTGTCCGATACCGATATGCGCGATACCCTTGTCCGTCATAACCGTCTGAACATCGGCAAAGTCAAGGTTAATCAGCGCCGGCACATTAATCAGGTCCGTAATACCCTGGATACCCTGCTGTAATACCTCGTCCGCTTTCTTAAGGGCCTCAGGCATCGTAGTACGTCTGTCGACAACTTCAAGCAATTTATCATTTGGGATAACAATCAGCGTATCCACGCTCTCTTTTAACTTCTCAATCCCCGACAGCGCATTATTCATACGCGTCTTAGATTCAAACCGGAAAGGCTTCGTTACGACTCCTACCGTCAGCGCGCCCTGCTCCTTCGCGATCTTCGCAACCACAGGCGTAGCGCCGGTTCCGGTTCCGCCGCCCATACCGCAGGTCACAAATACCATATCCGCGCCTTTTAATGCGGATGATACTTCTTCTGCGCTCTCTTCCGCAGCTTTCTCGCCAATCTCAGGCCTTGCTCCTGCTCCGAGTCCCTTCGTAATCTTCTCACCGATCTGCATTAGCGTAGGCGCCTTGCATAACTGTAACGCCTGCTTATCTGTATTAATAGCAATAAACTCAACACCGGCAATTTGTTCATCAATCATTCGGTTCACGGCGTTGTTACCGCCGCCGCCGACTCCAACAACAATTATCTTCGCCGCTGCTTCTGATTCATTCGTTTTAATTTCTAGCAAGGGTTTCTCCTCCTTTGTTATCCTTATTATATATTATACATCCCATACATAAAGCAAATGAAATGTCCTTTTTGCCATATATACTATATAATAAAGACTTTTGTATAAAATATCAATAGAATTTCTTCATTTTTCTTATTTTTCTTTGCTATATCGTTAAACTCCGCCCGTAAACCGTTATTACAATACGTTTGTATCTTCGCAAAGATTCACCGCTATAGCGGCGGATACTACTGTACCGCCGGCGGCTGGCCTTCACCGGTTTCCGTCTCTGCCGCCTCAAATGTAATCGTTCCCGCCGTCTCAGAATAATTCTCCAGGTGCAGGTTTCCCGCCCTGTCCCCCAGCTTTTCAAGAATAGGCGGAATCTGCGCAATCTGTTCTGCAGACACATTCTTCCCCAGGCATACCCTGATACTTCCTATATCCAGACAGATCTCATCTCCCTCGCAGATAATCTTCGCCGATGTCAGTCCGTACTTTGCCACTTCCTTTGAAGTCTCCAGAATTTGTTCAAATATTCTTGTATCATCACTCTTCAGATACTGATATAATTTGATCTCCCCCACATCAATTCCTTCAACATATGGAATACCTTCCAGCAATGTAAGAGACTCGAATACAATCATGCCTTCTTTATCAAAATAGTCGTAATTCTCCCCGTTTCGTATGTACCCGACGATAGGCTTCTCTTTTACGGTCACTTTAAGGCTCCATGGCGCTTTCATACGGATTTTCATTTGTTCAAGACACGGCAGTACTTCGCCTTTTTCAAGAGCATATTTTCCCAAAATATATAATGAATTTACAGAATACCTGTCGCTTCGTACCGACTCGATGATCTCCTGATCCGTCGTATACTCGTTACCGCTTACAGTAATTTTCTGAACATAGAATAACAGGAAGAATGTAACTCCAATAATAACACATCCTAATAACAAAACGAAAAATGCATACACTTTGTGCGACTTTTTCTTCGGTCTTTTCCTGTGATTTTCCCGGTCGCTTCTTCCTTCCCGCTTTTCCCTTCGTACTTTCTCCCTTTCCTGATATCTTTCCATATATTTATACTCCCAGTCTCTTTTCCCCTATTTTACCAGAGACGACACACTTAAGACAAGCCCCATTTCCACAAGGAGAAATACGACAGAGGTACCGCCGTAACTTATGAAAGGCAGCGTAATTCCCGTATTAGGAATCGTATTCGTGACCACTGCTATATTTAAGATTACCTGGATCATCATATGCCCCATGGCTCCCGTCGCAATCAACGCTCCGAACAGATCCCCCGCATGCGTCGCAATCACAAAGAACCGCCAGATCAAAAGCAGGAAAAGAATCAGTATAAAACCGGCGCCGAATAATCCCAGTTCTTCACATATGATAGAAAATATCATATCGTTCTGAGCTTCCGGAACGAAACCCAGCTTCTGGATACTCTGCCCTAATCCCCTGCCGAAGAGACCTCCTGAACCAATGGCGTACAACCCCTGAAGAGTCTGATATCCTTTTTCATACGCCTCCGGATTCCTCCAGATAGCTAGCCGTTCCAGACGGTAACTCTCAAGCGCAAGGAAGATTGCCATAAATCCTACTCCTAAGAGTCCCATGAATACGAACTGACCATACTTCGGACTGGCGACAAAGATGAGGATGACCGCGATTCCCAGAATGATGATAGCCGTACTTAAGTTGCTGGCTCCAACCAACGCAACGATAGGAAGGATAAGCGCCATGATCTTAATCATCGTGCGCATCTTCCCTATATCTTTCACATTCTTTGTCACCATATGCGCCAGGAAGAGTATAACAGCTACTTTGGCAAATTCCGACGGCTGAAAAGAAAAAGGTCCCAAAGACAACCATCTTTTGGACCCGTTAATTTCATCTCCGATAAACAGAACGGCCACAGACAAAAGTATCGCCGTCAGATATCCCAGCACCGCCACATGCCTCCACACATGATAGTCCATATTGGCCGCCACAAACAGCGCGGCTATTCCAAGCGTTGTCGCAAACACCTGTTTCTTCAGATAATAAAACGAATCATGGAACTTCACTTCACCGTTATAAGCGCTTGTGCTGTACAGTATCACAAGTCCCATAATTACCAGCAACGCAAGCGCGGCAAGAAGCGTATAATCATACCTTCTGTTATTAGAATGAGTCAATCTGCGCCACTCCTTACAAGGAATTTACAATCTCTTTAAACTTCTCTCCGCGTACCTCATAATTCGGGAACATCCCCCAGCTTGCACATGCCGGCGACAGCAGGACTGCATCTCCCGGCTTTGCCGCTTTCGCCGCCTCAAGCACCGCCTCTTCAAATGTGTCTGCAAATACATAATCATAGAACCCGCACGTTCTGGCGTCTCTTGCAATCTTTTCTTTCGTAGCCCCCACCAGGACTAGTCTCTTAACTTTTCCTTCAAAACTGTTAATCCACTCTGTATAGACTGAATCCTTATCATAGCCTCCGCCGATCAACACGGTAGGCCGGTTCATCGCCTGAATTCCTTTAATCGCCGCGTCAGGATTCGTCCCCTTGGAATCATTGTAATATGCAACTCCATTCTTCTCCGTCACATATTCGATCCGATGCTCCACTCCTTTAAAAGCTTTCACACTCTTCCTTACGATCTCTGCCGGTACGCCGTACACAAGAGCCATCGCCGCCGCGGCCATCACATTCTCGTAGTTATGAAGCCCTAACAGATTCAGCTCCTTGATATCGCAAAGCTCCGTAACCTCTTCGTCACGGTAAATGATTCTGCCGTCTGCCAGATAGATTCCCTTTTCTAGTTTACGCCGGCTGCTGAAATATAGAACCTGTGCCTTAATATTTTCGCCAAATTCTCTCGTCAGCTTGTCTTCATAATTCAGAATACAATAATCGTCCTCCGTCTGATTCTTCGCAATATTCTTCTTGGCGTTCACATAAGCCTCCATCGTATGATGACGGTTCAGATGATCCGGTGTAAAATTCAATATCGCGCTTACTTTAGGGCGAAAATCAAGAATCGTTTCCAATTGAAAGCTGCTCATCTCCGCAACCGTAATACTGCCGTCGTCCATCTTACCGGCCGCCGTCGTGTATGGATTGCCGATATTCCCCACCACAAACACATCATCCTGGTAATTCTTCATGATCTCGCCAAGAAGCGCCGTCGTCGTCGTCTTGCCGTTCGTGCCGGTAATCGCCAGCACATCTCCTTTTCCGGACTCAAAAGCCAGTTCCACTTCGCCCGTAATCAGAATCCCTCTTTCCCTCATCTGATTTACAAGAGGAAGATCCGCGGGAACTCCAGGACTTAATATCACGATGTCCAGTGAATCCAGAAGCTCCTCCGGAAAAGCTCCGATTATAATCTGTGCTCTGCTTCCGTCTTTTAATTTATTTCGAATCTCTTCTTCCTTAAGTTTCTCATTGCCATCATAGAGCACTACTTCCGCTCCCTGTTCTTCTAATAATCCGGCTGCTCCGATCCCACTGATCCCCAAACCAAATACCAGAACTTTTTTCTTCGCTATCTCCATTCTCTTTCTTTCCTCCTACATGGCCATCAACCCAATCAGACAAAGAATTGCCGTGGCAATAGAAAATACCGCCACTACCTTCGTCTCCGACCATCCGCACAACTCAAAATGATGATGTATAGGCGCCATCTTAAAGATGCGCTTGCCGCCCGTCCTCTTAAAATATGTCACTTGTATCATAACGGATAAAACCTCTATCAGATAGATCATTCCCACAATGATAATAAAGATCGGCATCTGGAGCATATAAGCCGTAGACGCCACGAAACCTCCCAACGCCAAAGACCCCGTATCTCCCATGAACACGCTGGCAGGATATACATTAAAAAGAAGAAAACCAAGCAATGCTCCTACAACTGAACAGGTGACAGGCTCTATGCCGCTTTTTGTCCCGATCGCGACTACCGTAAAAAAAGTAGCGACCAGCACGGTCACACTGGAAGCCAGACCATCCAGACCATCTGTAAAATTCACTCCGTTGACGGTTCCGATCACAGCGAAAAACATAACAGGAATCGCAAGCCATCCTACGTTCCAGTATTTCCCTCCGGTAAACGGCAGAAGCATAGCCAGGGACACATCTGTAAATTTCACCATATAAAATGCAAATACCGCGGTCACAACGATCTGAAGCGCCATCTTCTGCTTCGGATACAACCCGTCAGAACGTCTCATGACTACCTTAAGATAATCGTCCAGAAAACCGATCAGGCCAAATCCCAGCGTAACAAACAGAATAGGGATAATCTTCGGATAATCTCTAATATAGAACACAGATGTAACAACGACGCTGAGAAGAATAATCACACCTCCCATCGTCGGCGTACCGGCCTTTTTAAGATGCGATTTTACACCGTCTTCACGTTCCGTCTGGCCCATCTTTAATTTTCTAAGTACCGGGATAATCAACGGTCCCATGATCACGCTCAGCACGAATGCAATTAATACCGGAACAAATACTTTATAATCCATACATCCACCTCTTCATCTCTTTCGTTATTTAGGAATCGTGAAGAAATAATCTACGCCATACTATCCTGTCGTTTCTTCACGGTTCCTTCGTTTTCTCTCAATCCATCTCTAAGCATTCTTATGAACGCCAGATTTCAAACATATTCTAGTATACTTCATTTCCTACTCTTTTTCAATGCCAAGATAGGGTAATATGCTCGCAAATATATTCTTCACCACCGGGGCCGCGATCGTTCCTCCATAGTATACTCCCTGGGGATCATAGATAACGCACATTCCCAGAATCTGCGGATTATCCGCAGGCGCGAATCCGATAAAAGAAGAGATATATCTGTTCGCGCTTCTTGGCAGCGTCTGGGAGGTCGCCGTCTTTCCTCCGATCTTATATCCCTCTATATAAGCATTCTTCCCAGATCCTTCGGATACCACGCTTTCAAGCAGCATGCGCATCGTAGCAGATGTCTCTTCTGATACGATATTCTTCTTCTCCTCATAACGGAACTCTTTCACTTCCTTTCCTTCTTCATCTAATACTCTCACACCAAAATGAGGAGTGACTCTCCTTCCCCCGTTCACCAGAGAACTGACCGTAGTCGCCATCTGCATCGGCGTTACCTGGAAAGACTGTCCAAAACTCATTGTCGCAAGCTCCACCATCCCTACATTCTCTTTCTTATGCATAATCGTACCCGCTTCTCCCGGCAGATCAATCCCCGTCATGTCCATCAGGCCAAACTGGCGGAAATACTTATAGAAATCATCTACTCCCAGTCTAAGCCCGATATCAATGAATACCGGATTACATGAATTCTGAATCCCCTGGATGAACGTCTCCGCACCGTGTCCGCCCACCTTATGGCACCGGATCTTACGATCCTCCACCACCCGGTAACCAGGACAACTGAACTGATCTTCAAGCTTTACGGCCCCCTCCTCCAGACACGCGGACGCCGTAATGATCTTGAACGTAGACCCCGGCTCGTAAGTATCGTTGATACAGCCGTTCCGCCACATCTGGTTCAATGCATCCTGCCGCTTCTCATCCGACATGTCTGCTTCCTCTCCATCCGTATTCAGGGTAAACGGTTCGTTCAGATTGAACTCCGGAACATTGACCATGGCAAGTATTTCTCCGTTCTGCGGATTCATAAGCAGGATCCCCACTTTCTCCGCCTGCTTCTCTTCCATCACCTTCTCCGCCATCTGCTGTGCATACATCTGAATATTATAATCCAGGCTGATCTGGAGCGTATGGCCTGCCTTCGGTTCCACCCGATCCTCCGCGACGCCCTCCAATTCAATGCCTCTTGCGTCTGTCGTAGTCAATATGGTCCCGTTTACTCCCTTCAAGTACTCCTCATACTTTACCTCCAGCCCGATAATCCCCTGATTGTCTCCGCCGGTAAATCCTAAAACCTTAGACGCCAGTTCATTATGCGGATAATACCGCTTAAAATCCTCGTCCACTTTCACTCCGTCTAATTCCATATTACGAATCGTATCACCGGTCTCTTTATCAACATTCGTCTTAACACGTTCCATTGAGGAAACCTTCTCCACTCTTCGGCGTACGGTATCCTCATCCATCTCCAGCGCTTCCGCCAATGCCTTAATCACCTTCTCCGGTTCCCTGATCTGACTGTGGATCACGGATATTGTACATACCGTCTTATTCGTCGCCAGTACTTCCCCTTTTGCATCAAGGATCTCCCCTCTGGCAGCCTTGATCTCACGCTCCCGTTCATGCAGAGCTTCCGCTTTCTTCTGATAATATTTTGCATCAAAAACCATCAGATAGACGAGTCTCCCCACTAAGGTGAATATCACCACCGCTGCGCAGACAAATACAACAAGGATCTTTTTCTTATTATATGTCTTATTCTTCATAATACAAAAACCTCGCAAAAGCTATTTTTTATAATTTATTATAGCCTTTGCAAGGTTATGAATCATATATTGTATAAGCTATCGATTCTCCCCGCAAACCGAGAAGATTATTCCGTGCCTTCCTCCTCTGCGGGTGATTTGCTGATTCCAAGATACGGAAAGATCTCCTTCATGATGTCCGATGCAAGCTGCATAGCATAAGCGCTGGACGCCTGTTCCGCAACATTCGGTTCGTCGATCACGGCGTATACGACCACCTCCGGATTCTCCTGGGGGGCATACCCGATGAACGACACCAGATATTTCTTATTACCGCGCGGCTGCTTCTCCGCGGTTCCGGTCTTTCCGCCGACATCATATCCCTCGACCGCAGCTTTCGCTCCGGTGCCCTCCTCAACGACTCCGAGCATATAATCTTTGACGATATCGCTGGTTTCTTTTGAAATAGTTCTCTTCAGCAATACGGGATTCTTATTTTCAATCAGATTCCCGTTCTCATCCCAGATCTGCCTTACCACATGCGGTTTATAATAGTTTCCGCCGTTGATCAGCGCGCAGAATGACGCCGAAAGCTGCGTCATCGTTACATTAAAATTCTGCCCGAAGGAATTAGTCGCCAAACTTGCCGGGTCCATATCTTCCACGTCATACAATAGTCCTAACGCTTCTCCCGGGAGGTCGATTCCCGTATACTCCCCAAATCCAAAGAGTTTCTGATATCTGCAGAATTCCTCCTTTCCCATAGACTGCCCTATATGCATTAACGCAACATTGCAGGAATTCTCCAACGACCGCTTCAATGATTGAGGACCGTGACCGTCACGGTTGCTGCAATGGATATCATGGTCTCCGATATGGAGCATTCCACCGCAGGTATATCCCTCGTCTCCGGTCAGCGTTCCGATTTCCAGACCCGCCGCTATGGTAAATGGTTTAAATGTAGATCCTGGTTCGTAGAATTCACTGACGCAGAAATTATTCCAAAGCTGATTATACTTATTCAGTTTATCCTCATCCGACATGGCGGCAATCTCTTCTTCCGTATAATACTTCGTCAGATCTCTCGGCTGGTTCAGGTCATAATTAGGATAAGACGCCTCCGCCAGAATCTCTCCATTCTGGGGATTCATCACGATAACCGCCGTGTTCTTGCTTCCCTCTCCTGTTGTGAATCCGTCTCTGTATGTTTCGTTAAATGCAAGAATATGTTTTTCCACGATACTCTGTACCTGAAGATCTATGGTAGACACAACCGTATTTCCATTATCCGGTTCTTTTACTGTCCGTTCAAACGTTAAATCCTCGTCCAGATAGCCATATTCTCTGCCGTCTGCTCCGTTTAAAATGGAATTATAAGCCGCTTCTATTCCATTACTGCCCAGGTTTCCGTTCACCGTAAAGCCAATGACGTCGCTGGCCAATGTATTATATGGATATCTTCTGATATAATCATCCTCGAGCCATATTCCCGCAACGTTCGGATAATTTTCTTCATCCTCGTCAATCTTCTCAAACTTCTGGGCTGTCTCGTAATTCACCCCTTTCAGGAGAATACTGTATCTGCTGGAAGGACTCTCTTCTATTACTTTTCTGACTTTCTCTTCCTCTATTCCAAAACATTCATTTAGAACGCGGATGGTAGGCTCGACATTATCCTTATCACTGAGCATGACTTCCACATCCAGAATCACGTTATATACCCTTTCACTGGTCGCGATCTTCGTCCCGTTACGGTCCACAATATCCCCCCGCTTAAAGGGTATAGTCCTGCTGTTGTATTGCTGTTGATCCAAAACCACCTTCGTATAACTCGCCCCGCTGGAGGCATTGATATAAGTAATTCTCAGCACTAAGATAACAAAAGCTAGTATAATCGCCAAAAACAACGATACTAGCTTTTTCTGCATGAATATTGAAAACTTTTTCTGATGATAATTCTTTGTATGTTTCGCCATAATTCACCTGTTAATGATTCTTTTCTGACCGGGCAAGCACTCCGTCCTTCGGAATCTCTTCATACTGTTTCACATAATCTGTCGCCGGATTCTCATATTCAATAACCTGATCAGGAGACGCATACACCATACCCAGATCATTCTGCGCCCGTTCTCTGATCTCGTCCAGATTTACAGAATCCATAACAGCATTATATTCCGTAGTATTCTTTTCCCGCAAATCTGCCAATTCCTTCTGCATCGCCGCTATATTCTTAGAACGACTTGTAATACGCGACTGTAATTCTACATAATTCACACACACGACCAATGCTGTGATCGCCGCCACAGAAAGAAATATCACATACGCGGAATTAATATTAAGCGCCTGCTTTCGATTCTTACGGACTCTCTTGCTGGCCTTCTTCGGTCTCTCGGGTGAATTCTCATGGTATCCGGGATCGAACTCTGGTTTTGCCGCCACACTGCCGTGCACATAAGCCTGTGAATCCATATCCCTTCTTCTTGCATACGCCTGTCTTCTTCCTGAATTACTGCGTCTTGCCGCCATGTATACCACCCCTTTCTGACTTTCTTTTAACCCGGCCGACCTCTCGCATACTTATTGCTGCGGGCCGCCTCCCTGCCGTCCACGCTCGAAGATACGAAGCTTCGCACTCTTTGAACGACTGTTCTCTTCCATCTCCTCTTTGCCCGGCAAAATCGGCTTTTTTGTAACAATACTCCCCTTGGAAATCTTCCCGCATATACATACGGGAAAATCCGGCGGACAGGTGCAAGGATTCTCGTTCTTCTTAAACGCACTCTTTACAATTCTGTCCTCCAGTGAATGAAAGGTTATAATACATAACCTCCCACCTGGATTCAACAACTCAATCATCTCATCCAATGAATCTCTTAATACTTCCAGTTCCCGGTTCAGTTCAATGCGTATCGCCTGAAAAGTCCGTTTTGCAGGATGCCCTGACATCTTTTGATATTTCATTGGTATGGCTCTTCTGACGATCTCCGTCAGCTGACCGGTTGTCTCGATCGGGCGCTTCCCGCGTTCCGTTACGATATGTCTGACAATATTTCTGGCAAACTTATCCTCCCCGTAATCTCTGATCACACGGTAAAGCTCCTCCTCGTCGTAATCATTGACAATATCTCTGGCTGTTATCTTCCCCCGAGTATCCATCCGCATATCCAACGGCGCGTCCACACGGTAAGAAAACCCCCGTTCTGCCGTATCCAACTGATAAGACGATACGCCCAGATCCAGAATAATACCATCCACCTTGTCAATCCCTAACTCTTGGAGCCGCGACTTCATCTCACAATAGTTGCTCCTGACTATCGTGACCTTCTCCCTGAAGTCTTTCAGTCGGATACCCGCCGCCTCGACAGCCGCTGCATCCTGGTCTATACCTATAATACTCCCCTTGTCTCCCAGACGCCTGCATATCTCATAGCTGTGTCCGCCTCCACCCAGCGTACCATCCACGTACATGCCGTCCGGCTTGATGTGTAATCCATCAATCGTCTCTTTCAGTAATACTGATCTGTGTTCGAATCCCATATCTTACATCTCTCCCGCCGTGCTGATATGTCTCTATTCAGCCGGACAAACTAAAGACTGAATCCGCTTGATTCCATATCGGACGCAATATCCTCTATATTCTCTTCCACTTCAGCATTCTTCTCTACCCATCTCGCCTTGTCCCATATCTCGGCACGCTTCCCCATACCGATGAATACGACTTCTTTATCCAGATGCGCAAACTCTCTGAGCGTAGATGGGATTAAGGTTCTTCCCTGCTTATCCAAATCTCCGTCTGTTGCGCTCCCCTGGAAAAAGTAAGCAAGAGCACGGGCTTTTTTGTCAGTAGTAGTCGGCAAAGCGTTCAGTTTCTCTTCAAAGATGTTCCACTCGTTCTCCGGGTATACATAAAGACAGTTCTCCATTCCTTTCGTAATGACGAAATTCTCCCCTAGATCGTCACGGAACTTTGCCGGAATGATCAATCTGCCTTTTGCATCGATATTATGATTGTACTCCCCTTTCAACATTCAGAACTCACCTTCTCCCAAGCGGCTCCACCTTATTACCACTTTATACCACTTCTCACCACTTTCTACTACTTGTCACCATTGTAAACCACTTTTTTGATGATTTCAAGTCCTTTTTCACTTTTGGGGATTTTGCACAGAACGTACGTTTTTTACAATTTGGGATGAAACTTTGTCCAAAAATACACTGAACATCCGCTTTTTATTCCCCACAAAAATCGAATGTTCCTATAAAGAAAAAAAGAAGCAGAATATCTCTGCTTCTCAAAAATTCATTATTTATCTCTGCCTCTACTCTGCAGGCTCGCCTGCCTGCGCAAATTCCGACTGCAGGTTTGTCAATGCAGTATAATCAATCTGAGCCTCTTTCTGAGGCTTTCTTGACTCATATGTCCCATATGCAGAATAACCAATCCATCCGATCAATGCGAGCCCAACGACCCCTACCGCGCACTTACGGATAAGATTCTGGATCTTTTCCTTCTTAATAGTCTGCTTACGATTTGCTTTTTCCTTTTTATATCTGTCAACTTTCTCCTGACTCATCGCGTCCAAAACTCCTTCTCAAAAGTAATGTAGAATCTCCTATCCGCCAAGCTCCGCCTGTACGGCATTCCTCTTCGGCAGCATACAACGCCAACTAAAGATTCATTTTGTTATTCTACCACAATTCCGAGAATTATACAACCACAATTATACCTCCGTCCGAGGCATACATGCTGCTGATACCCGCCGTATCCAATATAATAATATCTTTGAAGCTGGCTTTCGCTTTCAATGTATCCCGCACGTACTCCGCTCTCTCCCGGCAATTACAGTGTGAGATTGCCAAAATCTTTTCTTCTGAATTCTTCAGATTCTTCAAAACTTCATCTGTAAGCTTCGCCAACGCTTTCTTAATTCCTCTGCCCTGCCCTAACTGCTGGATATTCCCTTCCGGCGTCGCCCCCATGACGGGCTTGATATTCAGCGCGGTCGCCATGACCGCCTTCATGCCCTTAAGTCTGCCGTTCTTTCTCAATGTATCCAGCGTCTCCAGTACAAAATACGTATGCTGGTTTTCAATATATGCTTCTACCGTCTCAATAACCTGTTCAAATTCCATTCCTTTTTCTTCACACTCCGCGATCTTCAAAGCGATCAAAGTCTCGCCGACAGACGCAGACCGTGAATTAAACACATAGATATCCTTCTCGCCATACTCTTCATGATACAGATTCTTCCCAAGAACCGCACTGTTATAAGAACCGCTCAGCTCCGCTGACAAAGTCACCGCATACACATGGTCGGCATCACAATGGTATCCTTCCATATATCGCTCCGGAGACGGGCAGGAAGACTTCGGCACTTCAGGTGATAATGCCGCCAGTTTCAAGAACTCTGCCTGGTTAAAAGTCTCGTCGTCTATCATATGATGTCCATGAACATCAATCTCCAGAGAAGCTGTCTCATAAAATCCTGAAGCCTTCATCTCGTCCGTCAATTCTCCGCAACTGTCTGCAATTATCTTATAACTCATATCCTTCCTCCCAGCATGCCGATGTCTATATCCTCAAGGCATGTCATTTATTTCCGTAGTATGTAGTTTTCAAAACTACATGATAATCATATCATATTTATCCCTGAAAGAAAAGCTTTTTATTCACTAATTTTTATTCTTCTGGACACTCCCAGCGCAATCCCCATCTCTGCCATTAGAAATACGCTTGCCGTTCCTCCATAACTTATAAAAGGCAGCGTAATCCCCGTTGTTGGGATTAGATTAATCACAACCGCGACATTCAGCACAACCTGCAGCGCGACATGCGCAAAGATCCCCGTTGTAATCAGAGACCCGTACATATCCGGTGCATTCTGCGCGATAAACATCAGACGGTACAGCAGAAGACCAAAAAGTACTAACACCATTATTACTCCAAACACGCCTAACTCCTCGCATATAATAGAAAGAATCATGTCGTTCTGCACTTCCGGTATCACCATCTTCTGCGCGCTGTTTCCTAATCCTTTTCCAAAAAAACCTCCCGAACCAACCGCATATAATCCCTGCATAACCTGGTATCCACCTTCGGCCGTATGTTGTTCCGGATTCAGCCACACCAGAATTCTCCGCAGACGGAAATTAGAACTGTCTTCAAGCACAGCCCCTAAAATCTTCACTCCCGCCAGCACAATAACCGCTCCTGCCGCCACAATCACCACAAACGGTTTTGTCTTCGGATGAACTACGAATATCATCATACAGGTAATCCCCATCGCAATGACCGCCGTACTCAGATTCTCTGTCAAAAACAGGATACATCCCGCCGGGATAAGTCCCCATAAAAGAACCTTCCGTATTCCCGCCCATGTCCTGATCTCATTTCCTATACCGCAGATCAAAACGGGAATGAACAAAATCACCGCGATCTTCGCAATCTCCGACGGCTGAAGCTGCTGATTGAACGGAAGCCGGATCCATCTTCTGGCTCCCTTGACTTCTATGCCAAGAGGCGTCCGTACAAGCGTCATCATAAATATTGAGAAAAAATATAATTCACGCGCCCATCTGGCATAAATATGATAATCAATCCTGGCTATAACATACATCGCCGCAAATCCCGCCGCATAAAAGATAATCTGGCGTTTGAAATAGAACATACTGTCCCTCTGCGTAACCAAAGCGCTGTAAGCGCTGGTACTATACAGCATCACCAGCCCGAAACAGATCAGGGATATCAGTACCGTCAGAAGATTATAATCAAAAAAACGAATCCTGCGGCTTCCCTGTTCTTCTATTCTTTCTTGCGTCTTTGCCCCTCTGTATGCGCCTCCCCTTCTCTTTCTTTCTTCTTTTCCCGGTTTGGGTCGCCTTATTTCCTGATTTCTCGTCATCTCATCTACACTCCTATCGTATCTATTATACTCAGATATCAAGTCAAAAACAACCTGAAAACTCTGAAAGCACGCACCATTTTATCAAATCTCCATATTATGTTATTGCAAACAATCTATAGAAGGAGATTCACATATGCCGAATTATCGTTACCATACACCTGACTATATGCGTCGAAGCGGCTGCGGCAGACCGGCACAGGTTCAACCGTCTGCACCGTGTACCGAGCCGGTAACCGAACCTGTATGCTGCAGCAGTCCCAATGAATACGATGAACTAAGCAGCATGCCGCTTGCCATGGCCTACGTCCCCTGGCAGGAATGGCAGAATATCTACGAAGCAGAGAAAGGATTTCACCGAGGAACTATCTTCGAAGAATTAGACAAACCATTCAAAGGAATCATGATGGGAGGTTGTTGCAAATGACGGAAAATAAACCTAATCGACAGGAATTATTAGAATGGATCAACGTAGTCAGCTTTGCCGTAGACGACGTCAAACTGTTCCTGGATCTGCATCCCTGCCACCAGGAAGCCTTGGAATATTTTGACGAATTCAAGAAACAGCGGGTTCACGCACTCAAAGAATATGCCAAATATTTTGGTCCCCTGACACTGGACACCGCCTGTACTCCGGCAGAATATTGGTGCTGGATTAACGAACCATGGCCATGGCAGGAAGGAGGATGCTAATATATGTGGAATTATGAGAAACGGTTACAATATCCGGTAAAAATCACACAGACCAATCCAAAGATCGCCCAGGTAATTATCTCTCAGTTCGGCGGACTACATTGCATAAACATATAATATATTCTCAGAGCCTGCTTAAAAATGAGTATAAGAAAACCATCAGCCGTAATAGCCGATATCTTACGCATACTGTTGATGTAAAATATAGAAGAAAGAATACAGATCATAAGAGATCAGGTTCAGGCTCTTTATCTTTCCTAAAACCCAGATTCTGCATAGACTCAGTAATTTTATCCTCAAGTAGTTTCTTAAATTGATCCTCAGGCACTTCTTCCTGTCTATACCATACGCCATTGATTTTTACCATACTTACAATTTCTAATTTACTCACTTACACCACCTCTCTAAATATGTATGATTCACTGGTTGTACTTGTTGCACATCTTCGCCTTTCCTTCCTTATATTATGTTATCCCTAACTTTGAATCTAATCACCAACCCCCACTTCAAGTGGGGGTTTGAAAAACGCCCCCAAGGGCTC
>CAJUFA010000010.1 GCA_910585725.1 uncultured Dorea sp. | reverse complement strand
TCGTAATTACGGCGATCTTACTCATCTTCTCGTATTCCTTTCATATTCCTTTTACATTCCTTTTACTCTGTCTTCAAGATCAGGCCGTTACACAGTCAGGCCGTTGCGTAACCAGACCATTTCATAATCAACTCATTACGTAATCAGACCATTTCATAATCAAGCCAATACATGGAATACTGTCCTGACCATCGTACTTAGTTCTCCGGGTAAACTGAATCGTCTGATCGCCCTTAAGTTCCATCTCATCTTTTCCGGCAGTATCTTCTGTATATAGACTTCATCCACATCTACGGCGTCTTTTAGAAGCTCGTCTTCATCCTTGTACCTGATACTGGCTTCCGAGGTCACTCCCGCCGGAAGAAGAAGCGTCGCCTTCATCTCGTCGCTGTATTCTTCCACATATTTCCGGACTTCCGGTCTTGTCCCTACGAAGCTCATATCCCCTGCAAGGATATTGAACAATTGAGGGATTTCATCTAATCTGTATTTCCGTATCTTTCTGCCGACAGCCGTGATTCTCGAATCATTCTGCACCGTGACTAAAGAGCCTGTTCGATCAGCGTTTATCACCATAGTCCTGAATTTAAAGATAGAAAATTTTCGTCCGTACTGTGTGACTCTCTCCTGTTTGAAATAAACGGGTCCCTTGCTGTCCGTCTTAATCCAGACAGACAGAATCAGGAAAACCGGAGAAAGGAAAAGAATCAGTACAAATGATGCGGTAACATCAAAAAAACGCTTTACCTTCAGGCTAAAACGTTTCTTCCTTAATATTTCATAGTATTTTTTTACATCTTCATTTTTCATAAACTCCGGGATATCATCCCATTCCCTAAACTGCATATCCAGATTCCTCGCATCTTTTATTCTTTTACGATTTCAACTACTTTTGCGATAATGTATTCTATATCTTCATTTTTCAGACAGGTATGTAACGGCAGCGTAATCTCATTCTCATACTGACGGTATGCGTTCGGATAATCCTGAATATCAAACCCAAGTTCTTTATATGCCGTCATCATCGGCAGCGGTTTATAATGTACGTTGGACGCGATTCCCTGTTCTGCCAGCCGGCGGATAAGTTCATTTCTCTTTGTCTCGTCTATTTCCGGTATCCGCGTCAGATACAGATGCCCGCTGGACATCCTCCCCCTGTCATAATGCCCTAATGTGCGTATGCCTAACGACAGAAAGGCTTTATCATACCGCTCGATGATCCTGCGCCTCTTTTTCATGATATCCGGATACCGCTCCAACTGTTTTAATCCGATGGCCGCCATGATATCCGTCATATTCCACTTATATCCCGGGAATTCAATATCATATTCCCATGCTCCAAGTTTGTTCTTTGCCAGCGCGTCCTTGGACTGACCGTGCAGAGACAAAAGCATAAGCTGCTGATAGATCCAGTCGTCTTCTATCCCCTCGATCTTCCTCCATGTAAGGGCTCCCCCTTCCGCGGTCGTCAGGTTCTTCACCGCGTGAAAAGAGAAGCTGGTAAAGTCTGCGATTGCGCCGCACTTCTTCCAACTTCTCTCGATTACTCTCTTTGCGCCGAATGCATGCGCGCTGTCGGCCGCTACGATCACTCTCCCGATTGCTTCCTGAAGTTTATTAGACGGACGGAACAGCGCTTTTTTCTTTTCCACGATCTTGAAGATCTTCTCGTAATCACAGGGAACTCCTCCCAGATCGATCGGGATCACCGCTTTCGTCTTCTCGGTAATCGCGTTTTCCAAGGCGTCGTAATCCATCTCATAACTATCCTTTGCCGTATCTACCAGTACAAGCTTCGCTCCCACATGGCAGACCGGACTTGCAGACGCCGTATAGGTATATGCAGAAGTAATCACTTCATCCCCCTTGCCGATCCCTGAAAGTCTTAATACCGCTTCCAGGCACGCCGTAGCGGAATTAAGCGCCACGGCGCGTTTGGTTCCGCAGAACGCAGCAATCTTACTTTCAAACAGCTTCGTTCTTGGCCCCGTCGTAATCCATCCGCTTTTTAACGCCCGGATCACCTCCGCTATCTCCAGGTCTGTAATATCCGGCGGAGAAAAAGAAATCTCTCTCTTTTCCATCTGTATATGCCTCCCTCAATCCTTCTATATCCTCTTATGCCCTTTTCTATCCTTTTCTATCTTTCTCTCTTCCCTACCATCTCTATCCCAAGATGAATCACCGTTTTCCGGTTCATAAAATCAACCTCCACCTTCGCAACCCTGCGATGCAGATCAATCTTCTTAATATATCCTTCCATACCTTTCAAAGGTCCCGACAGGATAGTAATCACATCATCCTCCGATACTGATACTTGAGAGAGTCCTATCTCCATATTATTATCCGCCGAACCTGTGATCTTCTTAAGCCATTCCACTTCATGCTTTGGAAGAGGAATAAACTCCTCGCTGTCCTTGCCAAGCATTTTTGTAAACGCCGGCACGTATTTTAACTTTAGATATAATTCTCTGACATCATCACTCGTAATAAATACATAACCCGGAAGCAGTTTTTCTCTCAATTCCTTCCATTCTCCCCGTATCTTCTTCTTCATATGGCGGATTGGATGGAAACAAAGTCCATACAAATCCTTTTCAACCATGACCCTGATCTGCTCTTCCACCTTATCTTCCATACCGGAAGCAACCTGTAATACATAATACAATAGAATCCCCCCTAACATCATAATAGCGAAGCCATAACCCCTCTAAGAGTATGCTTCGCCATCTATGCCTCGTGGGAATCTCCCACCGCCACAGTATATCCGTCCGCCGCTCCGCATAAAAATATATCTGCGGACAGCCTTGAACATCAGATATGTTATACTCTTGAAAATCCAAGTGCCCCTGCTGCAAGGATTCCTTGTAAGTATTATCTTCTGCATTCCTTCGACTAATGTCAACTTCGGAAATATTAAACATTTATGGACATTTATCCATCTTATTTTCCAAAGTACTTTCTTTTTCAGCCCATTTTGACATAATAATATAACTTTTTATATCCATGCTAGATTACCATATATAAAACAATTTGTCAACAATACTTGAGGTTTGTCAGGCGGAGCAGTATGAGAAATTTTATGGCAGATCTGTAAAATGTTGCAAAAAAATCCACCTGTACGGCAATTTTATGCCAACAGGTGGAAAATAGTTTTGGTCTGATGATTGACAACTTTGAAAGTACTTTAACATAATTTCAAAATGACGCCTCTCTCACTTTTTAATTATCGAACTCTTAATCTCTGACCCACGTAGATACGATTCGGATTACGAATCCCGTTCAACTGCGCCAGTTTTTGATAAGTTGTGCCAAACCTGACGGCAATCCCGCTTAGAGTATCTCCCGGCTGTACTACATAATACTCTGCCGGATTCACACCTGAAGATCTCACCGGTATTCGGATGATCTGCCCCGGGTAGATCCGGTTCGGATTGGGGATTCCGTTTAATTGTGCCAGAGTCGTTACTGTTGTTCCGTACCTTCTGGCTATTCCCCCTAACGTATCGCCATACCGGATTCTATACTTAATCATCTGCTGCGGAGGCTTCGGCGGATTCTCATCCTCCTGCCTGTCTTCTCCAAGAGCATATCGCTCCCAGTCGCCTGCACTTCCATAGAATACATCAAGATCCAGATTACCCTGATAACCCTCCAATTGACCTTCCGACGTATATTGATACAGAACAGGCTCCTTCCAGGCTCCCATTTCTCCGGGCAGCGGCGCGTCCGGATTATAACCCATCCGTGTTCCGTAGGCATAATAGTAGGCATTCCACAACCGATAGCCAGCATCCGCCACCACACCCCAGTCATGATCATTGACCATATAATTACTCATGTAAATAAACGGTTTCACTCCGGTTAACTGATAGACGCGATCAAGCCACCGCTTCACCCAGCCTGTTTGATCCTCTACAGCCGTTACTTCCCAGTCCAGAACCAGGATTGCTTTTCTTATATATCCTCTGATATTATTTACAAAATATTCGGCTTCCTCATTCGCATTCAGTCCGCTGGCATAATGGTACACACCTCGTTTTTTCCCTAACTCTTCCGCCTGTGTTAATGTCTGGTCACAGTACGGATTCATATAAGTCGTTCCTTCCGTTGCTTTAACAATAACAAACTCGCATGGCACTGCCGCCAGATTAATTCCACTCTGCCAGCTGCTGATATCAATTCCATTCATACTCATAAACAGCGCTCCTTTCCATATATAAGTATGAAAAGGAAGGATATCTGGTGCCATAGATCATAGAAAATCTGCATTTTAAAAACTTCTCAAACTTCTGAAAGAATCATATCACCGTGTAACAAAGCGCATTTCACAAAACAAAAGCCATTCAAATACGAAAAATATTTCATATACGAAAAATATTTCTTGTTCCAAAAGCAATCATAAGCGATACCACGCCTGAAAACAAAACGGGCGCATATTCACATCCTTTACAAATTTCAAACAGAACGCCGTAGAATGCATTCCCCAATGGCTGCGCGCACATAGACACCGTGAAAATGACAGATATAACCTTCCCAATGAGATTCTGAGGCGTTTCCTTTTGAATAAAGGACATCATCTGTACAGTAAAAACTGTTGAAAACGTCAAAATGACAAAACAGCATACGGTGATGACGGCATAATTTATCATTCCGGATGAAAATATGATCAACGCGGCGCTCATTGGAAACACACTTACTGCGCAGGCTATTATCAGATTGCCCGATTTATGTATTGACAGCCTGCCGGCGAAAATACCCGCTCCAATCCCTCCTGCAAGTCCTCCCGCCGCCATCGCTCCTTCTGTAAAACCATAGAGTCTATTTGCCTGTAAAGTCTCTAAGCTTAATACCTCTGTTACCAGATAAGGTACGGCGACAATAATCATCGAGGACAAGAACAGATTCATCCCGCAGATTACAAAAAGAACTTTTCCAATCACAGGCTTTTCTTTTCGGATAAAGCGGATACTCCCTTCAAAATCCGTCCTGGCCGTTTTTAATATACCGTCGCCTCCCGCCTGCTTTTGGAATGGTATTTTAATGAAAATCTCCATAACCGCCGATAAGGTAAAGCATATGATACAAACCAACAATACAGGTTTTAACCCATATACACTATATAAAATACCTCCAAGCACAGGACCTATTAAAGCTGCAAAAGAGCTGATCGTATTAATTATAGAATTTGCCGCCATAAAATGATCCTGATCTACCAGCGCGGGAATACTTGCCTGTACTGACGGCTGATAGGCTCCGGCAATACCAAATAGAAGCATCAGCGTAACTGTCAGAAGTATAATAAGATTCATTCCATTCATAAGCAAGATAAAAGTCAGAAGCAGCGCCGCCGTAAGAAAATCCAATATTACCATAATATTTCTTTTATTTACCCTGTCCGCAACAATACCGCCGACAGGCGACAACAAGATAGCCGGAATAAATGAACATGCCATAACAGTTCCGTAAAGCGCCGACGAGCCGGTCAGATTTAATAAATACAACGGTAACACAAATCTTATCGTCGCATTTCCAAACAACGAGATAATCTGACCGATCACAACTAACGTAAAGTCCTTTGAAAATAATTTTTGATTCATTATTAGCCCTCCCTTTTAATACCGCATGTCGGTATGTATATTGTTGAAAAATTATCTGCCCATTTTCCAGGGCAGATTTTATTTTTTCATTTGATAGATTGCGGTCAACTCCTTCAATCGTTTCAATATTTCGCCATCTACAATATCCAGCCCAAAGCCTTGCAGCATTTGACCAAACACCATAAACTTACGGTAAGATTCCTCCTCAGAACTGTTGAATATCATCGGATTCATCCAGACATTCGCCACAAGTAAAATCAATTCTGCCAATTGTTCCGGATACTCCGTCTTGATAGAACCGTCTGAGATCCCCTGCTTAATAATCGGCAAAATATAATCCGGAGCCGCATTATCTATGGTATCATGCAAAAGATTAAAAAGAAGTTTCGGATTATTATGAAAATTCGGAGCCACCTTAAAAATATCGTTCTGCACAGGCCTGCTGATAGATTCTTTAAAAATCGTTTTTAGTTTTTCTTTGCCTTTCAGTCCCAAACGGTCGCGGATCATTCCAAGCATCTGATTAGACTCTGCCGTCATTCTGTCTGTCACAGCAATTAGGATATCTTCCTTTGACTTAAAATGATGATAAATAGCCCCTTTGCTAAGACCGCCCAGGTGATCGATAATATCCTGAATGGAAGTGTGCTCATACCCTTTTTCCATAAACAAGCGAAAAGCGACGTCAAGTATCAGGTTAACCGTTTCTTCCGGATGTTTATTCCTTGCCACGATTTTCTCACCTCGCAAACATACTTCCGGTATGTATACATGCTATCATACCAATAGTATGTTTGTCAAGTCGATTGCTCGAAAAATATACATCTTGTCTGATCATCAAATAAGAACAATTCACCGATTCACTACTTCTCCGCCGGCAGCTTTGCCAGCACTGTCCTTCGCATGGTAACATAACAAGCAAGCCCTCCGATAAAATTAGAAACCGGTTCCGCAAGAAATACCCCTGTCACCCCCAGCTCTCCCACTCTCGGCAGCAAAAGTGTCAGCGGCACTACGATCACCACCTTACGCAGTAAGGAGAAAAAGATTGCCTGCTTCGCCCTGTTCAGCGATTTAAACACGCTCTGTCCTGCAAACTGAAACGCCATCATAAAAAATCCAAAAAAATAGACATGCATAGAAGGTACCGCAGCATGGAGTAATTCCGCATTATTATTAAAAATCCGTATAAAAAATTCCGGAAATACCGATATAATTCCCCAGATAAACAACGTATACGCAAACCCCATCTGCGTCATAAAATGGATCGCCCTTCTCATCTGCCCTATCTTTTCAGCGCCATAGTTGTAGCTGATAACCGGGGATGCACCATCAGAAATAGCAGACACCGGCGTCTGCGCTATCTCGCGTACAGAATTAATAACCGTCATTACGCTGATATAGAGATCGCCGCCAAAGGTTTTGAGCATCGTATTACACACAATCTGAACCAGACTGTTGGTAAACGCCATACAGAATGTTGAAAATCCTAACTTCATAACTTCGCAGATACACGCCATATCCGGATGAAATCCGCGAAAATATAGTTTAAGTTCCGCCTGTTTTCCCGTCAAAAAACACAATACCCATATAGCCGAGATAAACTGTGAAATAACCGTCGCGAGGGCTGCTCCTTTCACTCCCATATTCAGCACAAAGATAAATATCGGGTCCAATATAATATTCACAGCCGCGCCTAATACCACCGTCTTCATCCCAATCCTGGCAAATCCCTGGCTGTTTATATACGGATTCATGCCAAGAGAAATCATAACAAATACCGTTCCGAAAAGATAGATGAACATATAGCCTGAAGCATAAGGATATGTGGCGTCGCTGGCGCCAAACAGATAGAGGATCGATCTGCGGAAAACAAGTCCGATCACGGTCAACAGCGTCCCCGTCGCCACCAGCATGAAAAAAGCATTATTCATGACGTCCCGCGCTTTTCCCATATCGTTCTTTCCCCTGGCAATGGCGCACAGGGGAGCGCCCCCGGCCCCAAAGAGGCTGGAAAATGCCGTCACCATTGTAATGACCGGAAAACAAAGTCCCAGACCCGCCAGGGCAATCGTTCCTTCTCCCGGAATCTTTCCTATGTAAATGCGGTCAATAATATTATAAAGCAAATTCAGAATCTGCGCCGCCATCATAGGCGCTGCTACAGACAGAATATTTCGCTGTACGTTTGTACCTCCGAAATCCACCTGCCTGGACTGCATAATTGAATCTCCTCCTTTTAGACCAATCTTCTATCCAACTGCGCTGTATTCCTCTTGTGCAGTCTATGCTTTCATTTCCATTATTTTAAAAGCTATCGCCGACAAACCACGTCAACGATAGCTCTTGAAAATACGCTATTTCTTAGAACTTACCTTCTTTTGCTGATTCCTCAACCGCAACTGCAACCGCAACAGTCATACCAACCATCGGGTTATTACCTGCGCCGATCAGCCCCATCATCTCTACATGAGCCGGAACGGAGGAAGATCCTGCGAACTGTGCATCCGAGTGCATACGTCCCAATGTATCGGTCATACCATAAGAAGCCGGTCCTGCCGCCATGTTATCCGGATGAAGCGTACGTCCTGTACCGCCGCCGGACGCTACGGAGAAGTACTTCTTGCCCTGTTCGATACATTCTTTCTTATATGTACCTGCAACCGGATGCTGAAAACGTGTCGGATTAGTAGAGTTACCCGTGATAGATACGTCTACCCCTTCCTTATGCATGATAGCTACGCCTTCACGTACATCATTGGCGCCGTAACAGTTAACCTTGGAACGAAGTCCGTCGGAATAAGGAATTCTCTGTACTTCTTTCAGTTCGCCCGTATGATAGTCGTAGTCTGTCTCAACATATGTGAATCCATTAATTCTGGAGATGATCTTCGCCGCGTCTTTTCCAAGACCATTCAGGATAACGCGGAGAGGTTTCTTACGAACCTTGTTAGCTTTCTCTGCGATACCGATAGCGCCCTCTGCTGCCGCGAAAGACTCATGTCCTGCAAGAAATGCGAAACAATCTGTGTCTTCCTCAAGAAGCATCTTTCCCAGATTACCATGTCCAAGGCCTACTTTTCTCTGATCGGCTACAGAACCTGGAATACAGAATGCCTGTAATCCTTCTCCGATTGCAGCGGCAGCTTCCGCCGCTGTCTTGCAGCCCTTCTTAATCGCGATCGCCGCGCCTACCGTATATGCCCAGCATGCGTTCTCAAAACAGATCGGCTGAATACCCTTTACCTGATTGTATACATCAAGTCCGGCATCTTTGGTGATCTTCTCCGCTTCTTCGATAGAAGCGATGCCGTAACTTCCTAATACTTCATTGATTTTATCAATTCTTCTTTCATATGATTCAAATAAAGCCATTTACTTGTCCTCCTAATTTTTTCTTTACTTTCACGGACTCAGATTAAACTATCGTTCAATCCGGCGCATTGCGCCCTAACATCCAAACATGTGCCGGTCTCTGCCTGACGATTCCGCGTAAGCATGAATCCTCTTCCAAACCATACCGTGCCTGTATGTTCCGTCCGCTTTCCGCGGCTATTCTTTTCTCGGGTCGATGATCTTCGCTGCGTCTGCAACACGTCCGTACTGTCCTTTTGCCTTCTCCCAAGCATCGTTCGGCGTATCGCCTGCCTTGATAAAATCTGTGAATTTTCCAAGATTAACAAACTGATATCCGATAATCTCGCTGTTGTCATCCAATGCAATACCCGTAACATAGCCTTCTGCCATCTCAAGATAACGAGGACCCTTCGCTAATGTTCCATACATAGTACCAATCTGTGAACGAAGTCCCTTTCCAAGGTCTTCCAAGCCGGCTCCAATCGGAAGTCCGTCTTCTGAGAACGCGCTCTGGGTTCTTCCATATACGATCTGAAG
Source organism: uncultured Dorea sp. (assembly GCA_910585725.1). Classification (GTDB taxonomy): domain Bacteria; phylum Bacillota; class Clostridia; order Lachnospirales; family Lachnospiraceae; genus Sporofaciens. The sequence goes on along the minus strand of CAJUFA010000010.1, from coordinate 101,195 downwards.
AAATAATTCTCTCATCGCCGTATTGATCGCGTCACAGACAAGATCTGTATTAAGAGCTTCTAAGATTGTCTTACCCGGAAGGATCTCGGAAGCCATAGCGGCAGAATGTGTCATTCCTGAACATCCCAGCGTCTCAACCAATGCTTCCTGAATGATACCGTCTTTTACGTTTAAAGTGAGTTTGCATGCTCCCTGCTGCGGTGCGCACCAGCCAACACCATGTGTCAGACCAGAGATATCTTTGACCTCTTTCGCCTTTACCCATTTTGCTTCTTCCGGAATCGGAGCTGGTCCGTGATTTGCACCCTGTGCTACAGGACACATCATTTCTACTTCGTGTGAATAAATCATTTTAAAACTCCTTTCAACTATGTATGATTTTCTGTCGTAGGGCTGTCGTGAACCGCGCCGGATTCCTCCGCCGCAGTTCGTTATTACTTTAACACCATACTTATTTTTTATTTTCTCACATTATACAAAATTCGTCAATTATCACTTTGTACATATTTTCAATCTATTTTCGGACATATTTCCAAAAATCATTATCAGCGGCATATTCTTCGATCTCATCAAAGGAAAACGGCGCCGTTACCCACACAAATTTCAAATCATTAGGATCATCTGCTTTATAATTCAGGTCAAAACCGATCTCTATTCCATTCTCATCCAGGAAGAAATTCACCTCATATACACCGTCCTGGCTGTCTCCTTCTAATGCCTTTTTCATACTTTCCAGGTCAAGTTCCGATAAGAATTCCTGTTTACCAGCCTCCTGTCTCATCCTTACCAGCCAGTTTTCTATGAACGCATCGTTTAATTTTATAATATCTTTCACTTCATAGACCGTTCCGTCCTTCATATTAATATTACATGTCCTAAGATGCTGCGCATAATAATTCTGACCGCCTTCACATGCACTATCGTCATACACTACGCTTAATATATCTTCCGACGCGAAGCACACCTTGTAATCCACATAATCTATCAGAAGGGGCGTGTCCTCCGAGAGGACTCGTTCCTTGATCTCTGGAGAAGGATTTTCATAGATCCTTGCCACCGTCTCCTTCGCTATATTCTTAAGACTTTCATTGATCGCTTTCTCCGTCTCTGCGTCGGCAAGACCCGTAACCTTTGGATAAATGACGTTGAACTCAACAAACGCGGACTCCATCGCCTCTCCGGAAAACACATATTCATCATCTTCGATCTCATAGGGAAGATCTTCGGCAATGTATTCCGGAATCCCTCCGGCTCCTGACAACACGTCGTCCTCATCCGAATCGATTCCGTCGTCACTGTCTTCATTTCCCGATTCATACGGCGGCCAATCTCCGTCGTAGTCGTCTCCATAATCATACATACTGTTCCTGTCCCGTAATTCTGTCCGAAACTCATCTTTGACAATCGCGGCACATATGATCAATATGAATAACAGAAAAACCGCATATCCCCCCAGGGCTATCCAGGGAGCTTTTGAACTCTTCTTCTGCACGGGCATACCGTCATTTACAGACATCTCCATAGGGACATAAACCATTCCGTCTGTCTCACAGACATCCGAGACGGCATGCATACCCATATGCATATATTTCTCCACCGCTTTCGGCGCCGCATTCACCGTCATTCTGCCCACTCTAAGCTGATTCCTACACAAAAAGCAGGCAGCCTGGAATAACATCCGTCCGACGCCTTTTCCTTGCCACTGCTTCTTTACAAAAAAGAGCGCGATATGTCCGTCCGGACGGACAGCCAGCATACCGCACATCTCTTCTCCTTCATACGCCCCAAAGAATACAAGATTTCCTCTCTGCCATACCTGACTGATATAATCATATGTAATAAATCTCCGGAACGACTCAACGCCCTCCGGCTTATATGTAGGCGCAATCTCTTCTGCAAACACTTCCCACGCCAGACGCAGCGCCGGTAATATTTCCGGCATATTAAGCATCCTTATCTCCATATTCCTAGCCTCCTTATACTGACAATGTACTCTCGAAACCTCTTAAAATCAGATACAAAGAGATTCCAAGAGTACATAACCATTTACAAATCAAACCTCTGTGCCGGCAGCATTGCAATTCCCTTTACAATTCTTCAGCAATTCTTCCCTGAGAAGCGTCAATGCCCTCGCCACGGCATACTCTCGGTTCTTATCCCGGTTGCCTGTAAAACGAAATTCCTCCACATGGACATGCCCTTTTACATAGCAGCCCACATATACCAGACCCACCGGCTTCTCTTCTGTACCGCCGTCAGGACCTGCGATCCCTGTCACACTGAGCGCCGCGTCTGCTCCGGCCGTCCCGGCGGCTCCTCTCGCCATCTCATGCGCCGTCTGGCAGCTCACGGCTCCATACTTCATAAGAGTTTCCCGCTTCACACCAAGGAGGCGTTCCTTGGCGTCGTTTGCATACGTAATATATCCTTCCTGATATACGCAGGAAGCCCCCGGTACATTCATGAGCCTTCCGGCAAGTAATCCGCCGGTACAAGACTCCGCCGTCGTCACTGTCAATCCCCGCTCTGTCAGAATCTTCACGATCGATGCTTCCAGCGTCACATCCTCTTCTGTCGTATAGATCTTATCTCCAAACCGGCGATACAACTCGTCAACCACAGGCTTCAGAAGCTCTTCCGCCTTATCTTCATCCGCCGCCTTCGCCGTCACCCGCAGATGTACTTCTCCGGTCTTCGCATAAGGCGCGATCGTCGGATTCGTCTGACTGTCCATCAGATCTGCGATCATCGTCTCCGCCTTGCTCTCCCCGATTCCGCAGATCTTTACCATCTTAGAATAGATACCCTCCGGCTCGAGCCGATCCAGATAAGGCGCAACATCCTGTTCAAACATCGGCCGGATCTCATTCGGCGGCCCGGGAAGAAGGATCGCCGTCTTTCCGTTCTCTTCTATGATCAGCCCCGGCGCGGTCCCGTTATGATTATCGATGACCTTCGCCCCTTCCGGAACCATCGCCTGTTTCCAGTTATTCGGCGTCACCTGGTCGCTGCGCATACGCCGGAAAAAGTCTTTTATCCGTTCTTTTGTATGTTCGTCTTCATATAATTCTTTTCCAAAGACCTTTGCCGTCACTTCTTTCGTCAGATCGTCCTTCGTAGGCCCCAGCCCACCGCTCAGAATCAGGATATCCGACCTCGACAAAGCCAGCCGAATCGCGTCCTCCAGCCGCTCTTCATTGTCTCCTACCACGCTCTGATGGTAGCATGACAGACCCAGCGCGGCACATCTCTCCGACAGATACGCCGCGTTCGTATTCACGATATTCCCTAATAAGATCTCCGTACCAACTGATATGAACTCTACCGTCATACTCTACATACCTCCTTGTGTCAATACCTGTATGTTCTTCGCTACATAATCAATCAAAGATACTACGGTCAATATTAAGGATACCCATATCAGCGCCATTCCAATCATATCAAACACGCCGCCAAAATCTGCAATCAGCACAATAATCATCGCCATTTGGGATACGGTCTTGAATTTTCCCCAATAGCTTGCCGCGATCACAATCCCGTTATCTGAAGCCACCAGACGGAATCCGCTGATAATAAATTCCCTCGCGATGATCAGAATCACAAACCACGCTTCCAGATCTCCGGAAGGAATCAGGCATATCATAGCCGAACATACCAACAGCTTATCCGCAAGCGGATCCATAAACTTTCCGAAGTTCGTCACCAGATTCCTTGCACGGGCAATCTTTCCGTCCAGCATATCCGTAAGACTTGCAGCACAGAAAAGCGCCAGCGCGATCCACTTATTCGCTGCTCCTCCCACATCTGTCAACATAAAGAATACAAAAAAAGGTACCATGATCACCCTTGATACTGTTAACTTATTTGGCAAATTCATACTATCAACTCTCCTATCAAATCATATTCTGATGCTCCGTTTACTTTCACCTTCGCAAAATCTCCGGACATCAGTTCCTCTTCCGTATTGATGAAGATGAGTCCGTCCACATTCGGCGCATCCCTGTACGTCCTTCCCACGTATACGTCCTCATCTGCCACTTTTCCCTCTATCATTACCAGGAACTCTCTTCCGGTCATCTCTTCTGCCTGATCGAACACAATTTCCTGCTGCAGCTCCATCAGCTCCGCCCGGCGCTCTTCCTTAATCTCCTCCGGTATCTGATCCGGCATATCCGCCGCCGGCGTACCCTCTTCAGGCGAATAAGTAAATACTCCCAGTCTGTCGAATTCCATTCTGTCCACGAACTCCGCCAATTCCTCATGCTGCTCCCTGGTCTCCCCCGGAAATCCGGTGATCAGAGTCGTACGGATCGTAATATCCGGTATCTCTTTCCTGAGTCTGCCTATCGTATCCTCCAACTGCTCCCTTGACGTCCTTCTTCCCATTCTTTTTAAAATCTCGTCGCTGGCATGCTGGATCGGAAGATCCAGATAATGGCATATCTTCTTCTCTTCCTTCATCACCTGTATCAATCCGTCATAGATCTCCTCCGGATAACAGTAAAGAAGCCGTATCCAGCGGATCCCCTGAATCTTACACAGCTCCCTGAGCAATCTGTGAAGAGACTTCTCTCCATAGAGATCCGCGCCATACAAAGTCGTCTCCTGAGCCACCAGGATCAATTCCTTCACACCTTGTTCCGCCAGATCTCCCGCCTCTTTTATGAGTCGCTCCATAGGGACACTTCTATAGTTCCCCCGAATCTTCGGGATAATACAATACGTGCAATGTTTATCACAGCCTTCCGCGATCTTCAGATATGCATAATGCCCTCCGGTCGTCAAAAGCCTCTTCTCTTCCACCAGCGGCAAAGCGTTGATGTCTGCAAGTTCCACATGCCCGTTCCCTGCCAGCGCTTCCTCGATCGCCGCAACGATCCTGTCGTAAGACGTGGTCCCAAGAACGGCGTCTACCTCCGGGATCTCCTCAAGTATCTCCTGCTGGTATCTCTGAGCAAGACAACCTGTAACGATAAGCGCCTTTAACCGTCCTTCGTTTTTGTATTCCGCCATCTCAAGGATAGTCTGAATACTCTCTTCCTTCGCGTCATGAATGAAACAACAGGTATTGACCACAATCACATCCGCTTCCTGTTCTTCGTCCACGATCCGATATCCCTTTGCATCAAGCAGACCAAGCATGAATTCCGAATCTACCAGATTCTTGTCACACCCAAGGGATACAAACAATATATTCATCCGTTACTCCTTTCTCTCAAGAAATGTCCGCGCCCGCAGACAATCCTCCCAGAATATGCCGGAAAATTCATTCCCACAATCCGGCATACACTTTGAAGAAAGGCAGATACCTCCCGGCATCTGCCCACATCTATTCAGATTGTGCAAGGCTCTTATTCAGCCTCGGCTACACTCTGCTGCTCATTCTCTTCTTCACCGATCACTTTGATCTTAGCCTGGTTCAATTCATCGATTGCAACCGACAACGGTTTCTCGCCGTCTTTTACCGCCACCATCGGCATGACTCCGTCGATGAGCTCTCTTGCCCTCTTCGCGGTCGCCATAACGATAGAATAACGGCTGTTAACCACCTTTGTCTCTCCTTCTTCTACATCTTTATTCACTACTTTCATCAAATCTGTATAAGATGGGTGCAGCATACAATTATTCTCCTTTCAACTCTTCTTTCATATGCTCTATAAATGCCTGATTACGAAAACTTCTTCTGTGCTCTCCCTGAATAATCCGGTGCATCTCCTCCACACAATCCTCCAACACGTCGTTGATAATCAGATAATCGTATCGATCCATGCCCAGAGACTCTTCTTTCGCACGCTTCATGCGGAAATCAATCACGTCCATCGTCTCGGTTCCCCGGCCCACCAGACGCTTCCTCAGTTCCTCTGCCGTAGGCGGAGTCACAAACAAAAGCAATGTATCCGGAAACTTCTCCTTCACCTTTATCGCCCCCTGGATCTCTATCTCCAGGATAACATCCTTCCCGGCCTCTAACTGTTCTTCCACGTACGCCCGGGGAGTCCCATAGTAATTGTCCACGTATCTAGCATACTCTATCAATTCATCTTTCGCAATCATTTTTTCAAATTCTTCCACAGATTTGAAAAAATATTCCTTCCCCTCCGTCTCTCCCGGCCGCGGATTCCTGGTTGTCGCCGAGACAGACAACGCATAATTATTATATCTGCGTATGATCTCATTCATGATCGTACCCTTGCCGGACCCTGAAAATCCGGATACCACAATAAGTATTCCTCTTCCATCCATAGGCTCGTCCCCATTCGTTATTCAATATTCTGAATCTGTTCTCTTACTTTCTCAATCTCCGTCTTAAGATCTATCCCAACGTTGGATATCTCCAGGTCGTTCGCTTTTGAGAGGATCGTGTTCGCCTCGCGGTTCATCTCCTGGGCGATAAAATCCAGCTTGCGTCCGATCCCGTTCTCATCTGACAACAACGTCTCCTTCATATGTATGACATGACTCTTAAGCCTTACTATCTCTTCGTCCGTACAAATCTTATCGGCAAATATCACAACCTCCGCGGCGATCCTTCCCTCTTCCATCTGTGTATCGGCAAGAAGCTCTTTCACTTTATTCTCCAGCTTCTCTCTGTACTCCGCTACAATCTTCGGCGACCGCTCCTCAATATATGCTGTCAGCTCCAACATCTTGTCCAGTTTACTGACAATATCCTCCTTCAGACGCTCCCCTTCCAGAACCCTTGTCTCCACGAAACGCTCGGTCGCCCCATGAAGCGCTTTCTTAAGACCGTTCCACAACTCCTCTTCATCGACCACCCGTTCTTCCATGGTCAATACCTCCGGATACCTTGATAAAGTAGATACCCGAATATCATTCTCCAACGAGAACTTCTCTCCGATCTGCCTCAGATACATCAGATATTCCCCGGCAAGCGCTTCATTATACCGAAGCGATACCTGGCTCTCGCTCAGATCCTCATATGTGATAAAGAGATCTACCTTTCCGCGCTGAACGCTCTGCTTTAAAAAGTTACGGATTGCAGTCTCGAAATAATTCAGTTTCTTCGGCATACGGATATTGACATCCAGATAACGGTGGTTTACCCCCTTCATCTCTACGGTAAACTTCCGTTCCCCGTCGGATATCTCACAGCGCCCGAACCCTGTCATACTTTTAATCATGATACGAACCCTTCCCAGATATTTTTGGTTACATTATAAGACATTTGGCAAATTGCGTCAACCATGATATACTATTGTGGCAACCTAAAACTTTTTCCGTTACTTTTCACATCCATGCAGCGTACGCAGATTGAACCGGAAGTATGTTGACAAAGCTGTGAAAAGCGACCTTTTTCATGAAAGAAAGGAATCTAATTATGGCATTTGACGGAATTACTGTCGCCGCCGTCGCACAGGAGCTAAGCGCCGCCCTGACAGGCGGACGGATTACCAAGATTGCACAGCCGGAAGCGGACGAGCTGCTGCTCACCATCAAGACGCCTGCAGGCGCGAACAGGCTCTATATCTCAGCCAGCGCCTCGCTTCCTCTTATATATCTGACAGACGAGAACAAGCCAAGCCCTATGACCGCGCCCAACTTCTGCATGCTTCTTCGGAAACATATCGGAAACGGACGGATCACTAACGTCTCGCAGCCTGGCTTAGAGCGGATCATCCGTCTGGAAATCGAACATCTGGATGAACTCGGAGACCTGTGCCAAAAGAAACTGATCGTCGAGATCATGGGCAAACACAGTAATATCATCTTCTGTGATGAGAAAGAGACGATAATCGACAGTATCAAACATGTGAACGCGCAGATGAGTTCCGTGCGGGAAGTTCTGCCCGGAAGACCGTATTTTATTCCGGATACTATGGAAAAAAAGGATCCTCTCAGCATAAGCTTGGAAGATTTCCGGGAAGTCCTGCTGCACAAGCCCGCAAAGCTTGGAAAAGCAATCTATACCAGCTTCACGGGGATCAGCCCCGTCGTGGCTGAAGAAATCTGCGCTCTGGCAGGAGTAGATTCTCAGGTAACCGCTCCGGATCTGACGGAGGACAGCCTCACACACCTCTACAGGCAATTTTCTTATTATATGGAACAGATAAGATCCGGAGATTACCGTCCCGTGATCTATTACGACGGGAAGAATCCAAAAGAATTCTGCGCGGTCTTGCTGTCACACTACGCACACTATAATACAAAGAAATTCGATTCTATCTCACAGGTCTTAAAGACCTACTACGCCGATAAGAATACCCTGACAAGGATACGGCAAAAAAGTACGGATCTGCGCCATGTCGTACAGACGGCGCTGGAGCGCAGCCGTAAGAAACACGACCTGCAGTCAAGACAGCTTAAAGATACGGAGAATCGTGATAAATACAAGGTCTACGGAGAGCTGATCAATATCTATGGATACGGCCTTCCCTCCGGTTCTAAAGAACTTACCGCTCTGAACTACTATACGGATACGGAGATCACGATTCCTCTGGATCCCGTCCTGACTCCCCAGGAAAATTCGCAAAGGTATTTTTCCAGATACAATAAGCAGAAACGAACCTTCGAAGCTCTAACAAAATTAATCAAGGAAACTTCCGAAGACATCCGGTATCTGGAATCCATCAGCAACGCGCTGGATATCGCCATGAACGAAGCCGACCTGGCTCAGATTAAAGAAGAGCTGGTACAGAGCGGATATATCCGCAGAAAAGCAGCCAAAAAGAAAGTAAAGCTTAACAGCCGGCCTATGCACTATGTATCCGGCGACGGTTATCATATGTATGTAGGTAAGAACAACCTGCAGAACGATGAGCTGACCTTTTCCTTCGCCACGGGGAACGACTGGTGGTTTCATGCGAAAGACGCGCCCGGTTCCCACGTAATTGTAAAAACAAACGGAGACGAACTTCCTGACCGAACCTTTGAAGAAGCCGGACGGCTGGCGGCCTATTATTCTAAGAACCGGGGCAGCGACAAAGTCGAGATCGATTATGTAGAGAAAAAGCATGTCAAGAAACCAAACGGGGCAAAACCCGGTTTCGTCGTATATTACACGAATTATTCTCTGGTGATAGATTCCGACATCTCCGAGATAAAAAGCGTGCAGGATTAACCCTGCACGCTTTTTTAGAACGGCAATTCTTTTACTTAAGTCCCGACAGATAATCTATAAACTGCTGCGCAGTCCGGCCGGATAAACCGCCGTGGCTTAATTCCCACTTATTTGCTTCCCCCAGCAATTCCTCCTCCGGCATATCTATTCCATTCCTCTGCGCAAGCCGGCGCACGATCTCCTGAAACTCCTTCTTCGCCGGTTTGCCGAAGTAAATCGTCACCCCAAACCGAGCCACCAACGATAATTTCTCCTGAACCGTATCATTGGTATGAAGCTCCTCGTCCCGATCGGCTTTGTCCTTAAACGTCTCCCGGATCAGATGACGTCTGTTGGACGTGGCGTAGATCAGCACGTTTTCCGGCCGTCTCTCCAAACCTCCTTCGATCACCGCTTTCAGATATTTATACTCAATCTCGAATTCTTCAAAGGACAGATCGTCCATATAGATGATAAACTTATAATTACGGTTCTTGATCTGGGCAATGATATCATTAAGGTCCTGGAACTGATGCTTATATACCTCGATCATCCTAAGTCCCCGGTCATAATACTGATTCAGTATCGCTTTGATGGAAGAGGATTTTCCTGTTCCTGCATCGCCGAACAACAGACAGTTATTCGCCTTTTTCCCTTCTATAAATGCTTCTGTATTGGTAATCAGTTTCTTCTTCGGGATCTCATAACCAACCAGGTCGTCAAGATGTACATGCGCGATCTTTGTAATCGGGACGATCCTCACTCCGTCTTCTTTATGTTCTATCCGGAACGCCTTGTGAAGCCCTAATTTCCCTACCCCGAATTCCTGATAGAACTGGGTCACCGTATCCTTGAACCCCACCGGGTCCTCCGCCTTCGCAAGGCTGCGGCCCAGGTCGCAGATTCTGTCCCGAATCCTCTTATTGAACACTTTGCCATGCCCCTTGACTCCCTGATAATCAAAGATCACAGGCAGGCAGCCTGCCCCTAAGACATCCTGAAGTTCTGAAAAATCATAGTCGAATAACTCTTTAAATATCTCGATATCATGCAGCGCCACCTCGTTGATGCTGCCGTCCACCGCTCCTATGATCTCGCAGGAGGTACTGTAAGCGTTTTCATGGCTTGCCAGGAGATACGTAAGATAATTATGCCAGAGATTTCCTTCGAACCCATGGCTGACTGCCATCTCCAGGAGTCTGTTGACACATTCATACAATAATCCCTTCAAATCTTCCTGGTTGTAATAATCACTCTTATAATTCTCCATCAAAAATGCCATATCCTGAAGGATATGGCCGTCCTCCATATGTTTATACAGCATTAATTCATTTATTCTCATATTCTTATTCTCCCGTTCCATGTACATCCTTCCATACCGCGCCTGAGCGTGTTTGTCCTAATAATTCCCGAGTATTCTAAGACTCCTGCTCTCTTCCCTGAGCCCCCGTATCGCATTCTTAACTGCCGGCTCTGCCAGATTTCCTTCAAAATCAACAAAAAACCGATACTCCCAGTTCCTTCCTTCCACGGGTCTTGACTCAATCCGGGTCATATTCAGATCATTATAGATAATATGTGAAAGAATCTGATACAGCGAACCGCTCTCGTGAGGCACTTCAAAGCAGATGCTGATCTTCTTCGCATTCTTCAAAAATATCTTCTGGTTCGTGACCACGATAAAGCGAGTCGAATTATTAGGGTTATCATTGATGTTGTCTTCCAATACCTCAAGCCCCTGCACCTTAGCTGCGTATGCGCTGCACACGGCCACCTGGCTTTTATCCTGTTCTTCCCGAATCCTCCTGGCCGCAATCGCCGTATTTGCCACGCTGATCTGCTGCCACTCACTATGCTCGTTCAGGAACCTCGACGCCTGCATCAATGCGATTCCCTTCGAATACACCCGTTGAATCCCGGCAATCCGGGTTCCCGGAAGTCCCGCCAGCGTATGAGTAATAGGGATGATCGTCTCGCCTACGATATAGTTCTCGAATTCCACCAGCAAATCATACATCTCATCCACCGAGCCGGCCGTGGAATTTTCAATGGGCAGCACCGCAAAATCCGCCGCCCCCTCCTCGATTGATTCCATGGCGTCTCGGAATAGAGGCACATAGAAACTGTTACACTTCTCCCCGAAGTAACACTGCATCGCCGCCTGGCTGTAAGCCCCTTCCGTCCCCTGGAAAACGATCCTCGCATCTTCTGCATTCAATGAATCTACTCCGATAAAAGGGAGACGCCCAAGGGCTCCGGCATCTACCATCTGCTGGTAATTTACCTTACGGTTCATGGACATCATCTGTTCAAAAAGCTCTCGGATACCTTTCTTATTGAATTCCGTCGAAGCCCTGCTTACCATATCCCCAAGCTTATCCCGTTCTCTCTGGCGGTCTATCATCTTGATACCGCCTCGAAGCTTACACTCTCCCAATTCCCTGCCTATCTGCATTCTCTGCTCGAATAAATCTGCGATCTTACGGTCCACCTCATCCAGTTGTTCCCTTAATTCTTCTATCTCTGCCATGTATCCTTCTCCTCCCGGCGCACCTGAACTCTTACACTGAACGCATTATAATATATTTTCTGTATAAAATCTACCTTTCTTTGACATACTTATCCATATGAAGCATAATTTTTTGACCTGCGGAACCACCGGATGGTGTATGGAAATCCTCTTTACAGGACTGCATTCTCTCCACAACGAGAATCCGAAACTCACCGGCAATACTTCTATCTGGATGTTTCCCATCTATGGTATGGCAAGTTTCCTGTCGCCCTTATGCAGACTGCTCAAGGGAAAGAACCTGTTACTGCGTGGAGGCGTATATACCTGCTGCATCTTCTGCGGCGAATATATAACCGGCTCATTCCTGAAGAAATTCGAAGCCTGCCCCTGGGATTACAGTGAAGCTCCTCTGAATATCAACGGCCTGATCCGCCTGGATTATGCGCCTCTTTGGTTCGGCGCCGGATTATTATTTGAAAAAATCCTCAACAGACATTGAAAATCTTTCATTTTTGTTATATGATATATGAAAGATTTTCAAAGCAGGAGGATGCCACATGACGACATATCCATCTATATGCGGCAGAAGTGACAGAAAGAAGAACTACAGATTTAAACCAGATTCTATCAGCTTTTCTTCATCAGAATCGTTTATAGGAAGTGTTTTCTATTTTATTTTTTCTTATCTTTTTTCCATTTTTCCTTTTATCCCTGTTGAAAATTCTTGTACTCTTATTCATTCATTTATTCATGAACATATCCCTTTTTCTTATTTATATATTTTTTCACACACTCCTGATGATTCTTTGCAGAATCATCATTTACTACCGATATCATTCCGGATATGCTGCAAGTATTCGCCTTATATATGGATACTCAGGCAGATCCGTTGATGATTTACATATATCTTTATACACATTTACATCATAAGGAGGTTTTTATGAGACATTTAATGAGTCCTCTCGATTTTTCTGTAGAGGAATTGGATCGGTTAATGGATCTGGCTGTCGATATCGAAGCCAACCCTGCCAAGTATGCGCATGCATGCGATGGCAAGAAACTTGCAACACTTTTCTATGAACCAAGTACACGGACAAGGCTGAGCCATGAAGCCGCTATGCTGAATCTTGGGGGCAGCGTCCTTGGTTTCTCTTCTGCCGAATCCAGTTCTGCCGCCAAAGGCGAGAGCGTATCCGACACCATACGCACCGTTTCCTGCTATGCAGATATCTGTGCCATGCGCCATCCCAAAGAGGGCGCTCCTATGGTTGCGTGCCAGCACTCTTCTATCCCGGTCATCAATGCCGGAGACGGCGGACATCAGCATCCTACTCAGACACTGACAGATATACTGACAATCCGAAATCTGAAAGGGCGCTTAAACAATATGACTATCGGTCTGTGCGGAGACCTGAAGTTTGGGCGGACCGTCCACTCTCTGATCCATGCGCTGGTCAGGTATACAGGGATTCGTTTCGTCCTGATCTCTCCGGAAGAATTAAGACTTCCAGGCTATATCCGCTCCGACGTATTGGATAAGGGGAATATCCCATACGAAGAAGTCGTACGCCTTGAAAACGCGCTTCCTAACCTGGATCTCCTTTACATGACACGCGTACAAAAAGAGCGTTTCTTCAATGAAGAAGATTATGTACGGATGAAAGATTTCTACATTCTGGACTCCAAAAAGATGGCGATGGCTCCCAAAGATATGTATGTCCTCCATCCGCTGCCTCGTGTCAACGAGATATCTGTTGAAGTAGATTCTGATCCGAGAGCCGCTTATTTCAAACAGACAAAATACGGAGTCTATATCCGGATGGCGCTGATTTTGACACTGTTGGAAATCGAAGTATAAGGGGGAATACATTATGGTAAAAAATACTCTGAACGTCGGAAATATCGAAGAAGGCTTTGTGTTAGATCATATCCAGGCCGGACGCAGCATGGATATCTACAAGTATCTTCATCTGGACAAATTAGACTGCTGCGTGGCTATCATAAAGAACGCCAGGAGCAATAAGATGGGGAAGAAAGACATTATGAAGATTGAATGTCCGATTGATTTTATTGACCTGGACGTCCTTGGATTCATCGACCATAACATCACGATCAATATCATCAAGGATTCACGGATTGTTGATAAAGCGCGTCTTCAGCTGCCGAAGCAGATTACGAATATCATCCGCTGCAAGAATCCAAGGTGCATTACATCTATCGAGCAGGGACTGGAACACGTATTTGTACTGACGGATTCCGAGAAAGAGATCTATCGTTGTAAATACTGCGAAGAGAAATATCATGGAAATCTGAAATAAATCTGCTTTCTCAGCCGGAAAAAGCCCTTTCTCTAAGTATGTCCGCTTAGAGGAAGGGCTCTTCTTTTTCTTATGCCAGCAAGACGATAAGCCGGGTTATGTCATTGGATAATCATCTATCTAGGTCCGCCGTCGCCGGCGGACTCAAGCGACCTACCTAAGACGTGACGGGCCGCCACATTGTCTTTATCCGGTCTTGCTTCGGATGGGGTTTACATATGCCCCCGCTGTTACCAGCAGGGCGGTAGTCTCTTACACTGCCCTTCCACCCTTACCATATAAAATGGCGGTTCATTTCTGTTGCACTATCCTTGGAGTCACCTCCACCGGACGTTATCCGGCATCCTGCCCTGTGAAGCCCGGACTTTCCTCACCTGCGGCCTTTCGGCGCCTGCAGCTGCGATTATCTGTCTTACTCGCCGACACATCAAATATATCACATCTCGGATTCAAAAACAATTCTAAAATAAAAGAATCGTATCATGATATTCCCTCGTCTACAATCAGATCGTTCCCGTCGGCCGCTCCCGTCGCCAGTTCGTCGCACCGTTCGTTCTGGGGATGTCCGTTGTGTCCCTTCACCCAGATAAATTTCACCTTATGAGGCTCTTTAGCGGCAAGAAGCCGTTTCCACAGGTCTACATTCTTTACCTGCTCGTTCTTTCCACGCTTCCATCCCTTTTTAATCCATCCTTCTATCCAATGCTGATTAAAAGCATTCACCACATACTGCGAATCCGAGTACAACTCCACCTCGCAAGGCCTGTTAAGCGCCTCCAATCCTGCAATCACCGCCATCAACTCCATACGGTTATTCGTCGTCCTTTGGTATCCCTGAGATAATTCCCTAGTATGCAGATTCCCTTTCGTATCCGTATATTCAAGCACCGTACCATATCCCCCCGGCCCGTCCGGATTCCCTCTGGCCGCGCCGTCCGTATAGATCTTTACTCTCATCCGATTATTTCCTTTCAGCCTTATATTTCAAATATCTGCAGGACTTCCTTCACCTTCAGTATTCTGTCTCTGTACGGTTCTGATACCGAGTCCTGAAGCAGTCTGTCACAGACGTCATATTGATTCCACATATGCATAGGAAACGCGTGTTTCGTATCCGTATGACGCATGAAGTAGTCAAACCCAAGACAGTATTGTTCTTCCTGCCTTGGGTCCAGCGGCAGGAACGCGGCGTCAATCTCCTCGCCTCTTATCCTCCCGACTTCATGTTGATATCTGCGCTTCATCATCTCATTGTAGACTTTTCCTTCTTCTTCCCAGTGCCACCAATTCAGATCGCCTGCATGGTAGATCGTCTGCTCCTGAAGCGACACAAGGAAAGCGACTCCTTCATCTGTCGAGCGAAGCGTACGAATACGCAGTCCTTCCCACACAGTTTCTTCCCCTGGTCCCATGGAAATAGTCTTCCCTTCCGGTCCTTTCTCCTTGACGTCATCCGATAAAATATATCTGATATTCGGATATATCTTCTCCCACCCGAATATTTTCTGGTTAAAATGATCCGGATGCACATGGCTTACAAACACATAGATCTTCGATTCTTCCCTGATCTCCGGCAATTTACCTTTATAATAGTCAAAAATTAATACGCTGCCGCCGATTTCAACCATATACCCGCTATGACTAAGATATGTAACTTTCATATACACCGTTTCCTTTGCATGTCTGACACTGTTTTCTTTAACGTATTATTCTTCCTGCCGAATGACTTCAACCGCATGCATAAGCTCCGGAAGCAGATACCTGAGACATTCTTTTACTGCCTGCGGTTTCCCCGGAAGATTCACAATCAGCACGTCTTTACGAATTCCCGCCGTACTTCTATTCAGCATAGAACGCTTTGTCATATTCATCGTATAGGCCCGCATCGCTTCCGGAATTCCTGGAACCGGTCTCTCTACCACATCCATAGTCGCCTCCGGCGTACAGTCCTGCGCCCCCATACCTGATCCTCCTGTAGTCAGAAGAAGATCCGTCAGGTGATTGTCTGCCATCCGCTGCATCACGGTCGCCAATACATCCCTGTCGAGGGGAAGCGCCCTCATAAAGGTAATCTCGCAGCCAACTTCTTCTACGATTTCCTTGATTGCTTCTCCGCTGACATTCTCCTCATTTCCTCTATATATATCTGTATTCGCCGTAATAATCGCTACTCTCATATCGTACCTCCGCTGCTTTTTCTCCATATCCGGCTGCTATATCTGCATGTTTCTCTTATTAGGCATTCTGCTTCGAATGTTTTGACGCTTTTATCATATTATATCGTAAAATAGAAATAATGCAACGGAAACGTATATATTCCCAAATAAAAAAGTAAAAGCCTTATCAGATTATAATACATACCATTCCGCCGTTGCTGTCGTTCACTATCTTCTGCATAGTATCCTGTAATTTTTCCTGACTCGCGTCGTTAATCATCGCCATCTTATTCTGCATACCGTCCATCACAAGCTCTTCGATAGATTTTCCGAATATATTTGTACCCCAGATTCCTTCCTCGCTCTCTTTCGCGTCTTTAATATAACGTATCAAATCCTGCGCCTGTTGTTCATTACCCACAATCGGCGCAATCTCCGTCTCAATATTAGCGCGAATAAGATGAATCGAGGGCGCCTCGGAATGTATCTTAACCCCGTATTTATTTCCTTGCTTGATGATAGTGGGTTCCTCCAGGGTAATCTCTTCTTTCTTCGGGCTTACGACCCCGTATCCCCTCATCCGCACAGCCGCGAATGCATCTTTAACTCCTTCATACTCTTCCTTAAGTTCCGACAGATTTTTCATCGCGGCTATCAGCTCATACTGTCCGGCAATATGCGTCCCAGTCAGCTCGCTCAACATCTCATAATAGAACTTATCCGCCACCCCAATCCGTATCTTTACACATCCCGTATCCATCTCGATATGATCTACCTTTATTTCCTCTATGTATTGGCATTCCGGATTCTCGAACCCGGCCACGGCATCCCGGATTTCTCCAAACCGATCCATGATTTCTTTGATATGTACCAGCATCTCCTGCTTGATCTTATGGTCTCTCGGCAGCATCTCCACCCATTTCGGAATAAAGAACTGTACCTCGGAAACAGGAAATTCATAGAGAACCGCTTCCATGATCCGTGTAATATCTTCTTCTTTCAACTGCTCGCAATTCACCGGAAGCGCCTGTACGCCGTACTGTTGTTCACATTCCTCCGCCGCCTGTCTTGCTTCGTCTCCGTATGGTTTCTTTGAATTCACAAGTACGACAAAAGGTTTCCCGATGCTCTGTAATTCTCTTATAGTTTTCTCCGTACCTTCTCTGTAATTCTCCCGGGGAATATCCGTAATACTCCCATCTGTCGTGACCACAATCCCGATCGTCGCATGGTCGTGAATAACTTTCCGGGTACCGATGCTCGCAGCCTTTGTAAAGGGAATCTCATGATCAAACCACGGCGTCTTCACCTGACGTTCTCCATTCCCTTCCACATGACCGGAAGCTCCCTCCACCATGTAACCTACACAGTCAATCAGCCGCACCCGTACCGACACGTCCTCGGACAACTTAATCTCGGCCGCTTCCTTCGGCACAAACTTCGGCTCTGTAGTCATAATCGTCCGTCCTGAAGCCGACTGCGGCAATTCATCCTTCGTTCTTGATTTTCCATGCTCATCCTCCATATGCGGCAGTACCAGCACATCCATGAATCTTTTGATAAATGTAGATTTCCCTGTCCTGACCGGTCCTACGACTCCTATGTATATCTCTCCGTTGGTCCTGGCTTGTATATCCTTGTATAAATGATAATGATCCATACATCCTGCCCCTTCCATTCGTGCTGATAGAATATATGCGTCCTGTTGAATGTTTATACTATCTCACGATAAATTTTTCTACCTGGATACCTAAAACCTAGATATATTTGATTCTCTTCCGCATTTTTGATAGAATAAGATCATCTTTCACTCAATTATTAAATAATAAGATCAGGAGAATAAACATGAAGACTGTAAAAATACGAAATCTTGAACTCGGAGCAGGCATACCTGCCATCTGTATCCCGAACGTGGGAAGAACAAAAGAAGAGATTATTTCTCTTACCCGGCAATATAAAAGCATGCACATGGACCTGATGGAATGGCGGGCAGATTGGTTCGAAGATGTTGAAGACACGCGCGAGGTAACGGAAGTTCTGACGGAGATACGCCGGAGCCTCGGCGACACCCCGCTTTTATTTACCTTCCGCACAGAGAAAGAAGGCGGAGTCCGTCCAATGTCCACAGAATCATATATTGCCCTGAATAAAATCACTGCCGCAGCCGGCATCGCCGACCTTATCGATGTGGAGATGTTTACCGGAGACGAACTTGCCGCGGACTTGATCTCCTTTATCCATGAAAACCATACAAAAGTCATAGTCTCTAACCATGACTTTGACAAGACTCCCTCCAAATCCGACATCATATACCGGCTGCGCAAGATGCAGAAGATGGATGCAGACATTCCTAAGATCGCCGTGATGCCTCAGAATAAGAAGGACGTTCTCACGCTCCTTGCAGCAACCGAAGAGATGGTTTCTGATTACGCGGACAGACCTATTATCACCATGTCCATGTCCGGCATTGGATGCGTAAGCCGCCTTTCCTGTGAGATATTCGGCTCCTGTCTGACCTTCGGCTCAGGTTCCCTAGCGTCCGCGCCGGGACAGATCGACGCGGAAGAGTTATACCATGCTCTCCAAACCGTGCACCGCGCCTTATAACCATTAACAACGAAGTCGCCTGATAATCAAATACCCCTCGGCGGCCGCCAAGCGCGCATACAACTATACCTGCCTGGCTCGTTGCTGCGAGAATTAAAAATATAATAAAAAAATATAATAAAAAAATATAATAAAAAAAAATAATTACTAACATATGCGGTTTTCATAGATTTTCTTTATAGTTCATGTTAATATATTATTTAAACAAATGATGAAAGGAGAATTCTTATGAATCTATACCATCTCAGGTATTTTGTAACATTGGCCCATCTGGAACATTATACTAAGGCTGCAGAAATTCTGACCATCACTCAGCCAAGCTTAAGCCATGCTATCTCCTCTCTCGAGAAAGAACTGGGAGTAAAATTATTTGAAAAAGATGGCCGCAACATAGTTCTGACCAAATGTGGACAGACATTTCTGACTGATATCGAGCAATCTCTCGATAAATTAGACTCAAGCGTCAAAAGACTCCGACTTGCCGGACTGGGAGAAGGACGAATTGATATTGGAATGCTCCGCATCCTTGGCGACACCGTACCAAAGTATGTGAAAAGGTTTATGGATATTCATTCGTCAAAGAACATCCAGTTTTACTTTCATACTTCTACGAACCTTACGGCAGATATTATCCGGGATCTAAAAGACAGGAGATATGATATTGCTTTCTGTTCCAAGACGGAAAATGAACCGTCGATTGACTTCGTTCCGGTTGACCGCCAGGAATTGGTTCTGATCGTTCCGAACAGCCATCCTCTTGCGACTCACGATACCGTCGATCTTCGCGAGACTCTGCCCTATCCGCAGATATGCTTCTCACATCACAGCGGATTACGGCCCGTCATTGATAAACTGTTCGAACAATGCGGCGGCGCGCCCAAAGCCGATTATTTCCTCGAAGAGGAACAAGCCATAGCCGGTCTTGTAAGCGCCGGACTGGGAATCGCAGTAGTTCCCCGGATGTCGATCTTAGATCATATGCCTGTCAAGATAATTGAGATCACAGAACCGGCCTGGGAAAGAGTTATCTACATGGCTGTTTTGAAGAATGTGTATCAGGCTCCCGTAGTTCAGAATCTAAAAGCATATATAATAGAAAATACGAATCTCCACACTTAATTGAAGATCTGTCTAAAACAAGAAGGGGCGCGGCGCCCCTTCTTTTAATGTTAAAGCATATCCTTTCTTCTCAGCAATCGAAAAGCGACTACGCACACGACCACAGACAGTAAAGATCCTCCGGGCGCCGCCAGTCCCATGGGATAAAGCGTATCGGCAAAATATTTTGACGCCAGGAACGCGCCGGGAACACGGACACACACGATAGATAATACATTATGTAAAAACGAAATTCCCGATAAACCATAGGCGCAAAAATACCCGCTGAAACTAAAATGTACGCCCGCGATCATACAATCCCAAATATACGCCCGCAGATATTGGTCTCCCAACACAATAACTTTTGCATCATCCGTAAACATTCCTACAATACCCGGCCCGGCAAATTGAACGGCAACAGACACAATCAGACCGAACCCTGCCGTAATAAGAACCGCATAACGCAGTATGCCCGCCGCCCGGTCATGCTTCCCTGCGCCGATGTTCTGTGCGGAAAGGGCGGAAACCGTCGAAAGCATAGTAGACGGAACCAGGAACACTATGCCTATGATTTTCTCCACTATTCCCACCGCGGCGGCATCGTTCAGCCCTCTGCGGTTCGCAATAACAGTAATCACAATAAAAGCAATCTGGATAAATCCATCCTGCAGCGCAACCGGAATGCCAATTTTCAGCATTTGACCCATTGTTTTGGACTGAGGCTTAAAATCATCCCTTTTCAGCTCAATTCCCGTCTTTTTCTTAAATATTACAGTCAACGCCACGATCACACTGACCGTCTGGGATAAAGCGGTGCCCAGCGCCGCTCCCGCCGCCCCCATATGAAACACGCCGATAAAAAGATAATCCAACAGGATATTCACGGCGCACGCTACCGCAATAAAACGCATAGGGCTTTTAGAATCTCCCAGTCCCCGAAAAATTGAACTGATAATATTATACGCCGTAATAAACGGGATACCAATAAAACAAATCGTCAGATAAAGAATTGTTTCGGAAACCGCCTCCGCAGGAGTAGACATCAATCCCACGATCGGCTCTACCATAACAAGAAGCGCTGTCATCACTGCTACGGCCACGCCCATAAATAAAGTTATCGTATTTCCCACGGTGAGAGACGCCTTTTTAAACTGCTTTGCCCCGACTGCCTTACCTATAGTCACAGTGGAACCCATCGCCAGTCCGACAATCATAACAGTCAGCATATGCATAACCTGACTTCCCACCGAAACCGCTGTAATGCTGTCCACACCATTAAATTGACCAATGATAAACAAATCCGCCATTCCATACAATGTCTGCAAAAAATAGGAAAAGAGGTACGGTAACGAAAAAGAAACAATATTTTTAAACACACTTCCGGTTGTTAAATCTTTCTCCATAACTTTTCTACACCTGCCGCTATATTTTATCCGCATAACTTTCCGAAACCAATTATAACCCATGTCACCGCCATAAAGTCAAGCATAATTTCACGAAAGCAATAACAACTGTTCTTCCTGAAACTGCAGATAGTCCGGCAGTCCTCTTTCCTTCATCATTCCCCATTGCTCCTTCAGCAGAAACCAGCACAGTCCCCCGTCCCCCGGAATCTGAGGACTTTCCCCGTTTTCCGGCGTCAGATAAAATTTCTTCTCGAAGGGAAGTTCGGCGTATCCCGCAATCCGCAGCCTGACGCAGTTCTCTTTTCGCTCTCCCCAGACCGGAAGGAAATCATGTTGACGGTATCCTACATAAGAAATATTTTTCGGGATCTCTCTTATAAGAGTAATTTCTACTCCCCAGTCAATCGCTTCTATTCTATGGGCGTCAATCCGACGGATCTTTGAGATATTCCCGCACCCTGTCAGACGCGCCGCCTCTTTCGTACCGGGATTGGCGAAGATCTCTTTCGTATTCCCGAAAGCAACCGCCGATCCCCGATCCATAATAATCAGATCTTCACTGAAGCGATAAATCTCATCCCTGCTGTGGGATACAAGGATCACAATCCCCCTGTAATCTGACAGCATCTCCGCCAGTTCCTGCTGTAATCTGTCCTTGAGAGACATATCCAACGCCGAAAAGGGTTCGTCCAACAGAATCACATCCGGCTCATATGCCATTATCCTTGCAAGCGCCGCGCGCTGCTGCTGCCCGCCGGACAACTCTCCCGGCAGGCGGTCTCTAAACCCGTCCAACCGAAAGACTCGGATCATCTCATCCACCCTCTTCTGTCTCTCCCGCTTTCTCCCTTTCAGACCTGCTTCAATATTTTTCTCCACCGTCATCGTAGGAAATAACGCATAATTCTGAAAGAGATATCCTATATTACGCTTCTGAGGCCTTATATTAACCTTGTGTCCGGAATGATAGAATTCCTGTCCATTTATCACAATCTCTCCCGCGTCCGGAATCTCGATCCCGGCAATAGCCTTCAGCGTCATACTCTTTCCACATCCGGACGCCCCTAAAATTCCGATACGGGAAGCTTTGCTCCGGAACCGGACATCCATATGAAAATCCCCTATACTTTTCTTTATATCTACTGTCAGGTTCATCCGATCTCCCTTTCCTGTCCGACGATCTATTTACCACCGCTTTACCGTCTTCATCCGTTTTCCTGCAATCAGATTCATCAGTACCACGGCCGCAAGCGCGATCAATATCACGGCCGCAACCCAGATTCCCGCCGTCACGTAATCGCCGTCCTGAATCACCATGGCGATCTTCTGGGAAATCGTCCCTGTCTTGCCGGGAATATTTCCTGCAAGCATGGACGTCGCCCCATACTCGCCGAGCGCCCTGGCAAACGTCAGTATCGTACCGGAGGCAATCCCAGGTCCCGCGGTCGGAACCACTACTTTCCAGAATATCCGCACCTCCGACATTCCTAGCGTCCTGCCCGCATAGACCAGATTCACATCGATCTGCTCAAACGCCGCCCTGGCATTCCGGTACATCAGAGGAAACGCAATCACTGTCGCCGCGACTACACATCCAAGCCAGGTCTGCACTACTCTGACGTCAAAATTCTCATATAAGAAGATTCCCAGCGGTCTTCTCCTGCTGAATAAGAGCAAGAGGAAGAACCCCGCCGCCGTAGGCGGCATCACCATCGGAAGCGTCAGAATTCCGTCTATAAACGCCTTTCTTCCCGGCGCCATCCTGATCACCTTCCTTGCGGCAAATATCCCCAGAAAAAAAGAAAAAACCGTCGCCGCCGCTCCCGTTTTCAAAGAGATCCACAGTGGACTCCAGTCTAATCCCTCTAAAATCTTTCCCACAGCTTCCATCATACTACCTCAATCTGTTCCTCAGCCTGTTCCTCGTCTGAATTAAAAACTCGGTATAGT
Organism: uncultured Dorea sp.; assembly: GCA_910585725.1. Taxonomy (GTDB): domain Bacteria; phylum Bacillota; class Clostridia; order Lachnospirales; family Lachnospiraceae; genus Sporofaciens. The sequence continues at coordinate 78,090 of CAJUFA010000010.1, read as the reverse complement.
TCTCACTTTCCGCCGCAATCCGAATCGTCTCCCGTCAATATCCGTATTCCATGCTCCAGATGAGGCAGGACATATTCCAGACTTTCCTTCACTGCCTTCCTGCTTCCCGGAAGATTCACGATCACCGTCTTATTACGGATTACAGAAACGCCTCTGCCAAGCATTGCCCTCCCTGTAATCGTCAGGGAATGCATGCGGATTGCGTCCGCAATCCCCGGCGCGTTTCTCGTGGCCACCGCCATCGTAGCTTCCGGCGTGCAGTCGCGCTCTGAGAATCCGGTTCCGCCGGTTGTCAGGATCAGATTAACCTGCCTTCCGTCCGACAACCTGATCAGTTCCTTCTCAATCCTTTCCTGCTCGTCAGAAAGCAATAATCTCTCGACGACACGGTATCCTGCCTCTTCCATCATCTCACAGATCAAAGGATTGCTGGTATCCTCCCGTTCTCCCCGCGCTCCTTTATCACTCAGCGTCACAACCGCAGCCGTATATCTGCCGTCCGTCTCTTCCAAAATCTCCATCTCGTCTCCTGCCGATATCCTTCCTCCATGGATAACCTGTGCGAATACTCCCTGCGTCGGCATGATACATTCCCCCATCTTATCATAAATCCGGCAATGTGTATGACATTCCTTCCCTATCTGCGTCGTCTCCAGGATCACATCATTACACCGGAATCTGGTCCCCACTGGAAGATTCTTAAAATCAAATCCCTCTACCACCAGGTTCTCCCCAAATGCCCCTGGCTCTGCTCCCGCCCCTCTTCGATTGAATTCCTCAATCTTCTCTGCCGACAGAAGACTTACCTGTCTGTGCCAGTCGCCGCCGTGAGCATCCCCGCAGATACCAAACCCTTCCTGAAATTCTGCCGTTCCTACATTCACCTTCTGAATTCCGCGCCTATCACTGGTACAGACCGCTCTTACAATCCCCATCCTTATCCTCCAATCCCCGCCATCCGGCGCTTTTCCTTAATTTCTTCCTCCGCTTCATCCCCGAATCCATGACGTCTTGGTTTCCAATAGATTGCTTCTTTAACCAGATATCGAAGCTCCTGATCCGTGATCCCGCTTCTCATCTCCTGCCTGAGATTCACCCGGCCCGCGTAATTCAGGCAGGGCTTTAATATCCCGTCGGCCGTCAGACGGATACGATTACAAGCGCCGCAGAATTCATGGCTTACAGCGCTGATGAAGCCTACCTTTCCCTGAAAATCCGAAAGCTCATAGTAGACCGCCGGTCCGTTTCCAAACCTGCCCTTTGCCGCCGCCATTTTTCCAAACCGCTTCCGCAGAATATCCTTCACTTCTTCCTGGGGAATCCCCGTATAATCCCTTCCCTTTCCCATCGGCATCATTTCAATAAAGCGCACCATGACGGGAAACTGCTTTGCAAGAAATGCCATGTCCGCAAGTTCGTCCTCATTCCATTCCCGCATAGGAATACAGTTAATCTTCACAGGTATCGATGTCTTAACCGCTTTACAGATCCCTTTCCATACCTCTGAGAATCCATCAGTCCCTGTAATCCGGCGGAATTTCACTGTATTCAGGGTATCCAGGCTGACATTTATTCCTGTCAGACCTGCATCTTCTAATGCAGGAAGATATTCGCCCAGAAGCATTCCATTCGTCGTAAGAGTAACGGACTCGATTCCCGGAATCCGCCGAATCTCACGGATCAAATCACAGACTCCTCTGCGTACAAGCGGCTCTCCTCCTGTTATCTTTACCTTATGTATTCCGATCCCGGAAACTGCCCTGCAGAATCGCAGGATCTCCTCACAGGTCATGATCTCACTGCGGTCCGCGAACTTTACTCCCTCCCTGGGCATACAGTATCGACAACGGAAATTACAGCGGTCGGTTACCGATATTCTCACATAATCAATTTCTCTCTGGTATTGATCTCGCATCATCTGCCTCCGGAATTACATCTAATATGGTTTGTCCTATCCCCGCGCAATTCTCAAAGACCATCATTTACCGAACCCGCAGTCAGGAAACGTACAAACCGGACAAGACAGACACAGACCTCCTTCGCCTAAGACGTCCAGCTCCTTTTTCTCAAGTATCTCTCCTGCCATCACTCTTGGCAGCACCAGATCAAAAATCGTACGCTTCGCGTACATAACGCATCCCGGAAGTCCCATAACAGGAATCTTATGACTGCATTCCCCTCCGGATCTACTCCCTTCGGCCGGCAACACGACATGTCTTACCGCATAATACGCCAGAAGAAACATGGCGCCCGGAAGTACCGGCGCCCCGTATGCAACCACGTCGGCTCCCGAATTACGGATGGCAGACGGCGTCCTGTCATCCGGGTCCACGCTCATCCCGCCCGTACATATAATAAGATCCGCCCCCTTCCTGATTAATTTCCTGATACACCCGGCAATACGCTCTTGCTCATCGTCGACGACTTCATGCCCGACAATGTCTGCCTCGTACTCCGAGAGCTTTTCCAGGATTACCGGAGTAAACGTATCCTGAATCCGTCCGTGAAACACTTCATTTCCTGTAATGACGATACCAACTTTCTTCTTCTGAAACGGAAGAATCGTAAAGATCGGCTCTCCGCCGCCGGCTTCCTTCGCCCGCTCCATCTTTTCCTTCTCGATCATCAGCGGAATAATTCTCGTACCGGCTAACTTATCCCCCTTTTTCACCGGAAAATTTCCATGGCGGCTGGCAATCATCATCTCACCCAGCGAATTGATCTGATTTAATTTTTCCCGGTCGATCTTTAATAATCCGTCGCACTCTGCAATCAACTCTATCTTTCCTTCCTTGACCTTCGTCGACCTCATATAATCATTCTTACAGATATCACAGAGAATCTGCGCCGCCTCGTTCTCATGCAGCATATTCTCATGATTCTCCCAGATATAGATATGGTCTTTGCCGATACTTAAGAGCGCCGGAATGTCCTCTTTCTGTATGATATGACCTTTTCGGAATACCGCGTCTTTGGTCTCTCCCCTGATAATCTGCGTAACGTCGTGGCATAATACCTGTCCTTCCGCATCTTCTGTCTTCATTAATTTCATCTGCGCCCCACTCCTTATCTTCCTCTGCCCGGTTATCAGACATAGTTATTCACATCCGCATTCTATTATTATATACACTCGATACGCAACAATCAATAATTTTGCACAAAAGGCTACATTACTGAACCTCCCTCCAGTTCAAATACTCCTTCTCCCTCGTCGCCCTGAATCACCGAACTATAGAATCCTTCGAATATCTCCTCATAATCATCCCATCCCATCATTTCACATTCCCGGACTGCTTTTGCCATCTGGCCGTTTTCAACATACTTCTGAATTGCCTCTTTTTCAACTTCTTCCGGGGCTTCCTTCACTATCTGTCCTTTCTCCCAGATCGTCAGTTTATCCTTCTTCGTCTTACCGTATATATTAATTTCCCTGCATCTCTGAACAATCGAAGATCCGTCTTTTTCAGAAGTTCCATGCCGCTCCAGCGTAAATATGAACACTGAATCATAAGCGTCGCAATTTTTTCTTTCCCATGGCTCCGCCTCTCGAATCCTCAATTCTTTTACAGCGTCGTCAGTACTCTCAAGCAGCTTTCCTTCCGGCGTTCCCCAGTCCATGAACTGCCATGCGTTCACTTTCTTATCGGACTTCAATCTGCAATAAATATCTCCGCTTTTCAAGGTATAGAGTTCCTCTACAGAAATATCTTCCGTCGGCAGCAGGTAGACGGCGGAAAGGCCCCAATTTGTTTCCGTCACGTTGTCGTAGATATTTCCTCCCACTGTGATGATGATCAGAATGATCAGAACAATCAGAAGCAGACCCCCGACAATCCTTTGACTGCTCATCTTCATCAATCTTTTCATAACCTGATTTGCCGCGGTTTCCTGCTCTTCCCTGGAGGATCCGGATACAGCCTCCATAGCCGGAAGCTCTTTCCCTGCATTTTCATATACCTGCATACATTCCTCACAGCCCTGTATATGCTCTTCCACCATCCTCCTGCTCTCTTCCTTCAATACATCGTCTTCATAAAGAACCAATAGATCCTGTACGACTGCACATTCTTTCTTCATTATGGCACCTCCTTTATTCTTTCCTGAATCTTTAACTTTGCCCGATGGTAAGTCACCCTGGCCCATCCTTCTCCCTTCTCGAAGATCTCGCCGATCTCTTTGTAGGATAACTCGCCTAATGTCTTTAGGGTAAACACCTCCTTATAAGGCTCCTGCAGAAGATGCAGCACCTTGTAGACAGATAACGCCTCTTCCTTGCGGATACACAGCGTCTCCGGAGCGTTTCTGCCATCCCCTTGTTTCACTCCTGCTCCGGCAGAATCTTCTGCTTCCGACGAAATGTCAGTCAGATGCTTCTGCTTCTTTACCCAGGACAGATACGTGTTTTTGCCGATCTGACAAAGCCATGAATTAAGTTTACATTTTCCTTTAAACTTGTGTATGTTCTTAAATGCTCTGTAGAACGTTTCCTGAGTCAGTTCTTCCGAAAGTTCCGGATTACTACTCATAGACAACAGAAAATAATATACGTCTTTGTAATATCTCTTATATATATCCTCAAACTCCATGCATCCCACCTCCTTTTCGTTTCCGTCTCTTTTATGTTTTCTGTTAAGTAGACTCCCTTTTTACTATTTTGTTACAAAAAAACAAAAAAAATTTTAATCTAAGCTAAGAATTGTTGAGATTTTTAATACCAAGTGATATACTGAAAATCAATCAAAAGATAATTATTCGGAGACTATAGATGAATCGTAATAGAAATGCATTAAAAAATGGAATCCACGACGGATTCCCTATTGCGCTGGGATATTTTGCCGTCGCATTTTCTCTTGGTATTGTAGCGAGAAACGCCGGCCTGAATCCTTTCCAGGGCTTTTTATCCAGTATACTTAACCATGCTTCCGCCGGGGAATATGCTGAATTCACAGTAATCATGGCAAATGCTCCCTATTTCGAGATGGCGTTCGTCATCCTCGTAACCAATATCCGCTATCTGCTGATGAGCTGCGCCTTAAGCCAAAAGTTCTCGCCAGACACATCTCTGTTCCACCGCCTTCTCGTCGGCTTTGGAATCACAGACGAGATCTTCGGAATCAGCATCGCCCGCGCAGGCAGCTTAAATCCCTGCTATAATTACGGAGCCATGGCAATCGCCCTCCCAAGCTGGGCCGCCGGCACCGCTATGGGGATCATCGCCGGCAATATCCTGCCGACAGCCGCAGTCAGCGCCCTAAGCGTCGCGCTCTACGGTATGTTCCTCGCCGTTATTATCCCCGCCGCGCACACAGATAAAATCGTAGGCGGCGTAGTAACCGCAAGCTTCCTGGTAAGCTTCCTGGTCTCAAAGATTCCGTCGCTTGCCGCTTTGTCGGATAGTCTGAAGATCAGCTTTCTTACCATACTGATCTCAGGAATCGCCGCGTTCTTTTTCCCGGTTAAGGAAGACCCGGAAGACGCTTCATTGCCGAATGAAAACCAGGAGGTGGCAGCACAATGACTCACAATATCTATCTTTATATATTGACGGCTGCCGCCGTATCTTTTTTGATCCGCGTGCTTCCGCTCACTCTGATCCGGGGAAAAATCAAAAACCGCTTTATACGTTCCTTCTTATATTACGTACCCTATGTGACGCTTGCGGTCATGACGTTCCCGGCTATCCTTACCGCCCCTCAGATACCGATTGCCGGAATTCTTGCGTTTATTGCCGGAATAATCGCGGCATGGCGCAAAGTCAATATGGTTGGAATCGCCGCGCTTTGCTGTGCAGTCGTATTCTTCTGCGAGGCGTTCGTTACATACTTTCTTTCTTTTCCTATATTCAGATAGATATCTTTAAGAATATTCAACTGAAGTCAAAGACTATGCAGCGATTGCGGATGACACATTTATCATCCGCAATCGCTTTTGCCTTTTATTACACATGAATCTCCGCTTTCATCCCAAGTACGTCTTCATTCTTTTCAAGAAGGGGACGGATCACATCTCTAAGATATGCCTCCACCTGGATGGACGCGCGTCCTGTATATTTTGCCGGATCCATAGTTTGTTTTAGCTCGTCCAGCGTCAGATTGAACGCCGGGTCGGCGGCGATAAGCTCAAGGAGATTATTATCCAATCCTTTCTCCTTTACATTCCTTCCCGCTTCCATAGACAACTCACGAATCCTCTCATGAAGCTCCTGACGGTCTCCGCCGGCCTTTACCGCATCCATCATGATATTCTCCGTCGCCATGAACGGAAGCTCTGACATCAATCGCTTCTCAATCACCTTCGGATACACTACAAGTCCGTCCACAACATTCAGGCACAGATCCAGAATCCCGTCAACCGCAAGAAATCCCTCCGGCACGCTTAAACGTTTGTTCGCCGAATCATCAAGCGTACGCTCAAACCACTGTGTCGCTGAAGTCACCGCCGGATTCAGCGCGTCGATCATTACATATCTGGAAAGAGACGCGATTCTCTCGCTTCTCATAGGATTTCTCTTATACGCCATAGCGGAAGAACCGATCTGGGTCTTCTCAAACGGCTCCTCTACCTCCTTCAGATGCTGGAGCAGACGGATGTCGTTGGAGAACTTATGGGCGCTTGCCGCAATTCCCGCCAATACATTCAAGACCCTGGCGTCCACTTTCCGTGAATATGTCTGTCCGGATACCGGATAGCAAGTCTCAAATCCCATCTTCCTGGCGATCATCGGATCAATCTTATCAATCGTCTCCTGATCTCCTTCAAAAAGTTCCAGGAAACTTGCCTGGGTTCCTGTCGTCCCCTTCGAGCCAAGAAGTTTAAGAGTTCCCTTCACATACTCCAGATCCTCCAGATCCATAGCGAATTCCTGCATCCAGAGAGTCGCCCTCTTCCCCACGGTCGTCGGCTGCGCCGGTTGAAAGTGCGTAAAGGCAAGAGTCGGAAGTTCCTTATATTCATCGGCAAATTTCGCAAGCTCAGAGATTACATTCACCAGTTTCTTTCTTACAATCTCAAGAGCCTCGGACATGATGATCATATCCGTATTATCTCCCACATAGCAGGAAGTTGCTCCTAGATGGATAATTCCCTTGGCCTTGGGACACTGCTCCCCATACGCGTACACATGGGACATCACGTCATGGCGTACGATCTTCTCTCTCTCTTTCGCCGTTTCGTAGTTAATATCCTCTGCATGTGCTTTTAATTCTTCGATCTGCTCGTCCGTAATCCCAAGCCCTAACTCTTTCTCTGTCTCCGCGAGGGCAATCCATAACTTTCTCCAGGTCTTGAATTTCTTATCCGGTGAAAATACATACTGCATCTCCTTGCTCGCGTACCGCTCCGAAAGCGGACTGTTATACTTATCGTAACTCATATATCTTCCTCTCCTTTTCTTCTTTCATTGACTTCTGCAAATACCAGACGTCTGATCCTGGTATTCCGGCGTTCATCTTACCCCGCAATACGGCTCTTATTGATCTTACGGTATTCCTTCTTCCATTGTTCAAACTGCTCCTCCGGTATGTCCACGTCAATGCCCCTCTGAATCTCCCGGATATCCTCCTTCATGGCCGAATCCATATTCAGGAACGTCGAATTACCCGACAGCATCTTTACATACTGATCCTCCGGCAGCGCGCGGTAACAGCAATACAGATACGTCCTCAGAAGTTCCATATCTCCGCAGATACGATACGCCTCCAGATATACCCTTGCCGCCTCTTCATAGAGAAATCGCTGTCCGTACGCCGCCCCCAGGCTCGCGTAGACTCTTCCATAGAACAACTTACTCACCGAATTGTCCCACTCACTGTTAATAATAGACTGATAGACCAATATCGCCGTCTCATATTCCCCGCTTCTCTGCAGACTGTCCGCCTTGTACTTCATGCGCTCCACATCCCGCAGATTCTGCAGGTGCTCCAGGATCCCCTGTATCTTATTGATATCACCCGAAGCGTAGATTGTGGATTCTCTCAATATCGTCAGTACAAACTGTTCCATCGTACAATTCTGCCGCAGTTCTTCCCTGAGCTGCTCCGCAAGTTCCGACAATTCCAACTCTTTGTCGATCCAGTTGCATAACTGCCTGTTCACCAGAGTGTAATCAATCAGATAGAGATTATTGCATATATAATAACACAATTCTTCTATCGTATAGACTCGCATATGGATTCTGGCTATCACATAAGGCTGTCTTGCTCTTTTTCTATGACATAGAATTAAACTGCCCATTGCTTCCTCCTAAATGAATTATCTTCTCCACATGAAATCCTGTCGCCGGGAAGAACTCACCGAATCCCACGTCCCTGAACGAAAGCCTGCAGGTTTTCTCATCCACGAACAGAACTTCAATCTGTACCCGCAGGGAATAGTCTCTCCTGTCCGGAAGCCCTTCAAGAGACACCTTCTCCACCTGGAGTTCCTCTCCCGCCAGCGTCTCTACATGAACCTCTATATCCGAAGTATCCTCAAGGATAACTTCCCACTGTCCGTCCGCCTCATACCAATGGGTTCCCCATGATACGATCGGATACCAACCTTCCTGTCCGTTGACCCGCATACGCAGACAGATCTGCTCCGTCATCTTCGTTTCGTCCAGATAAACAGGGCTGTCATGATATTCCTTACATTTTCCTATAGAAGTATAGCACGCGCCTTTGCTGTACAGGTTATTGCCGATAAACGCCCGTCTTCCGTTACACAGCACTTTTAATGAATTGGGATACCAGTTATTTTCAAATCCTTCTCCGGTCAGATACACCGAAGAAACCACCTTTTTCTCGAAGACACTCTGTATAAAAGTCTTGAACCTGTCGTCCGCATCCTGCTCCTGATCCTTATTCAAGATCGGATAGATCGCCGCCAATTCTCTCATCTGCGCGTTTGCAACCTCTTCCACCGTCACGAATAATTCCCGCTCCTTCACGCCGATCGTATTCAGTCTTCTCAGCATATAAGCCCGGATCTCCTGGGCGTCGCAATAAAACAGCGCGGATTCATATTGCCACAATTCCTTTGGTTGATAGAACATATACTGACAGAAGCTTTCTTTATAGTCCTGGACACAGACCCGCTCCTTCGGTATTCCAAGATAATGGCCAATCCCTTTTAACATCTTAGACATATCAATATTCGTATAAGGTACGGAAAACGTAATAAAGCTTATCTCCTCAAACTCCTCAAGCGTCAATTTAATAAATTTGGCCAGCAGCCAGACCCCGTCACGTTTTCTTGCGCCGACTTTTACCTTCTCCTGCCGGACAGCCTTTTCAAAAATATCCGTCACAGTGATACCTTCCTGAAGAGCGGCCAGCCTCTTTGCCTCTTTTCCGTAAACCCATTTTTCTTTATAATAACCCAGCATCAGGGGAATCTGATAATTATCTGTCTCTGTCTCCATCGTCTCTGGTTCTTCCTTCGTCTCGTCGTAGAAACTGATCTGACAATACTTCTCATTCAGATCATAACCCAGAATTACGTCTTTCTTCATTATCCTCCCCTCCTCTCATACTAATAGACCTTAAAAAGTCTTTTCGCCATAATCTCCTCTTCTTTATATTCCATCATCGCTTTCTTACGTGAAATAGTCGCCATATCCGCCATACGGTTCAGGCGTCCGTATTTGCCCGACTCCGTCACTTCTCTTTCGTTCTTCAGGATCTCTTTCTCCGTTATAATATCCTCTTTTCCCCTGGTCTCAATGAAATAATAATTGATAGACTCATCATTATACAGCACAAACTGTCTTACATATAGATTCTCATATACAGGCATCATAACCTCGTTCTGATACCCCAATTCATCGCGAATTCCGTGTTTCATCTTATAATACAGCGTCACTCTGCTTCCCGGTCTTGCCTGGTACGAAACCATGACTTTATCATAGAGCTGCAGTTCCCTTAACCACTCTTCCTTATATTTCAGATAGTAGGGGAACACAATCTGCTTCTCGCACATCTCTCTTAATACCTGATGAAGCACCACCTCAAGCGCCGCCGTATAATCATGATCCGAATAATATTTAAGAAGCGCGATCTTACAGATATCCGGCAGGTCTTCCTTCTCGTCACATTCGCTCGCAACAATATCAAATACAACTGATTCCAGATCCCTTGCGCATACCACGTATTCTCTGGAAACGTACGCAAGATATGCCTGTTTCAGACGGAAATAGACATTATCCGACCGATAGTAGTCCTCAAAAATACACTCTTCCTGGAGCAGATTCTCCGAGAACAGCATCTGTGTAATAATGCGTTCGCTGATCTTGTAGGCAGGAATCTCATTTTCCTTCAAAACCTTCCAAAGCATCTTCATATTCTTTGTAGGACCGCAATAATAATTTGCAAGATACATCAGGGTTACCTTGTCAAATTGCTGCCTCTTGAACAGTTCGAAACTCAGATAACTAAGGAATTCATCTTCCTCGTAGTTATCGTCCCGAATCTTCCTGCTGCACAGCCGAAATACATCCTTCTCGTCGAATGCGTTAATCCCTTTTTCTTTCACCCCATCGAACGTCGGCTTTTCTTTTTCATTCTCCTGCTCCCATACGCCGGTTGTCGCGGCATACTTACGGCATAGTTCCACAAAACGCGGCTCATAGAAAAGACGCCGGGTCTCGTACACTATAGAATCTGTATAATGTCTTCCCTCTACAGATTCCCATACGACTCTGGACTCTTTATCATATAACCGTATTACTGTCCCTTCTTCTCCGTCATAAGGAACCCTCTGCCGGATCTCCCCGTCTTTCTCGATCACCAGAACACACTTCATATTCACGGCCTTGGTTGAGACCATATAAGAATAGCAGATATCACGCATGGCCTCCATACGATCCGCCGACATCTCCTCCGGTTTACAGAAACGCTTGTACAAAACACGTAATGATTCCGTGATATGCCTCTTCATCAATTGATCCCATGTAAACGCTACCATCTGTTCGCGGTAATTCAGATAGAGATCTCCCGCCTGCTCCTCATAGATTGCCAGATTCGCATATAATAACGCCGCCTTCTTATAATTAAGCGAATTTCCATGCATGAAATAAAGCAGGATCACTTTTGGAAGCGGTCCCTTTACACTTTCTTCATCCACCGTCATCATATAATATTCATAGAGCTGCGCAATCTTAAGCTCTGCCTCCACCGCACGCTGATACCATACAAAATATCGTTTCTGTACTTTATTTCCCCGAATCAACAAAGTACAGATCGTATTTAATATCATAGGTTCGTCATATATTTTATAAATACGGTCCAGAATCCGGAACATAGAATCGCTGTACTGTTTCTGCTGACTGGCAAAATTCGCCACATACAGAGCCAGTTCTTTGGTCATCAAACGATATTTTGACGCAAAATTCAGCACCTGGATCTCGAAGCGTCCTAACTTTTTTAAAAGCGTCGGTCTCTCCTGGTAACACTGGTATGCCTCCAAGTAAAACAGCACGCCGTGCATCTCGTACTGATACTGCTGTTCCAGTAATTCAATCCTTTTATACGGCGTCTTATATCTTGAATCCAGATCCAGAAGCATGGATAATAACAGCCAGGAATCCTGATGTCTCATATAAGTCTTCCCGACTTCGTCCAACACACGTTCCGAATGGTTCTTCTTCCCCCGCACCAACGCCGTCAGATATAGATAATAACAGTTTGTCATCGGATCCTTTCCGATCGCAAACCGGTTATAATTGTAATTCTCAAGGATCCATTTCGCCTCTTCCGTTCTGTTCCCCACCAGATATACGTGCGCCTGCATCAACTGATACATCTCGCTCTGCGGATTCAGCTTCCGAAGGGATATCATCTTCTCAACCGCGCTTTCCATCCAGTTATCCAGTTCGATCCTTCCCGCCACATATCCGATATATTCCTTCAGGATCTGTGCGACCAGGAGTTCCGGCATCCTGCGGTTCTCGCTGTATTCCTTCTGGTTCTGCAGCACTTCAATCTCATACGTCAGAGTCTCGTAGGGCGTAATGAATCTGAGCGCGCCAAAGTTACGTCCCCCATGAAGAAACTCCGGCCGTACCACATATTCGATCTCATAAGCATTCCCGATGAAATCCTCCGTGCTGATCTCCGAACGCTGAACCTTTAAAAACTTCCCTTCCGGTTCTATATGAATCGGCATGAATCCCCATGTATTCTTCACGATCGTAAGCGTCCCCTTCGTCGATTCTGCCAGATCTTCAAAGAGCATTCCTTCTCCGGGAAGCGTCAGGAAGAGACACTCCTTCTGCTTGATCCCCACCAGAAATTCTTCCAGAGCCTGATCTCCCAGGAACCATTTCCTCATATTATCATACAGATAAAAGATACGCTCGTTCTCATACTTCAGAATCTCATAGAACTCTCTGGAACGGAACAGCCTCCCTGCTTCCGAAAAATCCTTGATCGCCAGCTTACGGAAATCATCCGTACTCTGCACCTTACCATAAGAAGTCATAACATACGGTTTCTCGATAATCGCGGTAACTGATAACTCATATTCCCCTCCGTTGCACACCACCGTGAAGATACCGTCTTCCACATGCCCCGGTCTGAGTCCTTTCCCGTCATATGTGAATTCTACTTTTGCCGGATTTCCGTCAAACCCTGAATTCCTGAAATGCACACGAAAAGAAGACGAGTAGACCAGCCCTCGTACCTTCCTTCCGCCTTCTGCCTTAATTGTAAAATTCCCCCGATATACTTCCCCTTCTCCGATAATGAGTACCAGATTGGTCTCATCAAATATGACATCAGGTTGTGATAACTGAAAATCTCCTTTGGAAAATTTCTGGATTTTATTTTTCAAGTCTGACACCTGCTTCTTTCGTTGCTTATTCACAGACATACCTTGCCTGGCATTCATCTTCTGATTATACCATTGTTTGATTATGAATGGCAATGCCAGAAGCAGAAAAACTGAAAAAATTACTTCCAGCGCGAATTTTCTACTTCTTCAAAATCAAAGCTATGAAAGTCAGATCCTCTGTTCCGGTATTCTTCATGCCGTGACCGTCGCCGTCTTTACATAAGAAAACGTCTCCTGCTTCCGCCTGGAGGACTTTACCATTATCATCGTACATACCTGTCCCGCTCAGGATGTAATAGGTCTCCGTCTCGCCATGATGCTCATGATGACCAAGCTCGCAATTGGGCGGAATAGTTACTTTGCTGAACATTCTGCAATGATCCCCCAGCTCCTGCACACTAAGCAGCGCTTCCTTCATAATGAATCCGGCTCCTCCGCCTACGTGTTCTGCTTTTATTACTTCTCTTTCTCCCGCTTTTGTCATGGTTTTCTCCTCCGCTTTTTGTATTCTGCTTTCTATATTCTGCTTTCTATATTCTGCTTTCTATATTCTGCTTCCTATATTTTGCTTCCTATATTTCGCTTCCTATATTTTGCTTCCTATATTTCGCTGTACTGCTGTCTTACAGTATGAATTATATCATGCGCAGAAGATAAAGTCTATTCCATATCTCTGCGCATCATATAATTTGTTCAATTCACAATCTTATAATATTCCCTTGCCGTCAGCGAGAATACGATGCCATAGAATACGGCGAACACGATTACCGTCGCGATCGTACATGAAAGGAATAAAGAAACATTCGTCAGGTTCAGTACCGCCAGAAGCTTTGTGATCACGTCAAACGCCACGGTAATATGAACGACTGCCGTTACAAGAGGCAGAAAAAATACCAGAAGTACCTGACTTCTTATGGCTCCCTTGACCTCGCGCTTACTCATTCCCACCTTCTGCATAATCTGATACCGCTCTCTGTCGTCATACCCTTCTGAAATCTGCTTGTAATACATGATCAGCACCGTCGCCATCAGAAATAAAGCTCCAAGATAAATACCGATAAAAAGCAGCCCGCCGTATAAGTAATAGAATTCTTCCCTGCTAAGCTCTCTGCTCTCGCAGAAAGCGGCGTTGACTTCACCTTCAACTCTGGACTGTATGGCCCGCATCACATTCAGGCAATCCTCTTCGTCTCCTTCCAGATCAAAAACCACCCGATAATTGATTGTAGATACCTGTTCTACCCAATCTTCCTGCATACCGCTGTCTTCATAGACATTTTCCAGCAATTCCTGTATCTGCCCTGCGTCGGAGAAGATGAAAAAATAACTGGACATCATATTCTGCGCGTTCTTCGGATCAATCTGAAGATTCTTAAGTTCCTTTGTCACACGGTATGTCTTATCTCCTATCTTGACAGAATCTCCGCCCCAGTCTTCGCCTGTACTATATGCATAGACCTCGTCCGGCGCAAGAGATCCCTCTTCGCCCTCCATGCGATTATAATCCTCGAGCGGAATCAATATGATCTCCGTCGTATCCTCTTCTGCATAGTTTCCAAACTGCAGCAATTGAAACCCGTCTTCCTGCCTGACAGCCGTCATACTCCCGTCATGATACCGAAGCACAGACTTCGGTTCCACTCCTGCGTCCGCCATCTCTTCCTCAATGATCCTGTCAATCGCCTGATCCGCCTCCGGCGAGGAGACGTTCGTCTTCGCCTCGAACTCTCTCGGATATCTCGTCCTTAACACATCCTCCATTCCTACATAGAGGGAAATGGTTGTAGAGATCATAACCAGCACCATCGTACTTAAGATACAAATATTGGCAAGTCCCACCGCATTCTGCTTCATCCGATAGATCATCCCGGACACCGCGCTGAAATTCTTTGCCTGATAATAGAACTTCTTATTCTTCCGAAGCCCCTTAAGAATAGCGATGCTTCCGGACGTAAACAGCGCATAGGTGCCGAGAATTACGCAGACCACCGCTACGAAAAATGCCTGAATCGCCGCCAGCGGCTGCTCTACCGTTAGCGCAATATAATATCCGACCGCCAGCATGATCACTCCAAAGACCGTCATAATCCGTTTTGTCTTTGGCTCCTTTTCCCCCTGATTTCCTCCGTGAAGCAGTTCCACCGGATTAGAAACCTGAATCTGAAACAGATTAAAGACCAGCGTCATCAGAAATATCGCCACAAACAGGATCAATGTATATCGAATACTCGTCCCTGATACCTCGAATTCCATCCGTACGTCATAGTGCAGAAGCTTAATCAGCGCCAAATACATGAATTTACTGAAGATGATTCCAAAGACCAGTCCTGCGCCTATGCTGATTACCGCCGTAACCACGGTTTCAACTACAAGCATCTGCGCGATATGCCTTTTCCCCATGCCAAGAATATTATAGACGCCTATCTCCTTCTTCCTTCGCTTAATCAGGAAACTGTTCGTATAGAACAGAAAGATGACGGCAAATATCATGATGACCCCCACTGCACACAACAAAACCGATTGAAGACTTGGATCGACGATGCTGGAACTTCGCGACAATGCATCCATAATATAATACATCATCACCGTCAGGATTGATGTGAGTATATAGGGGACATAGGTCTTTCGATTATTCTTAAGATTTGTAAACGCAAGTTTTCCATAGATAGAGCTACTCAACCCTGTCACCTCCTGTCGTCAATACCGTCAGCGTATCGGAAATCTTCTGATACATCTGTTCATTGGTAAGATTGCCGCGGTACAACTGATGAAATACTTCTCCGTCTTTGATAAACAATACCCTCTTCGCAGTACTCGCCGCCTTGACACTGTGCGTCACCATAAGGATTGTCTGCCCCTCCTCATTGATCGTCATGAAGAGATTCAGAAGCCCGTCCGCTGCTCTGGAATCCAACGCCCCTGTTGGTTCGTCCGCCAGAATCAGCTGCGGCTTCGTAATCAGCGCCCTTGCAACCGCCGCTCTCTGCTTCTGCCCTCCGGACACTTCATAGGGGAACTTCTCCAGGATCTCCTCGATCTCAAGCATCCGCGCAATCGGTTGGATTCTCTTCGCCATTTCCTCGTATTTCTTGCCGGAAAGTACCAGCGGAAGAAAGATATTATCTTTAAGTGAAAACGTATCCAGAAGATTAAAGTCCTGAAACACAAACCCCAGATTCTGCCGGCGAAACGCTGCGATCTCCTTCTCCCTTACCGAACTTAAATCCTTGCCTTTCAGATAGACTTTGCCTCCGGTCGGCTTATCAAGAGCCGCAAGAATATTTAAAAGCGTCGTCTTTCCGGAGCCTGATTCCCCCATAATCGCCACATATTCCCTTGGCTCCACAGAAAAATTCACATCTCTCAACGCTTCCACCTGGTTCCCGCCAAATCTGGTCGTGTATATTTTCTTTACATTCTTTACTTCTAACAATGCCATCAGATATCCGTCCTTTCACAACTATGTCTATTGATTTCTTCTTGTTTACAAGGATAATTATAATAAAAAAAGAAATGCCATTCCATCGAATTGGGTGACATTTTCCTCTTCTATTCTTACAGTTTTGTAAGGAAGTAAAAATAAACAAAGCTGTTTATATCTGCCAATGTCCCATACAGTAACTGTCGCAATTCATTAAGCGTCATTATACCTGACAATCCCATCTCTAGACACACAGAAATATTTCCAAATACACATGGGATCTTCCTCATTGCTGCCAAATAAGTATGGAATCCATTGATTGTCATATACCAACACCGCCCCCTTAATAACATACATCGTATAATGATCGCCATATCCAAAAATCACATTATTATCTTCATCATATATATCTACATACGAAATAACATCCATTTCACACGGCCATTTATCGTAATTTCTTCTATTGCTTTCCATAACACACATATAATACGTACATTTTGCACGGGTAATTTCTTTCATCTCACACTCTGCACACAACATTAACTGGCGTAATTTAAAATCAGATAATTTCTGCAATTGTGGTAATGATATAAAATAATCAATCTCTATCACAGTAAAAATCCCTTTCTGACATCCAACATCATATATTCATGAAATTATTCATCATATTATCCCCTGTTCTATAATCATTAATCCCCACTCGCTTTAAAATTATATATTGGCTTTATAATTCTATTAATATCAACCGTTTCATCTATGTTATTTACAATATCATCAATCCCTTTGTATGCCATCGGGCATTCGTCCAGAGTATCCCGGTTAACAGACGTGGTAAAAATACCTTCCATTTGTTTCTTAAATTCTGAAACCGTAAATGATTCTTTCGCTGCCGACCTGCTCATTAATCTCCCTGCTCCATGAGGCGCAGATTGATTCCACTCATCGTTTCCTTTCCCAATACAAATTAAGGAACCATCCCTCATATTGATAGGTATAATCAGCTTTTCTCCATCCATTGCAGATACAGCTCCCTTTCTTAAGATCATAGAATCTGTATCTATGTAATTATGAATCGTTGTAAATTGATCTACAATATGTAATTTCATTCCTTTTACAATTTCATCCATCATTGCTTTTCGATTCAATTCGGCATAATTTTGAACGATTCTCATATCATGTATATATTGTAAGAACAATTCATCCGATACGTACGCCAATTGTCTAGGAATATTAGTTCTCTTTGTATTTTTCAACGCAGCAATACTTTTCTGAATCTCTTTCTGTCTTCCCTGTGCTTTCAAATCCATAATCAAAGCATCGATATCTTTTTGTGTCGATCCATTCAATTTCTTATAGCCTTCCTCTTGGTAATATTTGGCAACTTCCAATCCCAAATGGCGACTGCCTGAATGCACTACGATATAAATATTCCCCTCGCTATCTTTATTAGCTTCTATAAAATGATTACCACCGCCCAATGTCCCCATGCTCTTCTCGGCCCGTCTTATGTCTATCTGTTTATAACAATATAAGTCGTCCAGATTAATTTCCTTAAAATATCTATGAGCTTTTTCTCTAATATTAAATCCAGACGGAATCCTTTCATAAATCAATTTATCAAGCTTTTGTAACTCCATATTTCTTTCTTTAATCTTAATAACTTCCATGCCGCATCCGATATCTACCCCTACCAGATTAGGTACGATCTTATCTGTAATAGTCATAGTAGTACCGATTGTACATCCAGATCCGGCGTGAATATCCGGCATAAGTCTAATCTTACTTCCAACCACAAATTCTTGATTAAGTAAAAGAAGCACCTGCGAAATAGACGCTTCGTCTACTACGTCGGTAAAAACTTTTGCTTCGTTATATTTTCCTCTTAACTCTATCATAAATCCTCCGATCAAATAGTTATTTCAAATATATCTATGACTACTATCGACTCTTTTTAATTTTTCTGTAAGTAATTCCCCAGAACACAGAACAACAAATCACAGGAAACAATCATTTTGGGCACGGCACATCTGGCTTTCCATAAGTAGAATTGACAGACTTGTGAGAATAACCTCAAACATCGGCCCAATTTTTATGGCCGTATTATAATCATTCTTACAGGCTCTTTTCCTAACAAAGCCTCTATTTTATAGTTTTTATGACTTTTATTTAAAATGTATGGAGAATATGAATTATCAATAATCTGCTCAATTTCACTAAAACGATTTTCATCTACTACTAACGCACAAATATTTTGACATCTCAGATCAGACATCATATCAGGCATCATTCTATTTGAGTAATAATTATGTGTAGAAGCAAAACATATGCTACTTTTTAAAACCCCGCTATCAATCAATTTTTTATTCCAATTTGCCTTAGATCCATGATGCGGTATAGAAAACAGTCCGATTTTATCCATTTCGTTATTAAAATAATCCAATATCGAATCAACAATATTATGATTCAAGTCAATATCTCCGGTTATTAAAGTCCCACATCTACTATAATTATGAAACGGAGCATGATATGTAACAATTGAAGTATTATTAAAATCATTAAAAAGATTTTTAGCAATCTTTTTATACTGTTTTTTTAGGCTAGCAATATTGTTATACAAGTGTTTTGCCGTCAATTTTCCGACTATTTTTTTTAATACATCAATATCAGCTTTATCTATTTCCAAATTAAAAAATTTAAATACCCAAATACCGTCAAAAATTTCTATATTCTTTTGGGTGACGCTTACTACTTCCGCGTCAGACAGTCTGATATCTTCCACCTCCAATATATATTCAGAATCTTCATATGGTACTCCCCATACGATTGAGTCGTCGGTCTGCCTGTCATCAAGATCATCATCGTCAACGTTGTCTACATTTCCTCTAAACAAAATTAATTTCGCGTCGGGATTACTTTCTTTTGCCAAATTCAAAACAGTAGTATACGGATCTGCCAAAAATAGGGAATCATCGTCATCCATATCGTTATTTATTATTAAGCATAATCTTTCTTCCGGATATAAATAAGGCATTATAATCATATCCGGAATCCCGCTTTGAAAAAGCATCTTAATCCCGTTATAATGATCGACATGCAGATGTGTTAATATAAACAAATCAATATGATCTCCATTACTAACTATCTCATCTGTTATTTCCTTCAACCGACTATTACATTCTGTTGTACTTGATAATTCTCCTACTTTTTGCTTCCTGTTTTTAGGCGCCTGACTGCCACAATCTATCACAAAATGATAGCTATTGGAAGTATTTTCTTTAATTATTCCTTCGTAACAAAATCCATCTCCTACACTATACACCCTTCCTTTAAAACGGTCGTACATTCAACTTCTCCTCTGCTATACATTAAAATTATTGGTTCTGATATCCGGGGTAATCTGGCAAAAGACTTCTGTCCCTTCTTCTTTGGACGACCGAAACCGAAGCTTCCATCCATGTGCTTTGGCAATCTCCCGGCATACCTGGATGCCGTATCCATGCCTCCCCATACGGCTCGCGGACAGATCCTGCCCCCTATTGATATCCTTTAATATTTTCTCATCCATAGGTTCCCCGTTATTCCAGATACGAATTCCTTCTTCGCTTGCCGTGATTCTGACTCTGTTTCCGGCTCTGACCGCATTGGCTGTCAGGTTGTCAAGCAGGCAGAATACTAACGCTTTATCTCCGTTCAGAAATTCTAACCCACAGTCGGTCTCGACAATCGGATATTTTTCTTCTATTTTGAGAAACATCTGCCCAATATCCATTCTTTCAATCCGAATCGCACCTTCCCGTACATTTCCCATGATCAACAGCTTCTCCGTAACGTCCTCCAGATGCTTCGCGCTCTCCACGATCTGACCGGCGGCAAAAAACTGATCTTCTTCCGAAAGCTTCCCCATCATCATATATTCCGCATAACCACGGATTCCGGTGAGAGGCGTCCGAAGCTCATGAGCAATCTGGTTTATCGGTCGGTTGATCCGCCGCATGGTATAATATAGGAATAATCCCATGATTCCTGAAAATACCAATCCCGCTCCGCAGAATATCCACATTCTTATCGTCTGAATCCGCGACAGACCCTCCAACTCCTGCGCATACTCTACCACAATCAAATCTTCCCCTTCTCTTCCCGCCTCCTGAATAACCAGCCAGCGTTCTCCCCTGATCCTTCGGACCTCAATCAACGGCCCTTCCAATACCTCTTCCGGCGTCTGTTCTATGGGAAAATGGTCCGCCGCAATATATTCGTTGACGCGCACTCGGATAAGTATACCTGATTCTTCGTATCTTTCGGCCGCATCGTTCAGATTCATGGACATCCGACTAATCTCTTCCTCCTTAAGCCCGGCGGCCAGATAATAGATACTTCTCTCGCTTTTTTGTGCCTGATCGATCCACAGACTCGCCTCATTCCTTGAAATATAATTATCCAAAAGAAAGAGTCCTGCATTGACAACTACAAGGAATATGCCATAAATTACCAGAAAATTCTTCTTCCATAACTGCATCTTATCTCTCCAACTCTAACCGGTATCCATATCGGAATATAGTCTTGATCTCATTCTCTAAACCGAGCTTCTGTCGAAGTCTCCTAATATGCACATCCACAGTACGGTCATCCCCATAGAAATCCATCCCCCAGGCAAGCTCCAGAAGACGTTCCCTGGAAAGCGCGATATTCTTATTCAGAAGCAGAACCTTAAGGAGTTCGTACTCCTGCTTAGTGAGGTCTACATGTTTCCCTTCTTTCTTCACGTCAGCGCCCGCCAGGTCCACCTCTACGTCATGAATATGGAAGATACTTTGTTCCTTATGAAACCGCCTGAGCACCACCTGAACTCTCGCAAGCAATTCTTCCACGGCAAAAGGCTTCACGATATAATCTTCCGCGCCGCCTTTTAACCCCTTCACCCGATCCGGAACCTCGTCTCTTGCAGTCACACAGATCACCGGAATCCCGTTAAATTCCCTGGCAATCTGCCGCATCAATGCGAAGCCGTCCATATCCGGCAGACCGATATCCAACAGGATCAGATCGATCCGTTTCTCTTCCAGCACAGACAGGGCTTCCCGGCCGGAATAAGCCGGAAGCCCTATATGTCCTGTCATAGTTAGAGTTCTTCGGATGAGTTCGTTAATTCTCCTGTCATCCTCTACGATCAATATATCCGCCACAATTCCTTACCCCTTTGGATGATCGGATGTCTCGAAAGCCTTCTCTCCGACTTCTATCAACTGCTCTGTCGTCAAATCTGAAATCACCGCCTTATCCGGGTCGATCCCGTATTCCTTACACATCTCTCTTACGACTTCTTCCCCGTCGCCAAAGGCATAAATCTCCTGGATATACATCTGCAGCGAAGCGAACGCTCCTTTTCCCCACTCCTGTCCCAGGAGCGGGCAGTCTCCCATATCCTTGATCAGCCACAGAGCCTCCTCATAATTGCGCATCTCACGGGTCACATCCTTACTCTTCACCGTGTCATAATCAAGATTATACCTATCACAAACCTCTTTTGCAACCTCTTCGTCTAAAACAATATCCTTATAGAGACTGTCTTCACCGGCTCGCGGCTGATATACTCTGCCAATCTCTTCCGGCTCCCCGGACTCGAATTCCATTTCCCTTGCTGCCGCCGCTACCGCCGTCTTCTCTGCCTGTCCTCTGGACCAGTAGATTCCCATTCCCAGTCCCGCCGTCATGCAGATTGCCATCCCCGCCGCTGTCAATATCACTCTGAATCTCTTCCATGTTTTGTTCATAATCTTCGCTCCCTTCTCTGTCAAAACCCTGTTTTAGATTGCAGGTTTATCATACCTTGCAGTTATTGCGAAGTTATTACAGGAACAATCAATAATTGAACTTATTCATGCCGCATCGCCTTCCGCGTAAGGGATAAATACACCTTCGTACCCTTTCCGACTTCAGATTCAATCCAGATCTGATGACGCAGCTTATCCATCACAGACTTGCACAGATATAATCCGATTCCCGTAGATTTCTTATCCGTGCGTCCGTTATATCCCGTGAATCCTTTTTCGAATACCCGGGGAAGGTCTTCCGGCGAGATCCCGATCCCGTTATCTTCTACCACGAGGCAGCGCTCCGTCTCCTCCGAACTATTCATACTATTTATCTCCGGATTATTTTCCTGTTCCACGTATACGCCGTCCTCCATATAGATGGAAATCCTCCCGCGCTCCCCACTATTCTTAGTATACTTTAATGCGTTTGATAAGATCTGTTCCAGTACAAATACCAGCCATTTCTCGTCTGTCAATACATCTGTCTCCACAGGCGCATACTCAAGCTTGATCTTCTTTAATATAAACATCTGGGAATACTTGCGCACCGCCTGCCTGATCATAACGTCCAGTGAACGGAGCTTAAAAGACAGATCTGAGGACATATCCTCCATCCTCAGATACGTAAGCGCCATTTCCACATACTGCTCGATCTTAAATAGTTCCAACTTCATACCCTTTATATAATGCTCGGCTCCGCTTAAGCTTGAGGTATCCCCAATTTCCTCGGAATCATATGCCGTAACCTGCATCCCTTCCAGCGTCTGAATCAGAACATGCATGGCTGAAATAGGCGTCTTAATCTGATGCACCCACATCCCATAATAGTCTATCATCTCCTGTCTCACAATCCGCCCTGTTGATTCCGTCTCAATCTTCATCTCGTATAATCTTGACAGGATTCTCTGGTAATCCTTCTCCAGAAGGGTATCCGCCTCCGGAATCCCTGCAATCCCCGCCGCAAGATTCTTCTCCGCTTCCGCAAGATTCCTATGCTTTCTTACATACTTCAGGTAATCCGCCGCGCCAGACAACAGCAACCAGACTGCCGCCAGCAAGAAAGCATATTCTACTGCGTCCCTACGGATATTATAGAGATAAGATACTGCTGCAAAGATTCCCGCAAATACGACGGAAAAGCAAATCTCTCTCCTTCTCTCTTTCAAAAAAGCAATCGTTACTCTTGTGTCCATCTCGTCCGTATCCCCATTCCTGAATTCTCTTCCCGCCGGATATAATGCGGCTACTACTCCACCATATATCCGATTCCCTTCTTCGTCCGGATCATCCGGGCAAGTCCGATCTGTTCCAGTTTCTTCCGTAATCTTGCGATATTCACTGTCAAAGTATTATCATCGATAAACTCGTCGCTTTCCCAAAGTCTTGTGATAATACTGTCCCTGGATACGATCCTGCCTGCATTCTCCAGCAAAATCTGCAGGATACGGAATTCATTCTTCGTAAGCTCCAGCTTCTGCCCCTCATTCGTCAGCGTCGCATCACTTAGGTTCAGGACGGCGCCGTGATATTCCATCACGTTCATCGCTCCCTGGAAAGCGTATGACCGTCTTAACATTGCCTGCACTTTCGCCGTCACCACATTCAAATCAAAAGGTTTCTCAATGAATTCATCTCCGCCCATATTCATCGCCATGACGATATTCATATTGTCGTTGGCGGAAGACAGGAAGATGATCGGTACTTCCGATACCTTCCTGATCTCCTGGCACCAGTGAAACCCGTTAAAGAACGGAAGCATAATATCCAGAAGAACTAACTGAGGATCGAATCTCAGAAATTCATCCAAAATATTTTTAAAATCATCTATACATCTTGTCTCATAATCCCATTTACTCAAATGTGAAGCCAGCGTCCGGGCGATAACTCTGTCATCCTCTACGATCAGTATCTTAAACATGCGTACTAACACCTCCACCTACACTTTACCTTATATCCTCCCAGATTCCAAGCTTTTCTTGAGTTATCTTCATATGAAAATCAAAGCCCCCGCTGCAGTCGCCAAATGTGCATGCAAACATGCCCGCCTGGCTCGTTGTCCGCGGGAATAACGGCTTTACAGGCGGAAACAAATAGCGTAAGCAGGCTTCTTCCGCCGCTTACGCCGTCCATTATACTTTATATTTTATTTACCGCAGCATGCAGATACTCATTGCTGACTTCATAGAATCTCTCGTTCTCCACTGCCTCCGCAAGCCCCGCGTCAATCGGCATCTTTCCTAATATCGGAAGTTCCAGCTCTCCTGCCACTTCGTCAATACAGCTCTTACCGAATACGGATATCTTCTTTCCGCAGTCCGGACATACCAGATAACTGTAATTCTCCACGACTCCCAGTACCGGGATGTTCATAGCCTTTGCCATATTATATGCTTTCTTCACGATCATCTGCACCAGATCCTGCGGAGAAGTCACAATCACGACGCCGTCCACTGGCAGAGACTGGAATACCGTAAGCGGTACATCGCCGGTTCCCGGCGGCATATCCACGAACAGATAGTCCAATTCTCCCCACATAACGTCTGTCCAGAACTGGGTAACCACGCCTGCGATAACCGGACCTCTCCAGATGACTGGATCAGACTCGTTCTCAAGGAGCAGGTTCACGGACATGATCTTCGTACCGTCCTTCGCCTCACATGGGAAGATACCTGCCTCGTCTCCCTGGGCTTTCTCATGAATCCCATACATCTTTGGAATCGAAGGTCCCGTCACGTCTGCGTCCATAATACCGACGGAAAATCCCTGCTCCCGCATCATTCTCGCGAGGGACGCCGTCACCATGGACTTGCCGACTCCGCCCTTGCCGCTGACAACGGCGATAACCTTCTTAATCTTGGAAAACGGATTCGCAGGCTCTCTTAAATCCTGCGGTTTGCTGCTGCATGATCCTGCATGCGCGCATCCGGCGCAATCAGAGGAAGTGCAGCCGTTCTGCTGTTCTTCTGCCATAATTCCTACCTCTTTTCTGCTATCACCTTACTCATTTACAACTGCGATCAGTTCTACTTCACACTTTACATTCTTCGGCAATGTCTTTACCGACACACAGCTTCTTGCAGGCTTAGATGTAAAGTACTTTGCATACACCTCATTAAACGCTGCAAAATCTCCCATATCCGCCAGGAAACAGGTGGTCTTTAAGACTTTGTCAAAGGATGTTCCCGCCGCTTCTAAAACGGCGGCTAAATTCTTGCATACCTGATCTGCCTGACCCTCGATGGTATCCGCCTCAACTTCACCCGTTGCCGGATTGATAGGAACTTGTCCTGCAGAATAGAAGATTCCATTATGCACATACCCCTGTGAATAAGGTCCTAATGCTTCCGGCGCGTTCTTTGTCGCTACTACTTTCATGATAATCTCTCCTTTACTGTTTTGATCATATATCCTTGCTCTAGTACATCATTGCATATAATTCTTGAGTAATAAGCACTTGATGTACTGGTGTACTGTATAGAAATAATTCTACAGTTTCTTAGTGTATTATTGCACTGTTTTATATTGTACTACATTTACAGTAAAGTTATCAATAGTTTTGTTAATGCAATCCATACCGCGAGTAACTTCTGTATATAAACGGCAGCAATATTATGGAAACAGCAGAATACAGTACCATCACAAACGGGATCTGGAGAATTACAAAATCTCCTATCTGGAAAAGAGTCGGAACCTTCACGGCCTGAAGAACATTGGTCAGCACATCCGTCGTATAATAGACGACTCTGGTAACATCTGAAAGAGACCGTGCAATAAAAAGCATCACGCAAAACATGAAAAACGGAATACAAACCGCCACTTTCGCGGTACGCATCTTCGCCGTTACCAGCATCGTTACCGACGCCGAAAGGAGACTTGCAATGTAGCCGCACACAACGATCAGAAGATACCTCTGCCCCTGAGTCATCGCATAGACACTGTCGGGATCCTCAAACTGATATGGCATATGAAAACCGCTCGTCCCCATAATTCCAAATGAAATCAACGTCATAATCCCTACCCCTGTCCAGTAAACCGCGGTTGCAGTGATTATTCCTGCCGCAATTTTATTCCTGATCGCTTTTGACCGTCCGTATTTCGCAGCGAAGAACACCAACTCCGCATGATTGCGGAACTCCTCGTCAAAGATTCCCGCCGCCATAAATCCAATAACGACTGCCAAAATGATCACGTAGGTCTGTATATACATGGGCATGGTCTCCCACGAATCGTACGCCTCATACTCAACCGGAATTTCTAACTTCCCGTACTGCTCTTTTATAAACTCTTCCTGCTCAGACGTTTCTCCGTATTCTTCCGCCGCTTTCTGCAGATTATCCCCATAGATGTCATAAATATAATTCACGTCTTCTTCAGATATCTGATCTATAACATCCGGCAAAAAATTAGGTTCCATCGTATACACATTCGCTGTAAAATTTAAAATATCCCAGTAAGATTGTACCGTTTTCCCGTATTCATTATCCGGAACCTCTCCCTGATACTGCCGCCTAAGCCCCTTATAGCTTTGTACTACATCGGCAATCCTCTCCGCCGTCAACTCCCCTTTCCATTGATTCTTATCTGCCGCAAGCTTACGCCCGGCGGCTATTTTACCGATTCCGTCAGGATTTTCCCCGTTGGCATCCGTGTAACGTATACTTCCAGCCGCAAGGAAACTATACGCTGCCGCGATCAAAATCACGACGATCAGTATCGCCCTATTAACCGTCTTTGAAAAGAACTTCTTTATCTCATATCTCAACATTCTCATCACCCGCTTTCTCACCAAAATATAACAGAAACGCGTCTTCCAGAGTGGCGTCTTCCAGCGCTGCGTTTTTCGTCGGAGGATTCCCGGAGAGAATCCGAAGCTCTGCGCCGCCGGATACATGCTTTACATTTCCCACCGGATACTTCTGCAAATACTGATTTACATCTTGTCTTGGAACCGTACAGGTCCAGACGTCTTTTCCCATCGAAGCGATCAGATCCTCGGAAGTCCCGGTATAAAAGAATTTTCCGTCCTTCATTAACAAGATCTGCTCCGCGATAAATTCCACATCTGATACGATATGAGTGGACAGCAGTACCAATCTATCTTCTGAAAGCTCGCTGATCAGGTTACGGAAACGAATCCGTTCGCTGGGGTCAAGTCCTGCCGTCGGTTCGTCCAGCACCAGGATCTTCGGATTATTCAACATCGCCTGGGCAATTCCGACACGTCTCGCCATTCCGCCGGACAGCGCTTTCATCTTGCGGTTCTTATATCTTGACAGCCCGACCATTTCTAACAGTTCCTTCATTCTTTTTCTCGCCGCACCCGGACGAATACCCTTGATCGACGCGATGTACATCATATAATCCGAGACGGAGAGATTCGGATAATACCCGAAGTCCTGCGGCAGATACCCCAGCAGATCCCGATATCTCTCTTTCAGTCTGAATATATCCTCCCCGTTCCATGTGATCTCTCCGGCGGTGGGACGTATCACCGTACAAAGCATCTTCATCAGCGAGGTCTTTCCCGCGCCGTTCACTCCCAGAAGTCCGTATACGCCCTTTTCCATAGTATAAGTGATATCGTCAACCGCAGATATTCCTCCGTAATTTTTTGATACATTTTTAAAACTTAATTCCATCTTCCTAAGCCTCCCAAACCATTTCGCTGCTAGACAGCGATTTCTGAATACAAAAAACCAGATATCCGAAGAACAGCAGGATAACTCCGCACCATACCGGTACGGCTATCCTGTCGTAGAGCGCGTTGTTTGCCGTCACTGTCAGCCAGACGACGCTCCACACCATACACATAGCTGCGGCCGTATACTCCATTCCCTGCCGCCTGCTGCATAATAACCTAAAACAGATACAGCAGGACATAAGAAGCGGCAGCAGGAAATTCACCGCCATCCAATATGCCATAACCTGAATAGTCTGCAGCGCCGTCGCGAAAAAGACCGTAACCATAGCCGTATCCACGGCCGCAAAAAGTAAGATTCTTGCGGCGCATATCTGCCGCAGCGAATAATAGGATGCCTTTTCAATGGCGACAGAAGAATACCTGCGGTTCTTCCATATTTCCGGAATGATCAAAATCGCAAATACCGCGGCAAGTCCTCCCGTCATCCGTTCCATAGCTCCGTTCATTCCGTTATCCTTAAGCAGATACCAGAGAAACAGCAGTACGACGCCCTGAAGCGCCCACCATTTTTTCTCAATATAATGTGACTGTTCATACAAGAATTCAAAATATGAGATCCGTCCGTCTTCCTTCTCTGCCATCGCGGTTTCACACCGGGCAATGACCTCTTGAACCGAAGCTTCCCTGATATAGTCGTTCTGTATCAGTTTCTTATACTCTTTGATTTGTTTTTGATACTGTCTCATGTCCATTCACCTCCCTAAATATTCCGATAATTTCTTTCTTGCTTCCCGAATACGGTACTTTATCAGCGGTACATTAATATTTAACAGATCCGCAATCTCACGCTGCTTCAACCCCTGAAAGAAGAATAGAATCGCAATCTCCTTCAAATCCTCCGGCAAACTGTCCACCGCCCGCTCAATATCCAGCCTAAGCTCCATCCCGTCGCATTCTTCCGGTATATCCTTCATCTCTCCCGGAAGTACTTCTTTTTTCTTTTTGAAATAATTCTTGATACAGTTTCCGGCAATACAGTATAAATAGTTCTTCACTTTTCCCCTTTCTGTATACGTATCTATCGTTTCAAAAAATCTCAGAAACGTTTCCTGCGTCATATCTTCCGCGCAATTTCTGTCATGGATATGCAAAATACAATATTGATATATGGAAGGATAATATTTTTTGATAAACTCTTCTCCTGCCTTGCTGTTTCCCGTTTTCATTTTTTCTACCAGTAAAAAGTCCGGATTCACTTATTCTCCTCCTTCCTGACGTACATCAATCTTTTTCCTCTTTTTCACGCGCCTATATATATTAACAACTGAAACCCCTAAAAAGATAGTTGATAAAAAATTTTTTTCTTCTTTTAAGTGGAGATTCTACTTCTGGTTTCATGGTGAGAAGTAGCGTGACGTAGACGGAAACTTTTTTAACTGGCTTCCTGCTAATCCCCGATATGCTATGTATGGATAAAATCTGCGTTGCATGAGCAGATAGATTACTACCCAAAAAAAGGACATAAAAAATCCCTCCAAACTTTAAAACAGGTCTGGAGAGTGTCTGTTAAGTCTTTTCGAGCATAGCAATACCGCCCACCATAACATCGTTTTTTTATATGGCAGGCGTTCGCCTTAAACTCTTATGAAAAAACAGAGCCGATAAACTGCAGCTTAATTTCACAAGTTTACCGACTTTATATTTTCACCTTTGTAATGATATTGATTAGGATTTTTTGCTTTAAATCCAAATTATCATTTCTGTATAACAGTCAACGCATATCAATAATTTTATCAATCAACCCAAAATTCATTGCTTCTTTTGCCGTCATATAATTATCACGTTCTGTAGCAATAGCGACCTCATCAATACTTTTACCTATATTATCAGCTAAAATAGCATTAAGACGTTTTTTGCTTTTTTGTATATGGTCAGATGTAATTTTTATATCAGTTGCCTGCCCTTGAATTCCGTTGCCATGAATAGCAGGCTGATGTATCATAATTTCTGCATTGGGCAAAGCAATACGTTTTCCTTTTGCACCTCCCGCCAATAAAAAAGCTCCAAAACTAGCGGCAAGTCCTATACATATCGTTGAAACATCACATTTGATATACTGCATTGTATCATAAATAGCAAAGCCCGCTGAAACAGAACCGCCTGGACTATTTATATATAACTGAATGTCTTTTTCTGGGTCTTGTGCTTCTAAAAATAACATTTGTGCAATAATTAAACTTGCTGAAACATCACTTACTTCTTCTCCCAAAAAAACAATTCTGTCAGACAATAACCTTGAAAAAATATCATAACTTCGTTCTCCTCGGCTTGTTTGCTCAATAACATAGGGAATTGTACTCATGCTGCTAATTTACCTCCTGCAAAATAATACATAAATCTATATCCACCAAGCGAACTCATCATACTTATCTTTGATTGTTTCGGATAGAATACACCATTTTTCCGATAAATTTTAGGCGTACATCCATAAAATTGTTTAAAAGCCAATGTAAAAGCTTGCTGTGAATCATAATGTGCTTCATAAGCGATTTCAACAATAGGCTGTTCTGTTTCCACAAGTTTTTGAGCTGCCAAAGTCAATCTACGTCCTTGTATGTATTTATAAACCGTACATTTCGTTTCTTCAGTAAAAATTCTGGCTATATAGAATTTTGAATAATTTAATGCGTTTGCTATTTTATCAAGTGACAGATCCTCGTCAATATGTGTTTCTATATAATCCACTACCTTTTTTACAGCTGTGTTATTGTTCATATATGACACTCCTTTCCTCACTTAATATAACATAACCTCCTAAAATAATCTTAATAGAAATTGCCCTAATTAACCGACAGACTGATTTTCAGCTCCTTAGGTGTACTACATTTTGTTTCCATCGGATTTTGATGAGGACGCAGGACCGCCAAAACAGCAAATCAAAGGGGTTCTTTAAATCGGATACAGGCTGTATTGGAAGGCTGTAACATCTGCCCAGATTTCTTGCTTTTCAAGATTGACCATTTACCTTTTGGAATAATACTTCGTTTCTTGACTTATAATTTTATAAAAATTCACTATCTAAAGCTCTTAAATTTATGACAGAAACTATTTCCTGTTGTATTCTTTCAACTTCATCAACTCTAATTCTGCCAATATGGTTTCTTTCCATTTTATAATCTACATCCGGAAATAATTTTTCCAGTAAATTATTAATTTCTGGAGATGACCCCATTGAAGCTATAACAAGAGATGCCATATCATATTGTTCCAATATTTCTTTTAATTCGTTTTCTGGCACTTTTGATAATTGTTCAAAATCAGTTATCTTTTTAGTAGGTATATTGGGCTCTAAAATATCATTTATTGTAATCCCGTAAAGCTTAGATATTTTTAGCAGAACCTCTAAATCTGGAATAGCTGCCCCTGTTTCCCATTTTGAAACAGCTTGTCTGGATATATCCAATCTTTTTGCTAATTCGTCTTGCGTGTAGTTATGTTTTTTTCGCAGTAACTGCAAATATTTTGAAATGATATTTGTATTCATAAAAATTGCCTCCTTTTTTCTATTATAAAATGACCATATAGAAAAATAAAGAGCTTGAAAAGTGCCAAAAAGCAATTAGCAGTTGCTGTCATTTACTTTATTTCGGTAAATATCTTATCTGTATTCGGTATATCGCAGACTTAGCCACTTTTCCTGCTTCATGCCGACACCTCCTGCTTCTGGAACCCTTCATCCTGGGATACACCAACCCGCCGCACTTTCTCCATGATGAACCGATACCGTTCTACGCCGGTAAACATCTTCGGTTTTACCAATATTGCCGGGAGTCTCTTTAAATCAAATCCTGCTTAACGCATGATCAATATAATCTCATTCAAATTCCGGATCTCATAATCCACTCTTGCCTCCGTATGATTCTCAAGCCCGTCCGGGTTATACCAGCAGGTCTTGATACCGGCGCGGGTTCCGCCCATCATATCGCCGGTCAGAGAATCCCCGACAATCAAAACCTTATCCCGTTCTGCTGCCTTGATCTCCCGCAATACAATATCAAAAAATTCCTTTGCCGGTTTCTCATATCCTACCTGTTCAGACAGGAAAATACCATCCATAAGCTTATCGAAACCGGAATTTTTAAGCTTCTTCGTCTGAGCCGCTATCGTCCCGTTTGATACTACATACTGCTTGTATCTTCCTCTGAAAGAGGTCACGATCTCCTTACTGTTGTCACAAAACGCAATGGTATCGCCAAGACGTGTCTGATAAGCCGCATTGAAACTTTCCCCCAGAGATTCATCCAGCCCCTCGCCGCGAAAGAACTCCTTAAAACGCCCCACCAGGATCTGGGGCTTCGTCATCTCTCCGAGTTCCAATTTTTCCCAATATCTCTTATTGATCCTGGAATACCTGCCTATCATCTCATCTGTACATTCCCCCAGACCGAACTCCCGGAAAAGAGAGCATATCGCTGCTCTCTCCGCTGTGAGGAAATCCAGCAAAGTTCCGTCCACATCCCATAATATAACTTCAAATTGACTCATAGTATCCTCCTTCATTACTGCTTCTCTTTCGCAGTTTTTCACATCTGCCCTTCCTGCTTAACATACATCTCGTTCTATATAATTTGTTACTGCTTATTTGCCAGCCATCTGTTTTTTAGGTTCTGTTAACAGTCATTTCCATATCACCTCATGGCTTTCAGATAATATACCGCCAACTGCGTGCGGTCCCTTAACCCTACCTTATCCAGGATATTACTGATATAATTACGCACCGTTCCTTCACTCAAAAACAGCCTCTCCGCAATCTCTTTATTGCTGTACCCTTCCGCCACCAGAGATATAACGTGCAGTTCCTTCTCGCTGATATCATAAGCTTTCCAGTCAAATGTCTTCTTCTCATACAGAAGCTGCGGAATCTTAGAGATAATCTCCGTCCCAAATACTGTCTGGCCGGTATACACCGCCCTGATCGCCGGAAGAATGCTCTGGTAATCCTGTTTAAGCAAATATCCCTTAACACCGTATTTTAATGCTTTAACAATATACTCGTCATCTGCAAATGTTGTCAAAAGGAGAATCCGTGCCTCTGGATATTCCTCCATAATCTGTTTTGACGCATCCAGACCGCTGACCTTCTGCATACGAATATCCATCAGCAGCACGTCCGGCCTGTGCTCGCGGTACAAAGAGAGCGCGTCGCTTCCGTCCCGGCCCGTCCCCGCGACAGTCACATCTTCCCCTGCCTCCAGTATCGTCTTAAGCGCGCTGGCAACCAATATATCATCATCTACAATCACAATCTTCATACAATAACCCCTCTCTTACATCTTCGGCGCCCCCGTCGTCTCTTTGTGCGTTTTTTTCGGAACGGTAATATAGATCCTCCATCCCCTCCCCCGCCGAATATCAATATTTCCGCCGAATGAATCGACGCGGTCTTTCATATTCTTAAGACCGATCCCCGACGATCCGTCGCTCCCTGGTAATCCGTCTTGCGTATATTTCAGACTCTTTGATCCTGCCGTACCATTATCCTCTATAATCAATTGATAAAATGCCGGATGTTCTCTGGCAATCACCCCTGCCCGCGTGGCGTTGCTGTGCTCTGATATATTATGAAGCGCTTCTTTTACAATTGCGATAAAACTGTACCTAATCTCCCGCGGTACGTCATACCCCATATCATATTCAAGCCTGGCAGGACAGAAAGAAAATTCCTTCACCAGGCTTTCCAGTATCTCTTTCAGATTCACAGATTCATCATGGATATCATGAACGCTTTTTCTCACGCTGGTCATCGCCGCATTCAGCGTCTCTTCTAATTGTTCCATAGATGCCGAGAGTCTACCGTCTCCATGTACAGCCTTCATCGCGCCCACCATCAGGATAGCGCGGGACAGCATATGCCCTACATTATCATGAATCTCTCTCGCAATCCGGTTTCTCTCTCTTAATGTCGCTGTATAGATCTCATAATCCTGTTTCTCAAGGATACTCTGATTCTTCTCCTTCAGCAGCAGATTCTTCTCCGCCCCGTCGTCCCGCGTCTTACAGAATTTCTCTTCTAACTTAAGATAACGGTCGGCCTGAGATTGAAGCAATCCGGCCACCATGCTTCCGACCACGGTCAGACAGACGACCGCCGGACTGACCGGACCATAACGCCAGACACATAATACCTCAAGCGCCGCTGCAGCCACATAGTCCCGATCCCCTAATATACCATATAAAACCACAGGGGTAAATAAAAGAAACTGAGGACATATGAAAGAAAGAATCATATAAATCACGGTTAATCCTCTCTTCCCCCATTCCTGCCTCATCAGAATATTTCCACACGCATAAAGAAGCGCCGCAAGCGCCGCCGCAACGAATAATTCGTCCGCCGACACAAAAACCGCCGCCGCAAAACAATATACCCAGAGTACCGCCTGGTTAATTACACCCTTCATTCTGTCTCCCATCGACAGTCAGTCTGCCGTATATCATGAAATTTCATTACATTTGTCACATCTCGTTCTGACACCTGCCACTACCATTATATACGTCATTTCTCTATACTACAAGTATGAAAATCCAACACAAACTATCAGAAGGAGGTATTCTCATGGCTTCAAACGACTTTATCTGTATAGAAAATCTGGTAAAAAGATACCATGATCTGGTGGCTCTCGACCATCTAAACTTAAGTATACAGGAAGGCGAAGTCTTTGGTCTTCTGGGTCCTAACGGTTCCGGTAAGACAACCGCCATCAATTGCCTGCTGGCATTACTGAAATATGACAAAGGAACCATATCCATATTCGGTCAGGAAATGCGTCCTGACAGTTATGATATTAAGAAAGACATCGGCGTCGTAATGCAGAATGTAGCTGTATTTGAGCAGATGAACGTCTGGGAAAATATTGATTATTTCTGCGGCCTGTATATCAAAGATAAGGCGGCAAGACGCCGGCTGGTAGACGAGGCCGTCGCGTTCACAGGATTAGAAGATTTTACGAAGATGCGTCCCAAAAAACTCTCCGGCGGACTCCTTAGGAGGCTTAATATCGCCTGTGGTATCGTCCATAAACCAAGGCTGATTATCATGGATGAACCTACCGTCGCCGTCGATCCCCAGAGCCGCAACAAGATCTTAGAGGGTATCCTCGAATTAAACCGGCAGGGTTCCACTATCATCTATACTTCTCATTATATGGAAGAAGTAGAACAGATCTGCTCCCGGATCGCCATTATAGACCACGGACGGGTATTAGCGACGGGTACTACCGAGGAACTGAAACAGATGATTAAGACCGGAGAGAGTATCACTATCGAGGGAATCCTGCTTAGTCCGGACATACTTGCCGCCATCCGTGAACTGCCCCATGTCTTTGACCTTACCTACGAAGAACAGGTTCTGAAAATCCGGCTTGGCACGGCAAAGCATAATTTGGTCCGTGTCCTGAATTTCCTGCAGGAACACGACATTACTTTCGGCCGGGTATTATCGGAACTGCCGACGCTCAATGATGTCTTTCTTGAAATCACCGGCAAAGAATTAAGAGATTAAGGAGGCGTATAACAATGCTGCACCTGTTCAAATATCGTTTTATACAGACTACGCGGGATTTCTCCGTTATGTTCTGGGCGCTGACATTTCCGCTGATTCTCGGCACACTTTTCTATCTGTCCTTTGGCAGTCTCGGTATTGAGAGTACCGGCGACTCCGACTGGGACACGGTCAAGGTCGCTGTAATACAGGACGGCTCTTCCTCGGAGAATCACAAAGCTTTTGAAAAATTCCTGGAACAGATGGACGGAGAAATTCTGGATATCCAGGATATTTCCGATGAACCAGAAGCCCTTGACGCCTTAATCGATGAAAAGATTCTGGGTATCTTCTATGTAAAGGAGACCCCCTCTCTGACCGTATCAAAAAACGGGATCCATGAGAGTATTCTGACCTCTGTGCTGGAAACTTATAACCGCAACGCCGCTATGTTCCGGAAAATTGCCATGATTCATCCCGACAGACTCCCTGACGCCGCCGCTGCCATGGAAGACTATCGGCAGACCACGTCGGAAGTATCTTTAGGCGGTAAAAGCATGAACCCGAACTCTCAGTACTTCTTTGCACTGGTGGCATACGCCTGCTTATCCGGCGCTTTCCTTGGGGTCAAATCTACCTTCGACAGCCAGGCCAACCTGACCGCTCTCGGCGCCAGACGAAGCATTACGCCCACGCATAAGCTGAAACTGATCATCATCGATTTTCTGGTTCTATGCATGATTCATTTTGTAAATATTCTGGTTCTCTGCCTGTATATCGCGCATGTACTCGGCATCAGCCTGGGGGATAATCCGGGAGCTCTTCTTCTGGTGGATCTAATGGGCAGTATGATCGGGATCTGCCTTGGAATCGCAATCGGCAGTATCGCACGGCTGTCTTTCAGTATGAAGATGGGATTCACCGTTCTCTTCACGCTCTTACCGGGATTCCTTGCCGGTCTGATGTTCGGTAATATGAAGAATATTATCGAACAGAACTGTCCGATCATCAACCGAATTAACCCGGCGGCCGTCTTAAGCGACGCGTTCTACTGTATGAGCGTCTACTATGACATAGAGCGTTTCACACGGTGCCTGGCAATTCTTGCCATTATGAGCGTACTGCTTCTTGGCATCGCATTTTTAAGCATAAGGAGGGAACGTTATGACAGTATTTAGAGGATTTCTTATGATTACCAAACGGAACATCCACCTGATGTTCCTGTATATCGTTGTCTTTCTCGCCATCGCCATCGCCGTACAAAAGACGACGAATAACACCTCTTCTTCTTTTCAACCGGAGAGTCTGAACATCACTGTGATCGACCGGGACAATGGAGAACTCGCCCGCGGTCTTACCGCTTACCTGGAACAATTCCATACCCTGGTTGATATTCCGGACGACGTGTCTATCCTTCAGGACCGCATGTTCTACCGGGATATCTACTACGTCGTCACAATTCCGGAATCTTTTGAGGAACGATGCCTCTATGGCGGGGAACTGCTTCCCGTCACCAAAATTCCCGGAAGCAACAGCGGGTTCTATGTAGACCAACAGATCGATACCTTCTTAAATGACGTGCGGATCCTGACAGAAAGCGGATTTTCCCTGACCGACGCAATCACAGACGTCATAGAGAACGGAGACGATATGTCCGAAGTCACACTATTAGATAAAAACGGATATGGAGGCGATCCGCCGGATCATGCGTTCATGTTTCAATATATGCCCTATATCCTGATCTCCATTCTCTGTTACGCGCTGTCTTATATTATGATTGCTTTCCTCAATCCGGATGTAAAGAAACGGATGATGTGCTCGGCAGTTCCGGTCCAGAGCCAGAATATACAATTAGTTCTCGGATATATTCTGGTTGGCCTATTCGTATGGAGTATATGTACGATCCTGCCGTTCATGATGTACGGAAAATCTTTCATCACCGACCCGAACATGCCCTTTTATCTGCTCAACAGTTTCCTGATGACCCTGGTATCCTTATCTCTGGCATTCCTGTCCGGTACGCTGGTAAAACGTGAAGAACTGGTCAGCGCGGTCGTCAACGTCCTGTCCCTCGGTATGTCTTTCCTCTGCGGCGTATTTGTAGATCTTGACATACTAAACAAAGGAGTACGCACAGCGGCTCAATTCCTTCCGGTATACTGGTATGAGACTGTAAACGGCCTGCTGGCGAATAACGCCTCATTCAGCCATTCACAGCAGATCTCTTTATTTACCGGATACGGTCTGCAGCTGCTCTTCGCGGCAGTATTCATAGGAGTCGGTCTGGTCATATCCAGAAACCGGCAGGCTGTTTAGCCTGCCGGTTTTCCTATACTCATATCATGCTGTTTTTCACACCCTTTTTATTCATAAATCAACACTTCCTCTTGCCGTAATCGAAATTTAATGGTATGATTGACCGGTAATAAAATGAAAGGAAATGAAGAACGTGACCTACAAAGAAGCAAGGGTATATTTGGACAATGTGTCGAAATACGGAAGTGTACTTGGTTTGGGTCCGGTTCGAAAGCTGTTGTACGAACTTGGTAATCCCCAGGATGACCTGAAATTCATACATATTGCCGGGACGAACGGAAAAGGCTCTGTACTTGCATACACTTCTACGATACTTCAAAAAGCAGGATACAGAATCGGAAGGTACATCTCACCGACAGTGGTTTCCTATCTGGAGCGCATCCAGGTAGACGCCCAATGGATATCGGAGGATGCATTCGCCAGACTGACCGGCATGGTTCAGAAAGCTATTGCCCGTATGGAAGCAGCCGGCGAGACGAGTCCGACTGTATTCGAAGCCGAGACTGCAATAGCTTTTTTATATTTTAAAGAGATGCATTGCGACCTGGTCATGCTGGAATGCGGATTAGGAGGCAGGACAGACGCCACCAACATCATAGACAATACGCTCCTCGCCGTATTTACATCCGTCAGCCGTGACCACCTTGGCGTGCTTGGAAATACAATAGAAGAGATTGCGGCGGTCAAATCGGGGATCATCAAACCCGGATGTACCGTCGTAACTGCCAGACAGCAGCCGGAAGTAATGAAAATTCTGGTCGAAGAAGCTCAGAAGCTTGACTGCCCGCTCTGTCTCGCCGATCCGCTAAAAGCAGAGATTCTGAAGGAAGACTACACAGGACAGACTTTTATTTACGATCAGGTTATACACTGCTCCCTCGCCGGAAGATATCAGATCGATAATGCGGTCACCGCGATAGAAGCCATGTATGCTCTGAATACCCTTGGATATTCCATCTCCATGGAAGCAATCCAAAGCGGGATATCCTCCGCCGTCTGGCCCGGGCGCCTGACCTGCCTCAGGAAGGATCCGCCCTTCTTCGTCGACGGAGCGCATAATGAAGATGCCGCCAGAAGACTGCGGGAATCCATAGAAGCTTATTTCCCCGGGAAGCGTCTCATCTATATCATGGGCGTATTCCGAGATAAGGAATATGAGAAAATCGCCGATATTCTGGGGCCTCTGGCTTCTTCTATACATACGGTGGATCTTCCGGACGCCGACCGTACTCTTCCTGCCTATGAGCTGGCGGCAGTGATGCAAAGACACTGTATGTCCGGCGCTTCGATCCGGTCGGAAGAAAGCATTTCAGATGCAGTATCGCATGCGCTTAAAGAAGCCGATACCGACGACGTTATACTGGCATTCGGCTCCCTTTCCTATCTCGGCAGGGTAATGGAAATCATAAAATATAAAGGATATGAAAAATATGATTGATCAAGATAAGATTAAACAAGCCGTCCGCCTTCTGCTGGAAGGCATCGGCGAAGACATTTCCCGGGAAGGGCTTCTGGATACCCCCGACCGGATTGCGAGGATGTATGAAGAACTCTACGGCGGTATGGAAGAGGATGCCGGTACGCATCTAAGCCGTACTTTTCATGTAAATAACAGCGAGATGGTCGTAGAAAAGGATATCACATTCTATTCTACCTGCGAACATCACCTGCTGCCCTTCTATGGCAAAGTTCACATCGCCTATATTCCTGACGGGGAAGTCGTAGGACTCAGTAAACTCGCCCGGACTGTAGAAGTATTCGCAAGAAGGCTTCAGATCCAGGAGAAACTGACCGGCCAGATCGCCGACGCTCTCATGACCTTTGTTCACCCGAAAGGCGTACTGGTCATGGTAGAAGCCGAGCATATGTGTATGACCATGCGCGGAATCAAAAAACCCGGCAGTCAGACCGTAACTCTGGCGCGACGCGGAGTTTTTGAGACTGACCCCGGATTAGAAGAACGATTCTTTCATCTTCTTAAGTGATATATTTGTATCAGGTACATCAGAACATTCAGGGAGGAAACCATTATGTCCGAACCTTTACTTGCGCATCCGGCGTCTTCTTACGATAACAAGAGACTCTCTTTTATCTGTAACCACCCTCTCTATGTCTCCTTTTATCAGAGACTGGAAGAACTAGAGAAAGACCGTGTCTTCTGCCGCCACCAGATGAACCATCTTCTGGACGTTGCCAGAATCGCTTATATATTAGACCTTAAGATGAACCTTGGTATCGGTCAGGATCTTATCTATACGGCCGCTCTTCTGCACGATATCGGAAAGTGCAGACAATATGAAGAGGGAATTCCCCATGAGATCGCCGGCGCCGGGATCGCCGGGCAGATTCTCGAAGATATGCCCGCCGACCTCACATTCACAGCCGATGAGAAGGAACAGATCATCACGGCGATCAAAGGGCATCGGCGGCTCAAAGAAGATCCTGAACCTCTGGAATACCTTCTATATCACGGCGACAAGTTGTCACGTCCCTGTTTCTCCTGCCCTTCCGAACAAAAATGTAATTGGGACAATCAAAAGAAAAATAAGGAGCTTCGTTTATGATTATAGGAACAAAAGAATTTGACACAAGAAATCATACTTACATCATGGGAATTCTGAATGTGACGCCGGACTCCTTCTCAGACGGCGGCAGATTCCGACGCCTGGACGACGCATTAAAGCATGCGGAAGAAATGATCCGGGACGGCGCGGATATTCTGGATGTGGGGGGAGAATCTACTCGCCCCGGACACACTCAAATCACCGACAGAGAAGAGACCGAACGGGTCGTCCCTGTCATCGAAAAGCTGAAGAAGGAATTCGATATCCCTGTATCAATCGATACTTACAAAAGCTCTGTAGCAGAAGCCGCGCTGCGGGCAGGCGCCGATATGGTCAATGATATCTGGGGCTTGAAATACGATGAACACATGGCGTCTGTCATCGCCGGACATCACGCCGCATGCTGCCTGATGCATAACCGGGAAGAGCCTGTCTACCAGGACTTTCTCCCAGACGTCCTGAATGATCTGAAAAAATCAGTTTGTCTCGCTAAAGAAGCCGGAATCGACGACGACAAGATCATCCTGGACCCGGGAGTAGGCTTCGGCAAGGATTATGAGATGAATCTTGCCGTCATCCGACGCCTGGACTGTCTGCAGGAACTTGGATATCCGATTCTTCTCGGAACCTCCAGAAAATCCGTTATCGGACTGACGCTTAACCTCCCTTCCGATCAGAGAGAAGAAGGAACCCTTGCTACCACCGTCTATGGTATGACTAAAGGCTGCTCTTTCGTCAGAGTTCACGATGTAAAATCCAATCATCGGGCAATTCGGATGACCGAGGCAATTCTGGGACATGCACCGTAGCATTTATCTGCATAACAAATACATGGTATAACATTATAGATTACAGGATATACAGGAGAAACACTA
The DNA here is from genome assembly GCA_910585725.1 of uncultured Dorea sp. Taxonomy (GTDB): domain Bacteria; phylum Bacillota; class Clostridia; order Lachnospirales; family Lachnospiraceae; genus Sporofaciens. Next base: position 37,116 of record CAJUFA010000010.1, on the reverse strand, counting down.
TGGATATAATTAAGATTCAGAACCTTGAAATATTCGCCCATCACGGCGTCTTCCCGGAGGAAAACGTCCTTGGGCAGAAGTTTATAGTCACCGCCGCTCTCTATACCGATACGCGGACTGCGGGAAAGACGGACGAGCTGACCTCCTCCATCCATTACGGAGAGATCAGCCGGCAGATTGAACAATTCCTGACCACACATACCTTCAAATTACTGGAGCGCGCAGCCGAGAGTCTGGCTGAGACGCTCCTTCTGAATACGCCAAAGCTTGAAAAGATAAGATTAGAGATCAAGAAGCCCTGGGCGCCCGTAGGACTCCCTCTTGAGACTGTCTCTGTAGAGATCGAACGAAGCTGGCATACTGCCTATGTCGCCCTGGGTTCTAACATCGGCGATAAGGAACGATATCTGAACCAGGCAGTAGATTCCCTGCGCCGGACTCCTTGCTGCGACGTAACACGCGTCTCCTCTTTTCTCGTTACAAAACCCTATGGCGTCACAGACCAGGACGACTTTTTAAACGGATGTCTCGAACTCCGTACCCTGCTGACTCCCCAGGAACTGTTGGAAACTCTCCATAAGATTGAGCAGGACGCCGGCCGGGAACGAAAGATTCACTGGGGTCCCCGGACTTTAGACCTGGATATAATTTTTTACGACGATCTGATCCTTGATGAAGAAGATCTCTGCATTCCCCATATAGATATGCAGAATCGAGATTTTGTCTTAAAGCCGCTTAATGAGATCACGCCCTATAAGCGTCATCCCTGCAGCCGTAAGACTGTCCGGGAGATGCTGGATTCCCTGGCACAGTGAAAATTAAGTTTTGGATAGTCCGGCGCAGAATATTTTATGAGCATGCTTTTTCTGAGCATGCTTTTTACAGATACTCAATTATGCACCTTTCGAACGCGTTCACCACCTGCGTATCCTGATAGGTATCATACCTTTTATGCTTCCGTCCATAGGACATGTGAACATGTCCGTGCAGAAAGTATTTCGGCTTGTACTTCTCTATCAGATTCAGAAACACCTGAAATCCCTGATGCGGCAGATCCATCCCGTCATTCAGCTGATACGCCGGGGCATGGGTGACCAGAATATCGAATCCCCCATGCCTCAGCAGAGAAAACCAAAGTTTTCTAACCCGGTTCTTCATCTGCCATTCTGTATATTGATAACCGCCTGGTTTGTAGCGCATAGAACCACCCAACCCCAGAATCCGCACTCCCTGGTGAACGTAGATCTTATCGTCGATACAGGTGCATCCGTCCGGAGGGATCCGTTCATACTTATCATCATGGTTCCCATGCACATACAGAACAGGCGCGGAGGTAAACGTCGCCAGGAACGAAAGGTATCTTGGATCCAGGTCGCCGCAGGAAATAATCAGGTCAATCCCCTCCAGCTTACTCTTTTCAAAATAATCCCAAAGATAAGCAGATTCTTCATCCGCAATCGCAAGTATTTTCATAGATAACTCTAACCCTTCTTATTTATCAAGTCCCTGCTGTGAGATCACAGGCTTTGACTGTTCCTTTAGTTCGTCTTCTTTCGGAATACTTCCAATCACATTCTCTGCCAGCCAATCCATCGTCACGATCTCTTCCGGCGACAGACTCTTTCCCGGATCGTCCTGGACGATTCCTTCCTGAGAATAAAGGATACCTGAAAACGGATTGAATTTTCCGGTACTGATCGTATCCCTCAGAAGGTCTACGAGTCTCTTCGTGCCGATCGGAAGATTCTGGGAACAGATAACGTCAATTACTCCTGCCGACATTCCCCACCAGTAGTTGATCGCCTTCTTTGATGACGGATCGTCGTCGTATTTCCATGTACCGTCCATAATCGTACGGATCATCTGTTCATAGAATTTTCCCCAGTGCCAGATGGGCATCGCCAGATTCCTGATGCAGTCGCCGTCCAGATGATAGATACCAAAGAACCTGGAAGCTTCTTCCGGAATCATCATATCTTTTCCCGAGATACAGGATACCTGATTACGCCTTATATTCTCCATGATATCGCCTTCTTTTTTGGCTTTCCATTCCAGAAATACCTCTGTGCGGGGATTGATCATCTTCGCTCCCAGTGCAAATGCATTGATATTCGCGATCGATCCATAGATCGGATAATCCGCAATATAGGCCAGACGACTATTCTCTGCCATAGCGCCCGCGATCGCTCCCATCAAAAACTTTGCCTCATGCATACGGGCATAATAGGTCCGTATATATCTGTGGGAGGTATTGACCGAACAGTTTAAGATCCGGACATCCGGATTGGCAATCGCCGCTTTTACGCTCGCCTGCACAAAAGACGGAGTCGTCGTAAATATAATATTACATCCGTCGGCAATCGCCTCGTCTATATAGTCTTCCACATTATCCACCGTCGTATTGTCATAGCACACGGTACTTACCTCATCCGGGAAAGTCTGTTCCAGATGCAGCCGTCCAAGCTCGTGAGCATAAGTCCAGGCGGATGATCCCGGTGTCTTTTCATATATAAATGCAACTTTCAGACTTGATATTCCAAACGGAAGCAGTATATTAAGCAAAGATTTCTTCTCATTGTTTGGATCCATCTTAAGCTCCACTTCATCATCCTCTTCCAGAAGTGAGAATTCTTCCCAGGATTTGGATACCAGTTCTTTTAGTTCTTTCGTCGTCATTCGGAGAATATCTTCGTATCCATACAACTGGACGAAAGCCAGGAAAGCGTCGCCTACCGTAACGGATAGTTTATCCTTTTCCTGGGCTTTATATTCTGCCATAAATCTCCGGTAAATAGAACTGAACTCGAGTCTCTCGTCGTCCGTCCATACCGTCTGCGTGTCTTTCCCCACCGCTTCCAGCATCTTTTTAAAATTACCCTCTTCCGAAAACCAGATATAATTAATCTGAGTCAGTTCATAGAAATCCAGGAATTCAAAATAAATCTTATTCTCTTTGTCCTCCGTCCGCTTCGGCACGATCCGCGTCACAACTCCCGGAACGGATACTACGTCGAAGTATTTCATGACGCTGACCCGCTTATTTCCTTCCAATACATAAAATTTATTCATATATTCATAAGCCGTAATCGGCTCGCGGATTCCCTCATTCTCATGGCTGGTACTAAGCCTCGCCCACTTCTGCGCGAATTCAGATGACTCTCTTAGAATCGGCATAAAATTCGCCGCAAACGCATTGCTTCTTCCTCCGGTCTTGGTTCCAACGATCTGATCGATGGGTATCTGAACCAGACCAAGCGAGACTTCCGAATACGTTCCCTTTTTCGGAATAATATCATCCAAAACCTCCAGAGTCGGCGGAAGCCCGCGAAGCAGCCGAGACTGGTAATCCTTCTTCCCAAGTTTATATGCTTTCGTATAATCACTCAATGACATGAAATATCCTCCTTAAAAAACATCCTGCTATTACATTCTCACTCGCTTTTTTCCGGCCGTCTGCTTTTCCTGCTGCTCTGCTTTCAATTCACACTACCCGCCGGCCGATGTGTAAACTACAATTATTATATACCAAGACCTCTGACAGCACAACGTATAAAAATGACGATTATATTGGCAATTCCGGGAGATATCTGATACAATATATCGTATAAAATATTGCATACAATTTTTAATATACGGAGGTTTCTTATGTTAAAATCTTATATCGCTTTTGACGTGGAGACAACGGGACTAAATCCTCAGATAAATGAAATCATAGAGATTGGAGCTCTTAAGGTAAGAGACGGGCATGTTGCCGAACGTTTTATGGAATTTATCTGCCCAACGGAAATTATTTCTGATACAATCACCAATCTAACCGGAATTACGAACGAGATGGTTGCAGACGCCCGATCAGGTTCAGAAGTAATTTCTGATTTCCTGAAATTTTGCGAAGACGATGTGCTGATCGGGCATAACGTAGGATTTGACTATAGTTTCATGAAAACGGGCGCCTCCCGCTGCGGACTTTCTTTCGAAAAATCCGGGATAGACACCCTCAAGATCGCACAGACCGCACTGGCTTCTCTTCCCTCGAAAAGCTTATCCGACCTGTGCGCATATTATCAGATCGAGAATAAATCGGCCCACAGAGCCTATCACGACGCGCTTGCCACAGCTAAATTATACCAGACTCTCGCGCATTACTTTGAAGCCGAATATCCCATGCTGTTCCAACCGGTTCAGCTTACATACAAAGCAAAAAAACAACAGCCGGCAACCGATAAGCAGCTTGCCTTTTTAACAAAACTATGCCGTCGAAAAAATACACAGCCCACATGGAATCCTGATACTCTTACACGAAGCGAGGCGTCAAGACTTATCGACTCCCTTCTGAACGGATAGCATTCTCCCGATTTATTCGATTCCCTGCACCTGGTAATCCTGATCTTCTACCGTCTTCTTCAGTACGTCGTCTGCTACTTCCGCATTCAGTGTCAGGACGGCGGTACCCGCCTCATGGCTTACCGCCGCTTCGTCTACCTGCGGAAGCGCCTCTAAGCATTTCTTTACCCTTGCTTCGCAATGCCCGCACATCATTCCTTCGATCTTCATAGTCTTTGTCATAGTTGACTCCTCCTTTTTTTCCTGGGAAGCGCTGTCCGGCAGCCCTTCTCTTCCCATATCTTTTTCTTTATTTGAAATGACAATATGCCGTTTCAATCTTTTATCCTTCGATGCATCATGCATCCTAAACCAGTTTAACCGTAACGCGTTCGTCACAACACAGAAACTTGAAAGACTCATGGCAGCCGCTCCAAACATCGGATTTAATTTCCATCCAAGAAGAGGATACCACACCCCTGCCGCAAGCGGAATACCTATCACATTATAAAAGAACGCCCAGAACAGATTCTCATGAATATTGCGAAGCGTCGCACGGCTCAGTCGGATCGCTGCCGGAACGTCGCTCAAACGGCTCTTCATCAACACTACGTCCGCCGCATCGATGGCTATATCCGTCCCGGCGCCAATCGCGATTCCGATATCAGCCCTCGTAAGCGCCGGAGCATCATTAATCCCGTCGCCAACCATCGCCGTCTTGCCTTTACTCCTGAGATCCCTGATCACACTTTCCTTACCGTCCGGAAGGACGCCTGCGATTACCTCGTCCACGCCTGCCTGACGTCCGATAGCCCGGGCAGTCCTCTCGTTATCTCCCGTCAGCATCACCACATGAATTCCCATATTCTGCAATTCTTTTACCGCATCCGGACTGTCTTCTTTAATAACGTCCGCCACCGCGATCACGCCCACAAGTCGTCCATCCTTTGCAAAAAACAAAGGCGTCTTTCCTTCTTCGGCAAGCTGTACTGCTTTTTGCTCTGTCTCCAGGGAGACGGATGCATTCTTTTTAATATAATCCCGATTTCCACCGGTCAGTTTCTCCTTCCCAAGCCGCCCGCATAAGCCGTTGCCAGGCACAGCCTGGAAATCTTCCGCCTCATTTCCGGTGATCCCTCTCTCCTGCGCAAGATCTGTCACTGCTCTGGCAAGCGGATGCTCGCTTTTTCGTTCTAAAGCGTATGCCATCTCAAGAAGCTCTTCCTCTGATATATTGTCTTCCGGTATAATATCCGTTACCTTTGGTTCACCCCTGGTGATCGTACCGGTCTTATCCAGCGCGACGATCTGCGTCTTTCCGGTCTCTTCCAAAGACACTGCTGTCTTAAACATGATCCCGTTCTTAGCGCCCATCCCGTTTCCTACCATAATAGCCACCGGCGTCGCAAGCCCAAGAGCGCACGGACAACTGATCACCAGAACTGATATCCCCCGCGCCAGAGCAAATCCCAGACTGCTTCCGCTCAGAAGCCAGATTACGATCGTGACCGCCGCGATACCGATGACTGTCGGTACGAACACACCGGATACTTTATCCGCAATCTTTGCGATCGGAGCCTTTGTGGCCGCCGCGTCGCTGACCATCTGGATAATCTGTGAGAGCGTCGTGTCCTCCCCTACTCTGGTAGCCTCACATCTTAAATAGCCCGACTGGTTTACAGTAGCCGCGGATACCTGACTCCCTGCTTCCTTGTCTACCGGTATGCTCTCTCCGGTCAGGGCGGATTCATTTACCGCGCTGCTTCCTTCCCGGACTACGCCGTCTACGGGAATGTTCTCTCCTGGTTTCACTACAAATATATCACCGCTTCGCACCTGGCCCACAGGCACTTCCTGTTCCATACCGTCTCTTACGACAACCGCCGTTTTCGGCGCCAATTTCATCAGACTCTTTAACGCGTCCGTCGTCTTTCCCTTCGAGTGCGCCTCCAACATCTTCCCGACTGTGATCAATGTCAGAATCATTGCGGCAGATTCAAAATAAAATTCATGCATATATGCCGTCACTGCATCCATGTCCATACGCATCTGTGCATCTGTCATGGCAAACAAAGCATAAGTACTGTACACATAAGACGCCCCGGCGCCAAGCGCAACTAATGTGTCCATATTAGGCGCACGGTGCCACAGGCTCTTAAACCCGCCGATGAAAAACTTCTGATTGACGATCATAATCGCCGTAGTAAACAGCAGCTGAAACAATCCCATAGCCACGTGATTTCCGGCAAAGACTCCCGGCACCGGCCAGTTCCACATCATATGCCCCATAGAGACATACATTAACGGGAATAGAAAGAAAAGGGATATCATCAGCCTTCTTTTTAAGACCGGCGTCTCTTTATCCTCCAAAAGCTCTTCACCCGGCATCTTTGCAGCCTCATTCTTATGACCGCCTTCTGCCGCCTTTGACGCCGCGCCGTATCCGGCCGCTTCCACAGCGGCTATCACCTCCGCCGGAGACACGTCTCCTTCCACACCCATGGAATTCGTCAGAAGACTTACCGAACATGACGTCACCCCTTCCACATTAGAAACTGCTTTCTCTACGCGGGTGCTGCACGCCGCGCAGCTCATTCCTGTCACGATATATTGTTCCATATTTAACCTCCCTATTTAGTTCCTACCGCATTAATTTCTGCAGTGTAACAACCAATTCGTCCACAACCTCGTCCTTTCCTGCACGGATATCGTCTGCCACACAGGTACGGATATGATTGGAAAGCAGAACCTTGTTAAAACTGTTTAAAGCGGCGTTCACTGCCGATACTTGTATAAGAATATCTGTACAATATACATCATTCTCCACCATCTTCTTAATTCCTCTTACCTGCCCTTCGATACGGCTCAGACGATTGACGAGATCCTTATACTCTTTCTCGGAACGTTCTTTCGTCTTATGGCAGCATTCCCTCTTTTCCTCCATATTATATACACCTCATTTCCAACTTTCCGTTATCACATTACCTATTATATACCCCCACAGGGTATATTGCAAGATTTTTTTTATTTTTATTCTCTCGCCGACCTGAAACAACAGACGGAAACAGGAGATATCTCCTGTTTCCGTCTACATACGTCGGCTAACGTGTAAAATTCATCCTTTCCACTTCACACACTATCAATATATTTTCCTTAACCCGAAACCGGATATTCATCCCCGCATATTCCATTCCATATATCCTCTCAGGATCTTCCTGATAAGAAGGTCTTGGATCCTGCGCCAATATCCGAAGCAATATCTTCCTCTGCTCCTTCGGGATGATTTCCATCCATTCATCCGGAATCTCAACCTTTAGCTCATACTCCTTAACCTGCTGTGCAAACCCTCCTTTTGCATCGGCATGGCTGTCTACATAGGGAAGATAAGGTTTGATATCATAGATGGGCGTCTTATCCATCAGATCCGCTCCCCGCACATGCAGAACACATCCCGCCCCCTTCCTCTCCTCAATCCTCTCCAATTCCACACAAGACAATCCCAGTGGATTCGGGCGAAAAGGAGATCGGGTGGCAAATACCCCCATCCTCTGGTTACCGCCCAGCCTCGGCGGTCTCACCGTGGGGCTCCACTTCGCTCTTTCCGTCCCTGAAAATCCCCACAAAAGCCAAATATGAGAATAGTCCTCCAGACCTCTCAGCGCATCCGGATTCCGGTACGCCGGTTCAAAGACGATCTCCGCCCTCGTATCCACAAGCCCGCTCTGCCTTGGAATTCCGAACTTCTCCGGAAAATCCGTATGGATATATGCAATTACTTCTACAGTCAATTTCTCTGTCAGCATATTCACTCTGTACTCACTTCCGTTCTATAGCGCCCCGTCTGGTCAGATTTTTTCTTTCAACATCCGGATCTCATCTTTGTGCCCCGCATCGTCCCGCGGTGTTTCCAGATAAAAAGGCAATCCTTTCAGCAGAGGATGCCTCATCACCGCAAGCAAAGCCTCCAGCCCGATCTCTCCTTCACCAATCGCCGCATGCCTGTCTTTATGTGAAGCAAAGGGCATCATACTGTCATTCAGATGGACTGCCCTGAGCAATTTTATTCCAAGCACCCGATCAAATTCTTCTAATACTCCGTCCAAATCATGGACTATATCATATCCCGCCGCAAACACATGGCACGTATCCAAACAGATCCCGATCCGTTCCGGATGCCTCGCCGCATCTCTGATCATCTTCAAATGTTCAAACTTTGCGCCAATCTCTGTCCCCTTGCCCGTCATCGTTTCCAGAAGAACCATAATCTTCTCCCTGCCTGTAATTGCCTGATCCAGTCCTCGTACAATGTTCTCTATTCCCTTCTCTATACCAATTCCTGTATGGCTGCCCGGGTGAAAGACCAGATTCTCTATCTCCAGATCTTCCATCCTTGCCACATCCTCCCGAAGCGCCGTACACGCGAATTCATACACCCTATCCTGGCCGCTTGCGAGATTCATTGTATAAGGCGCATGGGCCAGTATCGCGCCGAATCCATGTTCCATACGGATTCTCTGAAACTCCTCTATCTCCTGTTTTGTATATACCTTGTAATTCGACCCGCGGGGATTCCGGCTGAATATCTGCATGGTATTCGCTTCCATCCATATCACATTTTCGGCAGTCTTCACTAACCCTTTCGCAATCGACATATGTGTCCCTATTATCATCAATCTTCCGTCCCCCATATATTTTACCTGATGTTATACAGATACAAAACAATCTTAAAACAGCCGGCAGTGAAAGTCAATAGTCGCGTTTCCGACGCTTTCTATTGATTTATCCTCAAAATACCGATATACTGTTATTATAGTTTTTATATGCAGGAGGTAAACGATGAACCCACAAGAACCAATCACAACATCAACTGTAGCTTCATCAACAGGAACCAAGGGCGCCGTTGAAAAATTCGGTCTTCCCCGTACGATTCACCTGGTTCCGCTGGATCTGATAGGCGGCTTTGAAGTCCGTCCTGGTTTTTATGAGATCAACGGAGCGACGGCCATTCCAGGAGGCGTTAATTTTACCGTCTATTCTCACGGCGCAACTTCTATTGAACTTCTTTTGTTCCATCGAACCGAGCATGAACCTTACGCGATTCTTCCTTTCCCGGAGCATTATCGAATCGGAAACGTATATTCCATGATCGTATTCAAACTCAACATAGAAGAATTTGAATATGCATACCGCGTGGACGGTCCGTATGAACCAAAGAAGGGATTGATCTTCAACCGCAATAAATATCTTCTGGATCCCTATGCCAGGGCAGTCACGGGACAAAGCCAATGGGGCAACAGAGCGCCGCGGGGACAGCATTATAAAGCCCGTGTTGTAAAAGACGACTTCGACTGGGAAAAAAACGCACCGCCGCTTCTTCCGACGGAAGATCTAATCATATATGAGCTGCATGTCCGAGGTTTTACCCAACACAGTTCTTCCGAAGTAGAGCACCCCGGAACTTTTGCCGGACTCCTTGAAAAACTTCCTCACCTTTTAGAACTTGGCGTAAATGTCGTCGAGCTAATGCCAATCTTTGAATTTGATGAAATGCAGGATTACAGGGAGGTAGACGGGGAAAAACTTTATAATTACTGGGGATATAATACAGTAAGTTTCTTTGCGCCAAATACCAGCTACACATCGAGCGAAGAATATAACCGAGAGGGAAATGAATTAAAGAATCTGATACAGATCTTTAACCAACACGGAATTGAAGTATATCTGGACGTCGTATTCAACCATACGGCAGAAGGAAATGAACACGGTCCGTTTTTCTCTTTTAAAGGTTTTGATAACAATATTTATTACCTTTTGACACCCGACGGACACTATTATAATTTCAGCGGATGTGGAAATTCTCTGAACTGCAACCATCCCATCGTACGTCAAATGATTCTGGACTGCCTGCGCTATTGGGTAAATACTTACCGGATTAATGGTTTCCGTTTTGATCTTGCCTCAATCCTCGGACGTAACGAAGACGGCACTCCAATGAGTAATCCTCCTCTTCTTCAGGCGCTTGCTTTTGACCCGATCCTCGGCGACGTCAAACTGATCGCAGAAGCGTGGGACGCAGACGGGCTCTATCAGGTCGGTACATTTCCTTCCTGGAACCGCTGGGCAGAATGGAACGGCAGATACCGGGACGATATACGGCGCTATCTCAAAGGTGATAACGGTATGGCTCAATCCGCCGCACAGCGGATCGTCGGTTCCAGAGACATCTATGAGATAAAGTCCAGAGAGAACGCCTCCGTCAATTTTATTACCTGCCACGACGGCTTTACTTTAAACGATCTGTTCTCGTATAACATAAAGCACAACGAGAAAAACGGATGGAACAATACAGATGGAGCCAACGACAATTACAGTTGGAATTGCGGAATCGAAGGCGAGACTGATGATCCGGAAATTCTGGAGCTCCGACACCGCATGATTCGTAATTCATTTGCCATCCTGATGTGCAGCAGGGGAATACCTATGTTTCTTGCCGGAGACGAATTCTGCAATACACAGTTCGGAAATAATAACGCCTATTGCCAGGATAATATCATCTCCTGGCTGGATTGGACTCTTTTGGAGAAAAACCGTGATATGTTCGAATTCTTCAAATATATGATCCGATTCCGTAAAGAACACCGTCTGCTGCGTACGAATATCAGCGACGGCGCGTCCGGATTCCCGGACGTCAGCTTTCATGGAGTCACCCCCTGGCAGGATAAGTTCGCCGACTACGAACACTATGTAGGAGTTATGTTTGCCGGTCAGGCAGAGAAATTCGGGCCCCAGGTCATCTACATTGCTTCTAACGCCTATTGGGAAGACGTCGACGTCACCCTTCCCGCGCTTCCCGTCTCTATGTGCTGGGAAGTTGCCGTAGACACATGGAAAAGTGAACAACATCCTTATCTATTTGAAAATGACAAACTTACGGTTCGTCCCAGAAGTATCATCGTCCTGATTGGAAAATAATCCACAAAAATAAAAGGACCATCGGAAACTCTTTATCTTCCGGTAGTCCTTTTATTTTTGTCATTCGACTCTTATTCGCCAAGCCCGCCTTCAACTGCGGCAACCATCTCTCTTAACGCTTCTTCCTCATCTTCTCCATCGCAGACCAGCTCAATCTCATCCCCTTTTTTAATACATGCTCCAAGAACACTCAGAACACTTTTCGCATTCGCGATCGTATTGTCATATTCGAATGCCACTTTACATTTGAAATTGCTGGCCGTATTGCAGAAAATACCTGCCGGTCTCAGATGCAGCCCGGTCGGATTTGTAATCATAACTTTTTGTCTAACCATATTCTCCTCCGTTCTTTTTTCATACTTCTGAAACAAGTGCCCTATTATTCTTGTTCTTGATCTTCCTGATCTTGTTCTTCTTCCTTTTTATCAAGTATAATCTCGATCTCCACATCGCTTACCATCTTACATCCCTCCGGTAAATCAACCGATACCGGTACGATATAAGTTCCTGGAACCGAATAATTTTTCAAATCTATGCTTACCTTCTTTGCAGTTGAGAATACCTTCAATTTCTCTGCCGGACCTCTGACCTGTATCTCAAAATCAACCGCACCGTAACTAAGCTGTAAATTCTCCGAAAGATTTTTTACCGTTATGGAACTGGTTGATACCTCAAAATTTTTTACTCCAGGCTGTTCAATCTGAATCGTTACGATTACATTGTCAGCATTCTCATCCACCAGCATAACATTTTCAGGAAGATGTGGAGATACCTCAATCATTTTCTCTGTTCTCTCCGTCAACCCGGATATCTCAAGCTCTTCCGCCGGAATCCAAATCTCGTCTAATTCTGCCAGCGTCTCTTCTTCTCCCGCAACACTGATCTCTTTTGGTTCGACACTAATCGTACTAACTTTATAACCGTCTTCCGCTGATATCTTAGACGTACTTAGCTTAACAGGCACTTTCTTAATTTGATACAGTGTAACTTTCACACTGACTCCTTCTTTACCCAAATTATTTGCCAGAATAGTCTGATCAATGACATTATTATTCGCATCATACAAAATTAATCTCGCTTCGATCTCTGCATCTTCGGAAAGTCCGGATACATCCGCTTCTGCCACAACCCTGCTAATACTGTTAATCACAGATTTCGGTCCCCGGAAAGTAACTTTCTCCGGATCTGCTTTCAGCTCGCTAAGCACATAACCCTCCCGAACCGTTCCTAATGTAGTCGGCGTTATCGGAAAATTATTTCTGGCCTCATCTTCTATCTTAACCTGAAGATTGCCTGGCGTCGTATACGCTTTTTCATACCGATATTTTTGTATAGATACTTCAATAGGTATCTGGGTTCCCAAACTCAGCTCTTTCATGTCTGCAACCGCCGTGATATCTTCCGTCTTAATCTTCTCCATTACGGAACGCCGCGCGCTGACTGTTACACTGACTTCCTGAGTATCGTCTACAATCTGATACGTCCTGTTTGTTGTTGTTACAATCTCTTCATTTATAACACTTACCGGTACTCCGGCATATGTCTTCTCAATTACCGGATCATCGATATTAACCACGATCAGCCACATAAAAACTGCAATAAAGAAAGCTAATACCTTAAGACCCAGATTACCTGTCAGCCTTTTTCTCATTCTTACGCCTTCCTTTCCACAATGCAGCTAACCCGCTCATCTCTACCCGACGCTCTTGTATACCCTGAAGCCTCTCTCTAAGTTCCTGTTCATTTATATTACGCTGAAGATATCCTCCCTGTGCAACAGACACCGCGCCTGTCTCTTCGGACACTACAATAATCAGCGCATCACTCACTTCACTCATACCAAGAGCCGCACGATGCCTGGTCCCCAATGCTTTACTTATTCTCATATTATCCGATAACGGAAGATAACATGTTGCTGAAACAATCCTGTCTCCACGTACAATAATTGCTCCGTCATGCAAAGGAGTATTGTGTTCAAATATATTAATCAAAACCTGACTGGAAACGAGACAATCCATCTGAATCCCGGTACTCTCATATTCTGTAAGACGGATTGCCTGTTCTACGACGATCAGCGCTCCCGTCTTTACTCTTCCCATTGCATAGGCTGCTTCAATCATGCTCTCTCTTGTCTCTTCACAAAAGCGAGATCTCTCCCTTCCTGACTCGAAAGGCACCATAGAAGTAAGGAATTGCTTCTCGCCCAATTTCTCCAACGCTCTGCGCAGTTCCGGCTGGAATACCACAATTGCCACTGTCGCCATAACCGTAACAGAATTTCTTGCAATGTACAAAATCGTATGCATCTTAAAAACAGCGGCTATCAGAATGAATACAGCCAGCACGATAATTCCCTTCAAAAGCATCCATGCTTTTGTATTCTTAATCCATATCATAACCTGGTAGATCAAAAAAGTTAGGATCAATACTTCTATAATATCTGTCAAAGTAACCACCGGAAAATACCAGTCCGGAATATATTTCTCTATATGTCTGCTGATCTGCTGTTCCATCCTTTCACCTCCTTTTTTACTCTACATACGCTAATCTCTTAGATTCAAATCTTTCCTAAGGCTCTGTGTAAGAAGCATCTTATCTACTTCCTTCATGTCATGCTTCTTGACAGACTGTCCTCTCCTTGGAACCGGTCTTCTATTATTTACGGAAGATCTGCCCGACGATGCACCCGACTTTTTCCTCACCGCATCTGCATCCATAATCTCCGTCTCCTGTCTCGCATTAATCCGCTTAACAGTCTTTTCCGGCTTCGCAACAGACACCTTAGGAATGGCTTTCACATAATAATAATATTCATCGTCCTCAAATTGCAATCTCTCTCCCCTGGAATAATCCACTGAGAAAAAGAACATTTCCAATATCAATCCCGCCAAAAGACTTACAATACTTCCACCAATAAGCGCTCCATAAGAGGTATGTACCCCCAACGCGATATCTCCGGCAACGATCACTACAACGTTAACAACTATCCCAACTAAAACGGCTATCTTCCATGCATGATCCACGGAAGCCCGCCGAAGTGTAAATACGATAAAAAAGCAGATCACAAAAGCTATAATCATGACCCATAGCTCTTTATTCTGAAATACCTTGCTTACATAATCCGTTGACTGTGACAGCATACTCTTAATATCGGCTCCCTCTATACTTGCAGCCGCTTTCTTCACATAATCCATCATGTAGCATACTATCACACCACATATAACAGCTACAAGACTTCCGGGCGATGCCATCAACCCGCACGCCACCGGAATCACATACGGTATTTTCAAAAAATACGCAATGGGCGTTATTAATACAATCACAGCCATCTTCGGCGCAAGCCTAAGATAGAATATATACATGATTAAAAACAGCGCCGTTGTCATCACAAATATCCCCAAAGAAACAGAATACATATGAAGAAGGATCAACGCCGTCGCTATTACTACAGTCATTGACAAAGGGAGAAACGCGCAGACAACCGCGAGTCCAAACGACACTACCGGCGTAGCCATTGCTTTCATAAAGCCTACATGATTATTTATAACTATAAATGTGGTCAACGCCAAAACAAACTGTAAGACTTTATCGCATATCTTTGAATTCCTGCCATATAATTCTTCTACCCGTTCACGAAGTACATATATACTATCCATCTATCTGTTCTCCTTTTCATACATCCTCAACAGTCTCGTCAGATTATGATTATACTTCTTCACTCTCTGTCTCGCATCTCTATGCTTCTCATCATAAATATGATTCGTAATAATCGCATATACAATAACCAAAGAAATATAGCCTAAAAGAACCATCCCTCCTAACATCATAATCACTCCATTGGACAGATTTTCCAAAAGATCTTCTAGTACTATTAATATTATAATCCCTATAACACACAAATATCCGACCGTGACCCACAAAACAGAGCATATGGTATGCAGGCTGGTATAATCTTTGCGGTAAAACTCACTGACCTTAAAATCCTTCTTACCATCTGTCTGCTCATAAAAAGCAAGACGAGTCATAAGTTCTATTTTTCTTTGATCTAACATAAATCACCTCAAAATGCCATAATCCGTATTCAAACATCATTTTTAGTATAACAAATATTAATATCCTTGTCCAATCAGATTACACTTTTTTTACAATAAATTCAATATTTATGATTCAAATTCCTTAATAATATGTTTTCATTTCTTCGTTTTATTTGTTTTACACATATTTTTAGTATCATTTCAGTATCACGGATGCCGATTTGTATATGTTCGGAATTCCCGGATCTCTTCCAGCCTGTATGTGAGACGGCGGGATTTCTCGGTCCGTCCCCTCTGGTCCTTCCTGGCAGCATTCCGGATTGCTCTGCCGGCAGTCGGATCGTGATACCCTTCATGGTTTTTCATCAGATCCACCCTAACACCTCCCGTTCTACTTCACTCATCCCTGTTCTCTGGAAGGACTCTACGCCTACATGATGACAGCTATCTGCAGATATGTACTCCTCGAAGTATCGGCGGTACTTCCTTGCTCTTCCCGACTGTCTGAGCGATCGGAGAGCTTCATACTGTCTCTGCCTGACTCCGTTGCAAGTAACGCCTAATGCTTCACCGATCTCGCTCAATGTCTGACCATTAATATACCGTCTCTTGATCACTTCCGGAAGCTTCCCTGGAAGATCATCGACGGCAATCCATAGATCGCGCTTCATGGCAACAGTATCTGCCTCCCTAATCACATCTTCCTCCAGATCCTGATCTGAAGCTATGGTATCCGCAAGCGTGAGGTCTGCACCGTCCCCGTCTAACACCTCACTAAAGCTCTGTACCTGCCCGATCTGGATGCTTTTCTTGATCTCCTGTAACTTCTTTTGGCTAACGTTCAAAAGACGGCACAGAGCGTAATCTGAGGGCCATTTCCCGTAGTACTTACGATACTCCTTCACTGCTTTGTTATACTCGTATATCTCTTCCCTGACGTGTACTGGGAGACGGATCACGCTGCCGCAATTGTCTATGTATCGCTTCATGCTCTGCCGGACCCAGAAAGCAGCATAATGAATGAATGACGAACCCTGGCCGGCATCAAAACGGCTGACCGCTTCTGACAAACCTATATACCCTTCCTGCAGCAGGTCTTCCTGTTCTGCAATTCCTTGATATTTCTTCGCCATTACCACGAGAAAGCCTCTGTTCTGGTTGTAGAGCTTAAGCATGTTCTCCGCCACATTCTCACCGGCCTGGATCCGCACGACCAACTGTTCATTATCCATCTCCATCTGACCGCCTCCCTTATTCAAAATGCCCCGGACAATCGAAAGAATGAAAGCCCGGAGCATTTTATCAAATTACTGGTTAACTGCAACTTTTTAGGCTGTAGGCATGGTTGCCTGGTAATAGATTGCCTTCGCTTTATTCTCCAGGACGAACGCATCATACACGATACGTCCTTCTACCAATGATCCGCTGATTCCCGGCGGGTTCTCATGTATCTTATAATTTGCTAACTTGGTAGGCGCTACCGTTGCACATGGATGCACAAGCATAAACCCGAAGCCCTCCGGCAGCCTGTTCGCAGGAATCCTCTGCACGTTCGCGCCGTCCAGGTTCGCGATCACACCTTTTAACCTCATGTTCTCGCCTATGTCAGTCTCCATTACAATGTCATTACACTTCTTCATCAGGTAATAGGTGTCCGGCGTGATTACCAGAACTCGCCCTGTCTCAGGCACTTCCGCATTATCTAAATCCTTTCCTGCCTTGATGATCTCATCATAGATATTTGTTGCAGTCAGCTCGATCGCATCCGGTTTAATACCTGCACCCGCGCACATCTTCCCGTATACATGCGTATCAACCTCCGGGATCACCACTTCACGAACCTGCCGCGCTAATGCACTGGATGCCTCAAGGTTGCCCACCGTTTCATCTTCGTCCAGTGCGTCAATCTCAAATGTAAAAGACCTATCCTGACTAAGGGCAAATCTTTCTGTAGTAGCGTTCAATGTTTCAATCTCACCATAGTGGGACCATCTTTTATTCTGTGGATCAGTAAAATAATTACGACCATAGTTATTCATTTTCCCGGTGCTTATCTTATAGATCTTGACGCTATGCGCGCCCTCAAAAGAAAAGTCTTGATTCGTTACTAAGTGTTTCTTGCTTTCCGTGGTAAAAATCTCATCCACATAAGGTAAATATTTTTCTGCTAATTCAATCGCCATGTATTAATCATCCTTTCAATCCCATGGCTTTCCTGATTGCTGCGTCTTCAGCTCCGCTATTGCCGGATCCGCCGTCAGCTTTCCCTGTTGAGACTACCCTATAGCCTACACCAGTAAAGCGCGGGTTATCCTTCAGGAACTTCTCCGCTGCCTGTCTAAAGTCTGTCTTATCGTCTATCAATTGCGAAGCCTTGAAGCTGACATAATCCATATCATCAGCCTTTACGCCTTTTTCTTTCAGGAAAGCGCTATTTTTATAGTTTTCCAGTTCCCGCCGTGCCTCATCACGCTCCCGCCTGTAGGTATCGGAAGTTTCCAGGTCCTGTTTCATGCGTGCTAAGCGGTTCCCTACAATCCGGTCCACATCTGCCTGGGTAAACAGCTTCTCTGTCTGCTGCTGTCCCTGATCGGCCTGCTGTGTTCCTTCCTGCTGAGTTGTCGTTGTTGTGTTCTGGTTATTCTCCATAATTTAATCCCTTTCCCCGTTTTGCGCCCGGTCGGCTTATTTGCGAGTAAATAGAAAAAGGCGCGGGAACAACTACAGACAAATAGCCTGTCAATCATTCCCACGCCCTATAAGGCTTACACCGATACCCGGTGCGGTACTTATGCTCTATTTACTCTATGATTATTATATCAAATAGCACAGACATCAGCAACCACTTTTTTCAGATCCAGAAGCTTATAAGAAAGTTCCACAATACAAAAAGTAACGTTACCATTCAATGATTAGTAACGTTACTTTTCAAATTGCCCGTTTTCTGCGGCTCAATGCCAGGATTTGCAACGGTTTACTCCAACATAGGTACTACAATAAATCTTAGTATTTCTTAGTATCTCAGGCGCACCCGTGCACCCTCATTCTGCGTCCTCTCCCGATTCGTCGTTTTGGAAGCCAGGATGCAGATCGGCGTAGGCGTTCCGATACTTTCCTTCCTTCTTTCCAGATACCTTATAGGACTTTAGAGCCGGAGAGAGAAGCCGGATCACTCCGGCAAGCTCTTCATCCTCGGTGAATGAGATCCTGATCTTAACGCTCATGCGCTTTGCACCCAGATCACTTGCTCTCCAGACTGTTTATTAGAACAATCTGTCTCAGCAGATGAAAGGACCTCTAAAATCATTCTTGCCGCCTGATCTGCCTGCTCTTCATACAGTTCCATAACCTTTTCATCAATATCCATAAGACTCCCTTTATCATAATGCAAATATGCATGAGCTAATTCATGAGCAAGATTATAATTGAATTCATCAATCGTACCCAAACTCTGCCGAATTCCAATACGATCTCCTTTTATCCGTCCGTCATATGCTCGAAATGGTACAAATTTTACTGTAATTCCATTCTTCACAGCTAAGTGTACAAGTCTGCAAAATATTTCTCCCTTATCTTTAACAAATTTCATATATCCTCTTCCCTTCTGCCGGGATACCATGTTACTATGTAAGTGGTTTTGGACATGGCTCCGGCTGTGTGCTGCCCTGTAGGTATTGCCGTACCTATGGGGCTTTTCTTAGTTATCAGTCTCAACATATCCATCAATTCGCAAGAAGTGATATCCCTCCTTCATGTACGGTGTTGGAGTCTGGAATCCAACACACTTGTCTAATGCCTCCAGGCTGTCCGCGATCCGCTCCAGAGCGTCAGCGATCCGATCTAAGCGCCTCACTTTCATAAGATCAAGTGACTCACCCTCAGGATAATCACCCGTATCATTTGTATACTCATTTACCAATTCCAGATATTCATTCGTCATATTTTTTTATTCTCCTTATTTTCTCTAAATCTCCTTTCTTTTTAATCACTTAGCCTAGCATCCCAAAAAATATAGGTTTCTTCCGTTGGTGGAATAAATCTATCTATTTTTGGCTGTGGCTCTATCCCCCAAGCACTACGCATATAATCAATATGTTCTCTCGTAAAATCTTCCAAAGGGCAGCATAGTCGAATTAATTCATGAGTTTTATCAGGATATCTGTCAAACGCCTCTTGACTGATGTAGGTACGTGCAATCATATAAATCTCCCCTTCTATCTCCTCTTTTGATTTTGTAACAATCTTCTCATCAACAGAAGATTGATCCGTATTTTGTGTCCTGATCCCTCCAGTAAATTCCCCTATCACATCATGCCTTTTATCTTGCTCTCTTGCCAGCCAACTATTGATAAACTTTTTTATTCCTCTACGTGTCTTCCGCTTTGTGGGATTGCTATTAAGCCACCCTTTCATCTTTCTCAACTCCTGTACAATGTCCACCGCCGGATAAAGTTCTTTCCAATCGTCAACATCATTACAGAATACGTCATGAAAAGATTTATCATTTAGAGGGAGAGAGATTAGCGGCGGCTCGGATGGCAGACTTTCTGACTCCGAGCTATATATACTATCCTTTTCCATATCCTTATCCCTATCCTTATCGGTATATTTCGTATTCAATTGATTACTTTCGTATACGCTCGTATTCGATTGCTTACCAGTTCCCTCCCAACGCTTTTTTATGTTTTCTCTATTTTTTTCACACTTTTTTACATATCTTTCGTTATCTCTATCAATTGCCATACTTAAAATATCAAAAGCCATGGCAAGAGCAGGACTTTCTTCAAAATTGGGCTTAATCGCTTTTTTTCCATAAGGAAATAGCGATTTAAAGAGTTTTCCCGCTTCTTCGTCTGGAAGCCTTAACACAACAACTTCATTGTCATAATAAACGAGAAAACTTGGCTTTCTTACTTCTCCATCCACAGATTGCATTTCTCCTTTTCCATCATATTGCTCTTCACTCCATAACAATAATCTCAGTTACTATCAATTGATTTTTGTTACTGCCTATTTGTTCAACTGATTTCTATTGATATCACTTGATATCATATAACCAGAAATATAACCCACCTCACTTTATTCAATAATTTCTCCTGGTTTCACTTCCAGAGCCTTGGCAATCTTACCTAATAACTCTGGTCGGCAGTTCCGTCCATTCATGACTGCAGAAAGCGTCTGACGGGATATTCCTGCCCGGATTGCTAATGACTGCTGCCCTATTTCAAACTCAGCCATAAGCAATTGAACTTTTCTCTTGTCTAACCTCATTTTCTCACCTCTTTATCCAACTTTAATTCCGTAAACTCTTTCTTGGAAGAATACCCTACTAACCTTGCCTTGAACGGTTATGTAACCCTTTTCCTTTAATTCCTGATTGAGTCCTCTTATCACGGCGTAAGCTTTACCTTCTGATACTCCCAGTATCTCCGCTACCTCCTTCGCTCCTATGAATTGCCTTTCCACTTTCTGCCTCCTTTCTTCCTGTGCCCTCTCAGCAGCGCCGATCAGCTCCATGATCTCCCGGTGACGTCTCTGGAAGTCCTCGCTTCCCACTCCTAGGCGTTTCTCTTCCTGTGCTACTAACTCATCCATCATTGACTTAAATTCTTCCTGTGACATGTAAAAGCCTCCTTCCATTTCAAAACCGCCACCACACGATTTATTTACATCAAATTTCCAATTTACCCCTTTAGGCTAATTTATTTCTACGCTAAAGGCTTTTAAATTTTCCAATCAGACAAGCCAGTCTAATTAGAATTGCTAGAATGCATCATACGCATTCTATTAGCCATTGCTTCGCGTTGTTCGTCTGTGTAATCTCTCGATACCCTTTTTGATCGGAACGATATAAAAGAGACTGGGCAAGAATATGTTTTCCCTACAACCTCATCTTTTATCTTGCTGAGACGTTCTAATCTCCATTCTGTGCCTTCCATTCTGACTAGCTTGTCTAATTTAGTTATCATAGTAGTATCTGAGGCATAAACCTCCGCTCGCTCATCACCACGGCTAAAATTTACATGTGTCTCTTGTTCTTCAATGCTTAATCCCATTACATACACCTCGCTTACTCGATTATCTCAGTTACATCTACACCAAGAGCCTTGGCTATGCGTCCGACCGTCTCCGGCTTCAAGCCTCTTCCACTCATTGCCCTGCACAATGTACCTCTTGGAATCCCTGCTTTCTCGAAGTCAGCAGCACCCATACAAGCGCGGGCTCTGGCCATATCAAATTTAGTTCTGTTGATTTTCATGTATTCACCTCCTTTCGATTCATTTTGAATCTATAAATAGATTACCATTTCAAAATGAATCTGTCAATATTTTTTCTATTCATTTTGAATCTGTTCAAAATGATAAAAATATGTTATAGTTTTCTAAAATGGAGGTGATACCTTGTCTATTGGAAATAACATAAAAATAGCTCGCGCCGCCGCAGGATTGACACAAAAAGAACTCGCCTTAAAATGTGATCTTGCTGAAATCACGATACGGCAATATGAAACCGGCAAAAGAGAGCCACGCATGACACAAATTCAAAAAATTGCAACGGCTTTAGGATGTACTTCATCATTTTTACTTTCTTCAGGTAACCACGATAAAGTTACAGAATGGGGATTGGTTAACAATCAATTTGTTAGTGATTTGGATGGCGTTATGGTTGCACTTGTAGATATATATGGAAAAGTACAAGCTATGGAAGATAAAGAAAATAATTTACTTTATTACATTATTGGAGAAAATGACAGTTCATTTATTCTATACAAAGAAGATATTCACGCTTTATATAGCGCAGTTAAAGGCTTTCTGCCTCCATTGATAAAGAGAATTAAAGAACTTTCTGCTGAGATACCAGAATACCAAAAGAAAGACGAATAGCGTGCACATTCGTGTGAATGCCCCAAGGGAATATTCCCGTCTGCTCCACCAGATCGGCAGCACAGGACTATCCAAAAATGGATACTCCCGAAAATTAGGGCAGCGTTGCAATTTGTTGCAACGAATTTCGTCCGAAGCATACACAGTTTTGTGCACATCCGAACATTGACAATAATATACTTACCCAGGCAACTGGGAGGGTGATTCCATCCGCTTTCGGAGGTCTTGTGAAAGGGGTGGTATTTATGAGTACATATGAGGAATTCATGATAATTCTGACTACTGTCAGCGTAATTATAGCCATTCTGAATTATACGCATAAAAAATAGTCACCCTGCCCTGAGAAAGTACGAGTGACTATTTTTTAATTACTTTATTTTCCCGGAGCGGATAGGCTTCATCTATCTCCCCCAGTTGTCTTGTTAAGTATATTATAGTCAACCAAACCAATAAAATCAACCCAAAATTGCACATTGACAATGATATACTTACCCAGGGAGTCGATAGGGTGTGAATACCTCCATTCCGAGCCTTGAACGGAAGGAGGCGTTTTCTATGAGCACATATGAAGAGTTCATGATATTGCTTACTTTAGGAATACTTATAGTTGCAATTTTGGAATATGTCAACCATAAAAAATAGCACCCCCGCTCTGACAAAGTAAAGGTGCTATTTTTCATTCTTTATTACGCCGGAAACGGATAGGTGTACACTATCGTATCGACTTCCTTGTTAAGTATATTATAGCCAATCACTCCAAATATGTCAAATACTATCCTTCCATTTCAAAACCGCCACCACGCATGAAGAAAGGAAGATGATAGTATGGCAACCTATAAAGACGAGAAGCGCGGCACCTGGTATTGTAAATTCTATTATGTAGATTGGACGGGAACACGCCGCCAGAAGCTTAAGCGGGGCTTTAAGTTGCAGCGCGAAGCGAAGGAGTGGGAACGGTTATTCTTAGAACAATTCGCAAAGAATCCGGACATAACCTTTGAAGCACTGTATGAGAAATACAAAGAATACATCAAACCGCGGATTCGGAAAAGTACAGCACAATCACGATTCTATATGCTGGATCGGCACGTACTGCCATTCTTTCGCACCCGGATAGTCTCAGACATATCCCCTGCAGACATAGCAGCATGGCAGACAGACATTCTGAACAAGGGTTTAAGCAATTCCTATATGCATTCAGCGAACACTTATTTAAAGGCTATATTTACCTATGCGGTAGATTATCTGGGACTCTCAAAGAATCCCTGCATGAAGCCGATCGGGAACACCAAGAGCCGAAAACTAAACTTCTGGACACCAGAAGAGTATGCAAAGTTCTCCGAAGCTGCTGCCGATAATCCGGAATACTTTATCATATTCGAGATTCTTTACTATACCGGTATGCGTGTTGGTGAACTCCTGGCCCTGACATTGAATGATATCGACTTTAAAAATAATCAGATTAACATCAACAAAACCTTTTACCGGCTCCCCGGCCAGGACATGATTAATCCGCCAAAAACACCCAATAGCGAGCGGAACATAGATATTCCGGAATTCTTGACCGCAGAAATTGAGAACTACACTAAGAAGCTATACAAGCCTGATCCAGAATGCAGACTATTCCATAAACAGATACAGTACATCCGATCTGCCTTCAAACTCAGGATTAAGAAAGCTGGTGTGAAGGAAATTCGCGTGCATGATCTTCGGCATTCTCATGCGAGTCTATTAATAAACCTGGGAGCGAATCCGGTACTGGTTGCCGAAAGGCTAGGACATGAATCACCCAGTATCACCATGAATACCTATGCACACCTCTTTCCCAAAGCACAGCTTGACATTGTAAGAAAAATAGAGAAAGCAGGATATTAGTATCAAATCAGTATCATATAGCGCAAGGAATGAGCCAGCCCCCTTATAATTCAAGGGAAAAGGCTCATTTTATTAATATCCTTGTCCAATACTTATGGTTAAAAAATAGACTTTTTCGACGCCTTTCTTCTTTAAAAGGCCGGCAATGGCATCTATTGTACTTCCTGTCGTATATATATCATCAACAAGAAGTACAACAGACACAGGTGAGAACTCTTTTCTCAATGCAAATGCAAGGCTCAGATTCTCTCTTCTCTCCCGCCTCCCCAATTCCTTCTGCGGAGCCGTATAGATTCTGCGTACCAGACTCTTCTCATCAACAGGAATCCCCAAAACACTTCCTAATTTCCTGCTGACAAGCGCCGCCTGATTATATCCCCGCTCTTTCCTGCGCTTTTCATGAAGCGGAACAGGAAGTATAAGATCAGGATTCCACTTTTTTATTATACGGCTATACGCACGGATGATCTCCTCCGCGTATATTTCTCCAAATCGTCTCTGATTATGATATTTAAATTGGTATATGGAATGATTGACAGGTCTTCGGTGAAGCCACAGACTTAACCCTCTGTCATAGAGATGTGCCGCATGCATACAATCATAGCAATACTCCTGTTCCGAACGACGGACAGGCTTGCCACATTGCATGCATCTTGGATCTTTGATTCTCAGAGTTTCCAGCTCTTTTCTGCAATTTTTGCAGATTCCCTGATTACTGGCTCTGCCGCAAAACGGACATATCTCAGGCCAGAGCCAGACACCGGCCTTTATTACAACTGATTTAAAGATAAATGAAATGAATTCTATCACTGTAATTCTCGGATTCGCTTTTCAAGACTTGTATTACGCTTGTGTTCATTCGTATTCCGAATCATTTTCTGAAACACCTGATCACTCCCGACCAATGTCACACAGCGTCTCGCCCTCGTAACAGCCGTATACAACAAATTCCTGTGATATAGCTGCACCGGCCCCTGCAGTAATGGAATCACTACTGCAGGATATTCACTCCCCTGGGATTTATGTATGGTGATCGCATATGCTAGTTCCAACTCTTCCAATAGGGAATAAGGATATTTTACTTCCCTATGCTCGTCGTATTCTACGGTTATGGTCTCTTCGTAAGTATTAATCTCTTTAATGATACCCATATCTCCATTAAAAATTCCCATGCCACTATCAATCGTCATCCCGCGCCTGGTCGTGATCTTCCACTCCAACTGGTAATTATTCTTAATCTGCATTACCTTATCACCTTCCCGGAATAAGCGGTCTCCACATTCTTTCTCCGCCTTTCCTGATTCCGGCGGATTCAGATACTCCTGAAGAATACCGTTCAGACGCTCCACTCCCAGAAACCCTTTACGCATAGGTGTCAGAACCTGAATATCATATGGATCCGCATCCACATATTTCGGCAACTTATTTCGAATAAGCGTAATCACTACACCGATAATCACATCTGCATCCTGACGCTTTAAAAAAAAGAAATCCCGGCTCTTATTATCCAGCGAAACTTCCTCTCCCCGATTAATCTTATGGGCATTGACAATAATATCACTTTCTTCCGCCTGCCGGAATATCTTCGTCAGCATCACAACAGAAAAGCATCGAGAATCAATAATATCCTTCAGCACACTTCCCGGCCCCACGCTTGGAAGCTGGTTGCAGTCCCCAACCAGAATCAGCCTCGTCCCCGGAATCACCGCTTTTAATAAAGCGGACATCAACGGAAGGTCTAACATCGACACTTCATCGATAATAATTACGTCAGTTTCTAACGGATTTTCTTCATTTCTTTGAAAACCATTCATACTGTCGTCCTCCGGATTCCCGCTGACTTCCAGGAGTCGATGGACAGTCTGGGCTTCATACCCGGTGGCTTCCGTCATCCTTTTAGCCGCTCTTCCGGTAGGCGCAGCTAACAAAATATCCGCTCCTTCACTTTCAAAAAAGCGAATCATCGCATTAATCGTCGTCGTCTTTCCGGTTCCGGGACCTCCCGTCAATACCATAATTCCGTGCCTGACCGCCTTAAGGACGGCCGTCCTCTGCATTTCATCCAAACAAAGCCCGGCGCTTGCTTCAATCGCTAAAAGTCTCTGCTTTACCTCTGTTTCTTCCACATGATTTTCTATACTCAGATCATGCAGCATTCTTGCCACATTCATTTCCATATAGTAATAATGAGAGGAATAGACACGCATTCCCCCCTCTTCATTTTTCATGACAATCTTTTTCTCAATGGCAAGATCCATCAAATATTTCTCAATATCCTGTATCTCTACTCTCAGCAATTCACCTGCTCTTCTGAGCAATACTTCCTGCTCCAGATAGACATGACCTTCTCCCACACTCTGCAAAATTGTATAGAATATACCGCTACGGATACGGTAGTCGGAATCCGTATGAATCCCGACTCTTGACGCTATCTCATCTGCAATCTTAAATCCGACCCCTGAAATATGATCCGCCAGCTGATACGGATTTTCTTCTATAACGCGATATACATTCTGCCCGTAATGCTGATAAATCTTTGCCGCCAACGTTGTAGAAATTCCATATTTCTGCAGATAAAGCATCGCCTGGCGCATATCCTTTTTCTCTTCTATCTGAACAGAGATCTCTCGTGCTTTCCGCTCACTGATTCCTTTAATCTCAACCAATCTCTCGGGTTCTTCCTCTATAATCCTAAATGTATCTTCCTTAAACTTTTTCACGATCTTGCCGGCCAGAGCAACGCCTATCCCTTTTATTGCTCCCGACCCAAGATATTTTTCGATTGAAATCAGATCCTCTGGTTCACATACCTCACAACTCTCCACTTTGAACTGCATCCCATATAATTTGTGCGTCGTATATTCACCCGTAAGTTTCAGCAGTTCGCCTTCTTCAATATAATGAAAACTTCCTATACACGTTACTTCTCCATCTTCATTATTCAGATTAAATACTGTATATCCGTTTTCTTCGTTCCTATATACAATATGTTCTACATATCCTTTTATGCTGTTCATTAGAATTCTTTTCGACCGCTCACTAATTCCACAAACTGCCCTGTCCCAATCGCCACAACCTTCATCGGATCTTCCGCAGTCATCGTATTGATCCCGGTCTTCTCCTCTATCAGTTCTTCCAAGCCCCGAAGCATAGCGCCGCCGCCTGTAAGCATAATACCCCGATCCAGAATATCCGCAGATAATTCCGGAGGAGTACGCTCTAATACATTAATTACTTCTTCTACGATCTGCCCTGTCGGCTCCCGCAATGCCTCTTCTGTTTCAAGAGACGTCACTGTCACTGTCTTCGGAAGTCCCGTCACAAGATTCCGTCCTCTTACTTCTATTGCCTCATCTTCAATTAACGGATAGGTTGTACCAATTTTAATCTTGATATCTTCCGCCGTCCGCTCCCCGATCAGAAGATTATGCTTCTTGCGCATATAGCGGACAATAGCCTCGTCAAAATCGTCCCCCGCAATCTTGATCGAAGAATTTACCACGGTCCCTCCCAGGGAAATCACAGCAATATCGGCAGTTCCTCCTCCGATATCCACGATCATATTCCCACACGGCTTCGAAATATCGATCCCTGCTCCGATTGCAGCCGCCACCGGCTCTTCAATCAGATTCACTTCTCTGGCTCCTGCCGCATATGTTGCTTCTTCCACCGCCTTGCGTTCCACTTCCGTCACACCGCTCGGCACACAGATACTGATCCGCGGCTTCTTAAATGTCCGCTTTCCCAACGCCTTTTGTACAAAGTACTTTATCATCTTCTCTGTCACCGTATAATCCGAAATGACTCCCTGCCTAAGAGGACGGACGGCCACAATATTTCCCGGGGTCCTCCCTAACATCAGACGTGCTTCTTCTCCAATGGCTTTTATCGCGTTCGTATCCCTGTCATAAGCAACCACAGACGGCTCCTTTAAAATGACGCCTTTTCCTTTTACATAAACCAAGACACTGGCAGTTCCCAAGTCAATTCCGATATCTACTGACATCTTACTTCCCCTTTCCTATGCTATCTATATAATTATCATTTGTTGACTTGAATCTTGCGCATTTCTATGTGATTATCATTTGTTGATCTCATAATTACGCACCCATTCGTGCTCGTTTCATTATAATCAACTTTACAGAAAATGGAAACCCTTTTTTCCTTAAATCTTTGTGAATCATTTCTTTTAATCAAATGTCGCTCATCATTCGACAAAATGTGTGCGGCTAACCAATGACTGAAGCATTCTTGTTCTGTCCGCGTTATTTCCGCAACATTGCTTCAATATATTTACCAGTGTAGGAGACTGGATTTTCCGCCACCTCCTCCGGCGTTCCCTTCGCAATTATCGTGCCGCCCTTGTCCCCGCCTTCCGGCCCGATATCTATGATATAATCTGCCGTCTTGATCACATCCAGATTATGCTCGATTACAATTACCGTATTTCCATCTGATGACAAACGGCAAAGTATCTCCGTCAATTTATGAACATCTGCAAAATGCAGCCCCGTCGTCGGCTCGTCTAATATATAGATCGTCTTTCCCGTACTTCTCTTGCTCAGCTCCGTCGCAAGCTTAATCCGCTGCGCCTCCCCGCCTGATAATGTCGTGGAAGGCTGTCCCAGACGAATATAAGAAAGTCCCACGTCATACAACGTCTCCATCTTTCTTCGAATACTCGGCACATTTTCAAAGAAATGCAGCGCCTCTTCTACCGTCATATTAAGAACATCATAGATATTTTTACCTTTATATTTTACCTCTAATGTCTCACGATTATACCTCTTACCACCACAAACCTCACAAGGGACATATACGTCAGGAAGGAAATGCATTTCAATTTTCAAAATCCCATCTCCGCTGCATGCCTCGCATCTGCCCCCCTTCACATTAAAGCTAAATCTCCCTTTCTTATACCCTTTTGCCTTTGCATCTGCCGTCGATGCAAACAAGTCTCTGATAAGATCAAAAACCCCAGTATAAGTGGCCGGATTTGACCGAGGCGTCCGTCCGATCGGCGATTGATCAATGTTGATCACCTTGTCAAGTCTGTCTATCCCCTCAATCGCATCATGTTTACCCGGAATTGTCCGCGCCCGGTTAAGTTCTTTAGCAAGCCGCTTATAAAGGATTTCATTAACCAGTGAACTCTTTCCGGATCCAGACACTCCTGTCACGCAAGTCATAACTCCCAACGGAAATTCTACATCTATATTCTTCAGATTATTCTCACGGGCGCCGATTACCTTAAGCCATCCGGAAGGTTTTGTACGCTCTTTCGGTATAGGAATGCGCAGCTTACCGCTTAAGTATGCTCCGGTAATGGACTTCTTGTTCTTCATGATCTCCTTTGCATTTCCCTGCGCCACAACTTCTCCGCCATGCTCACCTGCTCCCGGCCCGATATCTACAATATAATCTGCCTCCAGCATCGTATCCTCGTCATGTTCCACAACGATGACCGAGTTACCCAGATCTCTAAGATGTTTCAGCGTTCCCAGAAGTTTATCATTATCCCTCTGATGCAGACCGATACTCGGCTCATCCAGAATATAGGCGACTCCCACCAATCCAGAACCGATTTGTGTCGCCAGACGGATACGCTGCGCCTCCCCGCCTGACAAGCTCCCCGTCGCCCGGGCAAGAGTGAGATAATCAAGGCCCACTTCCATCAGAAACTGAATCCGGGCTTTAATCTCTTTCAGAATCTGCCCGCCAATCATCATCTGTTGTCCGCTTAACTCTAACTGATTCAAAAACTCCTGTAAACGTTCAATTGATACTGCGGTCACTTCCGCAATGTTCTTATCACCGATAGTTACTGCGAGAGCCCCCGGCTTTAACCTTTGACCTTTACATTCATGACAGGGGGTAATACGCATAAACTCTTCATATTCTGCCTTGGAAACTTCAGAAGACGTCTCACGGTAACGCCGCTCCACATTACGCAGCAATCCTTCAAACGCCACATCATACGTGCCTTCCCCCCGCTGTCCCTTATAATGTACTCTCACTTCTTTTCCGTTCGTTCCGTGTATCAAAATATCATGTATCTTTTTCGGGTAATCCTGAAACGGCGTATCCAAAGAGAAATTGTACTCTCTGCATAACGCCTCCAGAATCGCATAAGAAAAACTCTTCTTATCATTACAGGATTGCCATCCCATAACCGTGATCGCACCTTCCATGATACTTAAACTCTTATCGGGAATAATCAGGTTTTCATCAAATTCCATCTTATATCCCAGTCCAAAACATTCCGGACAGGCTCCAAACGGATTGTTGAAAGAAAAACTTCTTGGCTCAATCTCTTCAATGCTGATTCCACAATCCGGACAGGAAAAACTCTGACTGAAATTAATCGGCTCCCCATCAATGACATCCACAATCAGCAATCCTTCCGCCAGCCCAAGAACCGTCTCAATAGAATCCGTCAGCCGCTGTTCAATTCCTTCTCTAACCATCAAACGATCCACAATAATCTCAATATTATGCTTGATATTTTTATCCAGTGTAATCTCTTCTGACAATTCATAGAGATTTCCATCCACACGGACACGGACATACCCGCTCTTCCTGGATCTTTCAAACAGCTTAGCATGCGTCCCCTTTCGTCCTCGTACCACAGGCGCCAGCAATTGAATCTTCGTCCTCTCCGGCAGCTCCATGATCTGATCCACCATCTGATCTACCGTCTGCTTCTTAATCTCTTTTCCACATTTAGGACAATGCGGTATCCCGATCCTGGCGTAAAGAAGACGAAAATAATCATAAATCTCCGTCACCGTCCCCACCGTAGATCTCGGATTCCTATTCGTTGATTTCTGATCGATTGATATCGCCGGTGACAATCCTTCGATACTCTCCACATCCGGCTTCTCCATCTGTCCCAGAAACTGCCTCGCATATGAGGATAAAGACTCCATATATCTTCTCTGCCCCTCCGCGTAAATGGTATCAAATGCCAGAGAAGACTTACCTGACCCGCTAAGCCCGGTCAGAACAACCAACTCATCTCTTGGTATATCCAGATCTATATTCTTCAGATTATGCTCGTTGGCGCCTCTTATCTTGATAAATTGTCTATCACTCTTTTTCTTTGCCATGCTTAATCCTTTCTTGTTATCTTAAACGTATTTTTTATTCATATTTTAACCAGAACAGTCTGTCTTATTATGTTTTCAGTCTGCCTTTCCTGCAATTCTTTAAATTTCTCACTCATTATTGCTTATTCGTCAGCCGTCTGCTTTTCCTGCTGTTCGATCATCTTCACAAAAAACTTCTATCCCGTCCTTACGATCCTTCTACAAATTATTCAGCATTTTCTTCATTTCAACAAGCTTGTCTCTCAATTCTGCCGCCGCTTCAAAGTTCAATTCTGCCGCCGCCTTCTTCATCTGTTTCGTCATATCCTGAATCAACTTCTTAAGCTCCTTCTCACTCATGGACTCCGGATCTTTCTCCATTCGGAGCTCTTCTGCCGCAACCTTCTTCGATACAGCAATCAGATCGCGTACACTTTTCTTGATCGTCTGCGGTGTGATACCATGTTCCTCGTTGTACTGCATTTGAACCTTACGCCGTCTCTCTGTCTCATCGATAGCCAGGCGCATGGAATCCGTGATCGTATCCGCATACATGATAACATGCCCTTCCGCGTTACGCGCCGCACGTCCGATCGTCTGAATCAGGGATGTCTCCGAACGTAGGAAACCTTCCTTATCTGCATCCAAGATCGCCACCAGAGTGATCTCCGGAATATCCAACCCTTCCCTGAGCAAATTGATGCCCACAAGCACGTCAAAAACATCCAGACGCATGTCACGGACGATCTCTGTCCGTTCCAAAGTATCAATATCCGAATGCAGATACCTCACCCTGATCCCCACCTCGCGCATATAATCCGTCAAGTCTTCCGCCATACGCTTCGTAAGTGTGGTGATCAAAACCTTATTCTTCCTGCCGATCTCCTTATTCACCTCGCCCACCAGGTCGTCGATCTGTCCCTCCACCGGACGAACTTCCACCTCCGGATCCAGGAGTCCGGTCGGGCGGATCACCTGCTCGGCTCTCAATAATTCATGCTGTTCCTCATAAGGTCCCGGCGTCGCCGAAACAAACATCACCTGATCTATCTTACTTTCAAATTCCTCAAAATTCAATGGGCGGTTATCCTTCGCCGATGGAAGTCGGAAACCATACTCCACCAAGGTGGATTTCCTGGACTGATCGCCATGATACATACCTCCGATCTGCGGTACCGTCTTATGCGATTCATCTATCATCATAATAAAATCATCCGGAAAATAATCGATCAGCGTATGAGGCGGTTTTCCCTGCGGCAATCCCGTCAGATGTCTGGAATAATTCTCGATTCCAGAGCAAAATCCCGTTTCCCGCATCATCTCTATATCAAAATTCGTCCTCTCAGAGATCCTCTGAGCCTCCAGTAGTTTCCCTTCACTCTTAAAATACCTAATCTGTTCCTCCAGTTCGACTTCAATCTCCTTGATTGCATGCTCCATACCGTCCTTAGATACCACATAATGAGACGCCGGGAAAATCGCAACATGGTTCAACTCATTCTTAATCTCGCCGGTCAGAATATCAATTTCTGTAATCCGGTCTACCTCATCTCCAAAAAATTCAATCCGATACCCCAGGCTTTCATATATCGCAGGAATGATCTCTAATACATCACCCCGGACACGGAATGTACCGCGTTTAAAATCCATCTCGTTACGGTCATATTGGATCTCTATAAGCTTTTTAATCACTTCATCCCGATCTCTGATCATTCCCGGCCGCAGAGATATCACCATATTCTGATAATCAATAGGCGAACCAAGACCATAGATACAGGATACACTGGCTACAATAATCACATCCCGCCGCTCCGACAATGCGGCGGTTGCCGAATGACGAAGCTTGTCTATCTCATCGTTGATTGAGGAATCTTTAGCAATGTAGGTGTCGGAAGAAGGAACATAGGCTTCGGGCTGGTAATAGTCGTAGTAGGACACAAAATATTCCACTGCATTCTCAGGGAACATCTCCTTGAATTCTCCGTATAGCTGCGCCGCAAGCGTCTTGTTGTGGGCGATGACCAGCGTCGGCTTCTGCAATTCCTGAATGACATTCGCCATCGTAAATGTCTTGCCGGAACCCGTAACCCCTAGTAAAGTCTGGAATTGATTGCCCTCCTTGAAGCCTTTGACCAGCTCGGCGATGGCCTGCGGCTGGTCGCCTGTGGGCTTGTAGGGGGCGTGTAATTTGAACTCTGGCATATGAAAACCTCCAATTTGTGACCGAAAAAAGTTTGCCTATTCGCCCGAAATTCGTGTAATTTGATTTTCGATTCGTGTAAAATGGGCTTGCAAAGCTGGCGAATAAGCGTTAAAATAGCAATTACACGAATGCAGGTCACAAAACCGTATTTTTGAAACTAAATAACACTGAATAACAACAAGTAATACAGATAGTATTATCCAGTCACTTGGTTTTTCATTATAACATATAAACTAATAAAAGTACAGAGAAAAATCGAACTTTTGTTCTGTACTTTTTTATGCGATTTGTTATGCCATTGTCTTAATTTTATCCGAGAAACTCACTGATATTATCTATATAATCATCTTCTGAAAAATCTGTACCGCTTTCACTTTCTTCCTTTGGGATTACTTCATCAATAAATGGCTGGAGATCGTCTAAACAATCTTCTATGATTTCCGCAGTATCTCCGTAAACATCTATGGTAATGATTTCTTTCGCATGTCCCATGAGCTGTGATACCGCTTTAGGATTGAAATTGTTCTTTAATAATATGGTACAGAATGTGCTTCTCAAATCGTGCCACCTTATATCGGGCAGTCCATTATCCTCCAACAGCTTTTTATAATGCCTCCAATGAAAATCTTTACTCCTCGGACGTCCATAGGTAGAACAGCAGATATAATCCAAATCCTGAAAAGTGCCAGATCTCCTTCTGCGGTTCTTCTCATATACTTTTCTTTCTTCCAGAATTGCTTCAAACACATAATCCGGTATAGGAATGGTTCGGTAACTGGACGGTGTTTTCAGCCCGATTTCCTGCTTTGTAAACGTCTTAGCCGGGAAGTCCCCGGCAGTTGTATTTGGCTTCTTGCCTAACTGCCGCTGCACCTTTAATGTCCGGTTGATATAATCTATATCGGAATATTTTACCCCGTTGATTTCACACCGCCTTAATCCCAACAATACTGCAAAAAGCACCTGTATATGGATTGGCGTATCCTTACTTGCTTCAATGAGCGTTAAAACCTGCTCCATAGTAAGCGTCTTTTGTGTATCAATGTTCCGGGTATGATAGGCTTTCTTCTCTACCTGCTTTGGCAATGCCACATCAATCGTTGGATTGATGGATATAATTTTCTTATTCACGGCGTACTGCATGGACGTATTCATCACCGTTTTCACCAACCTTGCGATGGAAACAGAAACAGCCGCTTCTTCATGATAAAGGCTCTGGATATGGCTCCGTTTAATTTCTGTCATTCTGATATTGCCCATTGCCGGGATAACATGATTATTCACAATGTTAGAATAGGTTTCATAGGAACCGCTTGTAATGCGTGGGCGCATTTCCTTTTCAAGCCAAAACAGCATGAAGTCTTTCACTTTTACATTGCTGTACACTACATATGTGCCTGAGTACAGTTCGCCAAGCGTCTTGTCCCTGTCTGTGTTTGCTGCTTTCTTCGTCGCAAATCCTGATTTCTGCTGCGGCATTTTAGTCCCATCCGCATATATCAACACTACACGGTAACCAAATTTATTTTTAATCGGTGTGACATTATAAACCTTCCAGTCAACAAACTGCTGTAATTTCAAATCAAATTCCATGTTACCCTGTCCCTTCCCTGCCTTCAGGAGTAAAAACATCATTCATAAAGGCAATAATCTTTTCTTTCTCGTCCATGACATTGCAATAATATTCAAATGTTGTATTAACGGAACTATGTCCTAACAGCCCGGATATTTTCGCAAGAGGGACGCCCTGCTCCACTAAAATAGTTGCAAACATATGACGAAGCCCATGCACGGTTACAGCAGGAAGCCCATTCCGCATACATAGCTTTTTCAAAGCAATATTCATAGCGGACAGACTATGTACCTTTCCATTTGCCTGACAACTGATATAATCATTGTCAATGAAATTCTCCTGCATCTTTTCTTTATATATATCTATCAGACCTCTCCTTTTTTCCAGTTCTGTAATAATGACCTCCGGCACACGCAGAACCCGGAAACTGTTTGGTGTTTTGGGATCACGTTCGATTGAAACATTTTCTTCAATCCTGCTTCCTTCCTTAATGATAGGATTTGCAACAATCTGTCTGCTGATTTTCACACTACGATTTTCTAAATCAAAGTCTGAAAATTTCAGACCATATATTTCACCTTTCCGCAATCCACAAAACAGTCCCAACAGAATTTCTAGATACCAGTTGTCTTTTGAAGCTGCCTGAAGGAGAATTTTTATTTTCTCCCTGCTGAGAATCACAATATTAGGTTTCTTTCTCTTGTATGGTTTCGTTTCCGGTACGGGATTTATGTTGATGTAGCCCTCAATGACCGCTTCTTTCATCGCAAGATTCAGAATTTCCCGCCCCTTGTTTCCCGCCGAAACACAAGCCTTTGATACTCTTTCCAGAATTTCATCCAGATATTCCACACTGACGAACCGCATCTTAATATCATAATCAATATTGGGAATGATCAGGTCATACAAGGCATATGCCCCAACCATTCTTGTTGTCGTTTCGATTCTTTTTGAAAATACTTCTTCAAACCAGTAAATCAGATAATCCTTAAACAGAACTTCTTTATTCGTTTTGCTTGAAAGCTGCAGCTTCCGCAACTGGGTATTAAATTCTTCTTCACATTTTCTATAACTGGCTTCCGCTTCTCCCTGGCTGGAAAACCCGCCTTTCTTTCCATATTTAACAGTGCCATTATCTTGAAGTGCCTTTGTACGGTGATACCATGAGTTTCGTTCAAAAAAAGCAACACTTTTTTCCTGTGTTTTCTTTCCCATTCTTACCACCTCCGCACACTTAGATTTCTCCATTTAACCATTTATCGAATCCCTCTTTTGGAACCCGGTACAGCTTTCCTATTTTAATCACCCTGAATGGTTTCTGACTTTCATAGGCTTCATCCAAAAATGTGTATGCCTTACTTCTTCCAATGCCCAATAACTTTTGTATATCATCGGCGTCATAAACCTGTTTTTGCAAATTCATGGTATCTATATCAGTCACCTCCCGAAAATCAAAAGGGACTGCTTGCTATTATCATAGCTTTGCAATCCCCTCCCGTCTAATGTGCGAATTTCCAAATCGCATACTTGACTTTTTAATTCTTTTTGTTCTCACTACAATACCTTTTCCTTATTAAATAATCGTACCCCTGCCTGCTGTTGCAAAACATACAGGTATCCTTTAAATTTTGATTTTTATCCGCCCTCTGAATAAAATGCTCTTTGGAATCATAAAACGGTTTTGCACATATTGGACAAAGACACATTAAAATCGGTTTATCCCGTTTCTTCATTCCGGTGCTGGAGCATAATGCTTTATCAACTTTTAACATTTGCTGCCTGTCCAGCGTTCCTACATAATCTGCCAACCTCCTTTTATCCAATGTTCGTAGTTGCTCTAACAGTACAACAGAATCTTTTTCCAGTCCCCGCATATCTGCCAGAACCAGGACATGAGTGGGCATTTTTGACTTTGGCTTACTTGTAATTGCTGCTACAATTACGGTTGGACTATATTGATTCCCTCTGTTATTCTGAATAACCAGTACCGGACGATAGCCGCCCTGCTCACTTCCGAAAACAGGATTTAAGTCTGCATGATAAATATCCCCACGCCTGATTTTTCTTTCTTCCATAATAAAAATATCCTCCTAAGTCCATAATCCCTGCTTTTTGTTATCCAGCACCCTAGGTGCTCCAGATCTTTCTTATATTCGTCAAATTAAAT
>CAJUFA010000009.1 GCA_910585725.1 uncultured Dorea sp. | reverse complement strand
TCATTTGAAATACCTCCCTTGTGATATAAGGAAAGTATATCAATTGACTGGGAAAAATTCACTACGGTATGTTTTGTGTCGCTTACAAATTACACTACTCTCAAACTGATTTAATCACCGAAAGGCTGAACACAAAGCTTCACTACCATACGAAATTACACTACTCTCAAACTATGTGTTGATATATAAACCAAAACATCATGCTTCACTACCATACGAAATTACACTACTCTCAAACGATATTCTACGGGGAAGTGCGGAAGATGCCGCTTCACTACCATACGAAATTACACTACTCTCAAACGAAAGCAATTGCCAAGAAGCGTAAACAGATGCTTCACTACCATACGAAATTACACTACTCTCAAACGCTTTACCAGCTAATTTGCTTTCACCGTTCGCTTCACTACCATACGAAATTACACTACTCTCAAACACATCATCAAACTTTACTGTTACGGTGCTTGCTTCACTACCATACGAAATTACACTACTCTCAAACACAGACTCCGAAAGAATGATCCGGATATATGCTTCACTACCATACGAAATTACACTACTCTCAAACTAAACAATCTAAGGACGCGCTATGCTCCGGGCTTCACTACCATACGAAATTACACTACTCTCAAACGGAATATCTTTTCCATTGTGTTATTGTGTTGCTTCACTACCATACGAAATTACACTACTCTCAAACTTCAGAATGGGACATATACACGGGATCAGGGCTTCACTACCATACGAAATTACACTACTCTCAAACGAGGAAACTGTCAAGGATGGTGAAAGCAAAGCTTCACTACCATACGAAATTACACTACTCTCAAACCCGGCCTGACTTCGAAGCACTTCATCGGTAGCTTCACTACCATACGAAATTACACTACTCTCAAACTTTAAATACTGATTTGTAATATGCGTGAGTGCTTCACTACCATACGAAATTACACTACTCTCAAACTTCTATCAATGATCCAATGGTTGAAGATATGCTTCACTACCATACGAAATTACACTACTCTCAAACTCCGGCAGATATCGCAAGATACTAAGAGCTGCTTCACTACCATACGAAATTACACTACTCTCAAACGGTCATTGATGCATTCATCCAGACGATCCAGCTTCACTACCATACGAAATTACACTACTCTCAAACATACGTTTTACAATTTTTTGACCTCTTCTTGCTTCACTACCATACGAAATTACACTACTCTCAAACAATTTCTTAGCATATGAGTCTAGCTTTCTCGCTTCACTACCATACGAAATTACACTACTCTCAAACGCGTGATCGGCGCTAAGCCCGCCTCTATCGGCTTCACTACCATACGAAATTACACTACTCTCAAACGAAACTTACGACACGCCGGAGCGGATGGCGGCTTCACTACCATACGAAATTACACTACTCTCAAACTTACCGATGGGAATAGACGAGCGGCAACTTGCTTCACTACCATACGAAATTACACTACTCTCAAACTTTATACATATTCTTAAAGCACGGCACATAGCTTCACTACCATACGAAATTACACTACTCTCAAACTGTCCCTCTTTCTTTTGCCAAATTCTCGGCGCTTCACTACCATACGAAATTACACTACTCTCAAACGGCAGACTGATCGTGAGATTGTCTCTCGCTGCTTCACTACCATACGAAATTACACTACTCTCAAACTATGGTATTTGTATATATATGCCGGAAGTGGCTTCACTACCATACGAAATTACACTACTCTCAAACCCGAAGGAGTGGTGCATGGACGGATTTTCAGCTTCACTACCATACGAAATTACACTACTCTCAAACAAACTTCTGTATTACATGAAAACAAAGCGAGCTTCACTACCATACGAAATTACACTACTCTCAAACAGTATACACAGACGGCTCAGCATTAAATAAGCTTCACTACCATACGAAATTACACTACTCTCAAACAACCTAGACGATTTGGATACGTCAAAAATAGCTTCACTACCATACGAAATTACACTACTCTCAAACCTCAAACTTCATATTTCATATAAATCGGGCGAGTAAAAATGCCACCACAACACCGTAACTTCATACTATAGTATATCATTACATATTTAAATTGATTTCGCAAGTGTCCTTATCAATAATTATCACATTAGAGAATCTATTGATTATATCCGGTTGTCTATTTTCCAACAATAGCACATTCATTTTTTGATAGTACACATATTCATAAAACTTTTCAGTCTCGTATTCCGTCAAGTAAGACAACAAATGAACAAATACAAAACATCTGATTCCTAATAATTCCTGCGATACCTTCATATAATCTATTATCTTTTCTACTAATGTTTCCTGAGTATCTTCGAAACGAATTTCTGCAATTTTCAACAAACTTTGAATATCCATTTTATCAGAACATTTTAAATTCCACTCCATATCGCGTACTACTTTAAGTATATAACTCTCCAAATCTGATAATATCTGATTCCCTTCAATCAACAACTCCGTTGACAATATCTCTCTTTTCAACATTTCTCCCAGTCTACTTAATAATTTTCGCTCATTCAATGATATTGACAACGGATTAATAACACAAACTAATTTCTCTTTCTTTTTAAGAATCTCATCATTTTCAGATAAGACAAATCGTGACTCTTCTTCATTCTCACATTCCGTCAACTCTCTCACTATTTTTAAAAATATTGTCGGCTGTTCTATCACCAATAGACTTCTCATATTTTCTTTAAAATGAAAAGCAAAATTAAAATCTTTATGGAGCAATTTCATAATACTACCAGCCTCTTATCACTCTGCAGAACTTCGGAC
Source organism: uncultured Dorea sp. (assembly GCA_910585725.1). Lineage (GTDB taxonomy): Bacteria > Bacillota > Clostridia > Lachnospirales > Lachnospiraceae > Sporofaciens. The sequence goes on along the minus strand of CAJUFA010000009.1, from coordinate 111,828 downwards.
TTATACTCTCCGGTTATCATTTCCATTTTCGAAAACTGTTTCTCCGTCAATGTCAACACCTGCACAAGTCCCTCTTGCGGCTTGTTCTTTCGAATTCCCTGTGTGACTGCTTCTGACACAGTTGAATTTAATGCCAATTTACAGTAAACCGATTCCTGCAGCATAATAAATCCATTTTTTATCAAATACTTGCGAAATTTTGTATACTCTCTTCGATTCCCTGCCGTTAATGTAGGTAAATCAAAAAACACCATTATTCTCATGTATCTATAATTCATTTCTATAAAACCTGATTAATGATATATCCCGTTCGTTCATAGCATCAAATACACTTTTACAATATATTTTAATAGCATAATTCAAGTAATTCCTCTTACCATCAATTACAACCTCTCTATTCAATATATTAACCATCCGCATTTTTTCATCATGTTCGAATTTCTCTGGTTTCATCCGATAGACTTCTTCATCCACCAGAATTCGAAATGGTTCCATTAGATCTGATCCTAAGTTAAATTGATTAAACATATTGTTATGGAAAAGTCCAAGCTGCGTAATATATCCATTTGCCGTAATTTCTCTATTGCATACAGATAAAATCAGACTATAACCATAATTCAATGCCGCATTATACGGAATATCCGCTGTTCTGGTAAACTGCATTCCATATAATGCATTAAAATATACTTTTGCAGCATGTCCTTCCCTGTTTGTCAAATCTCCTGGCTGGATTTCTTCTAAATATTCCTTTAACAGATGTCTTTCTTCCTTCTCCAAATCTTTTAATAGCTCCATCTGTTTTCGAATTTTCTCAGTCACAATTTCTGTCCAAACCATTAATTTCATTTCTGCAGTCCATTCAATCTGTTTTCTTATCTTAGCGCTTGTATCATGACTTCCATAATAAGAGATCAACTCAGACGAAGGATTTCTTTTCTCATCACAAAAAATTACTTTAATCTTCCTCTTAGTCAATTCATTCAATAATGCCGCCGTCAATGATACCGCTGTCGATTCAACCATAAGAACAGATACTTCACTCAGATGAATCCGGGTAATCTCTTCTTGACGCACTACCAGATAATCCAACTTGTAATCCAACTTTGCACTTCGGGATATTACAATTGTCCGCCAACTCATATACTTAGCAGGTCTATCACCTGTTCTTTGATACCTGTTACAGACTGACTGACTAATTTTGCAGAATCACAATTACTAATCGTTTTACCTATCTGCATGATTCCCGTCCTGCCAGCTGCTCCAATTAATGTCAAATTTGCTGTAAGTGGTTTACACTGGAATAAATGTAATATTTCCCCCAGAACAATACATTGTTCAGCCAAATCTAAATTCAAGAATCTATCTCTTCCTTTTAAAAGATTATCCTTTGGATTCGCCGGACGATACTGATATATTGTATTACTTAGTTTATCTATAAATAAATCATACATTCCTGTATTATCTTCTTTATTTATCCCGGTAACATCACGCACTTCCAATAGAGTACGTTTATCTCTTCTCTGAGCATTCTCCTCCAGATACTTTGTTATTTTTTTGAGATATGAAGCTTTTTCTTTATCCAGACATAACTGTACTGCCCCCTGTAAGATCAATTGTTTTCCAGTACTGCCCTTCAAATGCATCGGAAATCCATTGATAATTAATCGTGCATTCTTCTTAATGCATGGTATAATTACACGCGGATTTTTCAACCCATAAAAATCCTTACAATATTGTATCAATGCATCCGTATTTTTTTTAAATTCCTTCTGTCTATACAATGGTACAGTCTCTATCGTTCTAATCTCTTCCCCCTTTTTATCCTTCGAAGCTACCAGCATAAAATGCGACGGAGTTACAGATGTATACCCACCATATTTCCATGTATCCATCCCCTTCTTAATTGATACAAGGCCTTTCGCCTTTTCTTTATTCTCTGGAGCCGCTGCAAGCATCTGATTAAAGAATCCTCCCTTATTACAAAATGCATATCGAGTAAAAAGAATGTCATTTCTTAATAGTGTATCATTCACACACTTTATACTCCCCTCCTTCCCTCTACTCCATATCAGCCTCCCATTTTTTTCCAAATCAAAATTAAACATTTGATTTAAATTATATCTTGTATCGCGGTTTTCTTTTAACCAACGAAGAGGATTGCTGGTAAATTTCTCATGATAAACATTTCCCACCACAATATTCTGGTAAGCATCTTTTGCATGATGATAATCATTCAAATCACGCACTTTTATATAATCTAAGTGATCTTTACGAAAGCGCGAAACCGCCTCCGCCTTTACATAAACAATTTCCGCGTCTTCGTAAACTCGTTTTAAAAGTGTTGCCACTGCCTTAGACGATTGGCGAGTTTCTACCAACTGACGATTAATAAAGCCGGCCAGTTCTCCGTCCGTCAAAGGAGACGTCCTCGTTAAACGTTCATATTTTTTTTCCGAGATAAGCTTTTTTTCTTTCAAATATATCCATGTATTTCCCATTTTTTGTTGAATTTTAGATGAAAGCATACCATCGCTCTTTCTAGCGTTAACTCTTCGGTCCACCAACACCAAATTATCTAAACTATCATCCTTCGTTTTTGACTGCGGATAGATGTGATCTCTGTCCCATATGGTTGCATCATTCAACTGCGACAGATCTATCTTCTCTCCAGTATACATGCACTGCCCCATCTGCGTATAATACAGAAATAATTTGATTGCCTTAAAATCTCCGTCAGAATATTTTTGAAGTTCTTCGTGCCACTGGTGAGATTCATCTTTAATCGCCGCATATGCTTCCATTAATTTGTCTTTTCTGGAAACGGTACGCTTCTTTTCTCCCTCATTTCGTGCCATCTCAACAAATATCTTCTCCGGCTGACCTCCCATCACATCTTTAACTTCCTCTACGATCTGGACAGTCTGCCAGACGGCTCTCTTTACAGAAGGTGAAATCACCATATCTTTTACCAAATTATCATATGTGATCTCATCGATATGATACGCTCCATTTTCTTCCTCAATCACTTCCATAAATGTATACTGCTGACTTAAAAGTTGCATCAGATTGTTCTGAGTATTTCGAAGACCTTTCATAATTGTCATACACTCACCGGTTTCACAGTCAACTCCCTCCAGTTCATTCAAAAATCGTCTGGATAATCTGCCCCATCCCTGGAATTTTAATTTCACCAGAGATTCTATCTGCTTTTCACTCAACTTCTCCCCATAATGTCTTTTTATCACTCTGCGAAGCATCTTCTGATCTTCTCCGTACAAAGTAATCCACAGAATAATATCCTCTACCATCTGCCAAACACTATATTTTTCCAGTTCTTTACCGAATACTTTTTCTTTCAATGTAATATAGGAAGACATAGAAGACTTAAAATTACCGTCAAATCCTGACAATTCCTCTTTTTTCACATCATATCCATTCGCATTCAGATAATTCAGCAACTTTTTCCCTGTCACTTGTTTCTGTTTCTTAAATACATTCGAAAGAATTTCCTGCTTTAATTCTACTGGCAGTTTTTCAGAACGTATTTTCACATTATTTAACTCATTTAATACCATAAATTCCGAATAAAGCAAAGAATTCTTAGGTACAACATCTTCATGAATCAGATAAGTACATTGATTTGTCATCCTACGGATAAACGCTTCTGCCGATTGATCCAAGTTTACTTTTTCATCAAAATTCCAAGGATAAATTTTTCCCTCTTTCTTTCTTACCATCCAGCAGTTCTCTCCCTTGGACGTATTAAGGGGTCCTACATAATATGGAATACGGAATTCAAACAGATCTATAATCTTTTCACTGACTGTTTTTCCACACTCCTTATCTACATTTTTTAGAAACGTTAAATACCTCTCTGCATTCTGTAAGATTTTCTCCAGTTCGATTTTATTTACCTGATAAGGAATCACCCCATTATCCTTACTTACCTGCAGTGGTAAAAATGTTCCATTTTCAATTTCCAGTAGAACATCCTTTACCTCTGATTGTTCCAAAGGCATTTTATTAAGCATTTTTTTCAAAGCTTTATAAAAATCTTCCTGGGTGCAACGCTTTATCGCTTGCTTCTTCCCCTTTCTTTTCAGAGACCCTGCATAAGCACAATAATTATCACGCCCTGCTAATGAAAAGAAAGATTTATAATTATCAGGACAATACTCATTCACTAACTTCTTTAACATGCACAGATCCTTACCATGCTTTTGATAAGCATTAACTTTTGCTATGCTCAGATAAGAATTACCTTCATATTCTCCGCCTTTCAAAATATCAGCCAAAATTGCCCAGCTATAAACTGCATGAAAAACATCCAAAATTCCGACCTTTTCCTGAATCTCATCCTCTAAAGCAAGTCGTATATCATCATAATCGCTTTCTGAAAAGTTGATCTTATTATGTTCAATCTCCGCCAAATCTTCATCACTAAATAGGATACTTAAACTGGCTTTCATACCCGAAATTAATTTCATCAATTCCTTTAATTGTTTGTTTGATTTTTCAATATGGCATAATTCTTCTAAACCAGAACATTTTTCTGTCTTTCTGCTATGCTTATCCTTTAAAATTTCCGCAAATCTTTCTTCCGAGTCACATTCCAACTCTACACCGAGTTCATCTGCAAGACAATCCACAAATGTTTGAAATGTCATATGAAAAGAGGTTACATTATTGATACTTCCATTAAACAAAAAATGTCCTCTGTGTTTCATCATATGATGGATGGCAAGGTAGACCAGACGCAGATCAAACTCCTTTTTCTCCTGTATCAACGCACTTCTTAGGTGATAAATAGTAGGATATTCTCTGTAATAATCTACGTCTGTATATTCTTCAGATTCCTCTTCATTATGCAGTATCCTCCGAGATGGATTGACTAATAAATTACTTTTACATGCAAACAAAGAATATATCTGATGCTCCTGCTTATCTTCCTGCCAAAATGCACTATCTGACATTCTCTGGAAAAAACCTGGATCCACTTTGGACATTTCTTCTGCAAATAATTGCTGTAATAAACGAACCCTCTGCTTTCTTCTTTGAATTCTCCTGCGGTTTGTCCGAAATGTCCGACGTTCTGCCGCAGTATTCGCCGCATCAAATAACCTTACTCCCCATAATGACTTTCCTTTTCGTCTTAAAATGCGATATTCCGAATCAGTAACTGCCCACCCGACAGAATCAGTACCGATGTCCAATCCTAAGAAATATTTCTTCTCTGTGTGTTCACTCATAGATTTCCTCCTGTCTGCTAGATTTAGCTTTTGTATCTTTTATTATATTCGCCCTACATTCAAACCTTTCAAATTAAACTTTACATTTAATCCTCTATTTCTAATTACATTATAGACTAAAAGTTAACTCTATATTTTTAAATTCTGTATTGACAAATCTTCTTCTATCATTTATAGTGTAAATATCTCGAATGATTCACTACCATACGAGATTACACTACGAGTTCAAATAAAAATTTATTCAAATCCTTTTGCTTCATTGTGAAGAATTTAAAGATCTGGCAACAGGTCTTTTTTATTTCTTTTATTCTAACATTTTAACTGTCCAATAATCCTACCTGTATCTTCGAACATTTATTTGTAAACTTCACTCACTACTTTCATTTGATCTATAAATTGCCCCGCAACCCTGGATGGACCCTCAATCCTTACTCTATCCCCAAGCGCAAACAACCACCCAAAGAATTGCCGACTCACACTTACTCTGACTGTAATAATAAATGACTCATCTCCGACAGGACGAAGAGAGACTTCTCTACCAAATCGATCAATCATAACACCTGCCAACTCATTTTTACACACCAATCGGATTTCCTCCTCTTCTCCGCCAAACATTCCGAATACCTTCTGCGAATAACTGACGAGATCAAATCTGGCAAATAATTCTTTTCCTTCTCTTGACCGTTTCATTACTTCCAAATTAATCATCTTATCAACACGATAATGCTTGATGCATTCTCCCATACGATCATATCCGATCATATAATAATTCTCATCATCCCAAGTAAGTGCCCATGGGCTGATCTCGTAAAACATTCCTTCCCTTCGAAGGCGCGTCTTTTTGGCAACTGTCCATTCAAAATATTGAAAACGTATTTTAGCATTTTGTGATATTGCAGTGTGAATCTGATCTACACTATAATATATATTTTCATTCATTACCTTATTACGATTAACTATAAAAACTTGCCTCTGCAATTGTACCGCTTGTGATTTACTTGCAAGATTCTCTAATTTTCGAATCAATTCATCTGATTTCTTTTTTGTAATAAATCTGGTACACTGTACTGCATCTACCAATATTTTTAGTTCCGGAAGTTCAAAATCACGATTAGCAACATAATATCCCGCAGGCTTTTCTCGTCTATTCTCAATATCAATACCAAACTCCCTCAATACTTCAATATCATGATAAATACTCTTTCTTTCTGCCGATATCCCATTCTCAGATAACATCAAGATCAAATCCGGCATCGACAACGGATGATTCTCATCTGTTTTTTCCAACAATTCTTTCATAACCAGCAATATTTTCTTCTTCTGCATACTTGATCTCGCCATAATATTTCCTTTCAAAACATCTATACCCAAAAATCCGACATGACAAAGAAGATCATGACAATTTAATTTTAACTTTTTTACCTTTATTTGTAAAGTTAACATTATAATGGCAGCAGTTAGACAAATTATCGTGTGAAACACTTCTACAACATAAAAGGGACACCTTCATAAAATAAAGCGCCCCTCCAGATAATCTTTATAAAATTCCATATAACCCGCTTTTTAGAATTTCTCTTTATGAACCTTTTCCATCGGCAGCTCGTCCACAGAGTATGCCGCCGGATGATCCTTCGTAATTCCCAGCGACAATACTGCTTCTACACCGTACTTATCCGGAATTGAAAGCAGCTCCCGAATGAAATCCTCCGTAGTTCTTCCGTCAGAAGCCTCACGCAGTCTTCCCTGAACCCAACAGCTTCCGACACCAAGATAATCTGCCATCAGATGCATATTCGTCATAGCAGCAGAACAATCCTCTGTCCAGACATCCGTCTTCTCAGTATCTCCCACGACTACAATTGCACAATCCGCATGCTCGATCATAGCGGCGCCCGCCGCTCTGCTCTTCGTAAGCTTTGCCAGAACCTCTTTGTCACGAACTACAATAAATTCCCATGGTTTTAAGTTCTTTCCCGACGCAGATAAAAGTCCCGCCTTTAAGATCTGATCGACTTTCTCTTCCGGAACCGTTTCTCCCGTATAAGTCCTTACACTCCTGCGGCTTCTCATAACCTCCAGTAAATCCATATCTAACACCTCTTCTTAAATTATAAAATTCTTTTCCTTAGTATACACCAATCTAAACAGGAAATTCAATACTTTCCGTCATTCTACTTTCCTGATACGGGGATAATACTGAAACTTCGCTTCTGCAAGGATAGCGTCCCGTTCCACATAATGATGCTCCCAAAAGCGGGAATCGTGTGAATTATTCCTGTTATCTCCCATTACAAAATAGGAATCCTCCGGAACCTCATAAGGGCCGAAACTTCCCTCCGGAATCCCTTTTAAATATACCTCGTCCAACGGTATCTCAGAATCGTCTATATATACCTCTCCGTCAACAATCTGAACTTTCTCACCGGGAAGCCCGATAATCCTCTTGATAAAGACCTGCGACTCATCGTCCGGATATCGAAAGATAATGATATCCTTTCTCTGGGGATCCTTCCCCAGATATGCCAGACGAGATCCGATAACCCGGTCCCCCGGATGAATGGTATCCTCCATCGAACCAGACGGAATATTTGCATTCACAATCAATACCTTACTGCAGAAAAGAGCAAGTAGTACAGGTATTACAATCATATGAAAACATTCTTTGACTGCCGTTTTCATCCTCACCATCCCATACTCTCCCCAATTCCCCAGAAATCTCCTTTGAATACCGCGCCGTCTATTCCCACTTCCCTGGCGCCTTCTATATTCGCTTCCACGTCATCAATAAAGAAGCTCTCGTCTGCCCGTAGATTGTATTTCTTTAACAGATGCTGATAGATACGGATATCCGGCTTTATGATATGGATATCACTGGAGACAACAATCCCGTCAAAATAATCAAAAGGTGCAAACCTTGGGAAATAGTTATAAAAAGAACTGCTCGCGTTCGATAATACATAGATACCAAAGCCCCGCTTTTTCAGATAACCGCAGAATTCCCTTGCCTGCGGAACCGGTTGCATACACATATCCCATTCTATCGTGCAGCGTCTAAGTTCTTCATGAAGTCTTTCCGGCACTCTCTTACTTACTCCGTAAAACCGCTCTTCATCTGTAAGTTGTCCCAAATCTCCCTGTATCCACTCCGGTCCCTCAAACAACTCCCGTCTGATCAGCGCGCGGTCTTCCTCTTTCTCAACGATTTTCTTCAAACATACTTCAGGATCATAAGTAAGAAGTACGTTTCCCATGTCAAATATTATATTTTTCATACGAATTAATCCATTACAAACAACGCTTCATCCAATGCCGTCATATCTGACTGATCGATAAAATATACCCCTTGGGAATCCGGCTTCACAGTAACTTCCACCGTAACTGCATCCCCATATTCCGGAGACGCGGCTCTCTCAGCCATCATATCATACCTTTTCTGATAATACATCTCATTTATGGTTGCCTGATCCGGAATCTCAGTCAAATTCTTCATCTCTTCCTGAATAACCGCCTCTGCTTCTTCCTGAATACCCACATAACCGACGAACGGTTCCAGCGTTACATGAATCGTATATTCCTTATCTCCTGTCTCTTCCGCTTCTCCTACTTCATATTTTACCAGATTAATCGTATCTTCGAATAACTGTCTGTAATTTGCCGTAAGCTCTTCGGATAATCCAAGACTCTCAAGACCAGATTCCTGCATAGCGACATCAATATTCGCATCATATAGCTTCTTTGCCTCTTCCTGCGTCGACTTTGTCCACTCTATGTATGTGCCAAACTCTCCTTTATAACTGGCGTCCAGAACCGATTTCAGATAAGACTGTGCGTCCTCTGCGCTCATGCCGCCGCAGCCGCATAACATCGTCATAACTACAATTAATAACACTGACAGTATTCCTCTTTTTTTCATGTTTTTTCCCTCCTGGCTCACAAAGTAACGTATTTTATTACAATATCATACATTCCATATATTACACCTTCTGCCATGCAAAATCAACTCCTACTCTCTTACTTATTTCGACAATTTCCTGCCGCAGTTAACTGCATTGGCTCTACACCAATCAACGGAAAGATTAGCGTGGGTCTAAAAGCAACCTGCCGATTTCAAAGCAGTCAAATGTGGCGAAATAATCGGCCGGAGTCTCGGCTCTTCGTATCAGCTGTACCGATCCATCCTCTTTCAATAAAAGCTCCGCTGATTTTAATTTCCCGTTATAATTATACCCCATCGCGAATCCATGCGCTCCCGTATCATGAATTACCAGCAAATCCCCTGTATCAATCTTCGGCATCATACGGTCGATGGCAAATTTATCGTTATTCTCACACAGAGAACCTACAATATCATATCGATGATCGCAGGGTTTCTTCTCCTTCCCCATTACCGTAATATGATGGTAAGCGCCGTACATCGCCGGACGCATCAGATTCACGGCGCAGGCGTCTACACCGATATATTCTTTGTGCGTACTCTTTTGATGGATTGCTTTTGTCACCATGCAGCCGTAAGGTCCCATCATGAACCGCCCAAGCTCCGTATAGATCGCGACGTCTCCCATATCCTCAGGCACAAGCACCTCTTCATAGACTCTCCGCACACCGTCGCCGATCATACGGATATCGTTCGGTTCCTGATCCGGAGTATATGGAATCCCTATCCCTCCGGACAAATTAATGAACTTAATATGTGCGCCCGTCTCCTTCTTAAGCTTCACCGCAACCTCAAACAATACCTTCGCAAGCATCGGATAATATTCGTTCGTAACCGTATTACTCGCAAGAAACGCATGTATACCGAATTCCTTCGCACCCTTTCCCTTCAGAATCCTGAACGCCTCAAAAAGCTGCTCCGTCGTCATGCCGTATTTCGCGTCCCCCGGATTGTCCATAATATCATTACTGATCTTAAACAATCCTCCCGGATTATAACGGCAGCTGATTGTCTCGGGAATATATCCGATCGTCTTCTCCAGAAAATCAATATGGGTAATATCATCCAGATTGATAATCGCCCCCAGCTGTTCTGCATAAGTAAATTCCTCTGCCGGAGTATCATTCGACGAGAACATAATCTCTTCTCCCGTCGCTCCTATAGCTTCCGACAGCATAAGCTCCGTATAAGACGAACAGTCGCAGCCGCAGCCATACTCCCTCAGAATATTGATAAGGAACGGATTCGGCGTCGCTTTGACGGCAAAGTATTCCTTGTACCCCTTATTCCAGGAAAACGCATCCTTTAACGCCTTTATATTCCTGCGAATTCCTTTCTCATCATAAAGATGAAACGGAGTCGGATATTCTTTCACAATCTCATCAAGTTGTTCTTTCGTCACAAACGTCTCTTTCTTCATCGTTACTGATTCTCCTCTCGCATCGATAGTAATTTAATCTCGTTAGAAAGCGCAGATTTATACAACTCTACAAAATTCTTCTGTCCGGAGTACAGACAGGTATTCTGGCTCCCTATACCATATTCTCCTGTAAGGACATACCTGGAATCTGCAATTACGCCGATCCTCATCTCCCTGTCCTCTCCTACGTATACCTTAGCCCGGACAAATGAAGTAGGCTGATCTGTTATGATCACTACCTTTTTCTTTTTATCGACCAATTCTTCCAGCTCTCCGATAAAGAGCAGCAGATAATTTCTCGTCAGGCTTATATATACTCTTTCTTCCACCTGATTCAGAATATTCCGTACCTTGTCCAATATATGGTTCTCACCCTCGATTGTAATATATCCCTCCACATACGTCTTTTCCGACGGCACATGCATAGCCAGCCATTTTTTGGATTCTTCCAGCTTACAGATCCGGTTCTTACAGAATTCATTCAAAGGTACCGGGACATATTTGCGCGTATTTCCCTCCTCTACCAGATAAGCCGCCCCTTTTTCCGTCATATTCGCCAGAGAATTATACGCGTTAGATCTGGATATCCCAGTCTGTTTTGCAACCTCATACCCTGTCACCTTTCCCTCCGTAAGCAGGCACTGATAAATATTCGCTTCCTGCCTCGTGAGATTGAACTCCATCAGGCGCTCTGTAAAAGATGTCTGCTCCAACTTCTCACCCCATTTTCACTCTATTTCCTAATAATTTCTAGTGTACTGTACCGTTCACCTTCAGGCAAGTTAATTTGGCGAAATGTGAACGAGACGCCACTCTAGTGGTTCTTGCAAGGAACACTATAATCCATTCTATAGTCTTCTGTCAACATATTTCTAAAAATAAATGTGTGATTTGCAATATAAAACTGCCGGGAATAACCTTCAGCAACATTTCCCGGCAGTCTTACTATTCTGCATTACTATTAAGTTTTTTACTCTATCACCGCGATCCTCATAATATTACTTACGCCTCCGCGGTCCGAGATCACGTTCGCCGACGGTATCCCGGCTGTCAATACTACGATATCCCCGGATTCCGCCATCTGTTTAGCGCATACCAGATCAATCGCGCCGTTGCAGACATCTTCTGTAGAATTCAACTGAATAGATTTCAGAGGTCTTACTCCCCAATAAAGCTGCATCCTGCGAAGCGTCGCCTCATTAGGCGTCACGCCGATGATATCCATACGCGGTTTGAACTTAGAGACGACCCTGGTCGTCACACCGGATACAGAAGGAGTAATAATGCATTTTGCCCCGAGATTATATCCTGTCGTAACCGCCGCATGGCATAACGCGCTGGACGTACTCTTCTGCCGCTGCTCTTCCGCCTTACGCATCATCAATTCATAATCCAGATGTTCTTCCGTATTCTCAATAATGTGAACCATCATCTGCAGCGCTTCAAGAGGATATTTGCCGTTCGCCGTCTCGCCAGAGAGCATCACCGCGTCGGTCCCGTCGTATACCGCATTGGCTACGTCGGTCACTTCCGCTCTGGTCGGACGCGGATAGCGCATCATGGAATCCAGCATCTGTGTAGCCGTAATAACCGGTTTATAGTTAGCGTTGCACTTCTGAATAATCATCTTCTGCAAATACGGAACTTCCTCCGCCGGAATCTCCACGCCCAGATCGCCGCGGGCTATCATGATACCGTCCGCACAGCGGATGATCTCGTCAATATTCTTGATTCCTTCAGCATTCTCGATCTTCGCAATGATCGGTATATTCGGAGCCTGACACTCCTTCAGAAATGCCCGGATTTCAAAGATACACTCTGCATTACGTACAAAAGACGCCGCAATATAGTCGATATTCTGCTGAGCGCCAAACAGGATATCTTCCCTGTCCTTTTCCGTGATCGCCGGAAGCCTGACCGGCACGTTCGGTACATTCACGCCCTTTCGTTCTCCAAGCTCTCCGCCATTGATAATGGTGCAGATAATTTCCTTCTCCTTCTTTGTCTTTACTTGCAGACCGATCAGGCCGTCGTCGATCAGAATCGTACTGCCAACCTGTACGTCGTCCACAAGACCTTCATATGTAATGGAGACTCTATCCGCGTCTCCGGTAATTGATTCTGTCGTGAGGGTAAATGTCTCGCCTGCCTTAAGCGCAACCTTCTTCCCGTCTTTCAATACACCTGTACGAATCTCAGGACCCTTCGTATCCAAAAGGATCGCGATGGGTTTTCCTTCCTCATCACGCACCTTTTTCAACTTATCCATCCGTGCTTTCTGTTCTTCATGCGTTCCATGTGAAAAATTGAATCTGGCGACATCCATACCTTTGCGAACCAGACTCCTCATAACTTCTTCATCGTCGGTCGTCGGTCCAAGCGTACATATAATCTTTGTCTTCTTCATCCTCTTTTCGTCCCCCTGTTCTTTTAAGTTATGCACTCTTATTTTACATGTGTATGTGTGAACAGATGATCCTGACAGTATTCATAATTGCCGTTACATTTCGAGCAATATCTGAATTCCAGGTTCGGATCATCTAATTCAGTCCTTTTACAGATGGCGCACATATGCCTCGCGCCGTTCGCATGCATCTGAACCGGTCTCTGCGCTCTGCGTATATTCTGCTTAAATTCCCTCTTTCTCTTTATCTGCGCCGGCGTATATGGCTGCATATTCCTGGACCCAAGGAAAAATATCAGGAAATTCAGAATTGATATTACCGCCTCCACCGCGTTCGCTTTGTAATAGTTCCCCATCACGCTTCCGCCGTAAGCGGGAAGGAACGCCTGTATCACCGGATAGATAAAATATATCCCGTCCAGTATCGCCAAATACTTGACCTTGATAGGAAAGACCATAAACAATAAGAACTGCACTTCCGGATACAATGCCGCGAACGCAAAAAACAGCGACATGTTCAGATACCAGACCGACATCGGCAGCGAAAGGCCCGTAACGGCGTACACCAGAAGAGCCGCTATCACATGGAACAGCATTCCTGAAAAGAAATACAGATTAAATCGAAACGCCCCCCATGCCCTTTCTAACTGCTGACCGATCATATAGTACAGATGCAGCATAAAGATAATAAAAATCAGATTGTCGGAAGGCGGCTGAATGATAAACGTGAAGACCCGCCAGATCTGTCCGTGAAGGATCGCGGCCGCATCCAGACACAGAAACTGATAATAGAATCCCCTATTTATCAGATTCAGCACGAACCCCACCGCATACAATATAATAATATAATACATGAGGTTAGGTACGGCATACCTTCCAAATCTTCTCTCCAGTTTTGACAACCAGTTATCCATGATAACCTCCTTACTTCCAATTCCATACTGCCATACTGAACATTATAACAGTATATCCGTCTTATGAGTTCAATTTTTTAATATTTAACTGCCAATATATATAATTTAGCATTGTATTAACACTGTAGTAATTCTACCGTTTTACGCCCTGTTTGTCAATTCTGCCATGTAACTTTACAACTTTTTAATATTTCTGGTAGATTTCTTAATTGTTATTTTCATTTTTTTGTCGTATAATGTTACAGGCTGTAAAAGATCGTTAGATCATAGATTCGGCCGTAAAGGAGTTGTTATGATATGAGTAAAACCGAGTTATACACTCTTGGTATCGACATCGGATCAACCACTGTAAAAATCGCAATACTCGACCAGAATAACGATGTCGCTTTTTCAGACTATGAAAGACATTATGCCAATATTCAGGAAACCTTGTCCGATCTTCTTGGACGGGCGATTTATAAATTAGGAGAACTTCGTGTCTCTCCTGTCATCACAGGTTCCGGCGGATTAACCCTTGCAAAGCACCTGGAAGTTCCGTTCATCCAGGAGGTTGTGGCCGTATCCACGGCTCTGCAGGATTGTGCGCCGCAGACAGACGTAGCGATTGAATTAGGCGGAGAAGACGCTAAGATTATTTACTTCGAAGGCGGAAACGTTGAACAGCGTATGAACGGCGTCTGCGCCGGCGGTACCGGCTCATTCATCGACCAGATGGCGTCCCTTCTCCAGACAGATGCCTCCGGGCTGAACGAATATGCCCGGAATTATCATTCTCTTTATTCCATCGCCGCAAGATGCGGTGTATTCGCAAAATCTGATATCCAGCCGCTGATCAATGACGGCGCGTCCAAAGAAGACCTCGCCGCCTCCATTTTCCAGGCGGTCGTAAACCAGACCATCAGCGGTCTTGCCTGCGGAAAACCCATCCGCGGACATGTCGCGTTCTTAGGCGGACCTCTTCATTTCTTATCCGAATTAAAAGAAGCCTTTATCCGCACTTTAAAACTGGACGACAGCCACACCATCGCTCCAAGTCACTCTCACTTATTTGCGGCAATCGGTTCCGCGTTAAATTCTAAAAAAGATAAGACAGTATCTCTGAGCGAGATGCAGAATCGTCTGGACAGCCGCATAAAAATGGACTTTGAGGTCGATCGTATGGAGCCCCTGTTTCAATCGGAAGCAGAGTTCCATGCATTCGAAAAACGCCACTTAAGGCATCAGGTTCCGGTCAAAGACCTGACAACTTATAAGGGTAAAGCTTTTCTTGGCGTCGACGCCGGCTCCACCACGACGAAAGCCGCTCTGGTGGGTGAAGACGGAACTCTCCTGTATTCATTCTACCATAACAATGAAGGTGACCCTCTCGGAACTACTATCAGCGCGATCAAAGACATCTATAATAAACTGCCGGACGGCGTACAGATCGTACACTCCTGTTCTACAGGATACGGGGAGGCTCTGATCAAGTCCGCGCTCCTCCTGGACGAAGGAGAAGTCGAGACCGTCTCTCACTATTATGCCGCATCTTTCTTCGAACCGGATGTAGACTGTATTCTGGACATCGGCGGACAGGATATGAAATGTATCAAGATCAAGAACCAGACTGTTGATAACGTGCTTCTGAACGAAGCATGCTCTTCAGGCTGCGGTTCTTTCATAGAGACCTTTGCCAAATCATTGAATTATTCCGTGGAAGATTTTGCTCACGAAGCCTTATTCGCCCGCAATCCAATCGACCTTGGCACGCGCTGTACCGTTTTCATGAATTCAAAGGTAAAACAGGCGCAAAAAGAAGGCGCGGAGGTTGCCGATATCTCTGCAGGACTCGCTTATTCCGTCATTAAGAACGCTCTGTTCAAGGTAATTAAAGTATCAAGCGCTTCCGAACTTGGCAGCCATATCGTCGTTCAAGGAGGTACTTTCTATAATAATGCCGTGCTTCGCAGCTTTGAGAAAATCGCAGGCTGTGAAGCGATCCGTCCGGATATCGCAGGTATCATGGGCGCTTTCGGCGCCGCTCTCATTGCCCGCGAGCGTTATGTGGACTGTGAAAGCACGACTATGCTCTCTATTGAAGATATTGAGGCATTAGAATACTCCACTACCATGGCAAAATGCAAGGGATGTACCAACAACTGCCGCCTGACGATCAATCACTTCAGCGGCGGCCGTAAATTCATCACCGGAAACCGCTGTGAACGCGGTCTTGGAAAAGAGAAATCTTCCAATCACCTTCCGAACTTGTTCGAATACAAGTTCCGGAGATATTTTGACTATACGCCGCTTTCCGAATCAGAAGCTTCCCGGGGAACCATAGGCATTCCCCGGGTACTGAACATGTATGAGAATTATCCGTTCTGGTTTACTTTCTTCCATACTCTGGGATTCCGCGTGGTACTCTCTCCCGCTTCCACCAGGAAGATCTACGAACTGGGGATTGAGTCGATTCCAAGCGAATCGGAATGTTATCCTGCGAAACTTGCCCATGGCCATGTGCAATGGCTGATCAACCAGGGTATACAACGAATCTTCTATCCAAGTATACCTTATGAGCGGAATGAATTTAAAGAGGCCAACAACCATTACAATTGTCCGATTGTCACCTCTTATCCGGAAAACATTAAGAACAATATCGACGCCATCATAAACGGGGAAGTAGATTTCATCCATCCCTTCCTCTCGTTAGAAAGTGAAGAGACCATTTCCTACCGTCTGGTGGAAGAATTATCCGAAAAATACTCCGTTCCCGCATCCGAGATTCTTTCGGCCGTACACGCCGCATGGGAAGAACTTACCGCATGCCGGAACGATATCCGCCGAAAGGGAGAAGAGACGCTTGCATACCTGAAAGAAACCGACAACCGCGGCATCGTCCTTGCCGGACGTCCCTATCATATTGATCCGGAGGTAAACCACGGCATCCCGGAATTGATCAATTCCTACAATATCGCGGTACTTACGGAAGATTCCGTCTCCCACCTGCTTCCGGCGGAACACCCGCTGAACGTCATGGATCAATGGATGTACCATTCCCGGCTGTATGCGGCGGCAAATTATGTAAAGACCACAGATAATCTGGATCTGATCCAACTGAATTCCTTTGGCTGCGGACTGGATGCCGTCACTACCGACCAGGTAGCGTCCATCCTCAACGATTCTGACAAGATCTATACCTCCCTCAAGATCGACGAGGTCAATAACCTGGGGGCTGCCAGAATTCGTGTCCGCTCCCTTCTTGCGGCGATCCGTGTCCGCGAGAAGAGAAACGAAAAAAGAACGATCCGTCCTGCCTCCATCGCAAAGGTTCCGTTTACCAAAGAGATGCGTAAGGACTACACGATCCTCTGCCCGCAGATGTCTCCTATCCACTTCGGTCTGCTGGAAGCCGCCTTTCAGGCTTCCGGTTACCGGATTGAAGTCCTGCCGAATGATAACAAGCAGGCCGTCGATGTGGGCCTGAAATACGTCAACAACGACGCCTGTTATCCTTCTCTGATCGTTGTCGGTCAGATCATGGACGCCATCTTATCAGGGAGATACGACACGAACAAAATTGCCGTTATTATCTCTCAAACAGGCGGAGGCTGCCGAGCTTCTAATTATATAGGCTTTATCCGCCGGGCATTAAAAAAAGCCGGCTATGAACATATTCCGGTTATCTCGCTGAATTTAAGCGGATTAGAAGCAAATCCCGGCTTCAAACTCAGCCTGGATCTTGTATTCCGCGGTCTCTATGCAATTGTATTCGGGGATATCTTCATGAAATGCGTCTACCGGCTGCGTCCCTATGAGGCAGTTCCGGGATCCACCGACGCTATGCACGAGAAATGGAAGAATATCTGCAGGAACTTCTTATCACAGAAACATCCTTCCAGACGCCGTTTCAACCGGTTATGCAAAGAGATAATTGAAGACTTTGATCAAAATATCGAATTATCAGATGTAAAAAAACCCCGCGTAGGAGTAGTCGGCGAGATACTGGTCAAATTCCTGCCCGCGGCAAACAACTATCTTGTGGAGCTGTTGGAAAGTGAAGGCGCAGAGGCCGTTGTTCCGGACTTGCTGGATTTCCTTCTTTACTGTTTCTATAACCAGAATTTTAAGGTGTCGCACCTTGGAATGAAGAAATCCAAAGCCACAATAGGCAATCTCGGAATCAAGACTCTGGAATGGTTCCGCGCCCCGGCTTCCAAAGCATTTCGCAGCAGTAAGCACTTTGATCCTCCGGCAGATATCCGCACCCTGGGTAAAATGGCCTCCGAGATCGTATCATTAGGCAATCAGACCGGCGAAGGTTGGTTCCTGACCGGCGAGATGCTGGAACTGATACATAACGGCGCGCCGAATATCGTATGTACTCAGCCGTTCGCATGCCTTCCGAATCACGTGGTCGGTAAAGGCGTAATCAAAGAGCTTCGGAGGCGGCATCCGGAATCAAATATCGTAGCGATTGATTTCGACCCCGGAGCGAGTGAAGTAAACCAACTTAACCGGATCAAACTGATGCTGTCAACCGCGAATAAGAATCTGAATACTCAAAAATCCGATATTCATTAAACCGGTCTGTTTAGCTCACTGCTTTTCGGAAATAATACATTACTCAAAAAGGGCTCTCTGCAGAATCATCACATTCTGCAAAGAGCCCCTTTACTATAACTTTTGAAACCTTTTCGCTATCTCCCTTTCTTTCTCTGAAAGCTCCGCTTTCTCAAGAAGGTCCGGGCGAAGCCTTGCCGTACGGATCACTGACTGTTCCCGCCTCCACTTCTCCACATTAGCATGATGTCCGGAAAGGAGGACTTCCGGCACCTGTTTTCCGTGCCATATCTCAGGTCTTGAATATTGCGGATATTCAAGAAGATTATCCTGGAAGCTTTCAAATTCCGCAGATACGTCATTATGAAGCACTCCCGGAACAAGACGTGAAATTGCGTCCACCATGATCATAGCGGGAAGTTCTCCCCCTGTCACCACATAATCGCCGATCGACACATAATCTGTCACAATTTCCTCCAACACACGTTCGTCTATTCCCTCGTAATGTCCGCATAAAAAAATCAATTCCTCTTCTTCCGCCAATTCTTCCGCCATATCCTGATGAAATGTCTTTCCCTGGGGTGAGAGATAGATTACCCGCGGCCGCTTCCTCTTTGAACCGGCAGTATCCCCCGGCGCCGGAGCAGATTCCCCGGAACTTATCTTATTCATTACCGCCTCATACGCCTGATAGACCGGCTCCGCCTGCATCAGCATTCCCGCGCCGCCGCCATAGGGATAATCGTCTACGCTGTTATGCTTATTAAACGCATAATCCCTGATATTCACTGCTTCAATGGAAAGAAGTCCCTTACTCATAGCCCTGCCGATAATGCTGGTATCCAACCCCTGCATAACCATCTCCGGAAATAATGTCATAATGTAAAAATGCATACCCCTGTTCCTCTTTCTCTTTCATCTGCTTTATATATTCCAAAAGATCCTTCGCTCAGATCAGCCCGTCCATCACATGAATCTTCATCAGCCTTCCCGGGATATCCACATCCAGAATACATTCCTTTATAGCCGGAATCAGTACCTCCCCTTCCGAAGGATGCTCAATTACATATACATCGTTCGCTCCGGTCTCCATTACATTCTTCAGTATACCGAACTCCTCGTCCCTGTCCGTCACGACTTTCATCCCAATCATATCGGCAATATAATATTCATCTTCCTCAAGCGGTACTGCATCGTCACGTTTCACAAGAAGAGCGCACCGCTTATACCTCTCGATGTCATTAATATTATCATAGCCTTTGAACTTCAATATGACAAATTGCTTAAAGAACTTCACATTCTCGATCTCCAGAGATATCGTCTCCTTGCCCGTATCTAACAGCACCTGCCGAAGCTCCTGGAAACGCGCCGCATCATCCGTCGTTGGAAATACTTTTACTTCTCCACGTATTCCATGGGTCTGAGTAATCACTCCAACCTGTAATAATTCTTCCATAATGATAATCTCCCTCATATGATAAATGAAGGACAGACAACAAAAACCTTGCGTCTGTCCTCTACGCGGATTAATCCATGATATCTACGATAACCTTCTTATCCTCTTTTGCAGCTGCTGCTTTTACCACCGATCGTATCGCCTTGGCAATACGTCCTTGCTTTCCAATCACCTTTCCCATATCAGAATCGGCAACATGTACTTCAAGAACCATCGTCTTCTTTTCCTCTCTCTCTGTCACAACAACGCTGTCAGGATCGTCGACTAATGCTTTCGTAATAACCTCAACTAATTCTTTCATGACTGTACCCCTCAAAAACAAGATTTATTCCTACAGCGCCGACTATTTCTCAATCCCTGCTATCTTAAAAATCTTGCTCACTACTTCTGTTGGCTGCGCGCCGTTCTTCAGCCACTTCTTAGCCGCCTCTTCGTCAACCTTGATCGCGCTCGGATCACAATTCGGATCATAAGTTCCGATCTCGTCAATAAATTTTCCGTCTCTCGGGGATCTTGAATCAGCTACGATAATTCTATAAAAAGGAGCCTTCTTCTGTCCCATTCTTCTTAATCTGATCTTTACTGCCATTGTATCTTACCTCCAAAAATAATAAAATGTAATTGTCTATACAGGAATTTCTGATCTTTCCTGTATGCTGCTATATTTATATAACGCGCATACGGAGCTATGCAAAACAAATATATTCCCGCACCGCTCCTAACGCGATATATCGTTGTCAGAAACAGACTCTCATCGGAAAACAAAGTCTGTTTTCATTAGCTAAAACGGAAGATGGAATTTCCCTTTTCTGCCGCCTTTTCCCACCATTTTCATAAGCTTCTTCATCTCGCCGAACTGCTTCACCATACGATTCACTTCGCTGATGTCCACGCCGGCCCCTTTCGCAATACGATGTTTCCTTGACGGATTCAGAAGATCCGGATTCCTTCTCTCCTGCAGCGTCATAGAATAGATCATGGCTTCCATTCTTGCCATGCTCTTCTCTGCCTGGGCGGTCTGTTCGTCGTCCAGCCCCTTCATCTTACCCATGCCGCCGAGTCCGGGCATCATATTCATGATACTGCCAAGTCCGCCCATATTCTTCATCTGGCTGATGCTTTCCAGATAATCCTCAAAATCAAATTGATTTTTTTTCATTTTTTGGGCCATCTGCTTCGCTTTTTCTTCGTCAATCTGGGCTTCCGCTTTCTCGATCAACGTCAACACGTCGCCCATTCCCAGAATACGGGAAGCCATTCTATCCGGATAGAACTGCTCCAGATCGGATAACTTTTCTCCCATACCTACATATAATATGGGTTTTCCGGTAACGGCCTTCACAGACAAAGCCGCGCCGCCTCTGGTATCGCCGTCAAGCTTCGTGACGATCACGCCGTCAACTCCGGCCTTTTCATTAAACTCTTTTGCCACATTCACCGCGTCCTGACCAGTCATCGCATCTATGACAAGAATGGTCTGATGCACGGTTACCGCTTCTTTTATCTCCTTTAACTCATCCATCATGTCTTCGTCGACATGAAGACGGCCTGCGGTATCCAGAATCACGATATTATTGCCGTTCTTTTGGGCATGCTCAAGGGCTGCCTTGGCGATATTAGCAGGTTTATGATTCGAACCCATATCAAAAACCTCTACGCCCTGCTTCTCCCCGTTCACTTGCAGCTGCTTGATCGCTGCGGGACGATATACGTCGCAGGCAACCAGGAGAGGTTTCTTGCCCTTCAGCTTATATTTCCCCGCCAGTTTTGCCGTGGTCGTCGTCTTACCGGCTCCCTGGAGACCCGCCATCATAATAACCGTTATCGCGCTCCCCGGCTGCAGCCGAATTTCCGTGGTCTCTGATCCCATCAACTTTACCAGTTCTTCATTAACGATCTTAATGACCATCTGTCCCGGATTCAGACCGTTCATAACATCCTGGCCGATCGCCCGTTCCTGGACGCTCTTAATGAAATCCTTCACCACTTTGAAGTTAACATCCGCGGCAAGCAGTGCCCTTTTGATCTCTTTTAGCGCCTCTTTTACATCCTCTTCCGTAAGACGCCCCTTACTTCTCAGGTTTTTGAATATATTTTGAAGTTTTTCTGTCAGACTGTCAAATGCCATACTATAACTCCTCTATAATCTCACCGGATATCTTGCGGATATTACCAATCAGTTTTTCCGCATCCTTATCGCTATAAGTATCCAGAAGTTCATTAATCTTCTCTACCTTTTCCCGGATTGCCAGAAACTTCTCTACCAAATGAAGCTTCTCCTCATATCCTTTCAGCGTCTGGTTGCACCGTTTGATCAGATCATGTACACCCTGACGGCTAATACCCATCTCCGCGGCAATCTCACCGAGTGACAGATCTTCTATAACAAAATACTCGTAGACCTCTTTTTGGTGTTTTGTCAGCAATTCACCGTAAAAATCAAACAACAACGTCTGTTCCAGAATCTTATCCATATCCATCACCTGTGATATCATACAATATAATCTTTAAGGTGTCAAGTGTTTTTTCTTTACATACTAACGTTCGCATTTTTCTCGCGTTTTGTGTCGCCTTTGCGTTAACATAGGCAGCTCACGCCGGCTTAGGTATGGAGACGCCGCATATCATACCTATTTTGAACCAAATCTGAATATGTAACATAAAGCCCTGCTTTACACATAGAAAAATGCCCGCACTCCAAAACGAAATGCAGGCATTGGAAACCAGTGCACTGTCTATTACCTTGATTTGATTTAATTTAACTTTACATTCAGATAATTTCTTCCCGACAACGTCTTATTAAAACAGATACTGCAGATAATAATTAATGTTCCGATCACAAATCCCCACCAATTAAATAATGCCGTCAAAATCAGCAGCTCCAGACGCATGAACTTTAATGCATAGCCGAGCTCAAAATTCGGCTGCGTATAATTCGCAACGGATACGAACGCCATATATAACATTACTTCAGAATTAAACCACCCGGACTGTACGGAAAATTCTCCCATCACCAGACCGGCGATCACACTTAGCGGGGTACTCAGCATACTCGGCGTATTCATCGCCGCCAACCTCAGACCGTCAATAGCAATCTCAAGAATCAATAGTTGGAATATAAGCGGTATATTCACTGTATCCTTCACAGCTATAAAGGTAAACACCTTGGGAAGCCAGTTTAAATTCTGCATAAATAACAAAAATACCGGCGTTAAAAACACAGTCATGAGAGTAATGAGAGTTCTGGCAATCTTCAGATAGATGTTCGTCATCGTCGGAAAATAATAATCATTCGCCTCCTCGATCATATCAAAGATTGAGGTTGGCAGTATCATGGCAGAAGGCGAGTTGTCCACCAGCAATACCACTTTCCCTTCCAACAGACAGGCCGTCGCCGTATCCGGCCTCTCTGTAAATTTGAACTTGGGAAAAGGATTGTACCATTTTCGTTTATACAGGCATTCGGCCAGACTCTGCTGATTCATACGAAGCGCGTCTATCTGAATACTGTTGATACGCTCAGTCAAGTTCCGGAGAAGTTCCTGGTCTACCCTGTCGCTCATATAACAAATCGCAACATCCGATCTGGAACTGTTTCCGATCTCTTTCATCTCCATAATCAGGTGCGGATCCCGGATTCTTCGGCGCATCATAGCTGTATTGAATACGATCGTCTCCACGAATCCGTCCCTGGAGCCTCGAAGAGATTTGTCCTTATCCGGCTCCTCCACGCTTCTTGCAGGATAGGTTCTGCAGTCTATCGCGATACACGCCTCATATCCTTCGATAAAGAGACATGTCACGCCTGATAACACGTTCTTAAGCACCTGGTCGAAATCCCCCAGGATATCTACCTCCACATACGGGACGCATCTCCTTGAGAACTCCGTCGCGTCTTCAGGCATATCCTCTTCCTTCACGCCAAAAAATGAATCCATGATTTTCAGCATAGATTCATCCTTCGTAAAACCGTCTATAAAATAAAACGTAGAACAACGTCCTCCGATTATAATATCTCTCCGGATAATATCAAAACTCTCCTTCACAGGAAGCACACTATTCAAATAGGCAGTATTCTCTTCCCGTGAAGCAGTCACCTTCTTAACGTCTGACATAACGATTCCTCCATATAATCATTAAACATCCCTGAAAATATGCCCTCCTGATTACAGACATCGTCTCCCGGTATGCTCTTCTGACATTAGATTCCCCGTTATACCTGAAAATATACGTCAGTCCGCCAGAAAATCTTACTGATCGCCAGACGTACTTCCGAATCCGCCGTTACGAACCGCCGTCACCTCGTCGTCCGTCGTAATGCCGTATTCCACAAAGATCCCCTGCATGAATCCCGCCCCGGAAGCTATCTCCACTGTCTTTTCTTCTTTTGAATCGTTCGTAATCTTCACAAAAATATGCCCTTCATTATCGGAATAAAAATAATCGCTGTCAATGATTCCCACCGTATTATTCAACTGCAAACGGTACTTGAACCCCAGACCGCTGCGCGGATAGCACTTAAGCACCCAGTTCTCATCCATCTCCACCCGTATCCCGGTAGGAATCTTACATGTCTCCCGGGGCCTCAGTCTGATGGGAACCGGCGTATAGAAATCATACCCCGCCGACCCTGCCGTCGCCCTTTTTGGAAGCCGGACTGCATCATAGATCTTCCTTATCTGCTCCTCTTCTTCTAATCCGACCGAATCTATGTATCCTTGCTGAAACTGTTCAAAACTCACCTTATGGAACTTTGCAATTCTCTTCGCCATATATTTCCTCACTTTATTTCTTCACAACCGGAATCGGAGTATTATCTCTCGCATCAAGATTATGAATATACTTTTTCGTATCTCTGACAATCTCGTTCGACAGCAGCAATACCGCAACCAGGTTCGGAATCGCCATCAGCGCGTTCAGCGTATCCGCGATCAGCCATACCAGATTAAGTCCCGCAACCGGTGCGATCACCGCCACTACGACATAGACGAGACGATAAGGAAGCAGTCCGATCTTACCCGAAAAGTATTCCACACATCGCTCCCCATAATACGCCCATCCAAGGATTGTAGAATATGCAAACGTAATAGTACCCAGCGTCAAAATGATCGGTCCAAGATAAGGGATCTGACCGAATGCAAGCGTCGTAAGCTGGCCGCCGTTATCAATCGTATCCGCATTAATGCCGGGATTCTTCATAATCGTTGTCACGAGAACCAGACCTGTCATCAGACACACCACAACCGTATCCCAAAATGTACCCGTAGAAGATACCAGCGCCTGACGCACCGGATTTCTCGTCTGCGCCGCTGCCGCCGCGATGGGAGCCGAACCAAGACCTGATTCATTGGAAAACAGACCTCTGGCAACACCGTAACGGATCGCCATCCTGATACCGCTGCCTATGAGACCGCCCGCCGCCGCGCCCGGTGTAAACGCAAGCCGGCAGATCACGTCGATCGCCGGGATAATATAATCAAAATTCATACACAGAATGATAATACATCCCAACACATAGAAAATCGCCATAAAAGGCACTAATTTCTCACAGACCTTTGCAATCGTCTTAATCCCGCCGAAGATTACGATTGCCGTCAAAGCCCCGACTACAATACCCACTGCGATCTTCGGAATACGGAAATTCGTCTCACAGATCTCCGCAATCGCATTTACCTGAGTCGCACATCCGATACCGAACGAAGCGAACGCCGCAAAGACCGCAAAAAGCATGCCCAGCCATTTCATATTCAAACCACGTTCCAGCGCATACATAGCGCCTCCCTGCATTCGTCCGTCTTTGGTCTTAACTCTGTACTTTACCGCAATAAAAGCTTCCGCGTACTTCGTGGCAATTCCAAATACACCGGTAAGCCAGCACCACAGAACCGCTCCGGGACCTCCGATCGCGATCGCAGTACCCACGCCGACGATATTGCCGGTTCCGATCGTAGCCGCCAAAGCCGTCGTCAACGCCCCGAACTGCGACACTTCTCCTTCCGCATCCGGATCCTTTGCCACAGACAGCCTGATCCCTTTTAAGACCGTGAATCTCTGGATGACCCCTGTACGGAAGGTTAAGAACACATGCGTTCCTAACAACAAGAAAATCATAGGCCATCCCCATACTACACTATTTACAGACTGTACCGCCGAATTGATCATATCATACATACTATTCCCCTTCTCTCACCTTTCTACATTCTTTACTTCTTTAGCATTTTCTCTTTTCTTCATACGTCCAAATATTCTGACATCTTAGAAAATACAGAAAAACTCCAGGAGTTTCCATCCTTGGAGTTCCACATACATATTCATTATATTCTGTAATATAGAGCATATATTACCACATTATAAGGTTACACGCAAGCATTTTCATCAACAGTTACCTGCGGTTACATGCAAAATACCTCGCACTCCTGACTACATGCTTTGCCAATACAGAGGATGTGACGCTCCCCACTCCTCCCGGAACGGGACTGATATAAGACGCTTTTGCCTCTACCGCATCGTAATCCACATCGCCGCACAAGTTGCCGGCTTCATCCACATTAATACCCACGTCTACGACGACGGCGGCCTTCCCCACCATCTCTTCCGTCACCATCCGCGCATTTCCGGCGGCCGCTACCAGAATCTCGGCATTACGGCACTCTTTTGCAATATCCGCCGTTCGCGTATGACATATGGTAACCGTCGCATGTTCCTTCAAAAGCAGCATAGACAAAGGTTTCCCCACTATCATGCTTCTTCCCAAGACCGTCGCTCTTTTTCCGCAAATCTCTACGCCATAATACCGAAGTATTTCCATAACCGCTTCCGCAGTACAGGGAGCGAATCCGGTCTCATCCCCGGAAAATACCTTGGCAATATTCACCGGACTCATACCGTCCACATCCTTCCACGGATCAATCATAGCTTTTAAAGGCTCCTCGTCAAGCGTACCCGGAAGCGGCCGCAAAAGCAGAATTCCATGGACTTCAGGATCCGCGTTTACTTTCAAAAATTCCTGTTCGAGTCCTTTCTGACCTATATCCTCAGGAAGCGCCGTCACCCTGCATTCGATTCCCGACGCCTCCATTCTTTTTCTTGCTCCGCGTTCATAAGCCAGATCATCCGGACGCGCCCCCACTCTTATGACTGCAAGACAGGGATTGATTCCCCTCTCCTTTAAATCCGCCGCTTCTTCTGTCACTTCTTCTTTTATAGCCTTGGCTGCCTCCGCGCCTCTCATAACTATCCCCATATGCCACACACCTTTCCACAATCAACGTATTACAGTTTCTTTTATTTCCACGATACAACGAATAAATTTATCGAAGTTTATCCAGCACGTCCTCATAAACCTTTTCTTTTTGCTTCCGTCCCTCCTGTATCATGACGTCCGCTTTCCGATTCAGTTCCTTTGCCCGATCGCGGTTCTTCATAAGTCTGGTATTGATAAATACGTTTAACGAAGCGCCCTCCAGCGCCGCCTGCGCGAACAATATCCCGACGCCGACATCACTGACTGCAAGTCTGCTTCCCTTCTCTCCCAGAAACTCCAGATCGCGCATGGTCTTTAAGACTGTCTCCATGATCTCAAGCGGAATCCTGCTTGCCTCATACAAGGCCGCTTCCATGATCCTCTCTTTCTCCTTCTGCTCTTCCTCCGTGCCTTTTGGAAGCCAATACGCTTTCGAAAGCGGTTCGAAAGCCTCGGCGTCCTTGTCCGCTAATATAATCAATTCATTTCTCGTCGTCTTAAGCCGCGCCAGAATCTCCATAACTTCTTCTTCCACATCCGCATACCGCTTCTTTCCGGCAGTAAGATTCGCCACCATCATCCCAAGAGCCGCGGCAAACGCTCCTACGGCGGCGCAGGCGCCGCCTCCGCCCGGAACAGGCTTTGCAGATGACAACTCCTCCGTAAAATCCGTAAACTTCTTCTCTAACATCATTCCGTCATCCCTCCAATTCTTCCTTCGACTTCATGTCTTATATCTGCCGATTACTGTCTGCATTATATTTCAACCTGGGTTCGTACGTCAAGTCACTTCTTTTAGTCATTTCTTTTAGCAGACAATTTACTTTTCTTTTTATTAAGAATGAAGTATACTAAAGATAAATATATCAGTACACTAAGAAAAAGAGGGAAGGAAGCATGGAAAGAATACTGATCGTAGATGATGCCGAACTTAACCGCGAGCTGCTGTGCGATATCCTGAAAGACGATTATTCCATCGAAACCGCCGGCGACGGAAACGAAGCCCTTGATAAGCTCTACGAACATTACAGCAACATATCTGCGCTTCTTTTGGATCTGCGCATGCCTAAGACCGACGGCTTTGCCGTAATAAAAGAAATGAAGCGGCATGCCTGGCTGCAGCGAATCCCCGTACTCGTCATAAGCAGCGAAAACACTGTAGAGATTGAAACTCAATGCCTGGAATTGGGCGTATCGGACTTTATCCATAAGCCTTTTGAAAGTTCTATCGTAAAGCACCGTGTTAAGAATGCAATTGAACTTTTTACCTGCAAGAATCAATTGGAACAGACCGTAGAAAAACAGGCCAAAACACTCGAACAGCAATATCAGATCATTCAGATGCAGGCCAAAAAATTAAAGGAAGCAAAACCCTTTAACAAATTGATGATGGAATTCCATTCCGCCATCGCGGAAGTCGAGACGAAACTCAAAGTGCTGAACGAAGAATTCTCCCAGGAATATCACCGCAATCCTTTTGAGTCGATCAAAAGCAGATTAAAATCACCGCAGAGCATCTTTGAGAAACTGGAACGAAAAGGTTTTCCCGTTACCGTGGACAGCATAAGGGAAAACCTTGCAGATGTGGCGGGAGTGCGCGTCATCTGCTCTTTCCCCGACGACATCTATCGTCTGGCAGAATTGTTCTGCCAGCAAGACGATATCGTATTGCTTCGGAAGAAGGACTACATAAAGAATCCAAAATCTAACGGCTACCGAAGCCTTCATCTGATTCTGAACGTTCCGGTCTTCTTATCCACCGGAAAGAAATATATGAAGGTGGAAGTTCAATTCCGTACAATCGCTATGGATTTCTGGGCAAGCCTGGAACATAAGCTCAAATATAAACGGGATGTAAAAGACACCGACGAGATCGTCAGGCAACTCAAAAGCTGCGCCGACTCCATCGAACAGTTAGATTACCAGATGCAGGAGATTCGTGACAAGATATATCATCCTTCTGAATAATTTATTTTCACATATGGTCAGACATTCAAAAACCTCCTTCTATGATAAACCGAAAAATTTATCATAGAAGGAGGTTTTCTCCGCATTCGACTGAACCAAACTCGCGTTATTCACGCCTTAATATTATAGAATTTCCCCGTCCTATATATAGATCGGATATCTTGTGCAGATCTGATTAACTTCGCCGCGGATCTCGTCCGCTTTCTCTTCATAATCTGTCACGGTCAACTTGATAAGCCTTGCTATCGTCTTCATATCCTCTTCTTTCAATCCTCTGGTCGTGACTGCCGGCGTTCCGATTCGTATACCGCTGGTCACAAACGGACTCGCCGGATCATTCGGAACCGCATTCTTATTGACCGTAATATAGACTT
The DNA here is from genome assembly GCA_910585725.1 of uncultured Dorea sp. Lineage (GTDB taxonomy): Bacteria > Bacillota > Clostridia > Lachnospirales > Lachnospiraceae > Sporofaciens. The sequence continues at coordinate 82,327 of CAJUFA010000009.1, read as the reverse complement.
CGTCCAGACGGTTCTGCAGTTCTTTTCCGGTGACGCCCATATTCTGCAGATCAACCAGCATCAGATGATTATCCGTGCCGCCGCTCACAAGGTTGAATCCTTCTTCTGACATGGCCTCTGCCAACGCCCTGGCATTCTTAACAACCTGTTCCTGATAAGTCTTAAATTCCGGCTTCAGCGCCTCTCCGAAGCAGACTGCCTTTGCCGCGATGATATGCATAAGAGGTCCCCCTTGTGTTCCCGGGAATATTGCCTTATTGACGGCTTTCGCATGCTCTTCCTTACACAGGATGATTCCGCCTCTCGGTCCCCGCAGAGTTTTATGCGTCGTACTTGTTACGACATCCGCATAAGGAACCGGACTCTGATGCAGCCCTGCCGCTACCAGCCCCGCAATATGCGCCATATCCACGAACAAGTACGCTCCAACCTCTTTCGCAATATCTGCGAAAAGATCAAACCGAATCTCTCTCGGATAAGCAGACGCTCCGGCAACGATCATTTTCGGCCTGCATTCCCTCGCGATCTTCCGAATCTCGTCATAATCTAAAAATCCGTCGTCATTAACATTATACGGAACAAAATGATATAAGATACCCGACATATTAACCGGAGATCCATGGGTCAGATGGCCGCCATGCGCCAGATTCATTCCCATTACTGTGTCCCCCGGCTGCAAAAACGCCTGATAGACGGCATTATTCGCATTTGCCCCGGAATGGGGCTGCACGCACGCATGATCACAGCCGAACAACTTCTTCACGCGCTCGATCGCCAGTTCCTCCAGCAAATCTACATGTTCACAACCGCCGTAATAACGCTTTGCCGGATACCCTTCCGCATACTTATTCGTCGGCGCCGTCCCCATAGCCAACATAACCGCCGGGCTTACAATATTCTCAGACGCAATCAGCTCCAGATTCCGTCTTTGCCGGTTTAACTCCAGGTACAGGGCGTCTCCTATCTCCTCGTCGCAGCTCTTAATATAATTCATCACATCATGAATCAGATTCATCGCTTTTCCTCCGTTCTTATACTTCTTATCTTTTATCATTCCATATAACCGGAAATTCATTCCCTATTATATCTCTATATCATCTGATTATGCAATAAGAAATTTTCAAGAGGAATCTCGCTATCTTCTAAGCGCGGCGCTAAGGCTGCCGGGTATTCCTCTCGGCGCTCTGACGGTATAAATCCCGTACTCTTCCCTCAGCACGCCGGATGTAAATCGGGCAGACCTGTATCTTTTTTGAAACTTTATCTTCATCAGCGCTGTGATCGTGGGATACTTATCCTCATAAGCATACGGAATATCCGTTTCCGTCACCTTACATTTATAAAGAATTGCCGATACCGGAGCCGCCGCATACATAAAAACCGTATCTCCCGCCCTGATACCGCTGTCCTGTTTCCATTCTATCTCATCCTCTTTGTCAAAGACATGTTCAATATCAAAAAACTTAGGATTCGCCGGAATAATCCATTCTTTCGGCGGCCGAATCTTCTCTTTATTATCTGCAGAAGCCGTGGTCATAAAACTCATGCCAATAAGTTCAAAAACCCTCTCTTTCTTAACCGTACCGTCAAGAATAACAGTAATCCAATGCTGCTTATTCATGTGGTAAACAGGAATAATTCCCGTATCCTTCATTAATATATCAAGAAATATCATATCATCTATTTTAAGATTCACCACATCCACATATTCTGTTCCGGAAAGTCCCAGTTTATTTCGCTGTACCTTCATCACAAGCGCAAACCATTTTCTGTTTTCCTCGTGACGGAAAACTGCATTTCCTTTATATTTTTTCAACGGATATTCCGGGAATACTTTATATTTCTTCTTTATGTAATCAAAAACCGCCTGCCGCACTACCCATCACCATCCTTAGTTAATCGATACCATCACGTCCAGTACGAATCTTCCGCTTTCTGTATAACAGCACATATCCCCGCCAAGCCGTTCTGCAGTTTCCTTAATTGTTACAAGCCCGAAACCATGGTCGTTTCCCTCTTTCTCCGTGAGGGCAAGCGTTCCCCTCTCCACATATAAATCATCCCGACAGCAGTTTTTGATCCGTATCAGGAGATAATTTCTGTTATACTTCATCTGCACCGACATTTCCCTTTTCTCCATGTCAAGACCTTCCAGGGCGTCGCACACATTCTCCAGCCCATTAGACAAGATCTGGCACAGTTCCATATAAGGAAGCTCTTCCTCCCCGATCTGCAGATCCATATTATACCTTGCCCCAAGTTCCTTCAATTTTCCGCTGTACTGGACAAACACGGCATTCAGATATGGATTAGAACAGAATTGTCCCGATAAAGAATCCATCTCTGTTTCCACACCTTTCAGATATGTCAGAGCCTCTCTGGTCTGCCCCGCGCTAAGCAGACCGGAAAGGGTAATCACATGCCCCTTCATATCATGCTTCATCCTTCGGATGCGCTGCTGATTCTCAAGCTGCGCCTCCAACATATTCTTTTGCTCTTTTAAGATTCTCTCGCCCTGCTGCCTCCGAAAGAATAAAAGCTGCCAGTAAAGCGACGCAAAGATCGTAGCGTAATTAAACACCATCAAGAGAAGCACCAACACGCACAAAAACGTATCCTCCGGACGGTTGACAATATTGGTAGGAAACTGTACCACTACCACCAGCAGAATATAATACAGCATAGTCATCCATGCAAAAATACCCCAGCCCTTTTCCACCGCATCCTGCAGTTCCATATAGGGTTTTCTCAGATATCTCCATATCAGATATTCCACCAGCGGGTAGAGAATCAGCCTGCTTATAAACATCAGAACGTACCGTTCGCCTCCCAGATAGCAGTCCAGCAGAGCTGTAACCGCCATAAGCCACATACAGATCGTATCTGCCAGACAGAATGACAGCAGGAACTTGAATCTTCGGTCTGCACTCATTACATAAAAAAGAATAAAACTTGGAACAGAACATGTAAACAAGAATATCTTTGACAGAGTGTCAATGCCCAATATTATCAATCCCACCCCATTCAGAACCATCAAAATACCCATTCCGCTTCCTGCTATCAACAACGTTCTCTTTCTGTTAAGCCGTGACCGGAACAGTAGAATGAAAATAAAGACCACATGGATCATTGCCCAATATATCGATAAATCACGAAGTATTGTCATCTTTTAGTCTACCTCCTCGAATAGTATCTCCAGATACCGTTTTTTCACCCCGATATAGTACCGCCTGGACACAGGGATCCAATCCCCTGCAACCATAAGACCGGTACCGCTCATATTCTCGACATGGTACATATTGACGATAAAGCTCTGATGGCAGCGCATAAATGTATCCCCGCACACCTGAACCGCCAACTCGCTTAACCTTCCCTTATATTCCCACACTGTCCCGTCCGTGGTGAAGATCGAGATCGTGTGTTCTCTGCTGCTGATATATCGGATCTTTCCGTATGGAATACTTCCTGTCTGTCCCCGCGACTGGAAAGAAAGCTTTGGTTCTCTTTTCCTCACCAGACTCTTCGATACTTTATCCAACAGCTTTCTTACATCCGCTTCTGCTACAGGCTTCAGCAGATACTGAACCGCATAAAGATCATACGCCTCTCTATAGAAGTCGCTGCTGGAGGAAATAAAACAGATAACTGCTTCTTCCTGTATCTTGCGCAGCTCCTGGGCCAATTCAATTCCGCTCATAGAATCTTCCATAAATATATCCAGCAGGTACAGATCAAACTGTATCTTTTTATTATCTATGTCATCGAGTAAACTGCACGTATCAGAATAGATGCTGACATCATGCCCCCTTAAATAATGTTTCAGCAGAAGAGTGTCTTCCACACAGTCTTCGCAGACTGCTATCCTCATATGCATCATTCTCCTTTTACTAATATGTTTCTTAAATTATAACATGTTTCACCTGTTTTAATGATGCTAAGTTTGTCTTTAAACATGTCAATTTTGTCCTTTTTCTTTACCTCCCACTTTCTGTATGATATAATCAGCTTGTTTGAAAAAGCAAATAAAACCCAGCCAACTTGGCAAGATATGCAAATATAACTACCAGGAGGAAGCAAGAATGATTACGATGGAACATGTATGCAAATCGTACAAGATTGCAAAAAGAAACGCAGGTTTCGGTGAGGCCGTAAAAGCGCTTTTTCACCGGGATTATGAGGTAATTCATGCATTGAATGATGTGTCCTTCACCATCCGCGACGGGGAGATGATCGGCTACATCGGTCCGAACGGAGCCGGAAAAAGCTCTACTATTAAGATTCTAAGCGGAATATTGACGCCTGACTGCGGAACCGTCCTTGTAGACGGAAGGATTCCCTACAAGAACCGAATCAAACATGTCAAAGAAATCGGCGTTGTGTTTGGTCAGCGTTCCCAATTATGGTGGGATGTTCCGGTCATAGATTCCTTTGAATTATTAAAGGATATTTATTCGATTCCAGATCCCCGATACCAACAAAGCCTTGAAGAATTAACTGAATTATTAAATCTGTCAGAATTACTGCGCTCTCCCGCAAGACAGCTCTCTCTCGGCCAACGGATGCGCTGCGAGATTGCGGCCTCCCTTCTGCATCGTCCGAGGATCCTGTTCCTTGACGAACCAACGATCGGTCTGGACGCTGTCTCGAAACTTGCCGTCCGTGATTTTATCCTGAACCAGAATAAATCCCACGGAACTACCGTAATACTGACCACCCACGACATGCAGGATATCGAAGCCCTGGCAAGCCGTATCATTCTCATCGGAAAAGGACGTATTCTGATGGACGGAACACTGGACGATATCAAAAAAGGCGGCGGCAATATCGACGAGACAGTCGCCGAATTATATCGTGCTTATGACATTCAATAGAAGGGGGACATAAAATCATGAAAAAATATCTATCCTTCTTTCGATTAAGATTCACAATGGGCCTGCAATACCGGGCCGCCGCCTTTGGAGGCATTGCGACTCAGTTTGCATGGGGAGCCATGGAGATCTTGATCTTTCGGGCTTTCTACCGTTCAGACGCCTCCGCTTTCCCTATGGATTTTTCCGCTGCGGCGTCTTATCTTTGGCTACAGCAGGCATTCCTTGCATTCTTCGCAACATGGATGATGGACGGCGAGATTTTCGATTCTATCGTGAACGGAGATGTCGCGTACGAATTATGCCGGCCGGTCAGTATCTACAACATGTGGTTTTCCAAAGGACTTTCCACGCGTCTGTCAAGAGCGGTTTTAAGGTGCTTCCCGATTCTGATTGCCGCAGCTCTCCTGCCGCGGCCATATGGCCTGAACGCGCCTGCAAGCCCGATGCATTTCATCTTGTTTATACTCACATTAATCTTAGGGCTTCTCATGACCGTATCACTCTGCGTTCTCATCTGCATACTGGCGTTTTTTACGATCTCGCCTATGGGACTTCAGATAATATTCACTTCCCTGACAGATTTCTTCGCCGGCGCTTTGATTCCTTTGCCCTTTTTCCCCGGGAACATACAACGGATCATGGAATTACTGCCCTTCGCCGCCATGCAGAACGTTCCTTTGCGGATCTACGGCGGCGGCATGAGTTTCGATGAGATGCAAAAGGCAGTCTTCCTGCAGATATTCTGGCTTGCAGCCATTACCTTTACCGGAAAGGCGCTCTGCCGGCTGGCCGCGAAACGTATCACTGTACAAGGAGGTTAATGTATATGGATAAAATATGTAAAGCAGGCCGCCTGTACTTCCACTACGTATCCATAAATATCCGCTGTGCGATGCAGTATAAGACTTCGTTCTTCCTGACCGCAGCCGGACAGTTTTTAGTTTCTTTCACCGCGTTTCTTGGGATGTTCGTCCTGTTCCAGAGATTTTCCAAAGTAGAAGGCTTCACCTACAGCGAAGTACTGCTGTGCTTTGGGGTCATGCTGATGGAATTCTCCCTGGCAGAGATGTTCGCCAGAGGATTCGACAGGTTCTCCGGAATGGTAAGAACCGGAGAATTCGACCGGGTTCTGGTTCGTCCCCAGAATGAAATCATTCAGGTACTGGGAAGTAAATTCGAGCTTACCCGCTTCGGAAGGATGCTGCAAGCCGTCGTAATGTTCCTGTACGGAATTACAAAGAGCGGTATTCAATGGAATTTTTCAAAGGTACTTACCATAATCTTCATGCTGACAGGCGGAACCATGGTCTTCTTCGCACTGTTTATAATCTACGCCGCGCTGTGCTTCTTCACATTAGAAGGTCTGGAATTCATGAATATATTTACAGACGGCGCAAGAGAATTCGGAAAATATCCGGTCAACGTATATGGACAAAAGATTTTGCTGTTTACCACATTCGTTATCCCCTATGCCTTAATCCAGTACTATCCTCTGCTCTACTTATTGGGAAGAAGGACAGAACCCTTCTTCCCGTTCCTGCCTCTTCTGGCGTGCTGGTTTCTGATTCCGGCGATACTGTTCTGGAAATTCGGAGTAAGACACTATAAATCAAGCGGATCCTAGTGTAGTGTATCATTCACTTTCAGGCAAGTTATTTTGGCGAAATGTGAATGATACACTACACTAGTGCACTGCGCCTGTGTTTCTATCGTCTTCATCTATAAATACATGTTTTTATAAGGTTTATGAATTTGACTTTTCCTTTCTCCGACACTACACTTAAAGTTAGGATATTTTATAGAACAGAGAGGATAAATTATATGGAAACTTTAGCGTTACCCAAGTCGTTTGACGAATTTGTAGACGCAAGAAAAGCCGGATTTTTAAAGGTAAAAGAATATGTAGAAAACGGCGGGCATCTGGTAGGAATGTTCTGTTCTTACACCCCGCTTGAGCTTTTCGACGCGGCGGGAGTCTCCGTCGTAGGGCTCTGCGGAACAAGCAACGAGCCTATCGCCGATGCAGAAAAGGTTCTTCCTAAGAACTTATGTCCATTGATCAAATCAAGCTATGGATTTGCCTACACAGAAAAATGCCCCTATACATATTTCTGCGACTTTATCGTCGGCGAGACAACCTGCGACGGAAAGAAGAAGATGTTTGAACTTCTTAACGACATCAAAGAAACTTATGTGCTTCACCTTCCTCAGAGCCAGAAAAGAGACTATGCTAAAGAGATCTGGTATCAGGAAATAAAACTTTTAAAAGAATACATGGAAGAAAGATACGGTATCGAGATCACGGATGAAAAATTAAGAGAAGCCGCCCATAAGAGAAATGAACTGAGAAAAACACAGATGGAATTATACGCATTACAGGGCGCGGTACCTCCGGCCATGAAAGCGACAGAAGTCATGTCAACTCTCGCTCAGGGAATGTTCAACTTTGGCGTGGACGCGCAGCATGCAAGCTACAAAGCAAAAGTAGACGCGGCAAAGGAAGCATTGGCAGGCGGTGCAAAGCCCGTGGATGAGAAAGCAAAGAGAATCCTCCTGACAGGCTGCCCTTCTACCGGCGTAATCCAGAAAGTCGGCATGACCATCGAGAACAACGGCGGCGTGATCGTCTGTCTTGACGACTGCGGAGGTGAGAGGACGCAGAAAATGCTCGTTGATGAGAATGCCGACGACATTTTAAGAGCTATCTCCGACCGTTATCTTGAGATCCACTGCTCAGTTATGACGACGAATGAAGGCCGCATCGCGAATACAAGAGAGATGTGCCGCAAATACAAGGTTGACGGCGTCGTTGAGATGGTTCTCCAGGCCTGCCATACATTCAACGTAGAATCTACTTTGATGCAAAATATGTGCGACGACGAGGGCTTCCCTTATATGAAGCTGGAAACAGATTACTCTACGACAGACAGCGGACAGATCGAAACAAGGCTTGCCGCATTTATAGAAATGTTATAATATATGTATAGTAATAAGGAACTGCGGCATCATTTTTTACAGTTTCTGCGGGCAGGGGATAACCCCCCTGCCCTTTTTAACTTAATCTATATACTTTCAGAAAAAGAGGAGGAAGATTAAATGTATCAAGTAGGAATAGATATTGGTTCCAGCGCCGCAAAAGCAGCCGTGATTAATGAAGGCGAAGTAATTAAAACCATCCTTTTGGACACCGGCTTCAGCAGCCGGAAAGTGGCGGATACGATCTATGCCGCATTGGAAGCCGAAGGAATTACAAAAGAAAATGCAAAATATGTCGCCACCGGCTACGGGCGCATTTCTGTACCATACGCGGACGACGTCATAACCGAGATCACCTGCCACGGAAAAGGTTCTTATTTTCTTTTCGGAGAAAACGGAACCATCATCGACATCGGAGGACAGGACACAAAAGGTATATCTCTGAAAAACGGACGCGTCATGAAATTCATCATGAACGATAAATGTTCTGCCGGAACCGGGAAATTTCTGGAAGTCATGACAAACCGGCTCGGGCTTACGCCGCAGGAACTCTCCGACCTGGCTCGGAAAGGAAAAGAGATCACCATAAGTTCAATGTGTACGGTATTCGCGGAATCAGAGGTGATTAGCCTGATCGGAAAGGAGACTCCTAGAGAGGATATTGCTTTCGGCGTGATCGAATCTGTCGTAAACAAAGTCGTTTCTCTCCTTGCACAGGTTCCTAACGATCAATACTTCCTGACCGGCGGGCTTTGCGAAGATACTTATATCGTCGAACGCCTTGCAAAGGCATTAAACGCACCGGTAAAAACAACACCCCTCGCAAGGTTTGCAGGGGCAATTGGCGCTGCAATTGCTTGTTAAATAAACTACTTTTCAAAATAAGATTACAAATGTCTGAATATATGCTATAATATACGCAATTGTTTGAACATGAAATTTACAAAGAGGAGGAATGGCAAAGAATGAGCAGGTTAGAGATTGATTCCCCAAGTAGGGCTGATATCGTAATAGAAGGTCTCTATAAAGATCTGGAACGCCGAATCGAATCCAGTCCGCCGGGGTTATGCCCGGTTGACATGGCAAGAGCGTTCCTTGAATTATGCCATGCGCAGACATGCGGGAAATGTGTACCGTGCCGGATAGGTCTTGGTCAACTGAATCATCTGATCAAGGATGTGCTTGACGGAAAAGCAACGATGGAAACATTGAATATTATGGAGAAGACAGCGGTTTCCATCATGGAATCTGCGGACTGCGCCATCGGTTACGAAGCGGCCCACATGGTATATAAGGGGCTGATCGGATACCGGGACGACTACATCGAACACATTGAGAGGGGACGCTGTATCTGTACCTACAGCCAGCCGGTGCCGTGCGTATCCTTATGTCCGGCCCGCGTAGATATCCCCGGATATATTGCGTTAGTCAGAGACGGAAGATATTCAGACGCGATCCGTCTGATCCGCAAAGATAATCCGTTCCCGACTACGTGCGGATTCATCTGCGAACATCCTTGTGAAGCAAGGTGCAGAAGAAATATGGTAGACGACGCAATCAATATCCGCGGCCTGAAACGGGTGGCGGCAGATTTTGCAGGAGAAGTGGAACCGCCGGCATGCGCCGAAAGCACCGGAAAGAAGGTCGCAGTACTGGGTGGAGGTCCCTGCGGCTTAAGCGCCGCATATTATCTGCAGCTTATGGGTCATCAGACGACCGTGTACGAGATGCTTCCTAAGCTGGGAGGCATGCTCCGGTATGGAATCCCTAATTACCGTCTTCCAAAGAACAGGCTGGACGACGATATCAACAGTATTCTAAAGACCGGCGTAAAAGTAAAGTACGGAATCAAGGTTGGGACAGATATTACGATCCAGGAGATTCAGAAGGAGTATGACGCGGTTCTGATCGCCGTAGGCGCAAGCACAGACAAGAAGCTTGGCATTGAAGGGGAAGATGCCGACGGCGTCCTGTCGGCAGTTGAATTTTTGAGAGACGTGGGTATGAATCAGATCATGGATCTGTCCGGAAAAGAAGTTGCCGTCATCGGCGGCGGCAATGTATCCATGGACGCTGTGCGCACGGCAAAACGTCTGGGAGCAAAGAAGGTCAGTATCGTTTACCGCAGAAGGATCGCGGACATGACCGCCCTTCATGACGAGATAGAGGGAGCCATCGCGGAAGGAATCGAGGTTCAGACATTGAAGGCTCCGGCATCTATTGATTTGGATGAGAACAACCATGTTAAGGGAATCTATGTGACTCCGCAGATGGTAAGCGAGATCCGCGACGGACGCGCGAGCATCAGACCTACAGGTGAAGAGAACGTCTACATACCGTGCGATGTGCTGATCGTCGCCATCGGACAAAACATTGAAACAAAACATTTTGAAGATGCCGGCGTACCGGTGTCACGAGGAAAGATCATCACCACAAGTACCGGAGCATTCAAAGGCATGCCGGGCGTCTTCGCAGGAGGCGACAGCGCCAGCGGTCCGGCAACGGTAATCAAGGCAATCGCGGCGGCAAAGGTTGTTGCGGCAAATATTGACGAATATCTGGGATATCATCATGTTATTACCTGCGATGTGGAAATCCCGATCCCGAACATTGACGACAGGACGCCCTGCGGCCGCGTAAATCTTACAGAGCGCGAAGCCGGAATCCGAGTCTGCGACTTTGAAGGCGTCGAGAACTGTATGACAGAAAAAGAGGCGAAACAGGAAGCAAACCGCTGTTTACGGTGCGACCATTTCGGATATGGAATATTCAAAGGAGGCAGAGAGAAATTATGGTAAATCTTATTATTGACGGAAAACATATTTCGGTAAAAGAAAATACCACGATCATGAAAGCTGCCGACCAGAATGGAATTACGATCCCCAGTCTCTGTTATCTGAAAGGGATTAATGAGATTGCAGCCTGCCGTGTATGCGTGGTGGAGCTGGAGGGAAAAGAACGGCTTATCACGGCATGCAACAATGTAGCCGAAGAAGGCATGGTCGTCTATACGAACAGCCCGAAGGTCAGGAATCATAGAAGAAATACTGTAGAGCTTATTCTGTCGCAGCATGACTGTCTGTGCGTGACATGTATGAGAAGCGGCAACTGCAGCCTTCAGAAGATTGCAAATGATCTGGATATCCTGGAAATTCCGTTTAAACGGGAATTGGAATACCAGCCCTGGAATAAAAACTTTCCTCTGATCCGCGATTCGGCAAAATGTATTAAGTGTATGCGGTGTATACAGGTCTGTGACAGAGTACAGAGCTTAAATATCTGGGATCTGGAAGGAACCGGTTCCCGCACGACCGTAAATGTAGCGGGACACAAAACCATCGAAGAATCTGACTGCTCTCTTTGCGGACAGTGCGTCACACATTGCCCGGTAGGCGCGCTCAGGGAAAGAAGTGACACCGGAAAAGTATGGAAAGCTCTTGCCGACAAAGATAAGATCGTCGTAGCACAGGTAGCGCCTGCCGTCCGTACGTCCTGGGGCGAACAGATCGGACTGGCGCCGGAGGAGGCGACAATCGGCAAGATCATGGACGCTCTTAAGCGAATGGGCGTCGACTATGCGTTTGACACCGTATTTTCAGCAGATCTTACTATTATGGAAGAAGGACATGAATTCGTGGAGAGGTTTACAAACGGAGAGTTAAAGGACCGTCCCATGTTTACCTCCTGCTGCCCGGGATGGCTTAGATTCATAAAAGGCCAGTTCCCATATCTGGTAAAATATCTTTCCACAGCCAAGTCCCCTCAGCAGATGTTCGGCGCAGCTATGAAGACCTATTTCGCACAGAAACTAGGCGTGAGTCCTGATAAGATCTTCACCGTGTCTGTTATGCCCTGCTTGGCTAAAAAAGCAGAGAGCGAGATGGAATTATTCTATGAGGAATATGCCGGCCATGACATTGACGTTGTCATTACCACAAGAGAGCTTGTAAAGATGATCCGCTCCGCTCATATCCGTCCGGATACCCTTGTGGATATTGAGAGCGACCGTCCGATGCAGGACGGCACAGGCGCAGGCGTGATCTTTGGAGCGACAGGCGGCGTTATGGAAGCAGCTCTTAGAAGCGCGTACTACATCATCAAAAAGGAAAATCCGCCGGCAGATGCCTTTAAAGCAGTAAGAAGCCAGGGATTTAATGAGAATAACGGCGTTCAAGAGGCTGAATTTAAGATTGACGATATCACGGTAAGAACCGCCGCCGTAAGCGGGCTCGGTAATACACGGGCGCTTCTTAACAAAATCGAGTCCGGAGAAGTTCATTATGATTTCGTAGAAGTTATGGCTTGTCCCGGCGGCTGCGTGGGCGGCGGCGGACAGCCGATCCACGACGGCCAGGAGCTGGCGTTTGAAAGAGGAAAGAATCTGTATTATCTTGACGAAAATGCCAATATCCGTTTCTCCCATGAGAACCAGGATGTGCTGAAGATGTACGAGGAATACTTCGAAAAACCAGTATCCCATAAAGCGCATATGCTCCTCCATACCGACCATCAGGACAGTATGGATAGATATGGTATCGGATATAAAAAATAATAAACAATAAATCCGAAAGGGGAACCCTGTTGTCTGGTTTCCCTTTCTGTATGCGCTTCGATCGAAAACATCTCAAGCCTCCGGCAGACTGCCGACATAGACGCAATATGAAAGGTGTTATGGAATAGAATGAAATTAGACCGAATGATTGGAATCCTGTCGATTCTATTACAAAAAGAAAAGGTTACCGCTCCCTATCTTGCGGAAAAATTCGAGGTCTCCCGCCGTACCATTAACCGGGATATCGAGGCTCTGTGTATGGCAGGGATCCCGCTGGTGACAGAACCCGGACAAAACGGCGGCGTCTCTATCATGGAAGGATATAAGATCGACCGCACCTTGTTAAGCGCTTCGGATATGCAGGCCATCCTGGCCGGACTCAGGAGCCTGGACAGCGTAAGCGGTACAAACCGCTATGCGCAGTTAATGGAAAAACTGTCTGCAGGCGCATCCAATCTTCTGGCCGGAGATACTCATATCCTGATTGATCTGTCTTCCTGGTACAGGGATTCCATTACTCCAAAGATAGAAATACTTCATGCCGCGCTTCTCTCAGGGCGAAAGGTTTCCTTTCTCTACTTCTCGCCAAAGGGACAATCATCCCGAACCATTGAACCCTATGATTTGATCTTCCAGTGGGCGAGCTGGTATGTATGGGGATGGTGCGACTGCAGAGAGGATTATCGCCTTTTTAAACTAAACCGGATGACTGACTTAGAAGTCAAAGAATCCTTTGAAAAGCGTTCCCCTCCGCTGCCTGACTTCGACCAGGAAAAGGTATTTCCCTATGCTTATCAGGTAAAAGCAAGAATCCAGCCGGCGTACAAATGGCGTCTAGTAGAAGAATTCGGACCGGAGAGCTTCACGGAACAACCGGACGGTACTCTTCTCTTTTCTTTCGGATTTACAGACAAGACAAGCATCATAGGCTGGATCGCGTCTTTTGGGGACGGTGCGGAACTCCTGGAACCCCCTGAACTTAGACATGATATCCTTGCATTCGCAGAAGGAATCAGTAAAAAATATCTGGAAACATGACATACTGTTGTCCTGTTTCATCTGCTAGAATATGTCCATCAAATAATAGACCGCTCTGCGGAAAAGAAAGGATGGACAAAATCATGAAATATGAAATCGTAACGTTAGGAGAAAAAATTGCTGTAGGTATATCCGCGCGCACAAATAATATGTCGCCTGATATGGGCGCCATAATCGGCGGACTCTGGAATCGCTTTTATAATGAAGGTATCTATACCTCCATACCAGAGAAGGCCAGTGAAAAAGCGCTTGGAATCTATACCGACTATGCAGGAAATGAAAAAGAGGATTACACTGTAATCGTCGGCTATGAAACGACGTCAAGACCCCCTGCAGATGAATCTGACAAGTATACTGTCTGCCAGATCCCGGCAGGCAGATACGCAAAATTCATAGTCCATGGAGATATGGTTCAGGCGGTTGCTTCGGCATGGCAGGAAATCTGGCAGATGAATCTGCCAAGATCTTTTCAATGTGATTTTGAAGAATATCAGAACGCCAGTATGGAACACGCCGAAATCCACATCTACGTAAGTCTAACGCCGGAAGAATAGCCATTTTACTCATTCACAATATAAGGAGAATCACTATGGCGTCAAAAATCGAATTTGTGGAATATGTTGCCGACCAGCTACAGCATGCCGGAACCATCACATACCGGAAAATGTTTGGAGAATATGGATTTTATTGCAACGGTAAGTTCTTTGCGGTAGTCTGCGGCGACCAGCTTTTTATCAAGATAACTGAAGCCGGACAGAAACTCTGTCCTAATCTGCCTGAAGCGCCGCCCTATAAAGGCGCAAAAAACCATTTTCTAATGGAAGACATAGAAGATCAGGAACTTTTGACAAAGCTGGCGACAGTAACCTGCCGGGAACTTCCTGAATCAAAACCCAAAAAGAAAAAGGAGAAGGAGAAAAATAAACATGGCGTTTGATTACAAGAAAGAATATAAGGAATTCTATCTGCCTAAGAATAAACCGGAGATCATTACCATCCCTCCTATGAACTTTATCTCCGTGCGTGGAAAGGGGAACCCCAACGAGGAGAGCGGAGCATATAAAGAATCCATTGGACTGCTCTATGGAATTGCATTTACAATCAAAATGAGTAAACGAGGCGATCATAAAATCGACGGATATTTCGACTATGTAGTACCTCCACTGGAAGGACTATGGTGGCAATCCGACACAGAAGGCATTGATTATTCCAGAAAGGATGATTTTGAATGGATCTCTATGATACGCCTTCCGGAATTTGTGACAGAAAAAGAATATGAATGGGCCGTTAGCGAAGCAGCCGCTAAGAAGAATACAGATTATTCAAAAGTGGAATTTCTTACCTATGATGAAGGATTATGTGTCCAGTGCATGCACATCGGTCCCTATGACGACGAACCGGCAACCATAACTTCGATGAATACCTTTGCCGAATCTCAAGGATATGCATTGGATATGGACGGATATCGCCGCCACCATGAGATCTATCTAAGCGACGCACGAAGATGTAAGCCGGCGAACTTAAAAACCGTAATCCGGCATCCGTTGAAAACCCTGTAAAAACATTTTCTTTATCTCTTTGCGCACATGCTGTCGGAATTCGGTCAATGAAGTATACGGTGTACTGTATCATTTATTTTAAGCCTAATGAATGATACAGTACATCGGCCTGCCGGAGAGCGTCATTCGCTTTCCAGCCGCTTTGTAAATAAAATATCATGATTGATTTCCGTATAAAAACTCTTTTTCATATCCTCATAATCTGCCGCGCTTTTCCCCATCAGCCACATCATCTTGGTAATCACGGCTTCAAGAGTCATATCATATGCCTCGAAAAGTTTAAATTCCTGTTTTACACGCTTACCGACCTCATAAACCGTCATATTACTTCCTTCGTTCGCCACTTGAGTCGTCATCACAACATATTTTCCCCGGCCTTCCCACTTCTTCATCTCCTGATAGAATTCCTGTACCAACGTATTGGGGATTCCCCCTACTCCAAAACTCTCGATCACGAGACAATCGTAATGCTCAAACAGATATGGCAGAATACTTGCATGCATTCCCGGAATCAGTTTTAATACATACACACTGTCCTTCATATCATAGCTGAAGCTGACCGGCGCTTCGTAAGCCGATTCTCTGATATAGCGTACGATCATACCTTCCTGAATTACTGCAAGATACGGGAAATTAATACTTGAAAATGCATCGTAGCTCTTCGCTCGCTCCTTTTTCGCACGCGTTCCGGCGATCACTTTCCCGTCAAACACGATATTTACTCCTTGTGATTCGCCGTCCGCCGCATAGATAAAACTGTCCAGAAGATTGGTTCTTGCATCCGTTACATCCATCTGAATCGGTTTCTGTGCCCCCGTAATCACAATCGCCTTTGATGAATTCTGGATCATATAGGAAAGCGCCGCCGCAGTATATGCCAAAGTATCTGTTCCATGGCAGATCACAAAGCCATCGTATCCCTCATAATGTTCTTCTACCGTCCCGGCTAACAACTGCCAATGCTTTGGCGTCACATTAGTACTGTCCAGATTACATACCTGTATGGTGTCCACATCGCAGACCTGCCCCACTGCCGGAATATAAGATAGAATATCAGACGGAGTAAGTCCAGGCGCCAGTCCATATTCTGTCGGTGTAGAAGCTATCGTTCCTCCGGTTCCTATCATCAGTATCTTTCGCATCTTCCGTATTTCTCCCTCCTTATCCCCGCCTCTTTATGGCAGCAAATCAACCGGCAGCGCTTCTATATGACTTTCAAAGAATCTCCTCACGGCCCGGATCATATAATAGCTGTCCTTAACTCCGGCGGTTTCATAAGCAGAATGCATCGCAAGCTGAGGCAGACCGATATCTACACTGTTCATAGACACCTGGGACATCGCGATATTACCCAGCGTACTTCCTCCCACCATATCAGAACGATTGGAAAAAAATTGAAGCGGCACGCCCGCATCTTCACAGATTCCCCGGAACACGGCGATGCTTAACGCATCGCTGGTATACTTCTGTCCGGCATGCGATTTTACAACAATTCCTTCATTCATATACACGCAATTATTTTCATCCGTCTTATCCGTATGATTAGGATGAACCGCGTGCGCATTATCACAGCTAAGCATGAATCCTCTTGCCGCCCCACGATAGAATTCCTCTTCTTCTTTTCCCAGACTCAGATTTGTACGGTAAAGTATATCATACAGGAAAGTGGACGCCGCTCCCTGCTTGGTTCCCGACCCCACCTCTTCATTGTCAAAGCATGCGAACACGTTGACCGCACCGTCGTCTTCTCCCTGCAGAAATCCTTGAAGAGAAGTATACGCACACTGCAGGTCGTCTAACTGCGGACAGGAAATATACTCCTGATTCATTCCCCACACAGAAGGCGCCATTCGATTATAAAGGTACAAATCCATACCATAGACGTCTCCTTCTTCTACTTTCAATTCCTTCGCTATAAACTTCTTAAAATCCCCCTTCTTACATTCACTTCCCCCGATCAGCGGAAGCATATCTATCTGCTTATTATAGGCATAGCCATTGTTAACCTCACGGTTCATATGAATCGCCATATTAGGAATTAACAGCAGATCTCTGTCAACGCATAATAATCTTGCGGCATATCTTTCTCCTTCCCTTACTATTACCCGACCGGCAACAGAAAGAGGACGGTCAAACCACGCGGCGCACAGCATCCCTCCGTAGCCTTCCGTATTCAGCTTCATATACTTATCCTTCACCTGTATCTCAGCATTCTCTTTGATCTTAAACGTCGGAGAATCACTGTGGGAAGCCGCAATCTTAAACCTGTAATCCTTAAGCTTAGATCCGATATTCAGCGCTATAATACTCGAGTCGTTTCGAGTCACATAATATTTTCCCCCCTGTACGATCTCCCATCTATCTCCTTCATCCAGCCTCTGATAACCATTCTCACGCAAGACCGCCCCTATATTCGCCACCGCGTGAAACGCTGTGGGGCTCTTCCCGATAAAGGACGTAAGCCCTGATATAATTTCTTTATACATCTCGCTTCACCTCACAAATCAATTTTTTATCCACTGAATATAATCGCCAAAATGGACGACATTTTTTATAATGCCGCCCACCTGATTTTATCAAATTTCCCTGGTATATTTCTTAAGCCACTCTTTCTCTTCATCATCCAGATATGGAGCAATCTTTTCATAGACTGTCTTATGGTATGCATTCAACAGCTTCTTTTCATCTTCGGACATCATATCCGGGTTCACCGCGTCTAAGTCCATCGGAATATAAGTGATCGGCTCTAAATACATAAACTGCCCGTATTCGTTCTTTTCACCCTTACATACCAGAAGTTCATTCTCTAAACGGATTCCATGAGAACCTTCTATATAGATCCCCGGCTCGTCCGTCAAGATCATGCCTTCCTCCAATACATGAGAATCTCTGGCCGAATACTTCCACCGTATCCCGGCGGGACCTTCGTGTATATTCAGAAGATATCCGACTCCGTGTCCCGTCCCGTGATTAAAATTCAATCCTCTGTCCCAAAACGGCTTCCTTGCCAAAATATCCAGGTTGATTCCCGTACAGCCTCTCAGAAATCTCGCGCCTGCAAGCTGCAGATTACTGATCGCAACCAAGGTAAAGTGATCTTTCATAACCTGAGGGATCTCGCCCAACGCATACGTTCTGGTAATGTCCGTAGAACCTTCGTAGAACCCTGCCCCCGTATCCGTAAGGTACAGATTACCCTCGCAAAGCTCCACATCCGTCTCCGGAGAGGAGGTATAATGGACGATTGCCGCATGTTCTCCGAATGACGAAATCGGCTCGAAACTGGGTCGAATGAAATTCCCCATCTCCTTACGGAATCCATCCAGCTTATCAACAGCGCTCATCTCTGTTATCTTCGTCTTCCCGACATTTTCCTTCAGCCACTTCATAAACCTGACATGCGCAACGCTGTCCTTTAATTCAGCCTGCCGGATATTCTTGACTTCTATCGGATTCTTCATCGCTTTAAATAATATCTCCGGATTCGCCCGTTCTACTTTCTTCACATCTTCCGGGATATTACTGTAAAGCGCATAGTTAAGCTTTACAGGATCAATTAAGATGACTTCTGTTTCCTTAAAGCTTTTAACATCTTCATAGATTGCATTGTAAGGGTGAAGTATGATTCCCTCTTCTTTAAAACTCTCTCTTATCTCCTCATTCAACTTCGCTTCGTCGATATATAACTGTACCTGCTTCTCAGTTATCATGGCATAAGACAATACCAGCGGAAAGAATTCAATATCATTTCCACGGATATTCAATGTCCAGCAGATATCGTCCAATGTCGTCAGTATATGCGTCGATACGCCGCACTCCCTCATAACCTTCCTGATACGCTCAAGCTTATTCTTTACCGTCTCTCCGGTATAGCGAATATCCAGAGAAAATACAGGCTCCTCCGACAACTTTGGACGTTCTTCCCAAATCTGATCAATCAAATCTTCTCCGTACAGGAGCTTTCCCTTTTTCTCCTCTGCCATCTTTCTATATCTGCAGCCTTCTTCCATCGCCACAACGCGTCCGTCAAATCCGATCGTCCCGCCTTCTGGCAGCGCCTGCTTCACATAATCTTCCAAAGACGGCACTTCCGGTTCGCCCATCTTCATCAGTTCTACGATGGTTCCCTCAAGCTGTTTCGCAGCCTGGATAAAGTACCTTCCGTCCGTCCATAGTCTTGCTTCATCCTTCGTAATCACCGCAGTCCCGGCAGAACCGGAGAAACCTGTAATGTATTTTCTCGCTTTAAAATAGCCGCCTACATATTCGCTCTGATGAAAATCAGCCGTAGGAACAATATAGATATCGATCCCTTTTTCTTCCATTACTCCGCGGAGCGCCGCAATTCTTTCATTTACATTCATTGACTTAATCTCCTTACCATGGTTAACAGAGCCCTCTATTCCCACTCGATCGTCCCGCAAGGCTTCGGCGTAAGATCATAGAGCACACGATTGACTCCCGCCACCTCATGTGTAATGCGCTGCGTAATATGCTCCAGCAATTCAAACGGTATGTTCTCCACTGTAGCCGTCATAGCGTCTACCGTGTTCACTGCACGAAGAATCACAGGATACGCAAAGGTACGGGCGCCGCCTGACACACCGACAGACCGAAAGTCAGGTACTGCCGTAAAATACTGCCACACTTTTCCTTCCAGTCCATTCTTAGCAAATTCCTCTCGAAGTATCGCATCTGATTCGCGGACAATCTCCAGACGCTCCCGTGTAATCGCTCCCAGACAACGTACGCCAAGTCCCGGACCAGGAAACGGTTGACGATAAACCATACCGTCCGGCAATCCAAGCGCTTTCCCTACGACACGCACCTCATCTTTGTATAAAAACTTCAACGGTTCTACCAGCTCAAACTGAAGATCCTCCGGAAGACCGCCTACATTATGATGCGCCTTCACTCCGTCACTCTCTATGATATCCGGATAGATCGTCCCCTGAGCCAGGAATTCGATTCCTTCCTGCTTACGCGCTTCCTCTTCGAATACACGGATGAATTCCGCGCCTATGATCTTACGCTTCCTCTCCGGTTCCGCCACGTCTGCAAGCTTATCCAGGAAACGGTCCACCGCGTCTACATAGATCAGGTTCGCATCCATCTGATTACGGAACACTTCTACTACCTGCTCAGGCTCACCCTTTCGCAGTAAGCCGTGGTTCACATGCACACAGACAAGCTGCTTTCCGATCGCCTTGATCAGAAGAGCCGCTACTACAGAAGAATCTACTCCTCCTGATAACGCCAACAGGACTTTCTTATCCTTCACCTGCGCCTGGATCTGCTCTACCTGCACGGCAATAAATGCTTCCGCTAATTCTGCTGTTGTAATACGTTCCATATCGTCCGGTCTCTTATTGTTCTCCATAACATACCTCCTTTGTTTTGACATTCTCATTATATCAATTGGCAATTGCAGTGTAAAGTATTTATTCAATTGCTACAGAAAATTGGGATTTGACGCTTACGCAAAAAAGACATCCACCTGAATAAAAGATGAAATGTCCTTTGGCATGTACGCTATTCATTTTTATATACAAAGCAGTTTGCCGCTGATATTGGCTCTTTTTTATAATCCCCAACGGCAAACCATGCAAGCGTGGAATCGGAATCCTTTGTGCTTTAATTGACAGTTTCGATAATGTCATCAACAGGAATACCTTCTCCGATGTCTATTGTGTTTGTTTTAAAAATCAGCCTGGTCTGATGGCGAAAACCCTTGTAAACACTGTATTAGAACGGTGTCCCATACAGGTCGTACGGCGTCACCTGATATACGTAATAATTGAGCCAGTTCGTATACAGATTATTTGCCGTAGCCCTCCATGTAAGCAATGGCTTATTCTCCGGATTATCATCTACATAATAATTCTTCGGCATCCGAATCGGAAGCCCTTTCGACAAATCTCTTTTATATTCCCCATCCAGCGTTACACGGTCATATTCCGGATGTCCCATAACGAATATCTGGCGTCCTCCGTCAGCCATGGCAAGGAATAATCCCGCCTCTTCTGATTCCGCCAGAACCGTCAGCCGCTTCTCCCTGCGAATCTCGTCCATCGGAACCTCCGTATGCCTGGAATGCGGAGCCAGGAAAATGTCGTCAAACCCTCTCACTAACGGAATCTTACGGTTCATCACCTTATGCCAGAATACTCCGAATACCTTCTCATCCATCGGCGCCTTATCAATACCATAGTGATAATAGATTCCGGCCTGCGCTCCCCAGCACAGATGCAGGGTAGAAGTCACATGCGTCTTACTCCACTCCATAATCTCCTTTAATTCTTCCCAATAGTCCACCTCTTCGAACGGAATCTGTTCTACCGGCGCCCCTGTAATAATAAAACCATCAAATTTCTCGTTTCTGATCTCACAAAATTTCTGATAAAACTGGTTCAAATGACTGGTCGGCGTATTCTTCGACTCATGGGTGGACACCGTAACAAACGCTACGTCCACCTGAAGCGGCGTATTCGATAAAGAACGCAGGATCTGAAGCTCCGTGTCCTCCTTAAGCGGCATCAGATTCAGAAGTCCAATCTTAATCGGACGGATATCCTGATGCATCGCACGATGTTCATCCATAACAAATATATTCTCTTGTTCCAGTATCTCCTTTACAGGAAGATTATTCTGTACTCTGATCGGCATACTATCAATCCCCTTTCTTACGATTCCGCAATATTTTCTGTTTCTTCCGAATGATAATAAACTCCGGCGTCGTCCACATAACTCATTGTATCATAATATTCCGACCCCGTCGGAAGATTCTTACGCTCCAGGTGACTGTTAATTAACATTTGGACAATGTAATACATGACCGCAAAGGAAGGTACTCCCATAACCATACCCACGAAACCAAATAGTCCGCCTCCCAGAAGAATCGCCACGATAACCCAGAATGCGGATAATCCCGTAGAATCACCGAGGATCTTCGGTCCCAGAATATTCCCGTCAAACTGCTGCAGCAGCAGGATAAATATAATGAAATAAATTCCTTTGATCGGCGTATCAATCATAATCAGGATCGTACTCGGCACCGCTCCTATATATGGTCCAAAAAAAGGTATCACATTCGTAACTCCTACGATCACGCTGACAAGTAATGCATAAGGCATCTTTAATATCGTAAGACCTATAAAACACAAGATTCCGATAATCGCAGAATCGATTATCTTTCCAATCACAAACCCTCCGAAAATCTCGTTGCTCTTCGTCGTAAGGTGAAGCAGCAAATTGGCATGTCTCGCAGAAAAAAGCGCATAGACGCACTTCTTTGACTGCCGTACAAACAATTCCTTGCTGAACAATATGTAGATCGAAACGATAATACCGATCACCGCGCTGAACACTTCGCTTAGAATATTCAGCACACCCACGGTCAGATTGGACATCAGCTCATTTGCTTTTCCCATGAGATCTGTACGCAGCCAGTTCAACAGCATATCCGTTCCTTCTTTCAGCCCGGTCTTAATTATCGTGCTCGTCGTCGACTCGTCCAGCTCCATCTCGCTTAATTCGGACACAATGTCGTTCAGCTGTTTAGGCATCGTCACTACCAGATCACGCACGCTGGAATAAAGTTCCGGAATCAGAAGATTACACAACGTAACAATAATTACCATCAATAAGACGATTGCCGCCAGGATTCCCGCCGCGCGCGATACTTTTTCCGCCCGCTCTGGTTTCGTCATCTTCTTTTGAAGCAGCGGAACCATATATTTGTCCACCTGTTTCACTACCGGATTCAACAAATACGCGATCACGCAGCCATAGATAACCGGTTTTAATACTCCTATAACAGCCTCTATACTCTCGGACAAAGACGTAAGCCTAAGCAATGCAAAATAAAAAAGCAGGCTTGCCGCAACCACCAGAAAATACGTCATTCCCCTGCTGAACTGTTGGCGGAGTTTAGACGGTCCTCCTTTTCCAAATTTCAATGGATTAGAGTAATGCGCCTGCCTCTCTGTCTCTGTTACCTCTTCCTGCTTCTCTTTTTCCACTTCTTGTTCTTTCATCTTTCTACCCTCTTCTCTACACAGATATTATTATTATACTCTCGGAATAAATCCGCGTCAATACAGAAAAGGAGAAGCGCCCCGCTTCTCCTTCTAACTACAAATTCTTTCAAAACTCACGACATCCGTATCTCTGTTTTCCGCCGCCTGCGGCAACATATGATTCGTCTTACACTCAACACTCACTTTTAAATGTCGCGCACTCCGTCTGTCCGCATTGACAGGCGCTGCTGCCCTCTACACTGATCTTACCTGCGTGGCACCGGCATTCCTCGTTATACATACAATCTGTCGCTTTACAGTCAACGTCGCTCTTCGGAGACGCCTCACCGGTCACATTGCTGTAAGAATCCCCTTTACGTTCCTCAAAACTGTCGCAACAGGTCTCTTCTGCACGTTTTGCAGAATTACCGCCTACCACAATCCCATCCAGATCACAGTAGAAATTCTTGTTGTGCGCACATGTCTGTACAGTACATCTTAAATCTGGCATAATCTTACCTCCTACATATTCAAGAATATCATGGATTATTATGCCCTCTTCTTTTCGATCTTACTCAGTTTTTATACAATTTTCAACATTTCTAACCTGTCAGCGCTTCGCCGCCGCACCCGTCAGCCACATCTTCCATACAGCAAAAAATTCCCGAACCATATAATTCGGCAGAAGCAGCAGATGACAATCCGCCGCCAGAGGACAAGGATACCCATATCCCTCTTTTCTGGCGTAACATACGGCGCGGTACAGATGAAAATTATTCGATACGATTCCTACCGGCTGTTCCATATCTCCTATGTATGCCTGGGAAAAGATAAGATTCTCCTTCGTTGTCCGGGATCGATCTTCCTTTCGGATTCTCATTCCTTCTATACCTTTCTCCAGAAGATATCCCTCCATCGCCTCGGCTTCCGCAATCTCTTCTCCCTTTCCTCTTCCCCCGGATACGATAACCATTGTATCCGGATGTTCTTCCAGATATTTTACCGCCCGGTCAAGCCTCCTTTGAAGCGAATTTGTAATCCTCTTTCCGTCTACCTGCGCCCCCAGTACGATCAGGCATGTATATACGTCGTCTCCCCGCGCATACATTCCCCTGATAATCAGAATCTCCGTCCAGACAAAGACGATCGCCGCTCCTGCGGCAAATGCCGGAAACAACTTCTCATACGGCCTTACTATCTCCATTTTATCCGCGTCTATGTACCGGCAAATCAAGAATATTATTCCACATAACAGCCAAAATCTTGAAAACGTAGAGTTCCATTTTCTCAAAGCTGCACATAACGCCGCATAATACACCAGACACAGAATACCACACAGGAGAAAAATTATTTGCCGCAGCATTTCTTATACTTCTTGCCGGAACCGCACGGACACGGATCATTCCGTCCAACCTTCTTCCCTTTACGGATCGTCCCTGATTCTTTCTGCTCCTTATAGAGCCTCTTAAGCTCTTCCTCCGGATAGATCTCTTTCCACTGAGGCAGCTCATAGAGCCAGTCGGCCTTTGCGGCGACCATATTCTTATATAACTTCTCCTTGTCAAATGCCAGACTTACAACCGTATGCTCATCCATCGTCTCAATCGGGTTCTCTTCTTTAAGACTCTCGTTGATACCGTCCAAGAATCCAACCATAGTAAGGACTTCCTGACCATATCTTTCTGCCAGTTCCTTTACGGTTCCTTTCACTTCTTCTTCCGGATTCGCAAGAAGCTGCTCGTAGATCTCCTTCTCTATCTGGAAATAAGTACCCCAGAATTTCTGCAGCTGCCCTTTATCCGCCTTCTCATCATAAGCTATCTCTTTCCACTGATCTAATAATGTACGGCTCATCGGTAATACTCCTTTTGTATTTGTTTTAATATTTGTTTGCAATTTTTTCTTGCCACCTATATAATATACTAAAGTCTCGGTAAGATGTAAAGGATGATTCTCATGAAAAATTCAAAGAAAAACACAAAACCTGATAAAATCAAACGAATCCTGGCCCTTATCGGCGCCCTTCTTCTCTTCGGGATGTACGCCGCCACCCTTCTCTTCGCATTCATTGATCATTCTGCCTCGCAGGGACTTCTGAAAGCTTCCATTGCCTGCACGATGATCCTGCCCGTACTGCTCTACGCGTATACGCTGGTATACCGTATTACCAGAACAAAGTACGAGACGGATCACGACGGGATCAGGAAGCCTGACGGCTCCCGCGAAGAACCGCCGTCATAAAGAAAGAGACTGCCGAAGAATCGCCATATTCTCCAACAGTCTCTTTTCTTACATATATAGTTCCGCCAAAACCAGCGTGTGATTCTCTTCGGGAATTCTACCCCTTCTCTGCCTTGTGTCCATGTCTCTGGCCTTTTTTCTCCTTATCAGATATTCTTCTATTGAAATCACTTCTGTATGTCCTGCTTCTTTTTTCTGCTGCATATTATACCTCCTGTCTCTGCATATTCCCGAACCCCTTTCTATAGTCCGAACCCCTTTCTCTGGTAAAATTCAGTACTATTATTATATGGCGCTGCCTCTGGTAATATGCCTGTCAAATGCTACTGTAAACAGAATACAGGACAAATGTGTCCCTGCTGTGGATGATTTCTAAAAGAAAGGTTAGGTATTTCTTAAGGAAAAAGAAAGTATAACTAAACAAATCAATATTCTAATACTTTTACCTTCAAACGCCACTGCTCCTCTTCTCCGTATTCAATACTGCTCAGTACCAGCTCATGGTCGTCCATACCGATAAACGCCTCGATAAACGGCTGTTCAAAATCCCCGTAGATTCCTTTATACAGAACCTGATATTCCTGGATTTCTCCGTCTTCCAAGAGGATACCCGTCACCTGGAAATAATTCGCTCCTTCTTCCTTCTCTATCAGAAATATATGATCTCCCTTGTCGCAGACACATATATCCTCATACTCCTTTTCCAGCAGACGTTTTTTCGATGCCTGTCCTAACAGTTCACGGGCAAGCCACAATTTATCCCCATCTGTGCCAAAAAGACCAAGATTCGTGTACTTAACCGGTACTTTTATATTCATGTGAGCGACGTCCGCTTCCTGCACTTCTCCGGTTTCTACATTAAGCATCCAATACCTTCCCTTTATTGACTCTTCTCCATTTCCTACCGCCGCTTCCTTATAATTCGAATCTGTCTCTTCTTCCCCCCAACCGCCATCCTCTCCGTAATACTTTTCTTCGATAAACACCCTGGATCCGTCTTCATTCGGGAACATCCCTCCACACATCCTCCCGGTTATCGGAAGACGCATCTGATTAACCTCCTTTTCTTCTCTCTCCATATCAAAACAATATACGATACGTTCCTCACCGATGTTTTGATTCTCTCCGCTCTTTTCCATATCCGTCCATACAAAAAGCCTCGTCCCGTCTCCGCACCATTCCATCGTATAGATACTTGATCCGATATTCCATACCATAACCGCTTCTTTCTTTCCTGTTTCTACCTCATATAGAATCAACTCCCGGTTCCCGTCCACCGGATGTTCATACGCAATATATTTTCCTCCCGGCGCAATCTTTACATAACCGATCATAGACTCTTCAAAGACTATCTCCTCCGATACCGCTTTCTGATATATGTCGATCTTCTGGAATATCCCCAACATCCCCCTGTTCTTTGCATCCTTGATCACACACAGATTCCCGGCCGTATCCCCTGTCCACGTAATATCCATAATTTCCCCTTCATAAGTATATTCCTGGATATTTTTCAACTCAATTCCTTGGGTTGTTTCCTCTGTCACCTCGGGAATAACAATCGTCTTCGCGGCCTCTTGCTCTTCGCATCCGCATAACAGCAGGATCACAGACAGACAGGCGGCGCCTGCTGAAATAATCCTTTTTTTCCTGATTCTTCTGTTTCCTCTGCTCATCACTTATCTCTATTCCTCCATTTATTGTTCCTTAACTTCCGGAAAACATACCATAAAAAGGGTATAGCCCCCCGGTTCACTTTCCGCCTGAATCGTCCCGTGATGCTCCTCCATAATCTTCTTGGAGATCGCAAGCCCAAGTCCGGAACTCCCCATTTCTCTGGAGCGTTCCTTGTCTACACGGTAAAATGGTTCAAAAATATGGCTTAACTCATCCTTGTCCATCCCTCTTCCCTGATTCGCCACTGCGATCTGAACCACTGCATCCCTCTTCACAAGCCGAATCCAGATATCTTCCCCTGTTTTCCCGTATTTAATGGCGTTATCGATCAGATTAATCAATACCTGACGAATCCGGTCCTCCCGGCCTTCAATCAGATAATCTCCCGGCTCTTCCTGAATCATAAGACGGTTCATATATCGTTTTGCTTTCATCTGCATCGCGTCCACCACGCTTCTTAACACGACGGCCGCATCTATCTGCTCCATCCTCGTATAACGCCCTTTATCCTGCATCTCCAGCAGTTGGATCACCATGCGGTGCAGCCTTGTGCTTTCCTGCAGTATATGTTCCATTCCGCTGTAGAATAATTCTTCATCTTCAAGACCGTTCTCCTCAATGAGCTGCGCATATCCCGAGATCGTCGTAAGCGGAGTCTTCAATTCATGCGTGACATTATTATAGAATTCCTGACGGCTGTTCCATAACTGCAGAATATGAT
Organism: uncultured Dorea sp.; assembly: GCA_910585725.1. Lineage (GTDB taxonomy): Bacteria > Bacillota > Clostridia > Lachnospirales > Lachnospiraceae > Sporofaciens. Next base: position 54,677 of record CAJUFA010000009.1, on the reverse strand, counting down.
CCCTGTCCTCCTGAATCTTCTCAAATTGCTCTTCAATCACCCTGACCATCTGCATATAATTCCGTGATAATTCCCCAATCTCGTCTTTCCTTCTGATCACCCCTGGTTTCTCCATGATTATACTGTCGAATTGTCCGTCCTTCAGATGATCCGATATTTCTCCCGATATCCGGCCAAGCTGACGGACCGGCCGTATCATACGCCGTATCATCAGCCATATCGCCAGATAGATAACCCCGAAAGCCAATACCGTGACTCTTAACATCCCTCCGATGATCTCCCATTCCCTCTTATATAGTGCAGAATAATCCTGATAACAACTAAGAATCCCCACCTGCTGTCCCATAACCTGAACCGGCATAGAAAAATACACGTCGCATTGATTCTGTTTTCCATAACAAAGGGTGAGCGCGCTTCGCGATCTTTTGGCAAACTGAAAATCTTCCCGCCGATTCGTACCGGCAAAACGCTCCCGCGCGCTGCTCCTTAGAAGATCACCCTCCGTATTATAAAGCGCTATATCTGTATAGCCGGCCCGCTTTAATTGATGTTCAATCTCATACGCACACTGTTCAAAACCTTCCTCGTCAATAGACGCATTGTTGATCATCAGAGTCTGCCTGACGTATAATTCACTGTTACTTTGTACGCCCTCCATCTCTTCTGTAATCTGCTTCTCCATATTCTGTCTCATCTGTGTTTTCACGACATATGCGACGGCCCAGATACTCGCGAATCCCAACAGAAATACCCAGACGCTCATTTTGAACAATATGCCGTGAAAGAATCTACTCCTCCGGCACATACTTGTACCCCACGCCAAATACTGTAACGATAGATTCTCCCAGACAAAGTTTTTTCCGCAGACGCTGTATATGAATATCCACCGTTCTGGTATCTCCCATAAAATCATATCCCCAGATATCATCCAACAGGTGGGTTCTGGTAAATACCTGCCTTGGATTCTTCACCAGCCAGACCAGCAGATCGAATTCCTTAGGAGTCAATTCCACATATTCCCCGCGCCGGCATACCGTTCGCTCCTTCTCGGAGATCACGGCGTCTTTGACGTAAAGCTCCTGTTCTTCACTCTGTCCGCTAACGCTTTTACCGAACCTCCGAAGAATTGTCTTTACCCGCACGATCACCTCCCTCAGGTCAAAAGGTTTCGTGATATAATCGTCCGCACCGGATTCCAAGCCGTATACTTTGTCGTCTATACTTCCCCTGGCGGTCAGCATAATAATCGGAATATTATATTGTTCCGTCAGCATCTTACACACGTCTACGCCGCTTAAGTCCGGAAGCATCCAATCCAATACTACCAGATGAGGGCCGAAATCATCCGCCGCCTTTAATCCATCCGCTCCTGTATACGCGCTTCTCACCTGAAATTGTTCCTTTCGAAATCCATACTCCAGAATATCAGCTATCGGTTTCTCATCTTCTATCACAAGTATCCTGATCTGCTCTGTCTCCATCCCGGCATACTCCTTTCCTAAACACGTCTTTTAGCTATTATACTCCAAAATACACCTGATGCCATATAAGAAATGCATATACCGTCCAGATCTTCCTGCTGTAATCTTCTTTTCCGCATTTATGCCTGTCAAGCAGACGAACCAGATACTCCGTATGAAAATACATGGCCGCCGCCTCTCCCGTGAAAACTTCCCTGATCTGACGATACCAGTCTTCCTCCCTGAGCCAGTTCCGTATCGGTACGGGAAATCCCAGCTTCTTCTTTCCGGCTACCTCCTTCGGAATGTGATCCATCGCCGCCCTGCGCAGAATATACTTGGTCGTATAATTCTTTGTCTTCACCGCATGGGGGATACTTCTTGCCACCTGGAACACGTCCCTGTCAAGGAAAGGCACCCTCAACTCCAGGGAATGCGCCATACTCATCTTATCCGCTTTCTGTAAGATATCCCCCGGAAGCCAATACAGAAGATCCAGCGACTGCATCTGATCCGAATCAGGTAATCCCCTCATCCCGGCATACACGTCTTCCAAAAGTTTCTTCGGTTCCGGGGTACCGTTCCTTCCCTGCTTCAAGAGCTGTCTGCGCTCTTCCGGGTGAAAGATATATGCATTCCCAATATAACGCTCTTCCAAAGGCTCTGAAGCCCGGATCAGATAATTTCTGCCCTTCATATGTCCGGGAAGGCGCCGCGCCAGATCCGCTATGCTTCGTCGTACTCCAAGCGGCATCCAATCCACGAATCGAAGAGCCTTAGGTTCCAGATAGATGTTATAACCTCCGAATATCTCGTCCGCCCCTTCTCCGGACAGCACTACTTTCACCTCCTTTGACGCCTCCTGCGCGAGAAAATACAAGGCTATCGCCGACGCGTCGCCGGAAGGCTCGTCCAGATAATACATCACGTCGGGTACGGCTTCTTTGAACTCATCTTTCCCAATGAATCTGCTATGATTTTCAACCTCCAGCTTTTCTGCAAAATCCTTCGCATATGTAATCTCATTATAGAGATCCCCTTCCTGTTCAAATCCGACGGTAAAAGTCTTGCCGCACCCTGACAACGCCGTAATCAGGCTGGAATCCACTCCGCTTGAGAGGAAGCTTCCCACTTCTACATCACTCACCAGGTGTCTGCGCACCGACTGTTTCATAACCATCTCCACGTCCTCTGTAAGCTTTGCCTGGCTTGTCCCTTCCCATGGCTCCAGAGATGGTCTGAAATAGCGTACAGTCTTAACCTGATGATTCTCATAGATTAAATAATGTCCCGGCAGCAGGCGGTAGATTCCCTTAAAAAATGTCTCCGGCAGCGCTGAATATTGAAAAGAAAGATATTGTTCCAGCGCTTCCTCATTCACCTCCTTCCGATATCCCGGGAATTCCAGGATACTCTTGATCTCGGACGCAAAGATCAGCGCGCCGTCCGCTATCGTATAATAGAACGGCTTGATACCGAAATAATCCCTCGCCGCAAACAACGTCTTTCTCTTATCGTCCCATATCGCAAAACTGAACATTCCTCTTAATTTTTCCAATATTCCTCTTTGATATTCTTCATAGCCATGCAAGAGTACCTCCGAATCCGAATCACTTTGGAACCGATGCCCCTTTCTCACCAACATCTCTCTTAGAATCTGATAATTATAGACCTCCCCGTTAAAGACCAGCGTCATATCTTCATCTTCATTGATCATAGGCTGCATACCCTTATCCAGATCAATGATACTAAGCCTTCGAAAACCAAGCATAACACCGTTGGTCATATACATATCTCCTCCGTCCGGTCCCCGATGTTCCATCACTTTCATCATTCTCTTCAATACTTTCTCTTTTTTCGTCACATCTCCGACTATCCCGCAGATTCCACACATATCTACCGCTCCTCTTTCTGTCTGTATTCCGGTGTACTCATCTTATCGAACACAGGTATCGAAAATTCTATGAAAATGTTGCTAAAATGTAAAATCTTGCTATCCCCGTAAGATAATGCTATGATAAATATAAACTTGAAACATATCCTGACATCCAGGAGCTGAATCAATTTTGAGAATATACATGAAAACCAGGAGGAAATACTATGGAAACCAAAAAGACACTGTCCTGCATCGACTGCGCAGTCGTAAACTGCAACCACATGGACAAAGAATTCCCCGAATTCTGCCTTACGACACAGACCGTAACAGAAGAGGATATCAATTATGTAAAGGAACGTTATGCCGAGGATGATAATAAGAAAAGCACCGTCGCCGCCGCCTGTGTAGAATATGAAAACTACTGTCAGATGACGCGGGTACAGGAGATTATGGACTATGCCAAACGTATCGGAGCTAAGAAACTGGGGATCGCAACCTGCGTAGGATTGATACGGGAATCCAGGACTCTGGCGAAGATATTCCGCCATCACGGATTCGAAGTATACGGAGTTTGCTGCAAAATAGGATGTATTCCGAAGCATGAAGTAGGAATCCCGGAAGAACACGAGAAACTCGGACGCAACATGTGTAATCCCATCATGCAGGCAAAGCTTCTCAATGACGCCCACACAGACCTCAACGTTGTAGTAGGCTTATGCGTAGGCCATGACAGCCTGTTCTATAAATATTCCGAGGCAATGGTAACCACCGCAGTAACCAAGGACCGCGTATTAGGCCATAACCCGGCGGCCGCCCTCTATACGGCGGAAAGTTATTATAAAAAGAAACTGTTTTGATATCCCTTATAATACAATAAGGCAGCGGCGGTTCATCGTCCCGCTGCTGCCCTGTCTTTAGATAATGAAAGCATCCTTGCTAAGCTCTCTATCCTCTGTAGATAATATCGTCTCTTCCCGGTCCGTTTGAGACCATTGTAATCGGATAGCCGATCTGTTCTTCAACGAATTCAACATACTTACGGCAATTCTCCGGAAGTTCCTCGTACGTCTTGATCCCCCGGATATCACATTTCCACCCCGGAAGCTTTGCAAGCACCGGTTTTGCCTTCTCCAGCAGATGCGTAACCGGAAAATCCGTCGTTACTTCGCCGTCGATCTCATAGCCTACGCATACCGGGATCTCATCCAGATACCCCAGTACATCCAGCACCGTGAACGCAACATCCGTCGTTCCCTGCAGCCTGCAGCCATACTTGGAAGCAACGCAGTCGAACCACCCCATCCTTCTCGGACGGCCTGTCGTAGCGCCAAATTCACCGCCGTCTCCTCCCCGGCGTCTCAGCTCGTCCGCTTCCTCCCCGAAGATCTCGCTTACAAAAGCGCCCGCGCCAACCGCGCTGGAGTATGCCTTACATACGGTGATCACCTTCTTGATCTCATAAGGCGGGATACCGGCGCCGATCGCACCGTATGCCGCCAGCGTAGAAGAAGACGTTACCATCGGATAGATTCCATGATCCGGGTCTTTCAATGTTCCGAGCTGACCCTCCAGAAGAATCTCCTTTCCTTCCTTCAGAGCGTTATGGAGATAGCTCGACGTGTCGCATACATACGGCCCCACCATCTCTTTATACTCCATCAGTTCATGATACAATTCCTCCGGCTTGATAAGCGGTTTATGATACAGATGTTCAAGCATAACATTCTTCTGATCCGCAATCCTTGCCACTTTTTCCTTTAACAGCTCCTCGTCAAAAAGCTCGCTGACCTGAAAACCGATCTTCGCATATTTATCAGAATAAAACGGAGCAATGCCTGATTTGGTAGAACCGAAGGATTTTCCCCCAAGCCGCTCTTCTTCATATGCATCAAAGTTCTTATGATAAGACATCACCATCTGCGCACGGTCCGACACCAGAATCTTCGGCGCCGGAACTCCCCTGTCGATAATGGACTGGATCTCTTTAAAAAGAACCGGAATATCAAGCGCGACACCATTTCCTATGATACTCGTCGTGTGGTCATAGAATACGCCTGAAGGCAGGGTATGCAGCGCAAACTTGCCATAATCATTGATAATAGTATGGCCCGCGTTCGCTCCTCCCTGGAATCTTATGATAATGTCCGCTCTCTCGGCTAACATATCCGTAATCTTCCCTTTTCCTTCGTCTCCCCAGTTGGCACCAACTACTGCTTTTACCATCTTAATTCCTCCTACGTCGCTATTACGTATCTTTGTGTTTCCCAAAAGAACATGCCTTACAGAAACCACTTAGCATTATACTATATTTTCCTGCTCCTGTAAAACGCATTTTACATAATTCTACAATAATTCTACATGAGCGGCGCTATCATACGCAGTATCTGTCCCGTAATCTTCGTAAGCATAGTCCTCTCCTTCACTTCCACCAGAGTCACCTTATGGCATTTCCTCAACGTATCCTGAAAATCCTCTTCGATCTTGTCAATCTCAGGATTATTATAGATAAAAACACCGCATTCAAAATGCAGATACAGGCTCCTGTAATCCAGATTAATCGTACCTACCGTCGCCGTATCGCCATCCGACACGAACACTTTGGCATGAACAAACCCCGGAGTATACTCATAGATCTGCACTCCGCTTTCAATCAATTCTTTATAGTACGTCTTCGCGACTGCGAACGCATACCACTTATCGGGAATATGAGGCATGATAATCTTCACTTCTATCCCGCTCTTTGCAACCCTTGTCAAGGTCACTATCATCTCATTATCCAGAATCAGATAAGGCGTCATGATATGTACATACTTCTTCGCATGGTTCAGTATGTGAAAATACACTTCTTCTCCCACATTTTCATTATCAAAAGGACTGTCTGCATAAGGGATGACATATCCCAGACCGCGCCGGAGACCGTTCCATCTTTTCGTAATATATTTCTTATAGTGTTCGGGTCTGCGCTCTTCCACATTCCACATCTGCAGGAATATCATGGTAAAGCTCTGTACCGCATCACCTTTAAGCATAACCGCCGTGTCTTTCCAGTGCCCGAATCTTACTTTTTGATTGATATATTCATCCCCCAAATTCACCCCGCCGGTAAACGCGATCTTCCCGTCGATCACACAGATCTTCCTGTGATCGCGGTTATTCTGGGTGGTGGACAGAAACGGTTTAATCTGGTTGGACATCTTGCAGGCAATTCCCCATCTTTCAAGCTGGCGGGGATAGTTATACGGCAGCATGGATATCGCGCACATCCCGTCATACATGAAACGAACCTCTACTCCTTCCATCGCCTTCTCTTTTAAGATTTCCAGGAGCGTTCCCCACATATACCCCTTTTCTACTATAAAATACTCCATAAAGATGAATTTTCTTGCCTTCTTAAGTTCCAGCACCATAGCTTTGAACTTATCCTCCCCCAACGGAAAGTACTGAACCTCCGTATTCCGGTAAGTAGGAAATCCCAATTGTCTTGACAGATAATACGATAACTGGGCATTCGCGGATTTACTCGCCCATAGATTATCCACGATCTCTTGATCCTGCCGCATATAGGGCTCCGTCTCGATCTTTAAAGTCGCCAGACGATCATGCATAAAACGGGTTCCTATCTGCAGCTGCACAAAAACATAAAAAGTCGCGCCCATCAAAGGAAATACAAGGACGCAGAGCATCCATGTCATCTTGAATGCCGGATTCCCTTTGGTATTGATGATATGTATTATCACGATCGCTTCCAGAAGCATTAACGCTCCGTAGATATAGGGAAGGTAATCCCTGAGCCGGTAAAAGGACACGACCATAAATCCCAACTGCAGGAGCAGTAAGATCAAGATAATCCCTGTCCTGCTGAATACAGCGCGAAACAGTCCCTTTTTTGCCGTACCCGGCATCTCCTTTTTATTCATATATTACACGCACTCCTTTTTAAAACATTACACAAGTTGCCAATCTCCTGACTTCTCAGGCATAAGAATCAGTTTATCATAATTCCACATATTTATCTATAAAAAATAAATATCTTTCCAAATGTACAAATTTTATGATTATTTTAGAGGAAAAATAATACAATATGTGGTATGATAGATGAAATACAGAATTTGAAAGGAGTTATAATTATCATGAAGAAATGGATGAAAGGTTTAATGGGACTGGCTGCTGCCGGAGGTGCGATCGCGGGTCTTATCTATTATTTTAAAAAACAAGATTCCTGTGAGGCTGACGAATTTGACGATGATTTTGAAGACGACGACTTCGATCTGGACAGCGACTTAAAACCGGTATCAGACCGGGAATATGTCTCTCTGAATCCGTCTGCGAAGAATGACGAAGAAGCCGATGATTCAGAAGAGGCGTCCGACAAAGAAGATGAGGCTCCTGCAAAGGAAGACGGCCCCGACAAAAAAGAGGAAACACCTGACGCCGAAGACTCTTCCGATGATTCCAAGGAAGACTAACCCGTATGTCTGGCAGACAGGTCCGGCTGGAACACGCTGAAAAGGGCAGCATCCTGTATCATTATACAAAAAGTAACGGAATCAACGGTATTATTAATCATAACTGTTTCTGGGCCACCAAAAGTGATTTCCTGAACGATCCCAATGAGTTTTCTCATATACAGGGAATCATAGACGAAGTGTGCCGGGAAAACGTTAAAAACCCATCGGTCGCAGACAGATTTCTTAAAGATTCTATCTATTTGGAGAGGGCAAAAAGCAGGGAATATTTCGTGCTTTCTTTTTCCAAATGCAGAGACAGCATTACCATGTGGTCGGAATTCGGCAATAAGACCGGTTATAATATAGGATTTCAAAGCAACGCGATCATCGCAAGGATAGAAGAAGCCGCCGAGATCGCCTATCACGGACTCGTAGTCTATGATACAAAGCAGCAAAAACAATTGATCCAGAGGATTATCTGTAATTATCTGCCCCATCTGTTCCGGATGCCCTTCGATGAGATCTTAGAAGCCGGAGCAAATAACCGGCATGACACAAACTACCTGAAAGCTTGCAAGAAATTTCAAAAGACGACGGAAGTCTACTCTATGTTTTTTAAGCATGAAGGATTTGCACAAGAACAGGAATACCGCTTTATTTTCCGAAAACAGAAAGATACAACCGTACATTTCCGCGCCAAAGATGGATTTATGCTGCCTTATATAGAGATTCCGTTAAGTGATAAGCTTCTTCCGGTGGAAGAGATCATGGTTGCGCCCCAGAATCATATTGATTTGGCAAAAAACGGGATGGAATATATGCTGCGCGCAAAAGGATATGACGCTGATGTTTCTCTGTCAAATATAAAATTGAGATATTAGTTTCTTTATCATTGGCACAGAATAAATTCAATCTGCAAGAAGGGCATCGGAAAATGCATTTTCCCGGCGCTCTTCTTAATATTCAAATCCAGCGCCGCTTTGCAGGACGATCCTTCCGTCACCGAAAACATCGATTCAATATCTTTACCGCCTCCTGAATCTGCTCTTCTGTCAGATTCGCATAACCAAGCAGTATCGTCGGTTTCTCATTCCCGTACTTCCGAATCCGGCAATCTGACATTCCATATATCCGAATGTCTTCTTTGGCTGCCCTTCGGATCAGCTCTTCTTCCGTCCTCCCGTTTCGGAAGGTAAGAAGCAGATGAACCCCCGCATGCTCTCCTGATATGGTCAGGATATCCAAGAGAGGTCTAAGCCCCTCGATCAACACGTCGTGACGGCTCTTATAAAGAGCCCTGGTCTTATTGAGATGACGTTCATAATACCCTTCTTCCAGGAATCTCCGAACGATCATCTGATCTACTTTGGAGACGGTGGAATGCATGAAATCATATCTTCTCTCGTATTCATCCAGAAGAGGATGCGGCAGCACCATATAACTTAACCGGATCGCAGGCGCGATTGATCTGGAAAACGTGCCAAGGTAGATAACCTTTTCGTGAGCGTCATATCCCTGGAGGGCGGGGATCGGTCTGCCCTTATATCTGTATTCACTGTCATAGTCGTCCTCTACGACGTATCTGTCCGGTTTTTTAAGAGCCCATCGCAGCAGTTCCATTCTCCGGTTGATGGGCATAACGATCCCTGTGGGATACTGATGAGACGGAGTCACATAGACTGTATCCGCCTCCGATTCTTCCAATTCCGATACCTTCATTCCATTCCTGTCCATAGATACCGGAACCGTCTCATAACCCAGCGCACGAGCCATATGGTATGCCTGCTTATACGCCGGGTCTTCAAACGCGATCCTGCGGTCCTTACCAAGAATCATACTTAAAAGCATCAGAATATAGTCGCTTCCCGCCCCAATGATAATCTGCTCCGGAGAACAATTCACTCCTCTCGCCTGATGAAGATAGCTGCCGATGGCAATGCGGAAACTTAACTCTCCTTTGGAATCTCCTGAACGAAACAACTCTGTCCTGTCATCAAGCAAAATATCCTTCGACAATTTTCGCCATACGTTGTAAGGGAAACTTCTTAGATCAACTCCATTCGGAGAAAAATCATACCGATATCTTCTCTTCTGCTCCTTTGACACCGCAGACATCGGCCTCTCTCTTTCAAGATGATAGAGTTCTTCCGTCTGCGCCACAAAAAATCCTCTGTAAGGTTCCGCCTCAATATAACCTTCCGAGAGAAGCTGCTCATAGGCTAATTCCACCGTACTTCTGCTGACCTCCAGATGTTTTGCCAGAGCGCGGGTAGACGGCAGCTTCTCTTTGTAGGCGATCCTTCCGCTTTGAATATCCTTCTTGATATAACCATAAATCTGTTCATAAAGCGGAACCTTGGAATGACTCTTAAGATTCATCGTCAATTCGTTCACAGCGTACTCCTAACATCCATTCAGAAACTATCGGCTACTTTGGCAGTTTAAATGAACTCTTTAATGATACGATCCGGTTAAATACCAGATTCTCCGGCGTCGAATCTTTTGAATCAATACAAAAATACCCATTCCTTACGAACTGGAAACTGTCGCATCCCTCTGCTTTCTCAAAACTGTCTTCCACATAGCAATCCTTCCGGACCATTAGAGAATTGGGATTCAGATTCAGCGAACCGTCTTCTTTATTATATACGCCCTTCTCTTCATCCACCAGATTCTCATAAAGGCGCACCTCCGTCTGCTTCGCATAGGGAGCCGCTACCCAGTGGATGGTTCCTTTCACCTTCCGGCCGGTAAATCCTGTGCCGCACTTCGTCTCCGGATCATACGTACAATGCACCGCCGTCACATTGCCGTCGGTATCCGTCTCATAACTTACACACTTAACAAAATACGCATGCATCAGACGCACTTCATTTCCCGGGAACAGACGGAAATATTTCTTCGGAGGCTCGATCATAAAGTCCTCCCGCTCAATATATAACTCCCTGCAGAACGGAAGCCTGCGCATGCCAAGCTCGGGATTCTCCAGATTATTCTCTACCTCCAGATACTCCGTCTCTCCCTCCGGATAATTGTCGATCACAAGTTTAATCGGGTCCAGCACCGCCATCATACGCGGACGCTTTAACTTAAGATCTTCCCGGATACAATACTCAAGCATGGCGTAATCCACGGAACTCTGGCTCTTGGACACGCCGCACATCTCGATAAACATCTGAAGCGACTCCGGCGTGAATCCCCTCCTTCGCAGCGCCGCGATGGACACAAGTCTCGGATCATCCCAGCCGTCTACGATACCGTCCATAACCAGCTTCTTAATATATCTCTTTCCCGTCACGACATTAGTCAGATACAGTTTAGCAAACTCGATCTGGCGCGGCGCCGGATCAAATTCACATTCCCTGACTACCCAGTCGTAAAGCGGTCTGTGGTCTTCAAATTCCAATGTACAGATCGAGTGGGTAATCTTCTCCACCGCGTCCTCGATAGGATGCGCAAAATCATACATAGGATAGATGCACCATCTGTCCCCCGTATTATGGTGCGCCATATGTGCCACGCGGTAGATTACCGGATCCCGCATGTTGATATTCGGAGACGCCATATCGATCTTCGCCCGCAGGACCTTCTCCCCATCTTTGTATTTCCCGTCCTTCATCTCCTCAAAAAGCCTGAGATTCTCTTCTACCGAACGGTCCCGGTACGGACTGTTTTTTCCGGGTTCTTTCAAGGTACCACGATATTCACGGATCTCGTCGGCAGTAAGGTCGCAGACGAACGCCTTTCCCTTCCTTATCAGTTTGAGGGCGCATTCATACATCACCTCGAAATAATCCGACGCAAAATAAAGATGCTCCTTCCAGTCTGCCCCAAGCCACTTCACGTCTTCCTTGATGGATTCTACAAACTCCATATCCTCCTTCGTCGGGTTCGTATCATCGAACCTAAGATGGAACGTACCGTTATATTTTTTCGCCAGACCTGAATTCAAAAGAATAGATTTGGCATGTCCGATATGAAGATATCCGTTGGGTTCCGGCGGAAATCTGGTACACACCTCCGAGTATACGCCTTCCGACAGATCCTTGTCTATCTCCTGCTCAATAAAATTCCTGGAAACTGTCTCATCTCCCATATTACCCCTCCTTCAAAACACTATATTTCATTGTCTGCCGCTTAAGTTGCTTTCAGCAGACAATGGACTCTTCTATCTGCCATGTCCCTTATCTTATCATAAAAAAGATACAGAGACAAGGTTGGATTTACAGTTACTTTTCAGACTTTCTCATTCCCCAGCAAACAATCGATTCTGACACATCCCCATCCATGCCGCATATCTTCCGGCATGCGTTCGCAGGTTTCCCGGAACCTGAGTTTTAACTCCACATTCCGGGTCTCCGGATATTTGGACATGAAAAGAGCCGCCGCTCCCGATACTACAGGCGTTGCCATAGATGTCCCACTCTTTCTGATATAAGCGCTCCTGTTTCCGGGATAACGGCTGCTGCAGGAAAGGATGCGGTAGCCTGGGGCTATAACCTCTGGTTTCACGATACACTGCTTCGTCGGTCCGTTTCCGGAACATCCGTCTTCCATTCCCGGTTCTTCCAAAGCTCCTACCGTAATGACCTTCCTGCTGTTTCCCGGCACGGCTATACTTCCCTTTTCCGGGCCATAGTTACCTGCGGATACTATCACTACGAGTTCTCTGTCCCACAATTCCTCTACCGCCTCTACCAGACAATCCTCTTTTTTCTTATCCAGATCCTTTCTTGCCCCCACCGATAAATTGACAATCCGTATCCCATAACGCCTGTGATTCTTACGGATCCATCTGATACCTTCCAGAATCTGTTCAACGCTGCCTTCCCCGCCTGCGTCCAGAACCTTGACGGCCACAATATCCGCCTCCGGAGCTATTCCGCTTAACATTCCCCGAGACAGACTTCCGTTTCCGGCTATGATGCCGCTTACATGCGTACCGTGTCCGTTGTCGTCATACAGCCCGTTCCGGCCGTTAACACAGTCCCGGAAAGCAAGAACCCTTCCTCTTAAGTCGGGATGGCCCGCCAATCCTGTATCTAAGACTGCGACCGCGATTTTGCGGCCCGTCGCCCTCCCTGTTCTGGTATCGTCACACCAGTAATGGATCTGCTGTTTCACTCTATTCATCAGAAAATATCCTTTTTTATCCAGAATATTCCGGACACGCCTATTTTGTGTATAAATCACACTTATCAACCCGCCGAATATTTGCTATAATTCAAGAAAAGAGGATTAATCCACATATCCCGAGCAGGGAAACAGAAAGGAGAAAATAATGTTACTTTTATCACGAGAAGACATCAAAAAAGTATTTACCATCCAAGACGCCGTCGAGGCTGACAAGAAAGCATTTACACTTGTATCAGAAGAAAAATGTGATTCACCGCTGCGCACGAAGATCCAGGCGCCCAAATATGACGGCTGCTTTCTCTTTATGCCCGCTTATATAGAAGAGATGGATACGGCGTCATTAAAAACGGTTAATATCTTTCCCCACAACATAGACAATGGTTTGCCGTCGTCGCCCGCGCAAGTCCTTCTGATCGACGGAAAGACAGGCGTCGTGACCGCGGTCCTCGACGGAACTTACGTGACCCAGCTCCGGACAGGCGCCTCTTCCGGCGTGGCTTTCGAACTTCTGGCAAAGAAAGACTGCCGGATCGGAGCTCTTATTGGAACCGGAGGTCAGGCCGCCTCACAGCTTGAAGCGATGATCGCCGTTCGAAAACTAGAAGAAGTGCGGGTATTCGACCTGAACTACGAAAGGACAATCCTTTTTGCCGAACAGATGCAGAAAGAATTAGAATCCTACGGCACAAAGATTACGGCAGTCAGATCTTCCGATGAAGCCGTCGACGACGCCGATCTTCTGATTACCGTTACCCCTTCTTCCAAACCCGTATTCGACGGGACGAAAATTAAAAAAGGATGCACCATAAGCTGTGTAGGCGCATACCAGCATCATATGCAGGAGATGGACCCTGCGATACTGCCGAGAGCCTCCAAGATCTATTTTGACTCTAAGGAAGCCGTCCTTTCAGAATCCGGCGACATCTTGCTGCCGTTGGAAGAAGGTCTCATTACCGAGGCCGACTTTACCGGCGATATCGGAGATGTAATCAAGGGGAATCTGACCGGAAGGGAAAATGACGACGAAATCATCGTATACGAGACGGTGGGCGTGGGGGCTCAGGATCTGGTGACCGCCAGGACGATCTATGAAAAAGCCCTTAAAGCCGGAGTCGGCACGCAATGGGGCTAATCCGGCACATTACTTTGGCAGATTACTTTTCTTATTGTGATTGATTTCTTCGCTGAATTGTCGTAGAATAATATTGTTTGCGTCCATATATGAGTAACTGGAGGATAGTATGGAAAATAAAAATTATTACGATATATTAGGCGTTTCAGAAAAGGCGTCCTTAGAAGATATTACTGCCGCTAAAAATGAAATGGCTAAGAAATATCATCCGGATGTCAATATTAAGAACGGAATCGATACGACGGAACAGATGCAGGAAATTCTGGAGGCATACCGCGTACTCTCCGACCCTGACAAACGTACCGAATATGATTGGACCATCAGACGGAACCGCCCGGTGATGCAGACTTTTGATCTTCATAATATGGAAGAAAGCCACGACGAGTCCACGCCTGCTTTCGTCTCATACTGGAAGGCCGCCAACGACCTTTACGATATCATCCAGGAATGCGAGCCGCTTTTCAAGGACAGAGACCGTGCGGATGAATTGACGCAGTTGTCCGTACAGGCGTCTGAACATGTATTCCTGCTTCAAAGCGCTTCCATACCGGAACGTTACTGGTATCCTGATATTATGAACTGGCTGCTTTTCACCTGGTTCCAACACAGGAATTACACGGTTTCGTATCTCCTGACGCTCTATGATAATTATGCAAAAGAGAGCCTGCCGGCCCTGGATAAACTTAAGCTCCAAAAGAATTCCTTCCGCTATCAGCATTCAATTAAGCGACTGGTAAATATATAAAAATATTTTTTCCGCTCACACATCTTCGACCTCCGCATATTATGTACTGTAAACATCAAAAATGGAGGATTTTAAAATGAGCGATTTAAGTGCTACAAACTGTGGATGTGGATGTGAATCCGGAAGAACCGGCGGAGAATGTGGATGCGGCTTTGGCAACAACAACTGTCTGTGGATCATCCTTCTGCTCTTCTGCTGCGGCGGATGCGGAAGCAGCTTCGGCGGCGGATGCGGCAACGACAGCTGCCTGTGGATCATCCTTCTGCTCTTCTGCTGCGGCGGTATGGGCGGCAGCGGATGCGGATGCGGCGGTTTTGACTGCGGATGCTAATCCATCGGCTATACAAGGGGACGGAGTATATCACTCCGTCCTCTTCATTTTGTAGATATTCAATTTTTCTTCTTTCTCTTCCGTGTTTTGATCTGTCTCTTTTCCTTCCATCTGTTTCTTCAACATACAATTCTCATCGATTTCATATACCGCGTTCCCGTCTATGATCAGCTTTCTGTCCATATCTGTCTCCTCCTTCCTTTCTCTTACCATAATAATATATGACTTATTTCACATTTAGTTTTTCCATATCTCATAAATTCCATTCTGCCGTCATATATATTTACAACGTTATTTCAAGGAGCGCATATGGAACAAACCCCACCAAAACCCATGACCCCTTTTGACAGTCTGATCACTCCGCCTATTCTATACACATTAAAGCTTTTGCTCCCATATATTCCTTCCTCAATGCAGCGTTTCCTTGGAATCTATATCAAATACCTGGAGCTGCGCCATGCCATGGATTATTTCCAGGGGTTCTCCTCCAATCCACAGCCCAAGGATATACTGGACGGACTGAAACCATATATGAGTACTGCGGAAAAAGAAATGATGGAACAAATGTCAGGTATGATGAATATGATAGAAATGGTTCAGAATATGCAGACCATGTCCAATTCTTTCGATCAGGAACACCAGGACATTAATCCCCTGGATCTGATGAAGGGTATGCTGAACCCCGAACAGCAGGAAATGTTCGACATGTACAACGCAATGTTTGAAAATGAACTGAATACGCCCGACTCGGGCAAAAAGAAAGGAGAATCTGACGATGAATGAATGGATGAACAACCCCGCTATGCAGAGCATGGATCCCGTCAAGATGGAACTGATCCGGACGGCAGCCGCACAGACACAAGGGAAAAGCGGAAAATCTCTTGCCCCTATCATGATGGCTCTGATCACTAATGCAAACAAAAAAGGAATACAGTTTACACCGGATGAATTTTCTCTGGTACTTTCCGTCCTGAAAGACGGAAAATCAAAAGAAGAACAGGACCAGATTGAAAATATGGTCCGGATGGTTTCAAGCTATATGAAGAAATAAACAAATTCCCCCCATGGACCAGAATATATTTCGGCTCCATGGGGGGAATTCAAGTTAATCCTATTCACTTCCTGACAAAGTGAAAAATATTTATTCTGTCTCCAACACATAATTTCTGGTGGTTACTCCGCTCATACGTCCCTTTGTATTCACAAGAATCACCTTAAATAACGTCTCTCCTTCCGGCATATCAATCGGTCCCATATACTTACTCGACGCTGTAGTCGGCTCCTCGCCGTTCGTAGTATAATATGCGTCATAACCGTCCGGTACCTTAACCTCAATCTGAACCGGAGAATTATACTGTCCGGTAGACGGCGATACCGCCGGAGCGTCCACCATCGGCAATTCCACTGTAAACGTCTTCTTCACCGGAAGACTCGGCACGCCTTTTTCATCGACGGCAATTGCCGAGATTACATTTTCGCCTTCCTGAATCTGGAGAGGCTCCGTATATTTTTGACTCTGTATTGTTACTTCTTCACCATTATCCGTATAATAGATCGTACAGCCGTCTTGCGCTGTCAGCGTCAACTCCTGTACATCTTCAAAAGGCTCGCTGTCATCCAGACTGAATTTCGGTCTTTCTATAATATAACCGGCAAGCAATTCCGCTACTTTTTCCTCTACATCTTCCAGCAGATACGGAATCTTTGTCTTCTGGTCCGTATCCATGTAAAACTTAACGTATGCCTCATAGATATCTGCATTCCCCGGCTGCTTCTTAACTGCCTCCTGGAAAACAGATTCCGCCCAGTCCAGATCGCTCTTCGCGATATAGATCTGCGATAAGCCTATATATGCGTCTGCTTTTGTTTCATCCTTCCGGATCGCTCGTTCAAAGAAATCAACCGCCTCATTGTATGCCCCTGCTCTTAATGCTTTATTTCCTCTGTCGACAAACCCCTTATAAGAATTCATATATAACGTAACCCCGGATCCGATAATTGCGGCTATCAAAAGGAAAATCATGAAAAAACATCCCATACGCATACGCCGTTTTGCTTTCCTGCGTTCTGCCTGTCTGCGCTTTCTCTCTCGATCCTGAGGGTTCTCGGCGTAATTCCGCCCGGTTCCGCCCCTTACGTCTCGGCTGGTACTCCGGCTCACACCCCCGGTATTCCGCCCGGTTCCGCCCCTTACGTCTCGGCTGGTACTCCGGCTCACACCTCCGGTATTCCGTCCGGTTCCGCCCCTTACGTCTCGGCTGGTACTTCGTCCTGCTCCTCTGCCGGTATCACGGCCGGGAATATTCCTCCCCCTCGGATCCACATTCCTTCCGGCGTCATATTCCAAATAGTCTTCATAACCGTCGCCGCCGCTAATCGCTCCCCTTATCTGCTGCGTAAGCATATCTTCTAACGGATTATAGTCAGGAACAATGCAGACTTCTCTACCACACTTTTCGCAGTATAACTTTCCTTCTGGTATTTCATGTCCGCAATATCCACACTTCATCTATAGAAAACCTCCCATACTAAAACAATCCGGTAATCTTTCCCTCATCCGATACGTCGATTCCATTCGCAGCAGGAACCTTCGGCAATCCCGGCATCGTCATGATCGCTCCTGTAAGGGCGACCACAAACCCTGCGCCCGCGCTGACATAAACCTCCCGGATATGAATATCAAAATCCACCGGTCTTCCCAGCTTCTTCGCGTCGTCTGACAGAGAGTATTGATTCTTCGCCATACAAATCGGTAATTCCCCAAATCCCATAGACGTGATTTTAGCCAGCTGTTTCTTAGCCGCAGGTTCATAGACAACGCCTCTTGCTCCGTAGATCTCTTTCGCAATCGTCTCAATCTTCTCTTCGAGAGATAATCCATCTTCATATAATGTATGGAAATGACTTTCCTTATGTTCTAAAGTATCCAGAACTTTCTTCGCCAGAGCGATTCCGCCCTCGCCTCCTTTTTCCCATACTTCAGAAAGCGCAAATTCACACCCCTTCTCTTCACAGAACTTACGGATATACTCATTCTCCGCCTCGGTATCCGATACGAAAGAATTCAAAGTTACTACGACCGGAACTCCATATTTCTGGATATTCTCAATATGCTTTTCCAGATTCACGATTCCTTTAGCCAAAGCCTCCAGATTCTCATTCCCAAGATCTTCCTTGGCGACTCCGCCGTTATATTTCAAAGCACGAACCGTCGCAACCAGAACCACGGCGTCCGGCTTAAATCCGGCTTTCCGGCATTTGATATCCAGGAACTTCTCCGCGCCTAAGTCCGCGCCGAAACCGGCTTCCGTCACCGTGATATCGCAAAGCTTAAGCGCCGTCCGGGTCGCTCTGACGCTATTGCAGCCGTGCGCTATATTCGCAAAAGGACCGCCGTGGACAAGCGCCGGCGTATGCTCCAACGTCTGTATCAGATTCGGCTTGATCGCATCCTTAAGCAGCGCCGTCATAGCGCCTGTGGCGTGAAGATCTTCCGCCGTTACCGGATCGCCGCTGAAATTATACGCAACTATGATCTTTCCGAGACGTCTCTTAAGATCCCTGATATCTTCTGCAAGGCAAAGAATAGCCATGATCTCGGACGCCACGGTAATCACAAAATGATCTTCTCTTACCATACCATCCATCTTATTGCCAAGCCCGACTACAACATTGCGCAGATTCCTGTCGTTCATATCCAGACAACGTTTCCATACCACCTGTCTCGGATCAATCTGCAGCGCATTCCCCTGCTGAATATGATTATCAAGCATAGCGGCAAGCAGATTATTCGCCGAAGTAATCGCGTGAAAATCTCCTGTGAAATGAAGGTTCAGATCTTCCATCGGCACAACCTGGGCGTAACCGCCTCCCGCCGCGCCGCCCTTAATCCCGAAACACGGGCCAAGAGAAGGTTCCCGAAGCGCGATGATCGCCCTCTTACCAAGCTTCGCCAGCGCCTGTCCCAGACCTACCGTCGTCGTCGTCTTTCCTTCTCCGGCAGGAGTCGGATTAATCGCCGTTACAAGCACAAGCTTACCATCCGGTCTGTCCTTGATCCGCTCCCACACATCATCGGATAATTTTGCCTTATACTTCCCATAAAACTCTAACTCTTCTTCTCCAATCCCTACCGTCGCCGCCACGTCTCTGATATGCGACATCTGCGCTTCCTGTGCAATCTGGATATCTGTTTTCATAATTTCTTCCTTTCTTTATGTGATTACCTCATAGTTCCCCAACATACCTGTTATACCGTTCACACCCGGGTATAACCTATTAGCTGTTCTCCGCCGCGTACTGCTCGAATTCTTCCTGAGACATCAAGACCTTTCTGGGTTTTGTCCCCTCTTCCGGTCCCACGACCCCTTCTTCGGCTAACTGATCCATAATCCTTGCCGCACGGTTGAATCCTATCTTAAACGCACGCTGCAGCATTCCGATGGACGCTTTATCCTTATCTATAATCAGCTTGCCTGCCTCCATAAAATACGCGTCGTGCCCATCTCCTTCCGGAGCAGCCCCTGCCGCCGCCATACTGACGGCAGGATTGGTATTTACATGATTCACTACTTCCTCATCATATGTAACTTCTTCATTGTGATCTTTAAGGAATTCCACCACATCCTGAACTTCCTTATCCGTCACAAACGAACCCTGCACCCTCGCGGGCTTCTGATAGCCGGAAGGGTAGAAAAGCATATCGCCTTTCCCAAGCAGTTTCTCCGCGCCGTTCATATCTATGATCGTCCGGGAATCCACACCGGAAGATACGGAAAACGCTATTCTGGAAGGCATATTCGCCTTAATAAGTCCTGTAATAACATTCACGGACGGCCGCTGCGTCGCAATAACAAGATGGATACCCGCCGCTCTCGCCAACTGGGCAAGACGACAGATCGAACCCTCCACTTCCCCGGGCGCGACCATCATCAGGTCCGCCAGCTCATCTACAATCACAACGATCTGAGGCAGCGGCTCCTGTCTCTGTCCGTCCTCTGCCGGAGGCATAGACGAAACCTTTTCATTATATCCCTTCATATCCCTGACGCCGTACTCCGCGAATGAACGGTAACGGCGGTCCATCTCGGCTACCGCCCAATTCAAAGCGCCTGCGGCCTTCTTCGGATCCGTAACCACCGGAATCATCAGATGGGGGATCCCGTTATATACACTTAGCTCCACCACCTTGGGGTCGATCATGATCAGCTTTACTTCTTCCGGCGTTGCCTTATACAGAATACTCATAATCAAAGTATTAATGCATACTGATTTTCCGGACCCTGTCGCGCCCGCAATCAATACATGGGGCATCTTCCCTATATCCGTCACGACCGCCTTGCCGCCGATATCTTTGCCCACTGCAAAGGATATCTTAGACGCGCTTTGGCGGAATTCACCGGATTCCAGAAGATCCCTTAACATAACCGCCGAATTCTCTTTATTCGGCACCTCGATACCGACGGCCGCTTTCCCTGGAATCGGAGCTTCAATACGAATATCGGCTGCCGCCAGATTCAATTTGATATCGTCTGAGAGCCCTACGATCTTACTTACTTTGACTCCCATCTCCGGCTGCAGCTCATACCTGGTAACCGACGGTCCGCAGCTTACGTTCGTAACCGTTGCCTTAACGCCAAAATTCTGCAGGATCTGCTGCAGTTTCATAGCGGTCTCACGAAGCTGCGCGTCCGACTCGCCCTTCTGCCTGCTTCCCTTCTTAAGCAGAGAAAGCGGCGGTATGCGGTATGTTTTCTTCGGTTTCTGGCTCTCTGCCGCCACCGCGGACGCCACCTCCGCCGCATGATCCTCCACGTCTTCTCCCTTAGTCCTGCGGCTCCTTGGTTTTATTTCCGGCTCCTTGCGCGGCTCTTCTTTAGGCGCCTCATACAAAGCATTTTCCGACACATCGCGAACAACTTCCTCCGACGCTCCCGCAAAAGCCTGACCAGCCAAATTCTCCTGACCGGCCGACACAGCCACCGGTTCTTCTGTTTTCGGAACTATCCCGCTCTCCGACGGGGAGTCCTGCGCAAAAGCGTCTTCCCCGCGGTTAATCACAAGCCCGTCGCGGACGTCAGGCGCTTCTGCCGACAATTCCCGCACATTCGGCGACTTCTTCGCTATAGCCGTATCAAATGAGACGCCTTCCACATGACGGGCGCTTCTCTTCTTCGTACCTGATACTTCCTTCGGAGAAATTTCCTTCGCAGAAGCTTCTTTCTGTCTTCTTCTCTCTTCCGCCATCTCGCGTCTTCGCTCGACATCCCTCTTCGCTCTGCCATAAACCCTGTCGCTCTGACTCTTCACACTCTTCAAAGCCGATTTCCCCGTGATAACTACCAGACATATAATCATCAGTATGATATCCACCACATATGTCCCCGCAACTCCGATCGCCGGCACCAGCTTATCCACCAGAAGAACCCCAATCTTTCCCCCGGACTCATCGACTAACTGCAGAAACGTGCAGCTTAAAACGGTCAGGCATACACTCGCCGCCGCTTTCACGTATGCGTTCGGATTCCCCTGATTTGATATGATAAAAGTAACGATTCCAAATAATAAAAACGGAATGACGTATGCCGCCCAGCCAAACATTCCCGCCAGCAACTCTGCGACCGCCTCCCCTGCGAATCCGCCGAATCCAAAATTGCTGATCATCAATAAGATACTGACTGCAAGCGTCATCCATATAATAATCTCTGTCCTTACAAAACTTGTTTCTATATTACTCTTCTTTCCCTGTCTCTTCGTCTGTCTTTTTGCCTGTGTTCTTCTCCCCCGTTTTTTTGCCTTAGCGGCCATTATATCTCCCCCTTATTCTGGCAATACCTATAGTATAGCATTTTTGAAAAGGGCTGTCATTACCTATTTTCACTCTTTTTCTGTCGGCAGCGATCTATCATTTCGTGCAATTTATTCAATGCGTCGCTCATTCCCCCTACCTCGTCGATCAGCCCCTCCCTGACGGCGTCCCTTCCTTCTAACAGTGTTCCCACGTCTTTCACAAGCTCCGTCTGATTCAGCATCAGCTCTTCGATCCTTTTCTGCGTCATATGCGAATGTTCTGCAAGGAAACGCGTGATCCGGTCCTGAGTCCTGATCATATTGCGCAGACTTTGTGTTATACCGATAAACATCCCGTTAGAACGCACAGGATGGATGATCATCGTACCGCTTGGGACTATAAAAGAATATTTCGCCGACACCGCCAACGGCCCTCCGATAGAATGACTTCCGCCAAGCACCAGAGATACCGTAGGTTTGCTGAGCGACGCAATCATCTCCGCGATCGACAATCCTGCTTCCACGTCTCCCCCCAATGTATTCAACAAGATCAATAATCCCTCGATCTCATCGCTGTCTTCCACCTCCGCCAACAACGGGAGCAGATGCTCATACTTCGTGGACTTCGCGTTTCCGGACAATGCCTCGTGACCTTCAATCTCACCGATAATTGTCAGTAACTTTACCTTATGACGGTTCGCGTTCCCTTCCAGGTCAACGCTTCCCATTTCTTTGATCTCTTCTGTCTTCTGCTCTTTACGTGCTTCTTCTGACATAAAAACACCTCCATACATTTTCTGTTCCTTTACAAAAGTATCCCTTACTAGTATGGAGGTGTTCCGTCTATTTTATACCTTATCCCCGGTAACCGCTTACATACAAACAGTTACCGTCTGCCGGGCTATACTGCTTCGAGAGCCTGACTCAGATCCTCGATGATGTCGTCGATATGTTCGATTCCTACGCTGAACCGGATCAGATCAGGCTGTACGCCTGCTTCCCTCAGTTCCTGGTCATTCATCTGACGATGCGTGTGGCTCGCCGGATGAAGAACACAGCTTCTGGCATCCGCTACATGCGTCACGATCGCAATCATCTTCAGGCTGTCCATCATACGGACCGCCGCTTCTCTCCCGCCTTTTAATCCGAAAGTCAGCACGCCGCAGGTTCCCTTCGGCATGTATTTCTTCGCAAGTTCATAGTATCTGTCGTCCGGAAGCGACGGGCAGTTTACCCACGCCACCTTCTCATGGTCTTTCAGGTACTGCGCCGCTTTCAGCGCATTCTCACAATGCCTTTCCATACGAAGGGACAACGTCTCCAGACCAAGATTCAGAAGGAAAGCGTTCTGAGGAGACTGGATCGATCCCAGATCCCGCATCAGCTGCGCCGTTGCTTTCGTGATATAGGCTCCCTTCCCGAACTTCTGTGTATAGACGATTCCATGATATGTCTCATCCGGCGTCGTAAGTCCCGGGAACTTATCGGCATATGCCTCCCAGTCAAAATTACCGCTGTCTACGATGGCTCCGCCCACGCAGGACGCATGCCCGTCCATATATTTCGTCGTAGAATGGGTCACAATATCCGCACCCCACTCGAACGGCCGGCAGTTGACCGGCGTTGCAAAGGTATTGTCCACGATGAACGGCGCCCCATGCGCATGAGCCGCATCCGCAAACTTCTCAAAATCCAGAACTACCAGAGCCGGATTGGCGATACTCTCTCCGAACACTGCTTTCGTATTCTCCCGAAACGCCGCGTCCAGTTCCTCCTTCGAACAATCCGGATCCACGAAAGTAGCTTCCACTCCCATCTTCCGGATGGTGTGGGCGTAAAGGTTATATGTACCTCCGTAGAGGGCCGACGCGCACACGATATGGTCTCCTTCCCCTGCGATATTCATTACCGCATAGAAATTCGCCGCCTGTCCGGAGGAAGTCAGCATGGCCGCCGCTCCGCCTTCCATATCGCAGATCTTAGCCGCCACGGCGTCGTTTGTCGGATTCTGGAGACGGGTATAGAAATACCCTGACTCTTCCAGGTCAAACAGACGTCCCATCTGCTCGCTGGAAGCATACTTAAACGTCGTACTCTGATAGATGGGCAGAATACGCGCCTCTCCGTTTCCCGGCTGATACCCGGACTGGATACATTTAGTTTCCATATTATAATTACTCATCTTTCTTGCTCCTTCCCTGCCGACTACTCGTCCCAGTTATGATATACATCCTGTACATCGTCGTCGTCATCCAACATATCCAGCGTCTTCTGAATACTCGCGATGTCCTTCGGATCCGTCAGCTCCACGTACGTCTGCGGAATCATCGTTACCTCCGCCGCCGCCATCGGGATGCCTGCTTCTTCCATCGCCAGACGCACTGCGCTGAAGTCTTCCGGAGAAGTCCGTACCTCAAAACTATCCTCTTCCTCTAACAGATCTTCGGCTCCCGCGTCTAACACCATCATCATCAGCTCGTCCGGATCTCCTTCATACTCCTCTTTGTCCACCACAATCTGTCCCTTTTTATCGAACATAAAGGAAACACACCCCGGAGTACCTACGTTCCCGTTTCCTTTGGTAAACGCGTTCTTAACGTTCGAAGCCGTCCGGTTCTTATTATCCGTCAGCGTCTCTACGATAATCGCCGTACCGTTCGGTCCATACCCTTCATATGTAATATGCTCATAATTTGCAGCGTTAGCGTCGCTGTCCGCCCGCTTAATATTTCGGTCGATGGTATCATTCGGCATGTTATTTGCTTTCGCTTTCGCGATCACGTCCCGAAGCCGGCTGTTATTCGCCGGATCAGCGCTTCCGCCTTCCTTAACCGCAACTGCAAGTTCTTTTCCTATCTTCGTAAATATCTTTCCTTTTGCAGCATCGTTCTTTTCTTTTTTATGCTTGATATTAGCAAATTTTGAATGTCCTGACATATCTTGATCCCCCGCTTATATTTGTTCGACGTTTAATATTCTATCACTCTTTCCAGCGTTTTTCAATCTTAACTCTCTGGATTGTATTATTATCTACGAGCAGCGCCGTGAATCGATACCCTCCATACTCCACTACGCATTGCTCGTCTTCCCCCGGAATCCGGTCCAGCTCATGGATCAGGAATCCGTTCAGCGTCTCGAACTCTTCTTTCTCAAATACGACCGGAATCACTTCCTCCAAGTCCTCCAGACCAACCATTCCGTTCACAAGATAATTACCGTTCTGGGTCCTCCTGATCCATTCCTCCTCTTCTTCATCATGTTCGTCCAGAATATTTCCGACGATCTCCTCTAAGATATCCTCCATAGTCACAAGACCGGAAGTCTGTCCATACTCGTCCAGTATAATCCGGATATGGTTCTTATCCGCCTGCATCTCTTTAAACAATGTATCGATACTCTTCGTCTCCGGAATGAATGCCGCGGGTCTTATGTATCCTTTCAGATCTTTTAACGGAATCTTCCTCAACTTCTCGTCCAGATAACAGGACATCGCCTCCCGAAGGTGCAGGATTCCGATGATCGAATCGATCTCCCCGTCACAGACAGGGAATCTTGAGAAACTCTCATCCAGCATGAACCGCAGCGCATCCTCCAGAAGCTTATCCCCGTCGATCGCGATTATATTCTTCCTATGAGTCATAATATCCTTCGCATCCTTATCCAGATAACGGATAATATTATGGATAAGCCCCGCCGCTTCCTTCTGCGCGCTCTCATCCAGCTCGTCATCCGCTTTCAGCAGATGCTTCATCCTTTGAAATAAACTCCCATCCTCCATAACCTTTGTTTCATACTCCTTTGCTATGTATGAAGCTCAAAACTGACTTTCAAGGCTTCATCTACTTTGTTCATTATCTCTTTATCCAGATGGCATACCAGGTCCTTAAGCCGCTGCTTATCTATCGTTCTGACCTGCTCCATCAATATTACCGAATTCTTGACGATCTGATAGCGCCTTGCGTCGATCTCCACATGAGTCGGCAGTTTCGCCTTATTCATCCTTGAAGTGATGGCCGCGCATATGACCGTCGGGCTGTGCCGGTTGCCCACGTCGTTCTGTATCACCAGTACCGGACGGATTCCTCCCTGTTCCGAACCCACAACCGGGCTCAAATCTGCATAAAATATATCTCCACGTCTTACCTGCACTCTATTCACACTCCGATTTTTTTAAGATAAGATAAGTATTTCCATCTTTCTCGGATGTATTCTATATAGAGGCTAAAAATCATTCCTTCATAAAAAAGATCATGCAAAGTAATCCATCTGTTCCACTACTTTTCCCTGACACAGATATTCTCTCGGCACTCTTTTGCCAAAACTGCAGATAAACTCATAATTGAATCTGTCTGACAGACCGCTTAATTCCTCCACCGTAATTCTTTCTTCCCCATCTTCACCGATCAGCACGACTTTATCACCGAACCGCACGTCTTCAATCTCCGTCGCGTCGACCATAAACTGATCCATGCATACGCGTCCAAGGATCGGCGCTTTCTTCCCGTGAATCAGCACATATCCCTGATTAGATAGGCTCCGCGGATATCCGTCCCCATATCCCACCGGAATCGTCGCGATCTTCGTTCTCCTCTTCGTGATAAACGTCCCTCCGTAACTGACCGGCGTGCCTTCTTCCACCCATTTCACATGAGTCACATGACTGACCAGCTCCATCGCCGGCTTAAGAGGTACGTTCTCCTTCCTGACCTCTTCTGACGGATATAATCCATAGGCTGCGATCCCCGCGCGGACCAGATCCATATTCGCCTCTTTCACATCGATGATCCCCGCGCTGTTCGAACAGTGATGATACGCCGCCGTCACGCCTCTGTCCGCAAGCTCCTTCACCATCCACAGATAATCTTCAAGCTGCTTTGATGTGAACGCTTTCTCTGTCTCGTCTGCCTTCGCAAAATGTGTATACATTCCCTCTATCACAAGATTGGGCATCCGGCTGATTGACGCTATCTGCAATACGCTGTCTGCACACACCGGGAATCCGAGACGTGCCATTCCTGTATCCAGTTTAATATGTATATACGCTTTCTTTCCCGCTTTCACAGCCAGTTCCGACACTTGACGGGCCGTCTCTTCCGTATAGACCGTCATACGGATCTCATGTTCCAGCATCTCTTCCCATTGTTCCGGAAAGATACATCCCAGCACAAGAAGGGGCTTCTCTATCCCGCCTTTCTTTAAAACGACGGCCTCGTCAAGCGCCGCCAGCGCATATCCCCATATATATTCCTTAGCTTCCAGGAATCTCGCAATCTGCAACGCGCCGTGACCGTATCCATCCGACTTGATCACGCTGATCATCTTTACACCGTCCGCAAGATTCTCTTTCATCCTGTCCATATTATATTCGATCGCGTCAAGGTTGATCCTTGCGCACACTCTGCTATAACTCTTCACATCGATCTTCCTCCAGTTCCATAAATGCTTTGCTTAAGCACGTCAGCAGATCTCCCGCCAGTACGCTGTAACTTCCATAGAGCCTTTTTGCATGGTCTCCGGCCCTTCCATGAAGATATGTTCCCAGCGCTCCGGCGCTGTGCCCTCGAAGCCCCTGGGCCAAAAGCGCGGATATCACTCCTGCCAGTACATCTCCGGCCCCCGCCTTTGCCATCGCAGCATTGCCGGACAGATTCACATAACTTCTCCCCTCCGGCGATACTGTTACGGTCCTTGAATCCTTAAGGACGAAGGTTCCCCCGATCTGCTCTGCGTATTCTCCCGTCAACTCCATCCGCCGCGCCTTTATCTCCGACACACTTTTTCCCAGGAGCCTTGACATCTCCTTCATATGCGGAGTCAATACCAATAGGTTTTCGTCCCTTCTGTCCCTTAGAAAAGACGTCAGATACTCCTCGTGGCTTGCCAGGATATTCAATCCGTCCGCGTCGATCAGACATGGAGTCTTCACATCCGACAGTACTTTTTTTAATATTCTGCACGACAACTCGCCGGTTCCGAGACCGGAACCGATACATACCGCGTCTGCCCATGCTAACAGCTCCTCTACTTCTTCCCCACTGTACTCTGTGTACGTTGTCACTATGGCCTCCGGAAGCTGCTGCTGCAGAATTACACGGTTCTCTTCGGGCGTATAGATCCTGACCAGTCCGACGCCGGACAGATATGCCGCCTTTGCATTCAGATATGCGGCGCCGGACATCCCGGCGCTTCCCGAAATCATAAGCAGCTTCCCATAAGTACCTTTATTCGAATCCGCCCTGCGAACGGGAAGGAGTTTTCTCAATTCCTTCCTATTAAAAGTATACGCTATCGGCTTTTCCTGCTCCAGGCATTCCGTATGAATCCCGATATCCTCCGCCTTAACCCTGCCTGCATATTCTTTTCCCGGATAGAACACCAATCCTATCTTCTCCAGTTGAAAAGTCACCGTGATATCCGCGCGAAAAGCGGTCCCCAGGACCTCTCCTGTATCCGCCGATATCCCGGACGGCATATCGACCGCAAATTTCACCGCATCCGCGGCATTCATCCGTTCGATCACTTTCCGGTAATCTCCATTAATCTCCCGGCCTAGCCCTACGCCAAATATCGCGTCTATAATGATACTATATTCACCATCCTCATATTCGTTGCTTATCCTTACTCCGATTTCCGATAACATCTCCATCTGCCGCCGGGTCTCCTCCGTACGGCGAGATTCGTTCCCGACGAAAAATACTTTCGCCGGATATCCTTTGTTAATCAGCATTCTTGCGATCGCAAATCCGTCGCCGCCGTTATTTCCCGATCCGCACACGACACACGGGGCGGACAGGTCAAATCCTTCCTCCTCCATCACCCGAACACAGGAACCGGCGGCTCTCTCCATCAGCTCCATAGACGGTATTCCCACCTTCTGTATCGTATACGCGTCCGCGCCCTTCATCTGAGCCCCGTTTACCAGATATCTCATCTTTCTATACCTCCTCTGCCGCTGCCCGCGAAAGTCAAAATAAGAAAGGACGTGTAATATCCGCCTGTATATACATGCCGTCCTTACACGTCTTTGCTTTTACTGTTTGTTGTGTTCTTCGTTATATCGGCTGATCTTATAAGATAACTGCATCAAGCTCTCCGACAGATGCACGTTTTCCACGATTACGTGCTCCGGCAGGCTCAGATCCGTATGCGCAAAATTCCAGATCGCCCGCACACCGTTCTCCACAAGCTGATCCGCCACCTCAATCGCGTTCTCTTTGGGAATCGTCAGCGCCGCGATCTCCACGTCGTTATCCCTCACGAACTCGCCTAATTCATCCATCATACGCACAGGCACGCCGCGGATCGATATGCCCTGAAGCCTTGGATTCACATCAAAGATCCCCTTCAGGATAAATCCTCTCTTCTCGAACGCCGCGTAATTGGACAATGCCTGTCCCAGATTACCGGCTCCGATAATAATCATGTTGTGGTCCTCTTCTAAACCAAGAATCTTACCGATCTCCGTATAAAGATATTTCACATTATATCCATATCCCTGTTGCCCGAACCCGCCGAAATTATTAAGGTCCTGACGGATCTGGGATGCAGTGACCTTCATCCTCCTGCTCAAATCGTTAGAAGAAATACGCTCCACACCATTCTCCAACAATTCACCCAAATACCGGTAATATCTTGGCAGCCTTCGGATAACCGCTTGTGAAATCTCTTTCTCTTCCAATTGTCTCACCTTCCATTCTTCCTTCGAGTTCATTATATAGAATTGTAAGATTAAAGTCAAACTTTTAGTTGTATTTTGTAATATTTTCGTTATAATGTTAGATACGGATTATGCCGTCTGACCAGGCGGCAATTTGCTTAGGAGGACATTATGATATTAGCATGCCACGGAATCAGCAAGGCTTTCGGGGAAAACGTCATCGTTACCGAAGGTTCCTTTCATATAGAAGATCATGAGAAAGCGGCTCTCGTAGGTCCTAACGGAGCCGGAAAGACGACCATATTCAAAATGATCGTCGGGGAACTGCCTGCAGACAAAGGAGAAGTCATCCTGACCAAGGGAAGAACCCTCGGCTATCTCGCGCAGCATCAGGACATGGTAAGCGGCAGCACGATCTACGAAGAGGTAAAGCTTGCCAAAGCAGATATCATCGCGATGGAACGGCAGATCCGCGATATCGAACACGAGTTAAAACACCTGGAGGGAAACGCCCTGACGGCACGCCTGGAAACCTATAACCGGCTGACCGCAGCCTTTGAACGGGAAAACGGATACGCTTATGAAAGCGAGATCACCGGCGTATTAAAGGGTCTTGGTTTTGACGAAAAAGATTTTTCCAAACCTGTCGATACCCTTTCCGGAGGACAGAAGACCCGCGTCTCTCTCGGAAAACTTCTGCTCACCAAACCGGATATCCTGCTTCTTGACGAGCCTACCAATCACCTGGACTTAAACTCCATCGCCTGGCTTGAGACGTATCTCCTTAATTATTCAGGCGCCGTGCTGATCGTATCCCACGACCGGTATTTCCTGG
Organism: uncultured Dorea sp.; assembly: GCA_910585725.1. Taxonomy (GTDB): domain Bacteria; phylum Bacillota; class Clostridia; order Lachnospirales; family Lachnospiraceae; genus Sporofaciens. The sequence goes on along the minus strand of CAJUFA010000009.1, from coordinate 24,268 downwards.
ATCGGGTCGTCACAAAGGTTCTGGAGATCGAGATGGGAAGATTGACGTCCTATCTCGGCAATTACAGCGATTACGCCGAGAAAAAGCGCCGGCTTATGGACGCCCGGCTCAAGGAATATCTTAACCAGCAGCAGGAAATCAAGCATCATGAAGCCGTAATTGAGAAGCTGCGTTCCTTCAACCGTGAAAAATCCATCAAACGCGCCGAAAGCCGTGAAAAGATGCTGGAAAAGATTACTCCGATCGAGAAGCCCGTCGAGGTAAATACCGAGATTCACCTCACACTGGAACCTTCCCGCGTCAGTGGAAACGACGTCCTGTCCGTGGAGCATTTAAGCAAATCTTTCCCGGGCCAGGTATTATTTTCAGACGTTAATTTCGAAATCAAACGGGGAGAACATATCGCCGTCATTGGAGACAACGGAACCGGCAAGACTACATTACTTAAGATTCTCAATCAGGTTATTCCCGCAGACACAGGATCATTCGCCCTCGGAACGAATGTCGAGATCGGATACTATGACCAGGAGCACCATGTACTCCACATGGAGAAGACGATATTTGACGAGATCTCAGACGACTATCCGGATCTTACGAACACAAAGATCCGCAATATGCTCGCCGCCTTCTTATTTACGGGGGACGACGTCTTCAAACGGATCGGCGACTTAAGCGGAGGAGAGCGGGGACGGGTATCCCTTGCCAAACTGATGCTCTCCAGAGCCAATTTCCTTATCCTGGACGAGCCCACCAATCATCTGGACATCTCCTCCAAGGAGATTCTGGAAAAAGCATTGAATGATTATACCGGAACCCTGCTCTATGTGTCTCACGACCGGTATTTTATCAATCAGACCGCCACCCGTATCCTGGACCTTGTCAACCGTACTTTCGTGAATTATATCGGTAATTATGATTATTATCTGGAGAAAAAGGATGAGCTGACAGCCGTCTATGCCGGTTCAGATTACGCTCCCGGTATCGCCTCTCCCGGAACCGCCTCCGAGTCGAAGCTCAGCTGGCAGGAACAGAAGGAAATTCAGGCAAAAGAACGGAAAAGAATAAATGAGCTTAAGAAAACCGAAGACCGTATTACCGAATTGGAGGAACGGGACGCCGCCATTGACGAGACGATGTCTTTGGAAGAAGTGTTTACAAATTCCGTCAGATGCCAGGAGCTGGCAGACGAAAAAGCAGCGATTGCCGCTGAATTAGAACATTTATACGAGAGATGGGAAGAACTTGAGAATTAAAAACAGGCTGTTGTAAAGCGCCGGATCCACACGGCATACAGCGCTATCTTATCGATATTTGCGTCTGTATGCCGGGGAGTTTGCCACATTTTACAACGGCCTAAATTTTGCTATAGTTTATATCCGGCTTTAACGGAATTATTTATTTTTCTTCCACGGCCGGTCTTTCCCAAGCCATCCCTTCTCTCTCCAATACTCCTGATCTACAGGATTCATTCCCTTCTTGTGCATATGGCGCATAATATAGAACAATATCTCCGTCCGTATAGACGGTTCTACTTTATCCGTCTCCCTGGTCAGCTTAAGGGATAATTTATCAATATCTTCCACAATCTTCTCTTTTACCGAAGCGGATACCCCTTCCCAGCATATCGCCCCCACTGCTATCCCATATGTATAGATTCTCGCAACTCCCCAGAAACGCAGGCTGCTCTTCATATCCTTAAGCGTCGAGTACATACCGCCTCCGGCTCCGGTAGTGATACACACCGCCTGCTTGCGGAACATACTCTCCTCGGGTCTATGTACCATAAAACGATATCCATAATGATCCAGAAGCGCTTTCATCGCTCCCGTCACATGAAGTACATGAACCGGCGAGGTAAACACCAAAAAGTCCGCCTCGTCGATCATACGGGTCACACGCTTCATGTACATCAGATAATCCGGACATTTCTTCTCGCTTTCCGTAATACATACTGCACATCCTCTGCAAAACTCCGGCATATCTTTCGGAAGAAATAACTCAATAATCTCATCGCCGTCTTCCGCGATCTTCTCGATCACCATTCTCCCGATATGATAACTCGAACCCTGCCTTAATGTGCCGTTAATCATCAGTATCTTCATCCTGCCATATTCTCCCTTCTGCTGATCTATCTTTATCCTGCGTACCGACGCAGACTTTAACATAATCCGCATCCGCCGTATTTTACGTTTATACGAATTAGATTATACCATCTTCCGCAAAAAAATGGTATGGTTTTCATCAGAAAATTCACGGAAAGTAAACTTGACATACCAGATTACCTCTGATATACTTGATATATGGAAAGTTAGTTTTCCATTATTGAACCAAAGAATACATAAGCTTTGCCGACCGCAGGAAAAAGGAGGAGTAATGAAAATGACCGTCAAACAGAAAAAACTTTTTATGATCATCGTGGGATTTCTGGTTTATGCCGCCGCCGGCATAATAAAAGGACTCCGTATCATTGACAGCCGGTTCCTCTTTCTCTGTCTGATTCTGATCCAGTACGGAGGTATGATCGCATTCATATTCGGAATCAACTACTTCGGCACTACCTATCAATATGAAAAGTACCCCGAAGAAAGCGCCCAGACCGTCATAGACCAGAATGATGAACGCACCCGCGCCATCCACACTCTGGCAAAGGCAAAAGCTTTCAACATTATCACCTATGTGCTGATCCTTCTTCCCGCTCTGCTGTTTGAGATGAAAGCCGACCTGACTGGAATCGCCGCTTCCGGGACAGCGTTAATCGTCCTGGGGCTTTCTTATCTTTATTTTTACTTGAAATATTCGAAAGAAATGTAGATAAACCCTCACGGATCATGAAAAAGCCGCGGCTTCCTGACTATTATTTCTGTACAGGAAACCGCAGCTTTTTACAGCCCTTTTGGGTCGTATCCGCCGTTTTGATTACAATTTCTCAGCAACGGCCTTGATGAAGTCCTCGCTGTTCAGCACCGTCGGATTCTCTATCGTGGTGATCAACGCCAGATCCTTCGTCATCTTTCCCTCCTCAATGGTATCGATCGTAGCCTTCTCAAGCCTGTCCGCAAAATCCATCAATTCCTGACTGCCGTCCAGCTCTCCGCGTTTTCTCAGCGCTCCCGTCCATGCAAATATCGTCGCTACGGAATTCGTCGAGGTTTCCTCTCCTTCCAGATGCTTGTAATAATGGCGCTGCACCGTCCCATGCGCCGCCTCATACTCATAATACCCGTCTGGAGATACCAGTACAGAGGTCATCATGGCAAGAGAACCGAAAGCAGATGAGATCATATCGCTCATCACATCTCCGTCGTAATTCTTACACGCCCAGATATAGCCGCCTTCAGACTTCATCACACGCGCCACCGCGTCGTCGATCAGCGTATAGAAATACGTGATGCCTGCGGCTTCAAATTTCTCCTTATACTCTGCGTCAAAGATATCCTGGAAAATATCTTTAAAAGTATGGTCGTACTGCTTAGAGATCGTATCCTTCGTCGCGAACCAGAGATCCTGCCCGATATCCAGCGCATAGTTAAAACAGCTCCTCGCGAAGCTTTCGATCGAAAGGTTGATATTGTGCATCCCCTGCACGATCCCCGCGCCGTCAAATTCATGGACCAATTCTCTCGTCTCTTCCCCTGCTTTATCCGTATATACCAGCTCTACCTTACCGGCTCCCGGAATCTTCATCTCGGAACTCTTGTATACGTCCCCATAAGCATGTCTTGCGATCGTAATCGGCTTCTTCCAGTTACGAACGCAGGGCTCGATTCCTTTGACAACGATCGGCGCCCTGAATACCGTTCCATCCAGGATAGCACGGATCGTCCCATTCGGGCTCTTCCACATTTCTTTCAGATCATACTCCGTCATACGCGCCGCGTTCGGTGTGATCGTCGCGCACTTTACCGCAACCTTGTACTTCTTGGTCGCATTTGCAGAATCAATCGTAACCTGATCGTCCGTCTCATTTCTATGTTCAAGCCCCAGGTCATAATACTCCGTATTCAGCTCAATGAACGGCTCTATCAGATGATTCTTAATCATCTTCCATAAGATTCTGGTCATCTCGTCGCCGTCCATCTCTACAATCGGTGTCGTCATCTTAATCTTTGCCATGTTATATACCTCCTGATCTTCTTTCTATACTCTCGGAATCTCTTATCTGCTTTGCTGCCCTTATCTCTCGCTATTTATTCTCTGTTTCCCTTTTAATAATCTGCCTCTGCCGCCTGCTTCTCCTATCCACTATCCCTTACTCACCGCCCTGCCAGACTATCTTTTTACTGCCTGAAAAGATCAAACGTCTGCCGCAGGCTCCTCCAGATGCAGATTCTTCATCACATTCAAGATATGCCGGTTGGCGAGTCTTTCCGCCATCTCCCCGTCATGCTCCTTAATTGCCTCCAATATCTCCCGGTGCTCCTGTATGGACTTCTCGGCCCGGTTCTTCTCGCCCACGGACATCGCCCTGGCCATCTGTACGTATTTATGGAAATCCGACAACACATGTTCCAATATACGGCTGTTCGACGCCTCATATAAGATTCTGTGAAACTTTCCGTCTAATTCCGTTACCTGGTCCGTCTGCTCGCTGCTTCTTTTCTGCAAATGGAACTCCGACAGAAGTAATACCTCTTCCAGTTCTTCAATCTGTTTCTCCGTGATGTGCTTAGTAGCCCATCTCGCGCACATCCCTTCCAGCATCGAACGTATCTTATATATGTCCGCGACATCCTTGAGGGTAATCCCCGTCACATAGGCTCCCTTATTGGGAATAATCTTTACCAGCCCTTCCAATTCCAACTGCCTCAACGCCTCGCGCACCGGAGTTCTGCTGACACCCAGCTCCTCCCCGATCGTAATCTCCCGCAGCTCGTCATGCTCCTGATACACCCCTGACAGGATATCCTCCCGCAATCTCTGAAATACCCTTCCTCGCAGGGAACGGTCCTGATATTCTTCCATCTTTCTCTGACACTCCTCCACCTATTCGGCTAATAACCCATTTCCATACAGACAGCTGGTTAATAACCCGTTTACAATACACAGGCGGTTCGGAATGTTCCTCCCCCCAAGCAGACATTCAAGGGGGGAGCTTAGCGGAGACGAAATCCACCTCTTACGGAGACTTAGGAGTGAAAGCTCTCCTGAACTCCTTAGTCATAGTTAGAGGTTAGTTCGCCAGAGCGTTCCCCAGTCTGCTTAGGGGAAGGACATTCCGGACTGCCGTCCTCCAAACAACATTTCATTCCCGCAGGCGATAATTTTTCCACAGAAATCTTCAGAACAAATCACATCCCAATGCCTGTCTTGCATCCTCGATCACACCCAGCAGCTCCTCATCCGTCAGAACCGTCACCCGGCCTTCTTCGTATTCCTTGTCTACCCATGCTTTCACCATCGCTACCAGCTCTGTACTCTTATCCACCTGCTTTTCTTCCGGCAGATGGAAATATGTATTGATCCAGTGAGCGATCCCCGCAAGCCCGGACGTATTCGATACCGCCACAAGCGGCGGACGGTTCAGGAATTTATCCGTATCAAAGACATTATAGATCTCTTCATTCTTAAGCAGGCCGTCCGCATGGATTCCCGCGCGTGTCACGTTAAAATTCCTTCCCACGAAGGGCGTCCTCGACGGAACTCTGTAGCCGATCTCCTTCTCATAATACTCTGCAAGTTCCGTAATCACCGTGGTATCCATACCGTCTAATGTTCCCCGAAGCTGCGCGTATTCGAATACCATCGCCTCCAACGGTGTGTTTCCGGTACGCTCCCCGATTCCAAACAAGGAACAATTTACTCCGCTCGCACCGTAGAGCCATGCCGTCGAAGAATTGCTCACTGCTTTATAGAAATCGTTGTGTCCGTGGAACTCGATCAGTTCGCTCGGTACTCCGGCATGTACGCGGATTCCGTATATGATACCCGGTATTGATCTCGGTATCACGGCGCCGGGATAATTAACTCCGTACCCCATGGTATCGCAGACGCGGATCTTAACCGGAATCTGGTACTCCTCCATCAATTCCATCAGTTCAAGGCAGAAAGGAATCACGAATCCGTAGATATCCGACCTGGTGACATCCTCCAGATGACATCTCGGACTTACTCCTGTCTCCAGACATTCCCGGACTACCGACAGATAATGTTCCATACATTCCCGTCTTGTCATCTTTAATTTATAGAAGATATGATAATCCGAACAGCTAACCAGAATTCCCGTCTCCTTCATTCCAATCTCTTTCACAAGCTCAAAATCTTTCTTACTAGCACGAATCCAACTGGTGACTTCCGGAAACGAATAACCCTTCTCCATACATTTATATACTGCATCCCGATCCTTCTTGCTATATAAGAAGAATTCACACTGCCGGATCTTCCCGTTCGGTCCTCCGAGTCTGTGAAAATATTCGTAAAGCTTCACAATCTGCTCCGTACTGTAAGGCGCTCTTGACTGCTGGCCGTCCCTGAACGTCGTGTCCGTAATCCAAATCTCATCCGGCATACTATGAGGTACGATACGGTCGTTGAACGCGATCTTCGGAATCTCATCATAACGGAATAGATTCCGGAATACATTCGGCTTCTTTACATCCACAAGCGGATACATATGTTCCTCTAATTGTAATAGATTGCTGTGCCTGTCCAGGTATACTTTCCTGTCTTCCATAGAAGTCATCTCCTTCGTGTCATGTTTCTTCGTTGAATCTGATCAACATGTATAATTGTATACAATTATACATGTCTTGTCAACATAAAATTTCCATACTTTTACAACATACTTCTAAATCCGCACGCATATCCCAACAATTCTGGATTCTCCATCGCCATTTTTTGAAGAGAAGTCGCTTCCCGATATAATATCTTCCCGCCTTCAAAAAGACTCTCCATTGCCTGCTCCGCATCGGCGCACGTTCCGATCACGGAAAATCTCCCGGCAAACCGTCTGATATTTGACTCTTTCGGGAGCGCCTTCGTCATAGGCGGATACAAAAGCCAGCTATAACACAGAAATCCCCTGAATCGAACATCCGGAAAATACTCGGCGAAAAAATACTCGGCCTCCTTAAGAGAATATCCGACGGCTTTTGCCCGCAGATCCGTTCCCCACTGAATATGACAGTTTATCACAGGCGCTCCCTCGAGCAGAATATTTCTCTGGATCTGCGGAAATGTCATATAGGGTTCGCCCATAATCTTCTCATCCAGATATAACATCTGAAACGGCTGATACTGTAACACTCCAAGCTTAAAAATATTGATATTCATAATATGCCGGAACCAGATCACATCTTCTTTAGAAATACCTATCCTGCCCGTCTTTTTATAGAAAAATTCTGCTCTTAAAGAAATATCTCTGAACGTATCAAAAACGACACGTTCAGAGATTCCTTTCGACCGATATTCGCCGTATTTCTGTAACAAGAGATTCGTGATTGCTGCCAAACGGGTCAAGGACTCGTACTCACAAAGGGGAAAATCCAATCCTTCACTATCGTATGACTTCTCTGAAATATCACACATCTGCTTTTCATTCCCGGCAATCCGCTTCCTTACGGCGCCTCTGACGACATTTGAAAACCTCAATTCATCCAATAACTTTTCCAGATTCATCCCACAATCTCCCGCAGCTATAACAAATCCTCCTTAATACAGTTTTGCTCCGATCTCTCTCGGACGGAAACCTTCATCCTCCAGAGCCTTCATAATCTCATTCTTATGCTCTGTTCCAAACGCCTCCATCGTGATACGAAGCTCCACCGCCGCATTACGGTTGGTGCTGACAAACTGATTATGCTCGAGCTTGATGACATTGCCCTGAGCGTCCGCAATCGTGGCCGCAACCCGAACCAGTTCACCCGGCTTATCCGGAAGAAGTACAGATACAGAGAAGATCCTGTCCCGCTGAATCAATCCGTGCTGTACGATAGAAGACATAGTAATCACATCCATATTGCCGCCGCTTAAGATTGCTACCGCCTTCTTTCCCTTCAGATCAAGCTGCTTTAACGCCGCAACCGTCAGAAGTCCTGAATTCTCCACTACCATCTTGTGATTCTCTACCAGATCCAGGAATGCGCCGATCAGTTCGTCGTCCTCCACCGTCAGCATCCTATCAATATTCTCCTTGGCATACGGGAATATCTTTTCACCTACCCGCTTCACGGCAGTACCGTCCGCAATCGTATTCGCGCCGTCCAGTGAAACCGGCTCGCCGCTCGCCAGCGCCGCTGTCATACTTGCCGCCTGCGACGGCTCCACGCCGATTACCTGAATCTTCGGATTCAACATCTTGGCAAGCGTTGCAACGCCGGTAATCAGGCCGCCTCCGCCCACCGGAACCAGGATATAATCCACCGTAGGAAGCTCCTGTACGATCTCCATAGCGATGCTTCCCTGCCCCGTCGCGATATCTTCATCGTCGAAAGGATGCACGAAGGTATATCCCTTCTCTTCCGCAAGTTTCAGCGCGTATTCACAGGCATCGTCATAAACGTCCCCATACAGGACTACCTCTGCGCCATAATTCTTTGTACGATTTACCTTGATCAGCGGAGTAACAGTCGGCATGACGATCACCGCTTTACATCCGAACTTCTGCGCCGCATAAGCAACTCCCTGAGCATGGTTTCCCGCCGAAGCAGTAATCAGGCCCTTTCCACGCGCCTCCTCACTCATCGTACTGATCTTATAATAAGCCCCCCGCACCTTGTAAGCGCCCGTCTCCTGCATATTCTCCGGCTTCAGATAGACTCTGCCGCCCGTCTCCTGGCTGAGATATTCGCTGTAAACTAACTTCGTTGGATTCGTGATATTTTTTACCAGCTCGCTCGCCTGTTCAAATCGTTCCAATGTCAACATGATATCATTCTCCTCTTTCTTCATCTATGTCGTTAATATTTTCATCTGCTTCACCGGCGGTAAATAAAGCGCGGACGAACGTGTCCGCATCGAACTTCTGCAAGTCGTCGATGGATTCTCCGACACCGATATATTTTACCGGAATCCCCAGCTCCGCATGAATCGCCACGGCGATACCGCCCTTCGCCGTTCCGTCCATCTTCGTCAGGACAATTCCCGTAATATCAGCCACTTCGTTAAATTCCTTCGCCTGCTGAAGGGCGTTCTGCCCCGTAGTCGCATCCAATACTACCAGCGTTTCCCGATAAGCATCCGGACATTCCCGATCGATAATCCGGTTCATCTTCTTCAATTCTTCCATCAGATTCTTCTTATTATGAAGCCTGCCCGCAGTGTCGCACAACAGTACGTCTGCGCGTCTTGCCTTAGCGGCGGCCACCGCGTCATAGACTACCGAGGCAGGATCAGATCCTTCCTGACCGCCGATCAGATCTGCCCGGGCGCGGTTCGCCCATTCTTTCAACTGTTCTCCTGCGGCCGCGCGGAAGGTATCCGCCGCCGCCAGCACCACCTTCTTATTCTGAGCGCGAAGCTTCCCTGCAAGCTTCCCGATAGTAGTCGTCTTACCTACTCCATTGACTCCGATGACCATGACAACCGACGTCTTCTCCTCAAATTCATAAGCCGTCTCTCCTACGTCCATCTGCTCTTTGATACTCTCGATCAAGATCTCCCTGCACTGCGCCGGCTCTTTGATGTGCTGCGCCTTCACTTTCGCTTTCAGGTCATCCAGAATATCATAGGTTGCCTGCACTCCCAGGTCCCCCATAATCAGCACTTCCTCCAGCTCCTCATAGAAATCATCGTCAATATGCGAGAACCCGTTAAAGATGCTGTCCATCCCGGACACGATATTATCCCTTGTCTTCCCAAGCCCCTGGACCAGACGCTTAAAAAAACCTATCTTCTCCTTCTGCTCTTCCGCCATCTTACCCCTCCTGATTCATTGTTCATACGTTGAATATTGCACTATGCATCCAGCTCCTCCTCCAGCAGGCTTACGGACACCAGCGTCGATACCCCCTTCTCCTGCATGGTGATTCCATACAGCCTGTCCGCGGCCGTCATGGTTCCTCTCCTATGGGTGATAACGATAAACTGTGTATTTTCCGTCAATTTATGCAGATACTGGGCAAATCTTCCCACATTATTATCATCTAACGCCGCCTCGATCTCATCCAGCAGACAGAACGGCGACGGCTTGAGATTTTGAATTGCGAACAATAACGCAATTGCCGTCAGCGCTTTCTCCCCACCGGAGAGCTGCATCATATTCTGGAGCTTCTTCCCGGGCGGTTGGGCGACGATCCGGATTCCCGCCTCCAGAATATCTTCATCCTCCATCAGCTCCAGCGTACCCTTTCCTCCGCCGAACAACTTCTTGAACACAGTATCAAACTCACTTGCGATTCTCGCGAACTGCTCCTTGAACTGCTTACGCATCGCCGCATCCAGCTCTTCTATGATCTGTTCCAGCGTTGCTTCCGCCTCCACAAGATCGTCATGCTGGTTCTTTAAAAATTCGTAACGCTCCGACACACTCTTATACTCCTCGATCGCGTTTACGTTTACATTTCCCAGCGAACGGATCTCACTTTTCAACTCCTGGATACGCTTCTTCATCTTTGCAAGATCCGTAAGATTCGCATCCCTTAATTCCTTCGCCCGGATATAGGTGATCTCATACTCTTCCCACATATAGCTGATCTGTTTCTCGGAAGCCGCCTCATAATTCTCCTTCTGGCTCTCCAGGCGGAAGATCTCCTTATCCAGATCTGTCATGTATTTCGACAGATCCTCTCTTTTCTGCAGGAACACCTTGTGCTTCTGGTTCAGCTCCTCCCGCTCTTTCTTAAAATGTTCGATCTCTTCCTGAATCTCTCCGAATAATTCTTTGGAATTCTCAATCGTATCTCTAAGTTCCGTAATCTGCTTCTCTTTCTCTTCAATCTCCCTCGAAGTACCGCTTTTGCTTTCCTCCAGGTCTTTCATCTCTTCCCGGAACTTCTCGATCTCTTCCCGGATACGGTTCTCATTCTCCATAACAAATGTGAACTTCTGTTCCAGACTTGCGGTTTCCAGATGAATTTCTTCCGCTTTCTTAACCTTTCCTGCCTCTTCCTCATGTTCGCCATCCAGAATCTTCTGCTCATCCTCGATCTGCATGGTCAGCTCATGCTCCAGCTTCTCAGAGGTATCAAGCTCTACGCTGATGGATTCCTGATTGTCCATAATATCCGTAATCTGAGCGTCCAGCTTCTCTTCTTCTGCTTTCGTCGCCTGCACAAGGTCTTTTGCATTTCTTATCCTTGCCGCCGTCTGATCCGCATTCATCTTCGCCGTATTCTGGATGACGTACGCCTTCTGCAGCTTCACTCCTATCTCGTCTATCTGTTCGTAATATCCTGCCCGCTCTTTTCTCAGAAGATCCGAAGACGCCTCCATCTCATCCATCTCACGTTTCAATTGCTTTACCGTCTTCTCAAATTCCTCAATCTCACGCCGCCTGCTCAGCAGGTTGCTGGAATTCTTGAAAGCGCCTCCGGTTAAAGCGCCGCCCGGATTAATAAGCTCTCCCTCCAGTGTAACGATCCGGATGGACTGTTTATATTTCTTCGCAATGGCAAGTCCATGATCGATATGGTCGACCACCAGCGTTCTGCCCAGAAGATGATCCGCAAGCATCCGGTATCTCTCTTCTATCCGCACCAATGTATTCGCCGTACCCACTGCTCCCGGCTCCTTCAGCACCTCCTGCCTTCCTATCCCGGAATATGGCCGGATACTGGTCAGCGGCAGGAAAGTCGCGCGCCCGAAACGGTTCTTCTTAAGGAACTGAATCATCCTCTTTGCCGTCTCCTCATCTTCCGTAACGATATTCTGTATATTCCCGCCTAGCGCCGTCTCGATGGCGATCTCATAATCCTTCGGTACTTTGATGATGTCCGCCACGACTCCCAGGATACCCTTTTCTCGTTCCCTCTGGTCCATCACCTTACGGATACTGTTTCCATATCCGTCATACCGCTCCGTAATATTCTTCAAAGATTCCAGCCGCGATTCTTCTCTGTGGAACGCCGTCTGCCCGATTCGAAACTGCTCCGTCTGTTTCGTAAGACGCGCCTGCAAAGCCGCAATCTTTTCTTCATACCGGCTGTTCTCTTCCGACAGTTCAATAATCTGACCGGATACTTCTTTTAACTCCTTTTGATATTCTTCATACTTTTCCGTCTGTGCGCGGATCTCCTCCGCCGCTTCCAGAAGCTGTCTTGTCATCCCCGATTTTCTTACCTGAATCTGCTCTAACATAGTGTCGTACTTCTGGATCTTCGCCTTAGTGGACGCCCTGTTGTTAAGCAGCTCCATGATCTCGCCGTTGCTTCTGTCCACCGACGCCGTAAGCGCCGCAATCCGGGACTGTACCTGTATCAATTCCTCCCGCGCCTGATTCTCAAGCTTCGTCTGTTCGTCGAGCTGTGTCTTTATCGTATCTTCTTCCTGCTTCAGTTCCTCGAGCTGATCTTCGCGCACGCCTATCTCGGAGGTAATCGTTCTGACCCGCTGATCATAGTGCGCATCGTTCATGCGCATACTGTTGATCTGCTCCTTTAAGAGCTCTATCTGATTCTCAAGCTGCTGTTTCAGCAGGTTCGTTTCATTCAACTGACTTTTTGCCTTTTCAATCGAGGAATCTATGCCGTCTACCTGCTCTTCCACCGATTCGTATTCCGTCTTCATATCGTCATACTTTCGGCCGGCGTCTTCTAACTCTGTCCTGGCAATATCAAGTTTCCCATCTATCTCCCGAATCTGTTCACCGAGACGCTCCGCCTCAAGCAGGAACATATTGATATCATAAGTCTTAAGTTGTTCTTTCTTTTTCAGGTATTCTCTCGCCGTCTCCGCCTGCCGCTCCAGAGGCCCTACCTGCTTCTCAAGTTCCGCTAAGATATCATTGACGCGCAGAAGATTCTGCCGCTCTTCCTCTAACTTCTTCACCGACATGTTCTTACGCCGCTTAAACTTTACGATTCCGGCGGCCTCGTCAAAAAGCTCCCTTCTTTCTTCCGGCTTACCGCTCAGAATCCGGTCGATCTGCCCTTGTCCGATAATCGAATACCCTTCTTTTCCTATACCTGTATCATAGAACAACTCATTGACGTCCTTAAGCCTGCAGGAACTCCCGTTGATTAGGTATTCACTTTCTCCGGAGCGGTATAATTTCCTTGTGACCGTCACTTCCTCAAAGTCTATCTGAAGCTGATGATCCGAATTGTCAAGCGTAATTGCGACAGACGCGTAACTCAGCGGCTTACGATTCTCGGTTCCGGAGAAGATCACATCCTGCATGCTTCCTCCGCGCAGCTGCTTCACACGCTGCTCCCCCAGAACCCATCGCACCGCGTCCGCCACGTTGCTTTTACCGCTTCCGTTCGGACCTACAATACCGGTGATCCCGTTATGAAAGTCAAATTTTATCTTGTGCGCAAATGATTTGAATCCCTGTACTTCTATACTCTTTAGATACATTCTCCACCTACTTTATATTCTTCGCGCGCAGCTTCAGGATACTCTGGTATGCCGCCACCTGTTCCGCCGCTTTCTTGGTATGCCCGGAACCGGCTCCATATTCTTTCTCGCCGATATATACGGCGACGCGAAAAGATTTGTCATGATCCGGCCCTTCTTCTCCGGTCAGCCGATATGTAATCGGAGATTTAAAATGTGCCTGTACAATCTCCTGTAAGATAGTCTTGCTATCAAAAAAGAGCGTCCTGCTCTCAAGATCCTTCAAAATGAATCTCAGAATAAACTCTTTCGCACTAGCAAAACCACCGTCAATATATATCGCGCCGACCAACGCCTCCATCGCGTCCGACGTAACGGAGCTGCGCCCTCTGCCTCCCGTCGCCTCTTCTCCCTTTCCAAGCAGAAGATACCTTCCAAGCTCCAGCTCTTTTGCACAGAACGCCAGCGCAGATTCACATACCAGACTGGCCCTCGTCTTCGTCAGTTCTCCCTCCGGCATCTTCTGATGCTCATAGAACAAGAATTCACTGGATACCAGTTCCAGCACGGCGTCACCCAAAAATTCCAACCGTTCATTACAGCCATACTTCGGCAAATGCTTTTCGTTCGCATAAGAACTATGTATCATTGCCTGCTTCAATAAATCAAAATCTCTAAACCTGTAATCTATCTTCTCTTCTAATACTTTTAAATCCCGACTCATATATCTGCCTTTCCGTTTCAAAAAATGAAAAAGCCCGGACGGGCTTTTTCACAACATGACTGCCGAGTGTCTTATACTAATCTGCCTGACCGGCAACGCTAGTGTAGTGTATCATTCACTTTCAGCCAAATAACGCAGAATGAATTTTCAGTCTGCAAGGCGGCTGAATGAGGCGATGCGGTGGCATCGTCGATTGAAGCCAACGCATCAGATGGAAATTCAGGCAAGTTATTTTGGCGAAATGTGAATGATACACTACACTAGTGTAGTGTACTAGTTATTCGTTGCGTTCTTGATCTGTTCTACAGCATCTCCCACTGTCACGATCTTCTCTGCCTCTTCATTGTCAATCTCGATATCGTATGTTTCTTCTATTCCCATAATAATTTGAAAGATATCCAGAGAATCTGCTCCCAGATCGTCTACAAACGTCGTATCCTCTGTAATCTCATCCGCGTTCACATTCAATACATCTGCTATAATCTCTTTTAATTTTTCAAATTCCATACCTATTCTCCTTTTCTGCATTTTTCTTTTTACACTGTGTTTTTTCTTACATCATCTATTCATCGGATAGCTGATCCGCCTGAATACATTCTCTGATCTTCTCATTGATCTTCTGCCTCTTGAAAGTCACGCACTGAATCAGTGTATTCGTAACTTCTTTCGCCTTAGCGCTTCCATGCGTCTTTACAACCAGTCCGTTAAGTCCCAGAAGCGGCGCTCCTCCATATTCGCTGGCATCAAAGGTCTTAAGCGTAGCCTTCAGCGCCGGCTTGATCAATAACGCTCCGATCTTGCTCCGAAGCGTAGCCATCAGTCCTTCCTTCACCTTATGAATCAAAACGGCTCCTACGCCCTCATAAAGCTTCAAGATGATATTTCCGGCAAATGCTTCACAGACTACAACATCCGTCTGTCCATGAGGAATCTCTCTCGCTTCCACACTGCCGGTAAAATGAATACTCTTTTCTTCTTTCAGAAGCGGAAATGTCTCTTTCACGAGTGCGTTGCCCTTCTCTTCTTCAGCGCCGATATTGACGATGCCGACGGAAGGATTCTTCACACCAAGAACATGCTCCATATAGATGGAACCCATCTTGGCAAACTGTACAAGATGAGAAGCCCTCGCATCCACATTCGCCCCACAGTCCAACAGAAGAGAGACCCCCTTCTCAGTGGGAATCAGCGACGCTAACGGCGGACGCTCTACTCCTTTGATACGTCCTACCAACACCTGTCCTCCCACCAGAATGGCTCCGGAACTTCCCGCCGACACGAATGCGTCTGCCTTGCCCTCCCGTACCATCTTCATACCGACCACAATCGACGAATCCTTCTTCTTGCGAATCGCATTCACCGGCGGTTCTGCCGTCTCGATCACCTCAGAGGCACGTATCACTTCAATCTGCGCCTTATTAAACTGATATTTTGCCAATTCCTTCTCTATGGTTTCTTCCCGTCCTACCAGGAACACCTTCATATCAGGTTCCTTCCGGACGGCGTCTACTGCTCCTCTTACCATCTCTGCAGGCGCATTGTCTCCCCCCATGGCATCCAGAGCTATGTTCGTAATTTCTGACATCTATATTCCTCCTAGCATTACTAGACTAATTTTACTAGACATCATGCGAAAAAGCAATACCTCTTTGCAGTCCGGCACAGAAAAGTTATTTTTTAGAAATGCCCGGTCCATTCAAATCACTGTTCACCGACCTTCTTATCCTGCCGCCCGGTCATCTTCTTAGCCATATGGCCGCCGACAGAATCGTTCCGTCCGTAAGTCAGTTCCCCGCCGTTAAGTAAAAATAATACAGATAATAAGAAAGATAATTGTTGAAATAAAAAAGGATAATACAGAAACAAAAAAGATAACAAAAGAAAGATAACAAAAGAAAGACAACATACAGAAAAATATCTCCTATATGCCGCCTTTCTTTTCATCCTCTAAGATGTACTAGATCAGGTAATTCAACATCATGCCTACGGCATTATAATTACTCATATTGTAGACTCCGCTTCTGGAATACATACCCAGGACGGCGTATGGATTCGTTGCGGAATTTGAAGATGAGCTGCCGTAAGAACCGGATGTTCCTGAAACAGACGAATAATTCGTCAAAGAATTGGAGCTCATATTCAGGCCGTTGCTTGCCTTATTGAAAAGACGGTCTGCGAGTCCGCCCGTTCCGGAGATCAGATCTCTGGTCAGGGACGGATCCTTCGCCATATTCTTCTGCAAAGCACTTTCGCTGAAGCTTAAGGTACCGTCCTTATTCACTGAGATTCCCATCTGCTTTAATGACTGCTCGGAACCAAGGCCCGTCAGGAGACTCTGCATCTGCCTGCCTACGCCGCTTCCTCTGTCAAAGTTATCATTGAGGAATTTCAATGAAGAATTATATGCGTCTACCAGATCGCCAAGGGCCGAAGCAACCTTGCTGGTATCTACATCAGGCTTAAGCGTCGTCTGTCCCGTGCCCTTAAGCTGGGCGCTGACTCCCACGTAGCCGACAGAAACCGTATTGCTCTCTGACTCATACTCTGTCTTCATGCCGCTTGATGTTACGGAATACTTCGCGTTCGCCGCCTCAGTCTTTACATTCTCTGCCCCGGCTGCAGCGCCCATCTCGCCGCTTACCTCGAATCTATGACTGGTACCCGTCTCCTTGCTTTCTAACTGAAGGGACGCAACCCCGTCTTTCTCCACAACACTTGCCGTGACGTTCGCCTTGCTCTTGTTGATCTGGTCTGCAGCTTCTCTTAACATCTGGGCGTTGGTCTTAGACCCGCCGTTTGCCTTAACAGCGCTCACCTGAACATTCACTGAATTCTTATCGTCTCCCACGGTAAAATTCATACCGGACTGTGCATACGCCGATGCCTTCACACCTTCGCTGACATTCATCTGTGCCTGCGCGATCTGCGCAACATCCAGCTTGAAATCCTTGTCGCTATTGATTAACAGTTTCCCGCTTGCAGTCGCCACCTTCTCGTCGGAGCTTGTAATAGCAAGATCGCTCATAGCGCCGCTCTTATTTGAACCTTTCAGAGCATTGGCTGCCTGCATCAAATCCGTCATACTGCTTGCATATTCATTTACAAATGCAACATTCGCGTTCTTAGCCGCTTTCTTTGATACCACAGACGACGCGGACGTCGACGAAGACGACTGATTCAGCTTAGGATTCCTGCTCAGAGCCTGGGTCAGGCGAAGACTGTTGATCGTTGACTGATAACCGTATAAACTATTCAATCCATAGGAACCGATTCCACCGATTGCCATGTTTCTTCCTCCTTTCTTCCTATATTTATATTATTCCGCGGTTTTTATATACTGACAAAAGATTCTTTCTCTCCGTCCGTCGGCAAAAGCAACTGAAAAATTCCCGGCGCCTTGCTTCATGGAAATAAAAACCACTGGAATATCGTTTCTATCCTTCTGATGTACGCCAAGTACAATCTTCCGTCTCCATCAGAAGTAAGAATGATCTCATCACTCTTCAATATAATATCGACATTCCAAATATAATTATTAAGAGTATCAAAAGAAAATATAGCATTTAAACGGATACATAACTATATACCAAACATTTTTCTTGTGTTTTCCACTTCTTCTACCACACGGCCAACTTCCTCTGTATGATTGTCGTGGTACTGGTCTTTTTACCATACTAATTCCATTGATCAGCTTAAATAATTCCTTGTTTTGCCGGGAAACCATACACTATTTAGCAGCTATGTCGAAAATTCCAATCGAAATACAAAGGGAACGAATACCAACTCTTTTACAGCAGGTTCATTTGTGGAAAAACCGAAAAAGAAAAGTTCGGAAACTGTCTGGCGAAATGAAAAGGCGGCTTGGACTTGCACAAGCGCCGCTTAACAATCCAAAGGTTTTGATCGTTGACGAACCCACCGCCTGCCTTGACCCGGAAGAAAGGCTGCGTTTCTATAATCTGCCGGCCGAATTTTCCAGTGACCGTATTGTGATTGTGTCCTCTCATATTGTAGCTGATATTGAAGCGGTATGTGTAAATGTAGCCGTACTGGATTCGGGACATCTTCTGTTCGCCGGATCAATAGAAAAACTGGCTGAAATGGCAAGAGGAAAGGTGTATGAACTGACTATTCCAAAAATGAATTGGAAGCGGCAAAACAAAACTATTATATTTTATCCCGTCAAGGACATCTATCAGATACCAAAATCCGTGTACTGTCTGACTATCTTCCTACTGTTGGCTGTCCGGTTTCATGCGTACCGACTGCCTGCGACGGTTACATGGAACTACTGCGCTTATTGGAAAAGGGGGTAAAAATATGAAACGTTTATTTCTCATGGAGTGCAGAAAAGTTACCACTGCGCCGATCTTATCCGCGTCTACTACCATAGTCTGAAATTTAAAAAGTACGAAAACATTTTCCATATCGAGTGACATATTCCTGTCTATAAAATACTGGTCTCTTACTATCTATTCTGATCCATATAGATACTGCAAAAAATATAAGCGGAAATAATATAATCAATATGACAGACACAACGACGTCAAAAAGGCGCTTTATTTTCAAATCAAAACGTTTTTTTCCTAAAATATCATAATATTTCTTAAACTTCTTCATTTTGCATAAACATCGGGATACTATCCCAATCTCTAAACTGCATATTTACATTCTCCATGCCTTTTTATTACCTCTTTTACATGCGAAGTAAGATATTCTACGTCTCCATCTTTCAGACATGTGTGTAAAGGCAATGTGATTTCATTCTCATATTGACAAAACGCATTTGGAAAATCTTCAATTTTAAAACCTTGCTTTTTATAAGCAGTCAACATTGGTAACGGTTTATAGTGTACATTAGAAGCAATTCCTTGTTCAGCCAATTGACAGATAATATCATTTCTCTCTTTTTCTCTTATCCTGGGAACCCGAATCAGATATAAATGCCCGCTGGATGTTTTATATTTTCCATAATGCTCCAACATTTGAATGCCCAATGAACGAAAACCCTTATCGTATGTTTCAATTATCCTACGTCGTCTCTTCAATATATCCGGATATCGCTCTAACTGTTTTAATCCGATAGCAGCCATGATATCCGTCATATTCCACTTATATCCCGAGAACACAATATCATATTCCCAAGCTCCAAGCTTGTTCTTTGCCAACGCGTCTTTAGACTGACCGTGCAACGACAAAAGCATTAGCTGACGATAGATCCAGTCGTCCTCTATCCCCTCTATCTTTCTCCAGGTCAAAGCTCCCCCTTCCGCCGTCGTCAAGTTCTTCACCGCATGAAAAGAGAAGCTGGTAAAGTCTGCAAGCGCTCCGCATTTTTTCCAATTTCCTTTTATCAATTTCTTTGCTCCAAATGCATGAGCGCTATCGGCAATTACAATAATCCTCCCAAATGCTTCCTGAAATTCATTCGCTGGACGAAACAGGTTCTTTTTCCTTTCCACAATCTCGAAGATTCTTTCATAATCACAGGGAACCCCTCCCAGATCAATCGGGATGATTACCTTCGTTCTCTCGGTAATTGCATTTTCTAAAGCATCATAATCCATTTCATAGCTATCCTTCGCCACATCCACTAACACCAGCTTCGCGCCGACATGACATACAGGACTTGCAGACGCCGTATATGTATAAGCCGAAGTAATAACCTCATCTTTCTCGCTTATACCCAGCAATCTTAGGGCTGCTTCCAAACATGCTGTGGCAGAATTCAGTGCAGCCGCACACCCCGTTTCACAATATGCCGCAATCTTCCTTTCAAACTCTTTCGTCTTTGGCCCCGTCGTAATCCATCCGCTTTTCAGTGTCCGAATCACCTCTTCTATCTCCATATCCGTGATATCTGGCGGAGAAAAAGAAATTTCTCTCTTCTCCATCTGTCTCTGCCTCCTTCTACTCTTTTTTCGTCTTCTCTATCATCTCTATACCGAGATGGATCACCGTCTTCTGGTTCATGAAATCAACCTCCACCTTGGCAATCCGCCGGTGCAGGTCGATCTTCTTAATATATCCTTCCATATCCTTTAAAGGTCCTGACAGAATGGTAACCACATCGTCCTCTGATACGGATACCCGGGAGATTTCCGCCTCCATACGGCTGTCCGCCGATCCCGTAATCTTCTTAAGCCATTCCACTTCATGTTCCGGAAGGGGAACAAACTGCCCGCCGTCTTTGCCCAATAGTTTCGTAAACGCCGGTACATATCTTAATCTCAGATATAGTTCTTCGATATCGTCGCTCACAATAAACACATATCCGGGAAGCAGCTTCTCCCGCAGCTCTTTCCATTCTCCCCGTATCTTCTTCTTCACATGACGGATGGGATGGAAGCACTGCTGATAAATTCCCTTTTCAACCATAACTTCAATCTGTTCCTCTACCTTATCTTCCATCCCGGAAGCAACTTGTATCACATAGTACAATAGGATCTCTCCCCTCATAAGATATAAAGATCATAAGAAAATACAAAGCCTTGAAACAGAAAGCCAGAAAGGTACGCTTCTCCATCCATACCTATAGGAAATCCTCCCATAGCCACAGTCTTCGATCCTCCTAGACCGATCTGCTGCTTGTATATGATAGAGAACACCGTATGTCTAAGCAAAACTACCCCTTCCACATCTTCCACATGTACTCCTTCATTCAACATGTCGATACAGTAAAGAGGCTTCAGATGCCCGCTCTCATCCGCTTTAAAGTCCGCGAATGCCCGGCTTGTCGCCGGATCATCCGAATACGCTTTATAAATATGTGGTTTCGGGTCTACCTTACCGAACCATTCCGGCGCTTTTTCGATCATTTCCGTCATATGTTCATAATTTGCACAGAAAACAATATATTTCCCTGCTCTATTCTTCATATGCTTACAGAAGATCTCATCCAGTCCTTCCGCCTGTTCAAGCGCCCGTCTCAGGGCGTTTAACCACTTCTCTCCTTCGTCCCGGACTGCTTTATTCTTCGCCCCCTGCACCCGTCTTCGATAATTCTCCAGATCCTTCTGGTAAGAATATACAGACATCACATACTTCGGCAGACTCAGGATACCCCGCACAATCGCCTCGCCAAGGGTCATCTCCGATGCGACATTTCCCTCGAAAAGCTCATCCGACATATCCCTCTGGTTATCCAGATAACGGACCGCCGTTGCGGAGAGCCCCAGCACCGGCGCGTTCGGATACAAAGACAACAGCTTCTGCACGCACTGCCCCCAGACTTTCGCGCCGCAGCGGTGGAACTCGTCCAATATGATATAATCCGGACAGATCTCTCTAAATTCCGCTTCCGTCATGGACATCAGTCTGGCATAAGTGAAGAACCTGACGTTTTTATGTTCCCCGCCGTCCTTCGACATACTGCTCGCCGCCAGATTCTCTAACTGAGTCCGGAAGATATATTCAGACGGAGAAAGCCAACAGATCTTCTTGTCCGGAAAATCCTCGCACAATTTAAATCCAATGAATGATTTTCCCGTCCCCGTAGGATGTATGATCGCGGCTTTCCCCGTCGTTTCCAACATATCCAGAGCCGCCTGATAAGCAGTCTGATTATGCTCACATAATTCAATTGCTCTAATCCGCGGCTCCCTTCAAAAAGTAATGAAGTACATTACTTCATTACAAAAAATCGGAATCCCCGTTCTTTCTAAAATCTTTAAATTTCTTGACTATAATTTTGACTACAATTAAGAGAAACAAAGAAAATATATTCCCTGTATAAGAGATTGTATTTTTCAAAATTTTTAACTATGATCTGACCATAAAATGACTGCAATAAAATGAAAATCTATATGTTTATTTTTCTTTTTCTGGAATATATATGATTTATTTAGACATAATTTATAGAAACACCATGAAAATACTGTCAATTATACACATAATCGTCTTCTATCGACTGCCGACGCCCGTTGAAAATGTTGACAAATTGACTTTTGCATGGTAATATAGCAGAAACATATAAAAACAAAGGGTTTTTTTACATAGAAAAAGTAATGAAGTAATGTACCTCATTACTTTTTTCACATATTTTCCAAAATATTTAATTCTATCACCCCTTATAACAATATAAGAAAAAAGCCATCGATTTAGCCCCGACAGCTTTTCTCATATGATCTGGTACTATATACCTAACATTTTCCTTGTGCTTTCCACTTCTTCTACCGTACAGCCAACTTCCTCTGCAATCTGTTTGTTTGTAAATTCGAGGTTTCTCTTTACCGCCTGATATATTTTTCCTGACAGCATTAACCCCCTGTTGTATCCCCTGTTGCCTTGCTTCCTGCTGTTTCACCTGGATATCTTCTTCATAACTATATTCTGCAATCAACATATTCTCCACCTCGCTTCCTTTCCGCTTCAAATATTCCGCCAGTATTCCCTGATCGATACATTCCCTGATCGCTTTCTTAATCGAGCTTTCTTCTTTTGAATATTTCCTCACAGTATCAATAAACTGGCTGTATTCTCTTAGTATCCCACATTTTCTCAAAATATCATGTGCTTTATCTGAATTAATATTGATAACTTTTTATACAGAAATTCTTCTGTTTTTCTATTGACAAAACCTCATCCTTCCGATACAATCATTTGTAAAAGAGATGGGTTTTCACCGTACAGTTTTTACTCAAGCGGGCTGCTCGTTTCTTTTTTTATTGCCAGCAGGTCATAAAGATATTTCTTACCGTCCACATCATGGCGCACCAGCATCCGGGCAAAAAAGATATTATACCGGCAGACCTCGCCGCTCTTATCATCATATACTGGCAAGGCAAACCGTACATCATACCGATACCAGCCATATCTAGCGTCTTTCTCATGCTTCTTTTTCGTATTCTCCGAATACTCCCCATTCGTAGCAATCTGGATCAGCTCTGGTAGCCCCTGCGCCGCATTGGCCTTGGCCTTTGCAACAGCCCCTTTTAGGGCAAGCCTGCTCTCTGAACCGACGTATTCATCCGGGAAACTGCTGGATATGAATATCTTCTCGGAGGTCTCCGCAATCTCGTAAAACTCCCCGACATACTCTTTGAGATAGTCCTCCACCTCTTTCCAGTCTTCCCGCTTTTTGCCCTTAAAACGGATATCGTTAATCAGGACGATCTTCTCGCCATTCAGGCCAACAATAATATTCACGTTTCTATCCATGGTGTCCTACTTTCTTTTCTGTCTGAAATGTCTTATTTCATGCACATTTTTCAAATATCTGTTTCTGTATTTTCAAATAATGTTGTAATCCGTCTATTTCATCATACTCTTTTATATCTTCTTCCTGTATTTCAAACGAATTTGCTTCTGCAAACTTCATCGTATAGTCTCTTACCATGCCAAGTAAAAGACTAATATTTTCGACAGAAAATGTTATAGTGATTGTTTCTTTCTCTTGATTCCTTCTAATTTCTTCTAACGCTATCATAACTTTATCAATTTTTTTCTCGCTTACAGCTCCCATTTTAATCGAATCTACATATTCAGCAAATGATTCATTAAAATCAGCCACACACTTCGGAATCCGTTCTTCTTTGTTTTTCTTATTTTTAACCACAACATAGATAACCCCTGCTCCTAAACTTAGCAACAAAAAAATCTCATTTGAACTTATAGAGACAGGCAAATGACTTTCTATTAAATCGTATACTATCTTTTTATTCTTTGTCTTTCTCAATGCTTGTTTCGCAGTTTTTTGAGTTTCTTTGTTCCCCTTCAAATAAATATAAGTTTTTCCAAAGATTCCTTAGAACTTGTTTTACTTAGCTCAACACATTCTGAGTATATATTTGAGTATTATATTCCATTTTGCTTTAACAACCTTCTATATTTTATATGTTATGAAAGGGCTCAACCTTTTTTTCTATACTAAAGTATACCAGAAAAAGGCGGCCCCCACAATCCAAACATACTCAAAAATTATCGAAATCCGCCTGCGTTGCCAATTCCACATACGCCTCCAGACACCCATCATTCCGGCTCTCCACATACATATCATTCGTAAACGCCAAATATTAATGCAGTCAGATACAAAATTACTCCAGCCCTTTGTGAGTTGGAGTAATTCACTATAATTCATATGCGATTTTTGATAGATTGGAGTTTTTCACTCCA
>CAJUFA010000008.1 GCA_910585725.1 uncultured Dorea sp. | reverse complement strand
TATAGGAATAAGAAAACTCCCAACAAAAAAAGTGGGAGTTTTTCAGTGCCCTCATTTATACGGTTTGTGGTGTTTCGCAAACACCTATGTAAATAAAACGAAAAAAAGGAGAAACAGAAAATGGAAATTAAAGAAAAAAAGCAGAGTGACAAGATTATCCTGGATATCGCAGGGAGAATCGACGCGACGAACAGCTCCCAGCTTCAGAGCGCCATTCTTCTGGCATTCCAGAAGATGAAGATGATCGAACTGGATTTCCAGAAGGTTGCCTACATAGCGAGCGCGGGATTACGCGCTTTGATGATCGGGCAGAAAACAGCGAATGCAAAAGGTGGTCAGATGCTCCTTAAGAATGTAGGGGACATGGTGATGGAAGTATTCGAGATGACAGGATTTGTAGATATTCTGGAGATCGAGGAGTAGTTTTTCAAGTATAGAAAGGATTCCGAGGTGGCAGCATGATTATTCTGGACAATGTAACAAAGAATTATACCTCATCGGTAGTTTTCGAGAAGTTCTCTCTCCATGTAGAGCATGGAGAATTTCTGTTTGTAACCGGAGAGAGCGGTTCCGGAAAATCGACGCTGATCAAGCTCTTAACGAAAGAAACGGATGTGACGAAGGGGCGGATCCTCGTGGACGGGAAGGACCTTTCTAAGATGAAGAGAAGGGATGTTCCCGTCTACAGAAGGAACCTTGGAATTGTGTTCCAGGATATGAAGCTTTTGGAGGACAGGACGGTGTTCGAGAATCTTGCCTTTGCGAGGGAAGTGATATACGGCTGCAGAAAGGATACGAGCCGGAGAGTGGCGTCCATCCTGAACCTCCTGGGTCTTACAAGGCTGCATAAGCGTTACCCCGGGCAGCTCTCAGGAGGAGAAAAACAAAAGACTGTGCTTGCAAGAGCGCTTATGAATGATCCTGCGATTCTGCTGGCTGACGAACCCACCGGGAATCTGGATCCGGATTCCTCGGCAGAAGTGATGGATCTGTTTGAGATGATTCATAAGAGAGGCATGACCGTCCTTGTGGCTACTCATGATCTTTCTCAGGTAGAGAGGCTTAGACATCGCAGGCTGGAGCTTACACAGCGTGAAAATTGTTCTTGCATGGGATCCGGATTATACAAAGGCTGCACCAGCTTTACTTCTTAAAATTTCATATTAAGTATGTCAAAAATTTATGATGTTGCGTATTATAAGTAAATTTAGTAAAATATACTTTGTACAGACATAAATTTCAAAGAAATCAGGGATCCTGATTCCGAAAAGGCGGTGTGTCATGAGACGATTTCAAGTGACGGGCAACTGTGACCGGAGAAGCCATTATATGGTTGACACTTCAGAGAAGATTCAGACCATAATTACAGATTATATCCAGTGCGGAAGTTATTTTACCATCAATCAGGCAAGGCAATATGGGAAAACTACGACATTGTATCTGTTGGAGGAGAAATTGAAGGAGCATTATATTGTTCTTCATTTAAGTTTTGAATCGGCAGATGAATATTTTGAGTCTCCATTAAATTTTGTGGAGGGCTTTGTTATGGATATCGGCGATGCGCTGATGCTGCAGGAGATCTCTCAGAAGATTTTGAATGAGTGGAACAGTCCCATTTCGGAAAGATTTCCTATGAGGGAGCTGGGATTAAAGATCAGCAGTCTATGCAGGAAATCTTCAAAGAAAATTATTCTGATGATCGACGAGGTTGATAAGAGTTCGGATAATCAGATTTTCCTGTCATTTCTGAGCGTTTTGCGGGAAAAATATCAGAAGCAGTTAGCCGGGAAGGACGTTACCTTTCAGTCAGTCATTCTGGCGGGTGTCTATGATATTAAAAATCTTAAACTGAAACTGCATCCGGGGGAAGAAGGAAAGAATAACAGTCCGTGGAATATAGCGGCGGATTTTCGTGTGGATATGAGTTTTACTGCAAAAGAGATTGCATCTATGCTAAAGACGTATGAGGAAGACCGCCATACGGATATGGATATAGATTTCGTCAGCCGGATGATCTATGAATATACGTCTGGATATCCGTATCTGGTATCCAGAATCTGTCAACTGATAGATGAGCAGGTTGCAGGAGGAGCGTCTTGCCCGGATGTAAAAACGGCATGGTCAAAAAACGGCATACTGGAGGCTGTTCGAATTATTTTAAGAGAACCTAATACATTGTTTGACGACATGATTAAGCATCTCTATGAATATCCCCGGTTGAGTACAATGTTGAAAAATATACTTTTTAAGGGAAGAAGATATACTTTTGAAACGGATGCCCAGGTGATTCAATTAGGTATCATGTTTGGTTTTTTGAAAGAACAGGATCAGGCCGTATGTGTCGCGAATCGTATTTTTGAAACAAAGCTGTATAATTTTTTCTTATCGGAGGAAGAGAGCAATTCTGATAATCGATCAGACCCGGATTTTGTGAGGAATCAGTTTGTCTTTCGTGGAATGCTTCAGATGGAGCTTGTAATGAAAAAATTCTATGAATATTTTGAAAGTGTATTTGCTGATGCAGATGAAAAGTTCCTGGAGGAAGAAGGCAGGAGGATTTTTCTGATGTTTCTTCGGCCGATTATCAACGGTGCGGGGAATTATTATATTGAGGCCCAGACCCGCGATAAGACGAGGACAGATGTAATTGTTGACTATAAAGGGCAGCAGTTTATAATCGAATTAAAATTGTGGCGGGGGAAGCAGTATCAGCATGAGGGACGGATTCAGCTTGCGGGGTATCTTGAACAATATCGGCAGGACCGAGGATATCTACTGACATTTAATTTCAATCAGAGTAAAGAAACAGGAATATCAGAAAATACCTGTAATGGAAAGTGGATATTAGAAGTTGTCGTATAAAAACATAAAAAAACAGCCACTGACGGTATGGCTGTTTTTTTAACATCTATTGTTCGCAATAAACCGCTTCATTAAGCAATCCCATTTACGGCTTTTGCCAGACGGGAAATCTTTCTTGAACAGGTATTCTTGTGATAAACGCCCTTGCTTCCTGCTTTGTTGATCTCAACAGTCGCGATTTTCAGAGCAGCAGCAGCTGTTTCTGCGTCTTTGTTAGCGACGGCAGCTTCTACTTTCTTCACGCAAGTTTTTACCTTAGACTTAATTGCTTTATTTCTTGCAGCTTTTGTTTCGTTCACTAAGATTCTCTTCTTTGCAGATTTGATATTAGCCAATTTGTCCACCTCCAATATCTTATATTTCGATTCATTAGTATCGATTCTGACTTCGTTAGAGCCGGACACGGACGTTCTAACGAAACATACGAATTTATTTTAGGGCAAGTATTGGGTTCTGTCAATACATATTTCTCAAAATATTGTAAAAAATAGAATTAAATACGATTAAAGTGAGGATGTTTGGGATGATTGAGAAATATAGCATCAGAACCGACCTTGCTCTGGAGGACAAAGAGCGGTTTGAATCGGACAATGTGGAGGTTCAGGGGGTTTCCCTGAAAGAGGATTACGACGAAGAGAGGGAGATAAAGGTGACGACGGTCAGGATTGAGACCGAGAATGGAGCGAAGGTGATGCGGAAGCCGGTGGGCACATACATTACCATGGAGGCGCCGAATATGTCGGTTCCGGATGAGGATTACCATGACGAGATCTCCAAGGAGCTGGCGAAGTTCCTGGAACGGTTTGTCGAGAAGGATAAGGAGGATTATTCAATCCTGGTGGTGGGCCTTGGAAACCGGAAGGTTACGCCGGACGCGCTGGGTCCCTACGTAGTGGATAATCTGAATATTACCCGACATATCGTGAAAGAGTATGGGAAATACGCCATGGGAGAGGAGGATGTGCGTCTGGTGAGCGCTATCGTCCCGGGGGTTATGGCACAGACCGGTATGGAGACGGTGGAGATCGTCAAAGCGATCGTACAAGAGACGAAGCCGGACATGATTATTGCGGTGGACGCCCTGGCGGCCAGGAGTTCGAAGCGTCTGAACCGTACCATTCAGATTACAGATACGGGGATCAATCCCGGATCAGGCGTCGGAAATCACAGGAATGCGATTACCAGAGATACTGTGGGAGTCCCGGTGATTGCAATCGGGGTTCCGACCGTCGTAGACGCCGCTACGATCGTCAATGATACGATGGAGAATCTGATTCTTGCATTAGAAAGTTCAGAGACGCTTCGTGGAGTCGGCGTAGTCATGCAAGGGTACAATGCCGCTGAAAAATACGAGTTGGTAAAAGAACTGATCTCCCCCCATCTGAACGGACTGTTCGTGACTCCCAAGGATATTGACGAAACGGTTAAGCGGATCAGCTATACGATATCGGAAGCACTGAATATGTTGTTTTCAAAGGGACATGCACATAATCGGGAAATGGGCGTCATATAGTGTTAAAGAATTATATGGTTGGAGTGGTGTTGTGGAGAGCGGAAAACGGATCAGCCGGATTATGATTGGGGTCATTACAGGCATACTGATAGCGTATGCCTGTATGCATGTGCCTGTACATATAGAAAGAGGGGAGAATAATCAGGACAGGATTAGCCGGATACTGCTCAGGTACTCCCAAAGAACTTATCTCCCGGGATTTTCGTATCTGGAAGAAGGAAACAAAAGGGACCTGGAAACCTGGTTGGTACAAAAGGTAATGGAAATGATCCCCGTCGGAATGTATATGGAAGAAAAATCGGCTTCTTATACAGACGTGGAAGACCGGGAGACCTATCAGATGATTCTTGAAAGCCAGGCAAACGATGAAAATATGGTAGATGAGAACGGTAATCTTGTTACGGAAGACGGCCAGGCAGAGGAGGTGATACAAACCTCCGGAACACAGATCGACACTTCTATGGAGAAGCTTATGAATTATGAATATCTGTTGGGAACCTTCTATACGGTTGACTCGAATACGATGGCAGATCCGGACTTGCTGAATGCCGAGAAGCTTATGGGAAAGGATATGAGCCTTGATATGACCGTTGAGGGACCGAAAGTATTGATTTATCATACACATTCGCAGGAGGCTTTCGCCGATTCGACAGCCGGAGACACCGGTACGACGATTCTCGGAATGGGAGATTATCTTACAGAGCTTTTGAACGACGCGTATGATATTCCGACGCTTCATCATAAGGGAGTCTATGATCTGGTAGACGGAAAGCTGGATCGCAGCATGGCTTATGAGTTGGCGGAACCGGAGATACAGGAGATCCTGAGTAAGAACCCGAGTATTGAGGTAGTGATCGATCTTCATCGGGACGGCGTGGGGGAAGGAACGCATCTGGTGACGGATGTGAACGGAAAACCTACCGCCCAGATCATGTTCTTCAACGGTCTTAGCAGAACTCGGGCGAACGGCAATATAGGTTATCTGGCAAATCCATATATTGAAGATAATCTGGCGTTTTCTCTTCAGATGCAGATTGCGGCGGTCAATAAGTATCCGGGGTTTACCAGACATATCTATCTGCGGGGGTACCGGTATAATATGCATGTGAAGCCGAAGACTCTTCTGATTGAAGCCGGAGCCCAGACAAATACGGTGGAAGAGATGCGCAATGCGATGGAAGTACTGGCGGATACACTACATACGGTTTTAGCGCCTTAAAAATGTATTTGAATCAGACTACATTTTGTGCTAAGATAGGGTGAGTTATCATGTGGTCAGCACATTTGGAAAGGAATTATGAGAAATGGCTAAGAATAATACGTATGATGCGGACAGTATCGCCATATTGGAAGGACTTGAAGCGGTAAGAAAGAGACCGGGGATGTATATCGGAAGCGTATCGACGAAGGGCCTGAATCATCTGATCTACGAGATCGTGGATAACGCGGTGGATGAGCATCTGGCCGGTTTCTGTACGGAGATCCATGTGATTCTTGAGAAAGATGGTTCGGCTACGGTAGCGGATAACGGACGCGGCGTACCGGTCGGTCTGCATGCCGCGGGAGTATCGGCGGCCAGAGTGGTCTATACGACCCTTCACGCGGGCGGTAAGTTTGACGATTCGGCTTACAAGACCAGCGGAGGACTTCATGGAGTCGGTTCCTCGGTTGTAAACGCATTGTCTGCTTATATGAATGTGGAGATAAGCCGGGAAGGTTACATACATCAGGACCGGTATGAGCGGGGCAAGCCTGTGACCGAGCTTCAGGACGGGCTGCTTCCAAAGATCGGAAAGACCAGAAAGACCGGGACGAAAGTGAATTTCCTCCCGGATGACACGATATTTGAAAAGACGAAGTTCCGGGCGGAGGAAGTTAAGAGCCGTATGCATGAGACGGCTTATCTGAATCCGGAGCTAACGATTATATTTGATGATAAAAGAGGCGGTGAGACAGAGCATATCGTCTACCATGAACCGGACGGGATTCTGGGATTTATCAAAGATCTGAATTCTAAGAAGGAGCCGGTGCATGAGCCGGTTTATTTTAAGGGAGAAGCGGAAGGGATCGAGGTAGAGGCCGCGTTCCAGTATGTGAATGAATTTCATGAAAATGTCCTTGGGTTCTGTAATAATATCTATAACGCGGAAGGCGGGACGCATCTGACCGGATTTAAGACGACTTTTACGACTGTGATCAATCAATATTCCAGAGAATTGGGGATATTGAAGGAGAAGGATTCAAATTTTACCGGAGCGGACGTAAGGAACGGGATGACGGCGATCGTGTCTATCAAACATCCGGATCCGAGGTTTGAAGGACAGACCAAGACGAAACTGGACAACCCTGACGCGTCCAAGGCGTGCAGTAAAGTGACGAACGACGAGATCATCCGTTTTTTCGACCGTAACCTGGACAGCCTTAAGAAGGTGATCGGATGCGCGGAGAAAGCGGCGAAGATCCGTAAGACGGAAGAACGGGCGAAGACGAATCTTCTGACCAAACAGAAATATTCCTTTGACAGCAACGGGAAGCTGGCTAATTGCGAGAGCAGAGACGCAAGCCAGTGCGAGATCTTCATCGTGGAGGGAGATTCTGCCGGAGGGTCGGCAAAGACGGCGAGAGACCGGATGTATCAGGCAATCCTGCCCATCCGGGGTAAGATCCTGAATGTTGAGAAAGCGAGTATAGACAAGGTACTGGCGAATGCCGAGATAAAGACGATGATCAACGCCTTTGGCTGCGGTTTCTCAGAAGGGTACGGCAATGATTTTGATATAAGTAAACTGCGGTACGACAAGATCATCATCATGGCGGATGCCGACGTGGACGGGGCGCATATCTCTACGCTTCTTCTTACGTTGTTTTATCGTTTTATGCCGGAATTGATCTATGAAGGGCATGTTTATATCGCCATGCCTCCGCTCTATAAGGCGATGCCGAAGAAGGGGGAGGAAGAATATCTCTATGATGACAAAGCCTTAGAACGATATCGTAAGACGCACGACGGCCCGTTTACCCTGCAGAGATATAAGGGGTTGGGAGAGATGGACGCGCAGCAGCTGTGGGAGACGACTCTGAATCCCGAGACGCGTCTTCTGAAGCTGGTGGAGATCGAAGACGCGAGAATGGCGTCCAGCGTGACCGAGATGCTGATGGGTACGGAGGTGCCGCCGAGAAGAACATTCATCTATGAGAATGCCACGGAAGCAGAGCTGGATATCTGACGGGAATATAAAAGCACTCTCAGTATATGTGTATAAGGAGCTTCTGAGAGTGCCCTAGAAAGAGGAGAAGAAAATGCAGGATTCACAGATTATCAGAACCGAGTATTCGGATGTCATGAAGAAATCATACATTGACTATGCCATGAGCGTCATCATAGCACGGGCTCTGCCGGACGTCCGGGACGGTCTTAAGCCGGTGCAGCGGCGGACGCTTTATGATATGCATGAGCTGGGGATACGCTATGACAGGCCGTATCGTAAATGCGCCCGTATCGTGGGAGATACCATGGGTAAATACCACCCTCACGGAGACAGCTCTATCTACGAGGCGCTTGTGGTCATGGCGCAGGAGTTCAAGAAGGGAATGATCCTGGTGGACGGGCATGGAAACTTCGGCTCCATCGAAGGAGACGGGGCGGCGGCCATGCGTTATACGGAGGCGCGGCTTGCGAAGGTGACGCAGGAGGCTTATCTGTCGGATCTGGACAAGGATATCGTTGATTTCGTGCCGAATTTCGACGAGACGGAGAAGGAGCCGGAGGTGCTTCCGGTCAGGCTTCCAAATCTTCTGGTCAACGGGGCGGAAGGAATCGCAGTGGGTATGGCGACCAGTATCCCGACTCATAATCTGGGAGAAGTGATCGACGCGGTCAAGGCATACATGAAGAATGACGAGATCAGTACGAAACAACTGATGAAGTATATCAAAGGTCCGGATTTCCCGACAGGCGGAATCGTAGTGAATAAAGACGACCTTCCGGAGATCTATGAGACGGGCGCAGGTAAGATTAAACTGCGGGGCAAGGTAGAGGTCGAGGAGATGAAGGGGGGCAAGACGCGTCTGGTCATCACGGAGATACCCTATACAATGATCGGGGCGGGGATCGGAAAATTCTTAAACGACGTCTGCGCTCTGGTGGAATCGAAGAAGACCAACGATATCGTGGATATCTCGAACCAGTCCTCAAAAGAAGGGATCAGGATCGTGATCGAACTCAAGCGGGGAGCGGATATAGAGAATCTGAAGAATATGCTCTATAGGAAGACTCGTCTGGAGGACACCTTTGGGGTAAATATGCTTGCGGTGGCCAACGGCAGACCGGAAACCATGGGACTTAGGAAGATCATCGAACATCATGTGGATTTCCAGTTTGAGATGGCAACCAGAAAGTACAGGAATCTGCTGAATAAGGAGCAGGATAAGAAAGAGATCCAGGAGGGGCTGATCAAAGCCTGCGACGTGATCGACCTGATCATTGAGATCCTTCGGGGAAGCCAGTCCGTGAAGGATGCGAAAGCATGTCTGGTGAGCGGCGTAACAGACAATATCAAATTCAAGACTAAGATATCGAAGAAGATGGCGTCTATGCTCCGGTTTACGGAACGTCAGGCAACGGCGATCTTAGAGATGCGTCTCTATAAGCTGATCGGCCTGGAGATAGAAGCTCTTATGAAGGAGCATGACGAGACGCTTAAGAAAATTGCACGGTATGAAGATATCCTGAACCATTATGAATCTATGGCGGACGTCATCATCGAAGATCTGGACAGGCTGAAAGCGGAATTTTCCAGGAAACGGCGCACTGTGATCGAGAACGCACAGGAAGCCGTCTACGAGGAGAAGAAGGTAGAGGAACAGGAAGTCGTCTTCCTGATGGATCGGTTCGGCTATGCCAGAACGGTTGATACCAATACTTACGCACGGAATAAAGAAGCGGCGGATGCTGAGAATAAATATGTCATATCCTGTTTGAATACCGGGAAGATATGTATTTTTACGAATACCGGGAAGATGCATCAGATCAAAATACTGGACCTGCCCTACGGAAAATTCCGGGACAAAGGCCAGCCGGTGGACAATGTAAGTAATTTCGACAGTACTCAGGAAGAGATCGTCTACATCTGCGACGCGGAGCAGATGCGATATGCGAAACTTCTCTTTGCAACCAGACAGGGAATGATTAAGAAGGTAGACGGCGTGGAATTCCAGGTAGCAAAGAGGACGATTGCCGCTACGAAGCTTCAGGAAGGGGATTCTGTGGTCGGCGTTCAGGTCATAAGCGAGAATCAAAATATCGTTCTGCAGACGAAAGACGGGTATTTCTTAAAATTCCCGGCAGAAGAAGCGCCGGGGAAGAAGAAGGGGGCAGTTGGAGTCCGCGGAATAAAGCTGCGTAAGAACGATGCAGTGGAACAGGTATATCTATTGGAAGACGGCGCGGAGATACGAGTTCAGGCAGGGGAGAAAGAGGTCTCATTGAACCGTCTTAAGCTGGCTAAGAGAGATGGGAACGGAACAAAACCCAGGTAACAGATGGGAGACGCCAATTGAGAACATTAATATTGATGCTATTGATGATTGGGATTCCGGCGGTTCTTGAGATCGTCCGTGAATTACACAGTTTTAAAGTGACCCGGTACAGGGTAAGTTCTGTGAAATTAGCAGGGCTTAGAAGCAAAAGAAAAATTATTTTTCTGAGCGATCTGCATAACTATTGTTATGGAAGAGATAACGAGCCTCTCTTCCGTGCGATTGAAAAAGAGAGGCCGGATCTGATCCTGATCGGCGGCGATATGCTGCTTAGATCGGACGGGAATAATTATAGCGGTACGGTCAGGTTTCTGTCCGGTCTTACGAGTATTTGTAAGGTATACTGCGGGAACGGCAATCATGAACAGAAGCTCAAAGAACAGCCCTGGAGATTTGAACAGTCCTATCAGGAATATAAGGCGCTGCTTGTAAAAGCCGGAATTCATTTACTGGAAAACGAATCGGATGAGTTTGAGTGGGACGAAGCCCGGATCAGGGTCACAGGGCTTGAGATACCGATGAAAGCTTATGATCGATTCCGAAGGGATCGGCTTAAGGTACGGGAGATAGAAGAAAGAATCGGAGAATCAAAAGCCGCGTATGAGATCCTGCTGGCGCATCATCCGGCGTATACGGAGATCTATCAGGAATGGGGGGCGGATCTGATTCTGTGCGGGCATTATCACGGCGGCGTGATCGGGATTCCGGGAATCGGCGGCGTGATCGCTCCGGATTTTACCTTGTTTCCCAGATATTCAGGAGGATGTTATCCTGTAGGAAATGCGGCGGCGGTGGTCAGCAGAGGACTTGGCGCCCATTCCGTACCGGTGCGTCTTTTGAATCCTGCGGAAATAGTCGTGATTGAACTTGTAGAATCGGAAAATATCCTGTATAATAATAAAATTGCGATAAAAGAAAGTATAGGAGAAGACGATGGGGATTCCGGTAAAACTGCAGGTCTTTGAAGGGCCGCTGGATCTGCTTTTACATCTGATCGATAAGAATAAGATCGATATCTACGATATTCCGATCGTGGAGATTACGAATCAATATATGGAATACATCCGGGCCATGGAAAAAGAGGATCTGAACGTCATGAGCGAATTCCTGTTAATGGCCGCCACGCTGCTTGATATCAAATGCAGGATGCTGCTGCCAAAGGAAGTCAACGAGGAAGGCGAAGAGGAAGATCCCAGACAGGAACTGGTGGATCAGCTTCTGGAATATAAGATGTACAAATACATGTCATACGAATTGCGGGACAGGCAGGTGGACGGAGAACAGGCGATGTACAGGAGTCCCGCGATCCCGGAGGAAGTGCTGGCGTTTGAAGAACCGGTGGATCTGGATCAGCTTCTGGGAGACTTAACCCTTGCCAGGCTTAATCGTGTGTTCCGGGAAGTTATGAGAAGGCAGACCGATAAGATAGATCCTGTCCGAAGCAAGTTCGGCAAGATAGAGAAAGAAGAGGTGACGCTTCCGGACAAGCTTCTGTATGTGGCGGAATTTGCGAAAAAACATAGAAAGTTTGGGTTTCGGGAATTATTAGAGCGGCAGCATTCCAGAATTCAGGTTGTCGTCACGTTTCTCGCGGTTTTACATTTGATGAAAGACGGCACGATTCATATAGAGCAAGAACAGCCCTTTGATGAGATTACAATATTGTGCGGTTGTATGGTATAAAGTGACGTAGGCAGACGGCAGGAAGCTTCCTGTCAATGATAAGGCGATGTATCAGAGTAACGGCTTAGGGGTGGAAAGGTAGTAATGAGAGAAGTGGAGATCAGGAGATTGGAAGGCGTCATAGAAGCAGTCCTGTTTACCATGGGGGATTCTGTGGAGCTTGGAAAGATCGCGGCAGCTATCGGGCATGATGAAGAGACGACTCAAAAACTCATACACAGTATGATGGATAAGTATGAGGCTGAAGACAGGGGAGTGCGGATCATCGAATTAGAGAATTCATTTCAGATGTGTACAAAGAAGGAAATGTATGAATATCTGATTCGTGTGGCAAAGCAGCCGAAGAAATATACTTTGACAGACGTTTTGCTGGAAACACTGTCGATCATCGCGTATAAACAGCCTGTAACGAAGCTGGAGGTGGAGAAGATCCGCGGTGTAAAATCGGATCATGCGGTTAATAAGCTGGTGGAGTATAATCTGGTATGCGAAAAGGGACGGCTAGACGCGCCGGGAAAACCCATCTTGTTCGGGACTACGGAGGAATTCCTGCGCAGATTCGATATCCGGTCGGTAGAAGATCTGCCGAGTCCTAACCCGGAGCAGGTGGAAAGCTTTAAGGAAGAGGCGGAAGAGGAGATTCAGCTAAAGCTGGATATCTGATATATTCGTCATATGACAGCGAGGCGGGTATTGCTCAGGAATTCATGCCGGGAATTTAATGTAATGATGTGCCGGTATGAATATGATACGGCGAATATATTAGGAATAGTGGTGAAGAAGCCGGCATACACTTTAATAACTTGGGTTATATGGTGTGGCAGATGAAAAAGAAGATATTTTCAATAGGTCTTATCGTTTGTATTATGTGTGTATGGTTTGGGAATCTTTCGATTCATGCCGAAGGGAATGGAGAGGCGCCCGACCAGTTGTACGCCCGGTCAGCAGTGCTTATGGATGCTGACAGCGGGCGTGTTTTGTTTGGCAAGGAAGAAGATGTGGTTCGTCCTATGGCCAGTACGACAAAGATTATGACTTGTATCCTGGCGCTGGAGAATATGCAGGAAGATCAGATCGTTACGGCGTCTGCTTATGCGGCGGGACAGCCCAAAGTAAGGCTTGGCGTAAAAGATCAGGAGCAGTTCTACCTGCGGGATCTCCTGTATGCGCTGATGCTGGAATCTTACAACGACAGCGCGGTGGTGATCGCCGAAGGACTCTGCGGGACTGTAGAAGGATTCGTGGAATTGATGAATCAGAAAGCAGAGGAGCTGGGATGCGAGCATACATATTTTGTGACCCCTAACGGGCTTGACGGCAGCGACGAGAAGGGGACACATTCCACGACGGCCGGGGAGCTGGCGTTGATTATGCGGTATTGCATAATGCAGTCTTCCTGCAAAGATCAATTCCTTGAAATCACAAGGACAAAGAATTATCAGTTTACGAATGTGGAGGGTAGCAGAAGCTTTTCCTGTAATAACCATAATGCATTCCTGGATATGATGGAAGGGGCGTTAAGCGGAAAGACCGGTTTTACCGCGGACGCGGGATATTGTTATATAGGCGCTCTGGAACGCGGCGGCAGAACTTTTATAGTGGCTCTGCTGGCCTGCGGCTGGCCGAATAATAAAGGGTACAAATGGTCGGATACCCGCAAGCTCATGGAGTATGGCCTTGCCAATTATGAATACAGAGACGTATGGAAGGACG
The DNA here is from genome assembly GCA_910585725.1 of uncultured Dorea sp. Taxonomy (GTDB): domain Bacteria; phylum Bacillota; class Clostridia; order Lachnospirales; family Lachnospiraceae; genus Sporofaciens. The sequence continues at coordinate 102,503 of CAJUFA010000008.1, read as the reverse complement.
TAGAATTCCCGGACATAGAAGTCGAGCGGGGAATCGAAGAAGAAGATCCTTATAAGAACGAGACAGAGGTTCCGATCCATGTGGAAGGAAAGGAAGAACTTCCGGTCCTGCTTGGAAAGGAAGAAGACGTTGAAGTGCAGACAGAAGTAAAAGACTCTATGTCCGCTCCTGTGAAAGCGGGTACGGAGGTGGGAAGAATCCGATATCTCCTGGAAGGGAATGAGATTGCGTCCTATGCCGTGGTAACGGATAAGGATGTGGATGAGAAAGAACTTAGCTGGGCGCTTCGGTGGATTATGGGGTTGATATTGTTGTCTTAGACTTGCTGTCGTAGATTTAGTTGCTATTGAATACGATTATATTATTTGAAAATACGATAAAATATTAGAATTTATCAGAAAATATTGCAAAAAACCATTCCGAAAAAGTGTACTTTTTCGGAATGGTTTTTTTGATAGAAATTCCTGTCTATCTTAATATATTATCGACAAATAGTCAATAAAATTAATCTAATTTTTTTGTGGTTTTTGTCTAAAATTTTTCCACGGAAAATCATTCCGAAAAAGTACACTTTTTCAGAAACCTTGTTTGCCCAGGAAAATACGGTGTTTGCAGGTGTTTTGAAATGAGATTTTGTCCTGTTTTATTCAGATAGGGGAGTAAGAATGCCGCCAGAAAAGATGTGTAAAACCGTCCGTCAGTATAATAAAGAGCCTGTTTTGGCCGACGATATGCAGAAACTGCTGGATATTGCAGAAGATTACAGGAAAGTAAAAAATTATGTATATGAGAGATTTGGAGGGATAGGGAGTTTGTCAAAGATCTATCCGGGGTACACCGTGCAGAATGAAATGACGAAGGACGGACTCAGAGAGCGGCTTGGGATGCCTTCCGTATATTTCTATCTTGCAGTATTCGACGCCCTGGGGGATATCAAGTGCCAGTGGACAAATACGAAATCAAAGATCTTAAAACGGGTAAATCAGAACGAAGGTTTTACGGAACAGGAGAAGCATTACCTGCGTTTCCTGCTGAAAGTGAATAATGCCTTTGAGTCGGTGCTGAATCAGAAACCGGTCGAATTAAAGCAGGAGGTGCAGCGGCAGTATGATATGCTGTCAAAAGAAGTAGAGATAAAAAGGCTGCAGAATTATCTCTGCCGGCAGGTGCGGAAGCATCGTTCAAGACTGCATGCCGGCACAGCGGAAGGATTTGCCATAGCGGAGAGAGCGTATCGGTATGCGGACCATGGGATATATATATCTGTAAAACAGAAACGGAAACGCATATTTGTCTTGCTGACGGATAATAACCGGTATAAGTCTCAGCTCTATATAAAATTATATCCCGAATACGGCAGGATAGAAATAAAAGTTCCGATTCAGGTGACGATCCATGAACATGCGGACTATAGGAATCATGTGGGAATAGCGGTCGGTATGTATACGATGTTTACGACGGACGAAGGGCGTAAGTATGGGGAAGAACTGGGAAAGTATCAGATCTCATATGCAGACTGGCTTCGGAAACAGACAGGAAGCTATATGCACAATAAAGAGGATAATCCGGGAAGGAAAAAGTACAGGAGCAGGAAGAAACGATATGAAGAACAACTCCACAATTATATCAACCGGGAACTGAATCGGTTCCTGCGCATAGAGAAACCGCAGGTAATCTATATGCCGAAGTTTCCAAAGCCACAGTCCGGCGGCGCGAATAAGAGAGCGAACCATTATAATACGTTGTGGCAGAGAGGATATATCCGCGACAGAATGACGCAGAAATGCAAAGAGCAGTCTGTGGAGATTGTGGAAGTGATAGGGAAAGATATCGGCTTTGAATGCAGTCAATGCGGAAATACAGGCAGAAAGCAGGGGGGAGTATTTGAGTGTCCCGCCTGTGGATATCAGGCGGAAGAGAAGTTGAATGCGGCCAGGAACGCCAAGAAGCGGGGACAGGGGGACGGAAGGCTTTATTAGAATAGTCTGATCTGAATGTGTGGGAGATCATAAGAATAGCTGCTTGGATGAATTCAGGCGATTATAAGCCGGAATTTCACCGAGAGGACCGGGGAGCGTATTCATGATATAGAAAAAGAAAAGTCGGCGTTAGAAGGCAATGGAGAGTTGCGTATTGGGTATGCCAGGACCTCGTGAACATGGAGTATGGAATGATTAGCGGGGAGCGAAGCAGGAGAGATTCTGCATCATCCGTCGAAAGAGGGATGACCAATGTGTTTTATTTGAATTAATAGATAAGTTAGATTCAGTATATGGAAAGTAAAAGAAGAGATAAAAATTTTGAAAAATAACGGCAGCTTATAAGGTGAAGAGTATGGATATTGTATTGGAGAATGGAGGCTTCTTTCGGTTTGCTGTAAAAAAAGAAGACAAGATTTATGTGATAATAAACGAAGGTGGAATTCTAGCGGCTTATGATGAGAGGACAAAAGAATGGAATTTGCAATACATTTTACCGGAGTGCTATAAATCTTATCAGAGCCTATTCTTCTGTTTAGAAAAGAATAAAAATATATTATATTTAATTCCACAAAATAATTCAAAAATACTAATTTATGATTTAGATACTGACGCGTATGAATATATACCTATTGTTTCGGAAAACAGCAGATATGCAGCAGTAGCGGGTGAATACAAGAATAATTTTATTTTGCTGCCGACGAATATAGACGGGGAAGTAATTTTTTTTGATAAAATGTCAAAGCAAGTAAGATATGATCTGGAATGGAAGAAACCTTTGATAAAGAATATGGAGAATATGAAACTTCATTTTTTATCAATAAGAAGGTCCAGAAGCTGTATCATAGACGACATGTTATATTGTGTGGCGGAATGCAGAGAAGAAGACGTAGTATTAGCTTTCTGTCTGCCCGATATGAAGATGCATAAGATCTATCGGTTAGGTATAAGCGGACGGTTATTTGTTGTAAAGGCGGATGAGGATAAGATCTGGATTCAAAATAGAAAGGCTGAGGGTAGTAAATTAATTTATTGGAATCCGAGAACAGAAAATATTGAAAAAGAGACCGTTTTATTTCCAGATATAAATAAACGTGTTACAGATTTACAAAAATCAGAAAAGTTTATATATGTGTTTTCAAATGACGGAAAAGTGATTTTTTTAGAACAGGAATCGCTTTGTAGAAAGAAAAGTTTAGAACGTACATTTGTGTATTTATTTGAAAACAGTGAAATTATGATAACGAAAAATAATAGGGAGGCAAAATTGTTAAATTTAAGAAATTTTGAATCGAAAGAGATATATATGCCAAAGGCTTTTTCCTTGAAGTGTATATTTGAATTTATAAAAATATCTGAAACGGAATTAAAAGCAAAGAATAGAATAAAAATCGGGCAATCAATTTTGGAGGATATAAAATGAATGATTTGCTGGTTTGCGATCACTTTTCATGTATTAAAGACAGTGATATTGTGATTTATGGATCGGGGTATTGGGGAGAGCAAATACTTCGCATATTAGAAAGAGAAAAAATTAATATCGCAGGCGTGTGTAATACAGAAAGAGGGGACGTTTTATTCCACGGATATTCTGTTTTGTCAATCAAAGATATAAAAGAAGAATTTGATAGATCTACAGTTCTGATTATAATTTCTAGCATGGATTTTTTTAAAGAAATGGCGGAGAATTGTAAAAAGCAGAATTTTTTGTATGCTAAAGTATGCACTTTATATGCTTTCTTCCAGTCAATTTTCATTCATTATGAGGATTTAGATATATCAGATGACTTACGAAATGATATTGTCCATAATTTAGCGATAAATAGAAAGCGAATAGAACACCTGATGAAGCTGTATACAATTGAAATGTTAGTAGATGCGGCACAGGGAAGTCACATTTTTATCTATCAGCCTGGAAAAGTAGGATCTCAGAGCGTGTGGAAGGCTATTGGCGATGATTGTATACAGATTCATTCATTAACGATTCCCTTTGGCAATCAGGAATTCACGGAAAAACAGTTGAAGTTTTATTTGGACAAAATAAGAAATAAAAAGGTGAAGATCATTACAGGCGTCCGTGAACCTATATCAAGAGATTTAGCGGCTATGTTTCAAAATAGCGATATTGACTTATGGCCTTATAATTCTAATAATTCAAATGTTTTCTGGTTTTATGGAGATTATTTGAAAAGCGAGGGCGGAGAGATACGGTGTTCTGAATTGGGAAGTCATATTCCCAGATGGAGGAAAAGTTTAGAAACGTCTTTTTTTGAGTTGTCAGAATTAATTATGGAATATAGACTGGATGAATTTTCCTGGTTTTCTTATGAAATAAAACGTGTTTTCGGGATAGATGTTTATCAATCAGACTTTGATAAAAGGAGAGGATACGGAATAATTAGAAAAGGAAATGTAGAGATATTTATTTATAAATTAGAAGCTTTGAATAGTCTGGAACATCTTATTGGAGAATTTCTCGGAAGAAGAGATTTTAGTTTGAAAAATATCAATTTAAGTGAAGAAAAAGTATATAACTTTACTTATCAGGAATTGAAAAAGAAGATAAAAATATCGGATAGATATTTTCAATATTACTATGATAATAATCAAGAGTATTCACATTTTTATACGGATGAGGAAATTAATTATTATAGAAAGATATGGGGGGAACATGTTAATGAAGGAATGTGAAGATAAGATAGTATGGGATTTAGAAGTTTGTAAAGATATTACGTTGTTGAAAGAAGCAGAAAGAATTATTATATATGGCGCGGCTGAAAAAGGAAAAGATATTTTAGGATGGCTGCATGACGCAGGAATAGAGATTGATTATTTCTGTGATATGGATTTGAAGAAATGGGGCGGATATATAGAAGATAAAGAAATAATTTCACCTTATAAAATGAAGGAAGATATTGATCGTTATGGGAAGATATCATATGTTATCGCATGTATTCAGTATCCGGGAGAACTTTTTGAATTACTGAAAAAGGCGGAAATGCAGAGGGTACGTTTGATATCTTATTGGGGTATAAGAGCGGCTTTGCAGATACACGCCGAATCTATATATAAGGAGAACTTAGAACGCCGTACTCTTTTACAGATAGAGAACAAATTAAGAAAAAGAAAATATATTGATTTGGGAATGGAATATGTGCGTGCGCTGATAAAATCTCCGGATAATGCGTTATGGGTTATACAACCCGGAAAAACTGCTTCGTCTTCATTAGACGTTAGACTTAAAAAAAATAATATTCCATTTTATATAGGGCATTATCTGGAGTATCCAAGTCATATTCTTGGGGAGGAATACAGATATATATGGGAGAGAGAGATTCAAAAGAAAAGAACGATAAAATTGATAGTAGCGGTACGCGAACCATTAAGCAGAGATTATTCGGCTTTTTGGCAGCCGTTTACCGAACATGTACAGCAGATTATGAGGATGCCGATATTGCAGAATGATTTTCAAAAAATGTTTGAAGAATTTGTTGATTTCATTCTGAAAGGGAGCTGGTATACAAAAGAAAGACTGGGGGATTCCATGCCGTATACCTGGAATGATGAATTTGAATGGTTTGACGAACAGATAAAAAGGCATTTAGGAATTGATATATTTCAATATCCTTTTAATAAGGACAAGGGATATACAATTATAAAGGAAAAGAACGTTGAAATATTTTTGTTTAAAGTAGAAAAAATGGAAGATTTAATAGATGATATCAGTCTGTTTACAGGCACTGAGAGATTACCAGTGTTAAATACAAATATAGCGGAACAAAAGTGGTACAATTTAGCATATATACAATTCCGAAAAGAAGTCAGATTACCGAAGAAGTATGTAGATCATTATTATCAGGGAAACCCCAAAATGGATTACTTTTATACACAGGAAGAGAAAAACAGGTTTCTAAGTCAATGGCAAACGAACATAGAGGCCGGGGACCAGGCAGTCGACTAAAAAGGCGTCGAAACGGAGATTACCATGAAAAATTATTTAGATATTCTTGAAGCGGAAGCCATCTACATTATGCGGGAGGTGGCTGCGGAATGTGAAAAACCGGTCATGCTTTATTCTATCGGCAAAGACAGTTCAGTTATGCTGCATCTGGCGATGAAGGCTTTTTATCCAGAAAAGCCCCCGTTTCCTTTTCTGCATATTGACACCACATGGAAGTTTAGAGAAATGATTGAATTCCGTGACCGTATTGCAAAAGAAAAAGGGATTGAGATGTTGGTTTATACCAATGAGGAGGGGGTCAGACAGGGGATAAATCCTTTTGATCACGGCGCTGCGTATACTGATATTATGAAGACGCAGGCGTTGAGACAGGCATTGTCAAATTATGGGTTTACGGCTGCGTTCGGGGGCGGAAGGCGCGATGAAGAAAAATCAAGAGCGAAAGAACGTATCTTTTCATTTCGGAACGAGGCGCATGCATGGAATCCGAAAAGCCAGAGACCAGAGATGTGGAATCTATATAACGCGCAGATACATAAAGGGGAAAGCATAAGAGTATTTCCTCTCTCCAACTGGACTGAGAAAGATATCTGGCAGTATATCGAAAGAGAAAATATCGAAATTGTTCCTTTATATTTTGCAAAAGAACGTCCGGTTGTGTATCGGGATGGGAATATCCTCATGATTGACGACGACAGGATGCGTCTATTAGAAGGAGAAAAGGCGGAATACAAAAGCGTACGGTTTCGGACGCTGGGATGTTATCCGCTGACAGGCGGTATAGAGTCCTCTGCAGATACGTTGAAAGATATTGTGAAGGAGACGTTGGGCGCGGTAACTTCAGAGAGGACAAGCCGCGTGATAGATCATGAGGCGGCGGGGAGTATGGAACGACGCAAGAGGGAGGGCTACTTTTAGGATGAATGGATTGTTAAAATTTATCACCTGCGGCAGTGTGGATGATGGAAAGTCTACCTTGATTGGTCATATGTTATACGACGCGAAGCTGCTGTTTGCAGATCAGAAGAGGGCTTTAGAACTGGACAGCAGGGTAGGAAGCCGGGAAGGAGAGATAGACTATTCGCTGCTTCTGGACGGATTGACGGCAGAACGAGAACAGGGAATTACGATTGACGTGGCCTATCGATACTTCACAACTGAGAAACGAAGCTTTATTGTCGCAGATACGCCGGGACATGAGGAATATACCAGAAACATGGCGGTAGGAGCGTCTTTTGCAGATCTGGCGGTTATTCTGGTGGATGCTTCCCAGGGGATTTTGCTACAGACCAGGCGCCACGCAAGTATATGCGGGCTGATGGGTATTAGACATTTTGTCTTTGCGGTAAATAAGATGGATCTGGTACGCTACAGCCAGAAGGAATTCCGAAAGATAGAAAAGGAGATTAAGAAACTGGCGGTGGATCTGGAGCTTAGTAATGTAAGTGTGATACCGGTTTCCGCTACAGAAGGAGATAACGTATCATTGAGATATTCTCATATGCCCTGGTATGAGGGAGAAACTTTGCTGAATTATCTGGAAACGGTGAATATAGAAGAGGGAATAGAAGAACAGGGGTTTATTATGCCGGTCCAGCGGGTCTGTCGGCCGAATCATGCTTTTCGGGGATTTCAGGGACAGATAGAATCAGGAACCATACAAGTCGGGGATAAGATTACCGTGTTGCCCAGCAAGGAAGAAGCCGAGGTAGCCTCCGTCCTGGTCATGGATCAAAAAGCAGAAAAGGCGAAAAAAGGACAGGCTGTCACGATTTCTTTAAATAGAGAAGTAGACGTTTCAAGAGGATGCGTGCTGATAAAGGATGCGAAGATCAAAGTCAGCGCAATGTTTAACGCATCCATACTCTGGATGGACGACGTGGAATTAACGCAGGGAAAGAATTTCCTGATTAAGATCGGAACAAGGGTGCTTCCCGCTTCTGTGATGAATATCAAATATAAAATTGACATTCATACAGGAGAACAGATTGCAGTGTCGAAGTTGTACAAAAACGAGCTTGCCGTCTGTGATATAGCGACGGTTTCACCGGTTGTTTATGATATTTTTAAGGGACATAAAAGTTTAGGGAGTTTTATTCTGATCGATCGGGTAAGTAATATGACGTCTGCCTGCGGAGTAGTAGAACATTCTTTGAGACGGTCGGAGAATATCGTGTGGCAGAATTTGGATATTACCCGGGAGATCCGTGCGGGGAAAATGGGTCAGAAGCCGACGACGCTTTGGTTTACCGGACTTTCCGGCGCAGGTAAATCTGTTTTGGCCAATGAAGTAGAGAGACGTCTGAACGTCAAAGGAAGATATACGATGCTTCTTGACGGTGATAATATCCGTATGGGATTAAATAAGAACTTAGGATTTGAACCGGAAGACAGGATTGAAAATATAAGGAGGATCGCGGAAGTGGCAAAACTCTTAAATGACGCAGGACTGATTGTTCTTGTTTCATTTATTTCTCCATACAGGAGCGACAGGAGGAACGCGAGGAATATTATCGGAGAGGATAGTTTTATTGAGATTTATGTGAGTACTCCCCTGGAGGAATGCGAAAAGAGAGATGTCAAAGGCTTGTATCAGAAAGCAAGAGAAGGGAAGATACCAAACTTTACGGGGATTTCCAGTTCATATGAGGCGCCGGAGAATGCGGAACTTACGATAGATACCAGTATACATTCTCTGGAAGAGTCGGCGGAAATGGTACTTAAAATCTTAGCTGAAAAGAATGATTAAGCGAGTTGATTCGAGGAGGAAGTTTATGAAGAAAAGAGATTTTATCTATATTCTTATTCTGACGGCGGCGATATCTTATTTCGTCGTCGGCTGTGGGATAAGTCAAGATTCTTCATCCAAAAGTGATTCGAACGAGGAACTTTTGAACGTGTCTTATGATCCGACCAGAGAATTCTATGCAGAGTACAATGAATTGTTTTCCGAGTATTGGAAAGAGAAGCACGGCGAGGATATATCTATAACCCAGTCTCATGGCGGTTCTGGTTCGCAGGCTCGCTCTGTTATTGAGGGAAATGAAGCAGACGTGGTAACATTGGCGCTTGCGCATGATATTACTGCAATAGAGGAAGCAGGTTTGATCGACGCAGGGTGGATAGACGAATTTGAGTGTAGTAGTTCGCCTTACACTTCTGCGATTGTGTTTCTGGTACGGAAAGGAAATGAAAAGAATATAAAGGACTGGGACGATCTGATAAAAGACGGCGTAGAAGTGATCACACCGAATCCCAGGACATCGGGCGGAGCTTGTTGGAACTTTCTTGCAGCCTGGGCATATTGGCAGGAAAAGGACGGGAATGACGAGGAGAAAACTCGGGAATATCTGAAAAAGCTATATGAAAATGTATTGGTGTTAGATTCCGGAGCCAGAGGGGCGACAAATACTTTTGTAGAAAATGGTCAGGGCGACGTATTGGTCGCGTGGGAAAATGAAGCATATTTGTCCATAGAGGAGTATCCGGATCAATATGAGATAGTAACGCCGAGTATTAGTATACTGGCGCAGCCGTCTGTAGCCGTAGTAGACCAGAACGCCGACGAACACAACACCACGGAACTTGCAGAAGAATATCTGGAATATTTGTACAGCGACGAGGCGCAAAGGCTGGCCGGAGAAAATTATTACCGTCCGTCAAACAAAGAAATCTTACAGAAGTTTTCAACCCGGTTTGATCTGGATATGAATCTGGTTACGATTGACGATTTCGGGGGATGGAACGAGGCATATGAGAAATTCTTTTATGACGGCGGGATTTTTGATCAAATATATTCGGAATGAATGCAGGCTGCCGTGGAATACAGGATATTTAGCGTAATGCGCGGGAAGAAGGGCGACGGGATATGCAGCAGATCGTAAAAGTAAAGAATAAGAAAGGTATCCGTGTGATTCCGGGATTTGGACTGTCTATTGGTATAACGGTGACAATGTTAAGCGCTATTGTTCTGATCCCGTTAGCTTCTGTTTTTATCGGCGCCGGTCGGCTGAGCTTCCAGGAGTTTATGAAGGTTGTTGTATCGCCGCAGGTTGCGGCGGGCTATTTTGTCAGCTTTTCTTGCGCATTTTTTGCCGCTTTGGTGAACGCAGTGTTTGGGTTGGTTCTTGCGTGGGTTCTTGTACGCTATGATTTTCCGGGACGGAGGGTGATGGATGGATTGATTGAACTCCCGTTTGCGCTTCCTACAGCCGTAGCAGGCATATCTCTTACATATCTCTATTCAGATCAGGGATGGATCGGGATGGTTTTGGATAAAGCAGGAATTAAAGTTGCCTATACCCGTATCGGTATTACAATCGCAATGATTTTTGTAGGGATTCCATTTGTAGTAAGAGCCGTACAGCCAGTATTGGAGAAATTGGACATACAGTATGAAGAGGCGGCGATGATGCTTGGAGCAGGCAGAGTATATACTTTTTTTCGCGTAATTTTGCCGGAATTGTTTCCGGCGCTGCTTGCCGGTTTCGGACTTGCATTTGCGAGAGGGATCGGAGAATATGGAAGTGTTGTATTCATTGCAGGCAATATTCCCTATAAGACACAGATTGCACCGTTATTGATTATGATAAAGTTAGAACAATATAAGTATGCAGATGCCACGGCAATAGCGCTAGTATTACTGCTGATTTCTTTTTTATTGATGTTTCTGATAAATTCTGTGCAGATTTATATGCAGAAATTTGCGGATTGATGAGGAATGAATGGAGATGTAAGTTCGCTATGTCAAAGAGTAAGCAAAAAGTGACGAAGTATATGTTAATAGCCGTAAGCGCCTTGTTTCTGACAGTAATGTTGGTTTTACCTATGATTGTAGTTATTGTCAATGCCTTAAAAGAGGGGTGGAGCGTATATCAGAGTAATGTACTGGACGAATATACGATAAAAGCATTGGGTCTTACGTTGTTGGCAACTGTATCCGCAACGACGGTAAATACGATATTTGGGATATTTGCTTCCTATCTTTTATCCAAATTTTATTTTGAAGGACGGCAATTTCTGGCAACGCTGATTGACATTCCGTTTTCTATATCCCCGGTTATTGCGGGGCTGGTATTCATCTTAACCTTTGGAAATGTAGGATGGATGGGCGATTTGTTAAAGGAACAAGGCATTAAAATTGTATTTGCCGTGCCGGGAGTTATACTTGCCACTATATTTGTAACTTTTCCTTTTGTTTTTCGGGAATTGTTTCCGGTCATGAATGCGCAGGGAAAGGATGAAGAAGAAGCGGCGGGATTGATGGGAGCAAAGGGATTTACTGTTTTTCGCAGGATTACATTTCCGCATATTAAATGGGCGCTTTTATACGGGATCATATTGTGTGCGGCAAGGGCTATGGGAGAATTCGGAGCAGTATCTGTGATATCCGGCCATTTGAGGGGAAAGACAAATACGCTGCCGCTTCATGTAGAGATTCTCTATAATGAATTCAACACTACGGCGGCGTTTGCAGTTTCCTCTATATTGCTGATACTTGCAGTGCTGATACTGATAGCGAGAAATATCGTAGAGTGGAAACGAAAGTGAAGGGAGAAAAGAGGCCATGTATGTAGAGATGAAACATATTAACAAAACATTTGACGGCTTCCTTGCTTCCGATAACGTGAGCTTTGGAGTAGAGAAAGGACATCTGGCGGCGCTGTTAGGTCCAAGCGGAAGCGGAAAGACTACGATATTAAGGATGATTGCGGGATTAGACAAGCCTGATTCCGGCGATATCCTGATTAATGGAGTTCTGGTAAACCATTTGCCGGGAAGTAAGAGGGGGATTGGATTTGTTTTTCAAAACTATGCTTTATTTCGCTATATGACGGTTGAAGAGAATATCGCATTCGGACTGGAAGTTCAGAAGAGACATAAAACAGAAATCAGAAACCGGGTAAAAGAGCTCTTGGAGCTGGTCTCTATGGAAGAGCTGGGAAGACGATATCCCCATCAGCTATCTGGAGGACAGAGGCAGCGGGTGGCTTTTGCACGGGCTCTGGCGCCGAATCCACAACTGCTTTTGTTGGATGAACCATTTGCGGCGATTGACGCAAAGGTGCGCAGAGAGCTTCGTACATGGCTTAAGGAGATGATTGAAAGGGTAGGGATTACCAGCATTTTTGTCACGCATGATCAGGAAGAGGCCATGGAAGTAGCAGATACGATTATCATTACGAATCAGGGAAGAATCGAACAGATTGGTACTCCGGAAGATATATGCAAGAATCCAGGGACAGACTTTGTGAAAGATTTTGTTGATATCAAACGGTATGAGGCGTTGAAGCAGATAGCAAAAATTTGCTGATCAACAAATATCTAAACCGGAGGATACGCTGCAGAAGGCAGTGAGAGGGAGTATTTATTCAGAATGAAAGAAAAAGATAACCAGGATAACATTATTTCGCAGAAAAAGATAACAATATCGGCTATCGTGCCCGTTTATAATACAGAAAAATATTTGGATCAATGTATAACCAGTCTGGTTTCTCAGACAGAGACTTTTGATGAAATTATATTAGTTAATGATGGTTCAACGGATCATAGTAAGGAGATATGTAACAGATATTGCAGATCCTATCCTAATATTAATTTGATTTCCCAGAGAAATCAAGGGCAGGGAGCTGCAAGGAACGTAGGAATAGCTAATGCGGCAGGGGATTATATTATTTTTATCGATTCGGATGATTATATAGCTCTTGATACTTGTAAGAAAATAAAGGAATATTTGCGTTTATATAATGTGGATGTGTTGTATTATAATGCATCCATGCAATATGATATCCCGGCTGCCGAGAAAGCTATGATACATTCGGCGGAACTGGATTATTGCAAAATGACAGGAAAAGATTATTTGTATAGAGCGTTCCCGGAAAGTTACTCTGCGTCTGCATGTCTGGCGGCTTACAGAACCGTTCTCCTGAAGGGAAGAGGTCTGCAATTCCCGGAGGGAACCTATTTTGAAGACAATCTCTTTAGTCTGAAAGCAGCTTTAGAGGCTCGGGATATTTGTTGTATTCCGTATAAGTTTTATGTTAGAAGATGCAGGGCCGAGTCTGTTATGACGGGAAAAGTGAGTGAGAAGAAATGCGCAGATATGGTTTACGTGCAGCATTCTGTGTGGAAGTACCTGAAATATAAAAAGATTAATATAGATAATGTTGATTTTACAAATAAATTTGTTTTTTCTGGATTACTGCATGCTGTCGGGTATTTGAATCAGGCGGTTAACGAGAAGTCGGGGATGGAACAGATAAAGAAGCTGGTTTTTCTTTTTTTGGAAATGTGGACGCCGTTGTTTTATGCGGAAAAAAAGTCTTTCGACAAAATGATAATTTTTTTGAAAATTATGCGTGAAATTGAAAAATGGGATAGAGAAGAGCAATTATATATCATAAATAAATTTTGGGGCTCAAAAGAGAAATACGAGCAAATGCACAAAGAAATTGAAAAGCAGTTCAGATTAGAAACTACAGGCAGGATAACGAAGCTTCCGTTTCGCAAGAAGAACCACAGAGTCGGAGTATATGGAATCGGCAGACATACCCAGGCGGTTTTAAATCTTTATAAAAGATTAGTCGGCGAGATTTACTGTGATTTATATTTTATCGTCACATCAAAGTCAAATGATGAATTTGAAGGCCGTCCGATTCTCTCTGTTTCGGAAATTCGGGGAGCTATTGATGAGATTATTATTTCGAGCTGGCTGTATCAGCATGAAATGATAGAAAATTTGATGAAAGAAGATATAGACAAAAATAAGATGATCTTGCTGTATCGAAAGGGAGATATATGTGATTTGGTCACAGTCGATGAAATTCTTAATAAAGAGATTCAGGATTGCTTTGGACAGGGGGCAGGTTTATGAGCCGGCGTCTAGGGGAGGTTCTTAGAGATTATACAAGAATTGTTGTCTGGGGAACAGGGAATTTTTATGCAGAATATAGAAATCTGTTGGATGAGAGAGTCGTATATTTTGTAGATAATGATGCGAAAAAGTGGGGAACGTTAATAGATCAAAAGGAGGTTTTTTCTCCTGAAAAACTAAAGGGAGAGGATAAAGATGAGACGTTGGTGATTATCTGTAACCACTTTTTTGAAGAAATATCTGCCCAGATTAAGCAGTATGGAGATCTGGATATCATTGATATAGTAACAGTTGGACTTGTAAGGCAAAAAGAAAGAGTATTTTCAGATGTAAAACGGCCGGAAGCAGACAGAGCCATTATTGTATGCGGCGGCATTCATGCATTGTGGCAGATAAATGGCTCGCGGAAATTTATAGACGGGCAGTTAAAGCTGCTTCATCAGTCGGGATATCATACGATAGAGATTGTTCCCTTATTGTATTACCGGACGGGAAAAAGAGAAAGCTCTTTATTGGCCGTGAGTGCGGACGGAGCATATCAGGGACTGTTTTCTCCGGGCGAGCTGACGGAAATGTATCCAAAAGTCAGGGGTATGGTAATACATAGCCTCTATTACAGTCAAACCACGATGAAAACTTTATTGGAGTCTGTCAATGTGAAGACCAGAGTTTTGTATTATATCCACGATTATTCCTGTCTTTGTTCCTACAGATTTTTATATAAGGAGAAAAAACTGTGTATCGGATCTGATGGAAATATGATCTGTGACGTCTGCAGCGAAGATAAGGAGCGGAGGAAACTTCTGCAGTTTTATCGGGTTTTATTTAAGAAGTACAAGGTTCTTATGATAGCTCCTTCTGCGGATACCAAGGCAAGGGTTGAGCCGTTTTACGGCGATATTGATATGGTCGAGATGGCGCATTTGGAATTTGAGAGGGAGGTTTTCAGGAAACAGGTCAATAACCGTCTCCGGATTGCTTACCTTGGCGCTGCCGTATGGAACAAAGGCTGGGAGCGGTTTGCCGGTCTGGCAGACAGGTTTCAGAGGGATTATGATTTTTATTGTCTGGGGAATTGCCCGGAACATCTGAAGATACAGAATGTGGCATATGTATCTGTAGGACTTGAAGGTTCTGGCGGTGATCTTACGATGACGGAGGCGTTGCTTCAATATGGTATAGACATAGCGTATATCGGTTCCATATTGCCCGAGACATACGGCTATACATATTATGAAGCCTATGAAGCCGGACTCTTTATTCTTACTGGTATAAGGAGTGGAAATGTATGCCGCCAGGTAAATGAAAATCAAAATGGTTTGTCTTTTTCCTGTGATGATGAGATGGCGGCATGGCTTGCAAGGGGAAATGTAAAAAGGGATGTGCAGAACGTGAATCAGAGAATTATAAATGTGAGGAACAACAAAGCATTCTTAAAGTATTTTGAATAGAATTTTGTGAAAATATGAGGTCGGAATGAAAAGAGAGCAGGAAGAAGTCGTACGGGTATTCAGAGACACCTATGATCCTAATGGAAAAGAAGCAATTGTAATATATGGGACAGGAATCAATGCGGAAGCTGTGCTTACGAATTGTAAAGACTATCCTGTCGCCGGGGTTATGGACGTTGCCAGAACCGGAGAGTTGTTCTGCGGATTTCGGATTATGTCGTTAGACGAGGTTTCGGAAAGAAAAATTAGTAAGATCGTGGTAGTTGCAAGACCTTCGGTCCACAGCATTATCTATAAACGAATCCGGAGATGGTGTGAAGACAATGATATTACGGTTCTGGATATCTATGGGAATCATATTGCCGAAAAGATGAAAAGCAGAGAAGAGGATTTGCCTTATTTTCAGGTGTCGTACGATGATTTAAAGAAGGAGATTGATTGCCATGACGTTATTTCTTTTGATGTCTTTGACACACTGCTTATGCGCAAAGTCTATGAACCGGCTGACGTATTTGTCTTAATCGACAGGCAATTATCAGATAGATTTCCCTTTGTATTTTCTGAAGAAAGAAGGGCGGCGGAACATGAGTTAAGAAAAACGTGCGAGCCGACTATTGATCAGATATATGACTGTCTTGCAGAGAAGAATTGTCTGTCAGAATCAGAAAAGCAATATCTTTTTGCATTGGAGCTGGAACAGGAGAAGCGTGTTCTCTGTGTAAGAGAACAGATGAAGTTATGCATGGAGTATTGTATCAGGCAGGAGAAAAAAGTATATCTGGTATCGGATATGTATCTTCCGAAGGAATTAATGGAAGGATTACTAGGGGAGTTTGATTTAACAGGATATACGGAATTGTTGGTTTCTTGTGATTATTTTACGTCTAAGCCGAAAGGATTGTTCGATATATTAAGAGAAAAGGCAGGGAGGGAGCGATATCTGCATATTGGAGATCACAAAGAAGCGGATTATGATTCGCCAAGAAGATATGGTATGGACGCATTCTTGATCATGCCGTCTGTCCGGATGATGGAATGTTCTGCTTACAGGGATGTGCTCGTCTATTTAAAATCAATTTCAAGCAGAGTTATGCTTGGTATGCTTGCAGCCGATGTGTTTCGGAATCCATTTTCACTTGTCGGGACAAAGGGGATTCCGATGATCATGAACGCCGAACAGTTCGGCTATGCGTTTATCGCGCCGTTGGTTCTGTCATTTACAGTTTGGTTGATTCATCGAGTAAATACAAAAAAAGATGCAGTGATTCTGTTTTCTGCGCGGGATGGGTGGCTCGTCCAGAAAGTTTTCCGTCGGCTTGCAGACGCATGGGAGCTGACAGAGCTTCCGAAAGACATCTATCTTATGGTTTCACGAAAAGCGCTGGAGATTGTAGAAAATGGAAAAGATGAGACGGCAAGGAAGGGTTACTTAAACTATGTGAAAGCACTTGGGATTGATAAATATGATCAGATTTATTATTTTGATTTTATGTCCAGGGGAACCTGTCAGTCGCTGTTGGAAAAAATTATCGGGCATAAAATGAAAGGAATCTATTTTCAGAAAAGCGTCAGTGGTATCGCAGCTAAGGATGCGATTGAGGTAGAGGCGTATTTTGAAGAAAGCTCTGCGCTTGAAAAGGATTTAAGAATATTTGCTTTGTGTGATTTCCTGGAATGTATATTTACTTCTTATCATCCGTCTTTTTGTAAGATAGATGGAGAAGGACGTTATATCTATGAATCGGAAAAGAGGACGGATAGTCAGATGAAGATCTTAAAGGAGATACATTCCGGGGTTTTGAATTATTGCAGCGATTTTGTCAGAATCGTATCAAAGTTGCCGGAAGATATGCCTTTGAATCAATATAGTGACGATGTGCTGAGATATACTGCTTCCGAATATAGCCGGATTATAATTCCGGGATTGGATGAATTCATGCTGGATGATTGGCTGGGCGGTGATAAAAACACAGGCAGGGATGCATTAATGTGAAATAAGGGAGGAGACGGGACGTCGGATGAATGAAAACCAAATCAAAATATTACATATGACTCCTCCGGATATTAATAATGGGGTGTATCGTTATATTTTCAATCATATACAGCATATGGATATGCAGAAATATTCGTTTGCGTTTCTGACAAAAGGAGCGGCGGAGCTTAAAAGAACCCAAGAGTACCGGCAATATGGATTTATGGTACATTCATTACAAAATACACAAAGAGACAGCGAGGAAGGTCTGAGAGAAGAGGTCGTTCGTATTCTTGGTCAGGGTTATGATGTGTTGCATCTGCATACCAGTTCATGGAGAGGTTTTTTGATCGAACAGATCGCCATGGAAATGGGGATAAAGAAAGTAATTGTCCACGCACATAGTACGGGAATTGACGTGACAGATTGTGTGGAACGAGAAAAACAGATAAGAGAACATGAAAATTACAAGGATCAATTTTCCATGGAATATGCCACGGATGTCTGCGCCTGTTCTGTTTTGGCGGCAGATTGGCTCTTTGGTTCTAAGATTCCGAGGGATAGGATTCGGATATTACCCAATGCTGTAGATGCAGGGAAGTACCGATTTGATCCGATTAGAAGACAGATAATCCGTGAATCTTTGAACCTTGAAGGTCGGATTGTGATTGGGAATGTGGGAAGATACAGCTATCAGAAAAACCAGGAGTTTTTAATCAAGGCTTTTGTACAAGCTTACGAAAATAATCCGTCTCTTTTTTTACTGTGTCTTGGGAAAGGCGAAATGCTAAAGTCTTTAAAGAAACTGATCAATCAGTTCCATATAGAAGATAGTACATTGTGTATAGAGTGGCAGACGAATGTGGAGGATTATTTACAGGCCATGGATACGTTCTGTCTGCCGTCGAAGTTTGAGGGATTGCCGATTTCGGCAATTGAAGCACAGGCGTCAGGATTAAGGTGTCTGATTTCTGACTGTGTAACAAAGGAGGTCAGGATTACAAAGTTGGTGAAATTCCTTCCTTTGGATGAGGAATATTGGGCAAGGGAGCTTGAAGAGTGTAAGATAGATTTGGACAGGGGCAGCCAGGATGATAAAATAGCCAGGGCAGGATATGATATACGAATTGCGGCCGAACAATTAGGATATCTTTATAGCCGCTAAAAAGGACTTTGTTCAAAACGACATAAAGTATAAGAGAAGTATGGAAGGACGGATGGTGTGTATAAATGAGCATGATACGAAAAATATATATTTTTGGCGCCCATTCCCGGGCGCAGACATTAGCCGCATATCTGCAGTACTTGTACCCCGATATAAGAATAAAAGCATACCTGTTTGATAATGAAGAGACAAACCCTGACAAGATCGGGGAGATACCCGTTCTTCGATTGAACGGCGATATGCCGAAGGATACAGACTGTCCGGTATACATATGTACAAGGGGAGTTTATCATTCTCAGATCATAGAACGTCTTAAGCAGATTGGTTTTGAAAAGATATATCCGGTAACCGCGGAACTGGACCGGCAGTTTCGGAATGCGTATTTGAAAAAATATTTTATCAGTATCGGGAAGAAATTTCCCAAAATTGACAGTTTGGAAGATGAGACGGAAAAATCTGCGGCAGTGTATGTGGTACGGTCAATATTTGACGCTCCTTTGCGGCAGCCCTATCGGCTGGCGTCTTATGAAAAGGAGATTCAGGCTGGCGCCGCACTCACAGAGAAACGTATTACAAAGAGAATGATCACGGACGATATAGAGGATAATATTTCAGCCAGGAATAAGCAATTCTGTGAGCTGACGGTGCTCTATTGGATCTGGAAGAATGCGAGGGAAGATATCGTAGGATTAGCGCACTATCGCAGACATTTTATCCTGCCGGAAGACTGGGTAGAACGTATGAAAAAGAATGCAGTAGATGTGATCCTGCCGGTGCCTCTCTATGTGGCGCCCAGTGTGGCTGATAATTACAAGAAGCGTCACGATCCTGCGGATTGGGACTATATGATGAAGTATTTGAAAAGAAACCATGAGTCGGAGTATAGTGAAGCGAAAGATTTTTTTGGGAAGAATTTATATTCGCCTTGTAATATGTTCATTATGCGGAAAGAAGTGTTGAGAGAGTTGTGCGAATGGCTTTTCCCGATAGTATTCGAAGCGGCGGGGTATGGAGGAACAAAGGAGGATCATTACCAGAACCGTTATCCGGGATTCCTCTCGGAACGGTTGATATCGTTTTATTTTGAACGGTATAGTTACCGGTATAAAGTGGCGTATGCGGATAAGAATTTTCTGACATAGGATAATAAATGAAATGGAAGCGTCAGGTACAGAAGCGGAATTATAGAGTAATATTTATGAATGAGTATGAAAAGGACAGACGGGGGAAAGGGGCATGCAGTTTCAATTAATGGCGTCTATGATGTGCGCCGACTATGGAAATTTGGAGAAAGAGGTTAAGAGTCTGGAAGAGGGCGGTATCGATTCTTTCCATATAGACGTCATGGACGGCCGGTACGTTCCTAATTTTGCCATGTCCCTGAACGATATGTGTTATATAGCCGGCGCCGCGAAGCGGCCGTTGGACGAGCATCTGATGATCGAACATCCAAATAACCGTATTCAATTGTTTCTTCTATCAATGAAGGAGGACATGGATTTTGAGATTTATTGGGACGGAGCCTGCAGCGCGGATAAGATTATTGAATACGCGCCAAAGGGGGGTGGCGGGGTTTGTGCTTGGCACAACCTTGTTATTTGGGAAAGATAAGCCGTATGGGGAGACTTTGGAGGATATCCGAAAATTACGGTTCTGATCCATAATCATGAACTTTGGCGAAATGTTTTGATGAAAGAACTTAGCCGGCCGCCGCGGAGGATCAGGGGATTAATATTATTGTCATAGAATTGCCGCCGTCGATTGAATTTTTCAGTTGACGGATGGAAGGAAGTGTGCTATTTTAAAAACAGATTAGATATGTTCCTGGGATCTGTTATTTTCTGTTTATGTTTCATTACACATCTGATAAATCAAAGAATTTTCTTATTTTTTCCTGAATTAAGTGTTGACATTTTGTGGCAAGTATAATAGTATATTAATCATAGAACGAACATTTGTTCGTTGTGAAAAGGAGATTATATTATGGCGAATGAAGATAAGAAGAAGGCGTTGGACGCGGCGATAGCGAAGTTGGAAAAAGATTATGGAAAAGGAACGGTAATGAAGTTAGGCGATCCTAAGGCTCAGGTGGCGGTGGAGACGATTCCGACAGGATCTCTGAGTCTGGATCTTGCGCTGGGACTGGGCGGAGTGCCGAGAGGCCGTGTCGTGGAGGTTTACGGACCGGAATCCAGCGGTAAGACGACGGTTGCGTTACATATGATTGCGGAAGTACAGAAGAGAGGCGGGATTGCCGGATTCATAGACGCGGAACATGCGTTGGATCCGGTCTATGCGAAGAATATCGGCGTGGATATTGACGAACTGTATATCTCACAGCCGGACAGCGGCGATCAGGCTCTTGAGATTACGGAGACGATGGTAAGATCCGGAGCGATGGACATCATTGTAGTGGACTCTGTCGCGGCACTGGTGCCGAAGCAGGAGATTGAAGGAGATATGGGAGACAGTCACGTAGGGCTGCAGGCAAGGCTGATGTCTCAGGCGCTCCGTAAGCTGACGCCGGTTATCAGTAAGTCGAACTGTGTAGTGATCTTTATCAACCAGTTGAGGGAGAAGGTAGGCGTCATGTTCGGGAATCCGGAGACGACGACGGGCGGACGCGCCCTTAAGTTCTATGCGTCTATCCGAATGGACGTCAGAAGGACCGAGACTTTGAAGCAAAGCGGAGATATGGTGGGCAACAGGACGCGTGTAAAGATCGTGAAGAACAAGATAGCGCCGCCGTTTAAAGAAGCAGAATTTGATATTATGTTCGGTAAAGGCATCTCAAAAGAGGGAGATATCCTGGATCTTGCCGTGAGCTGCAATCTTGTAAGCAAGAGCGGGGCATGGTTTGCGTATAACGGCGATAAGATCGGTCAGGGGCGAGAGAATGCCAAGACATATCTGAGAGAACATCCGGAGGTCATGGAAGAGCTTGAGGCGAAGATCCGCGAGCAATATAATATCGGAATGGATACGGACCTGGGAGATAAGGATGTGAAGCCTATGCAAAAAGACGGTAAGAAGGGCGGCGCGAAGAAGTCCCAGACGTCAAAGCAGGACAAACAGGAGAAGAAGAACGAGACGGCGGAAGAAGCTTCTGCAGAGACTTCGGAAGACACGCCGGAGGAAGTATAGAAAATGACGGTGACGAAGATAGAGCCGGTGTCGAAGACCAGATTTAAAGTATATGTGGATGAGAAGCCTGTTTTTGTATTGTATAAGGGCGAGTTGTCACGCTATCATATAGAGACGGACGAGGAGATTGAGGACGAGGTTTTTGAAGATATCCTGAATACGGTAGTATGTAAAAGAGCAAAAGCAAGAGCGCTTCATCTCCTGAACGACATGGGGCGGACGGAGGCGCAGCTTCGGACGAAGCTTGGACAGGGAGGGTATACGGAAGAGATTGTGGAGAAAGCCGTCGCTTATGTAAAGTCCTTTGGATATCTGAACGACTGGGAATATGCCAGAAGTTTGATTGAGGGCAGGAAGCATAAGAAGAGCCGTATGGAACTTTACGGAGCATTGTTGCAGAAGGGAGTCGCGAAAGAAGAGGCGGAAAGGGCGCTGGAAGAATTTTATGACAGTGACGATTCAAGGGCGGCGATCGAAGCGATTCTTAAAAGGAAGAAGTTTGTACCGGAGAGCGCGGATCGAATCCAGAAGCAAAAGATGGGAAGCTATCTGATGCGCAAAGGATTTAAGTATGAAGAGATCCGTAAGATCTTACAATTTTATGATTGAGTCAGACAGAAGACGGCGGAGAATGTATGATATCAGTACTCTTTGCCGTCTTTTTTGATAATTGGATCCGCGCCGATAGGCAGGAAAAACGGATGGTTGAGACGAAAAAGTTACAAAAGTAAAAAAGATGGAAAAATGTAATTGTCTTTTTGAGATGATGAATGTATAATGAAAGCAGATAGTTCAGTTAAGTTTACATTGAGGAGAAGAAAGGGGATTAAATGGAATTCAAAGATACCTATCGAATCGGACTCTATGAAAAGGCGATGCCTTCAGACCTTACATGGGAAGAGCGGCTTGAGTCTGCAAAAGAAGCGGGATATGATTATATAGAGATGAGTATAGACGAGACAGATATGCGGATGTCCCGTCTTGACTGGGACGACGGGCAGATATATGATCTTCTGGACGCTCAAAGGAGGGCGGGGCTTCCAATTGAGACGATCTGTTTCAGCGCGCAGAGAAAGTATCCGTTAGGAAGCAAGATCTGGGAGAAAGAGGCGAAAGAGCTTCTGAGGAAAGGGATTATCTTTGCAAGAAAGTCAGGAATCCGTATTATCCAGACGCAGGGATATGACTGTTATTATGAAGAAACCAGTGATGAGACGACCAGGGAAAGATTCTATCGGAATCTTGAAGAAGGGACGATGTTCGCGGCTTCTCACGGCGTCATGCTGGCGATGGAGACGATGGAGAATGATTTTATGAATACGGTTGAAAAGGCGATGTACAGTGTGAACCGTGTAAATTCTCCGTATCTTCAGGTATATCCGGATATTGGAAATATATCGAACGCCACGAAGGATGTGACGGGAGATCTTGCGGCAGGGCGGGGGCATATCGCCGCGGCGCATCTGAAAGAGACTGTACCGGGAAAGTTTCGGGAGATTCCTTATGGTACGGGTCAGGTGGATTTCCCCGGGGCAATCGCGAAGTTATACGAGCTTGGGATCCGCAGATATGTATCCGAATGCTGGTATTGCGGGGAGGCTAACTGGAAAGAGGTTATAAAGAGTAACCGGAGATTCTTAGATGATCAGTTTGCAAAAGCAAAGGAAATTCTGACAAATTGAAGGAGTATGGAAGATGGGTAGATATGTAATAGGGCTGGATAACGGCGGTACGTCAACGAAAGCGGCGATCTTCGACCTTACCGGCAAAGAGATTGCAACGGCGGGAAAGCAGACGAGGGTGATCACTCCGAAGTCCGGATATACGGAAAGAGATATGGAAGAGCTGTGGCAGGCGAACTGTGAATGTGTGAAGCGTGCGCTTGAGAAGGCCGGGATTGCCGGAGAGGATGTGCTGGGAATTGCTGTATGTGGTCATGGCAAAGGTTTGTACGCGTGGGGAAAAGACGGAAAACCGGCATATAACGGTATCATTTCCACCGACAGCCGGGCGTGGAAGTATCCGAAGAGATGGTATGAGAACGGCGTATATGAAGAAGTGCACGAGCAGCTATGCCAGGAATTCATGGCGTGTCAGCAGGTATCTCTGCTTGCCTGGTTCAAGGAGCATCACAGAGACGTGTATGATAATATTCAATATGTATTTTCGGTAAAGGATTATGTGCGGTTCCGTCTGACGGGCGAGGCATATTGCGAGGCTACAGATATCTCGGGTTCAGGATTGATGGACGTAAAGAATGCAAAATTTGACAGGGAGATCCTAAGGAAACTTGGAATCGAAGAAGTCTATGACAAACTTGCTCCGATTAAGTATTCTTATGATTTGTGCGGAAAGATTACGAATGAAGCGTCCAGGCTCACGGGACTTCCGGAGGGCACGCCGGTGGCGGGCGGCATGTTTGATATTGATGCGTGCGCGGTGGCCGTAGACGTGACTTCGACAGAGGAATTATGTACGATCGCAGGAACCTGGAGTATTAATGAATATATATCCGAGACGCCGGTTATGGATGGAAGTATCGCGATGAATTCCTTATTTGCGATGCCGGGATATTACCTGGTGGAAGAATGCAGCGCGACGTCTTCAGGCAATCTGGAATGGTTTCTGCAGAATTGCATGGAGAACGAGCGGATACCGGAGGGAAGTAATCTTTATGAACTGATCAACGAGAAGGTAGACGGCGTCGATCCGGAAGAAAGCGACGTGTATTTCCTTCCTTTCCTCTATGGTTCGAACGCCCATCCCCTGGGTAAAGGCGCGTTTATCGGCCTGACGACCTATCATGACAAGGCGCATATGCTGCGGGCAATCTATGAAGGCGTAGTATATTCCCATCGTACGCACATTGAGAGATTGTTATCTTCCAGAAAACCGCCGGAGGCGATCCGTATGGCAGGCGGCGCGGTGAATTCCAGGGTATGGGTGCAGATGTTCGCGGATGCGCTGGGATTTCCCATCGAGACGGTCGACGCCAAAGAGTTGGGAGCGCTTGGCTGCGGAATGGCCGCGGCGATAGCGGCCGGCGTCTACAGAGATTACAAAGAAGCGGCAGAGCATATGGTACATGTGTCGGAACGTGTATACCCGAATCCGGAACGGACGGCGGTATACCAGAAAAAGTATGAAAAATACAGAGCGGTCAGCAGGGCGCTTGATACTGTCTGGGGACAGTTTGAAGTATAAAAGATTCTAAGAATAAGAAAGGTGGAAACAAATTATGGCAAGCAAAGGAAGTACTCCGAAGACGATGAAGGCGCTGGTAGCGTATAGTAAAGATGATTACCGTTTCGAGCCGGAATATCCGGCGCCGGAATGTGGACCGGACGATATTATTATCAAGACGGAGGCATGCGGAATCTGCGCGGGTGATTTGAAGTGCAGCCACGGTGCGGCGATGTTCTGGGGAGACGACGTGCAGCCGTCATGGGTAAAGCCTCCGTTTATTCCCGGACATGAGTTCTTCGGACGTATCGTAGAGATGGGAGAGAATGTGGAAGGTTATGAATTGGGAGACAGGATCATCGCAGATCAGATCGTACCCTGCGGAAAATGCAGATTCTGCAAAGACGGTCATTATTGGATGTGCCAGCCCCATGATATGCTGGGTTTCCAGTCTTATAACAACGGAGGTATGGCAGAGTATGTCAGATATCCGAAGAATTGTGTATTAAGCCGCGTACCGGAAGAGATGAGCCTTGAGCAGGCCCTTCTGGTTGAACCCTATGGATGTTCGAAGCATGCGGTGGACCGCGGGAGCATTACGAATGAAGATGTAGTAGTAATCTCAGGCGCGGGTACTCTCGGGCTGGGTATGATTACATATGCGCGGATGAAAAACCCGAAACTTCTGATCGTGTTGGATATGCAGGACAAGCGATTGGAAAAGGCGAAAGAGTTCGGCGCGGATCTGGTATTCAATCCGGGACAATGCGATATCGACAAAGAGATAAAGGCGTTAACGGAGGATTACGGATGCGACGTATATATCGAGGCGACGGGACATCCCTCCAGTGTTATCCAGGGATTGACGATTACACGTAAACTGGGACGTTTTGTTGAATTCAGCGTATTTGGTTCAGAGACGTCTGTAGACTGGTCTATTATTGGCGACCGGAAGGAATTAGATATTCTTGGTTCTCACTTGAGTCCGTATGCATATCCGTTTGTTATTGAGAACATGATGAAGGGAAACCTTAAGACAGAAGGCGTCGTTTCCAGTATATTTGCGATCGAAGAATGGGAAAAAGCTTTTGACTATGCTTCGGGAAAATATGGTGATTTTAAGGTTGCATTTAAGTTTTAAATGTTATTGTGTTAAATGTTATTGGCAGAATGCTTGACATCTTTGTGAAAACAGTATAAAATTTAAGTGTTGTATTTGTACAATGAAAACTAAATAAGGAGGTGCTCCTGTGCCGATGTGGATATTGATTGTCGTAGGGATCGTACTGATCGCGGCGGCTGCAGTTATCAGTCATTTCCTGACGGTTTCCAATCTGAAGAAGAATGCAGATTCCAAGATTGGGAATGCGGAAAGCAAAGCCAGGGAAATTATTGACGACGCAGTAAAGACGGCTGAGGCAAAGAAGAAGGAGTCTCTCTTGGAAATTAAAGAAGAGTCTATTAAGAACAAGAATGAACTTGAGAAAGAGACTAAGGAACGCAGAAATGAATTACAACGTTATGAAAAGCGCGTTCTTTCCAAGGAAGAGGCTTTGGACAAAAAAGCGGATGCCATCGAGAAGCGGGAAGCAGGATTTACGGCAAAAGAAGAACAGCTGAAACAGCGTGAAGCGAAAGTGGAAGAGCTGGGGAAGCAAAGAGTACAGGAACTTGAACGAATCTCAGGACTTACCTCCGAACAAGCAAAAGAATATTTGTTAAAAACTGTTGAAGACGATGTAAAGCATGACACCGCTAAGATGATCAAGGAAATCGAAGCGCAGGCAAAGGAAGAGGCAGATAAGAAAGCGAAGGAATATGTCGTTACTGCGATCCAGAGATGTGCGGCAGATCACGTTGCGGAGACTACAATTTCTGTCGTACAGCTTCCGAGCGACGAGATGAAAGGAAGAATTATCGGTCGTGAAGGGCGAAACATCCGTACGTTAGAAACCATGACGGGTGTTGAACTTATCATTGATGATACGCCGGAAGCGGTTGTATTATCGGGATTCGATCCGATAAGGCGTGAAGTTGCGAGGATTGCACTGGAGAAATTGATTGTTGACGGACGGATACATCCGGCAAGAATTGAGGAGATGGTGGAAAAGGCGCAGAAAGAAGTAGATGCCATGATTCGAGAAGAAGGAGAGGCAGCGGCGCTTGAAGTGGGAGTTCACGGAATTCATCCGGAACTTATCCGGCTTCTTGGACGCATGAAGTTCCGGACCAGCTATGGACAGAATGCGTTGAAGCATTCTATTGAAGTTTCGCAGCTGGCAGGGCTTCTGGCGGGCGAGATCGGTCTGGATGTCAGAATAGCCAAGCGTGCCGGACTTCTGCACGATGTCGGCAAATCTATAGACCATGATGTGGAAGGCTCACATATTCAGATTGGAGTGGATCTTTGCAGAAAATACAAAGAATCTCCGACAGTCATTAATGCCGTAGAAGCGCATCACGGCGACGTAGAACCGGAAAGTCTGATAGCCTGTGTTGTACAGGCGGCCGATACGATATCGGCTGCAAGACCAGGGGCGAGAAGAGAGACATTAGAGACATATACAAACAGGTTAAAACAATTAGAAGACATCACCAATCAGTTTAAAGGTGTTGACAAATCTTTTGCGATTCAAGCAGGTAGAGAGATTCGGGTTATGGTAGTTCCAGAGCAGGTATCTGATGCAGATATGGTATTAATGGCTCGGGATATTGCAAAACAGATTGAGTATGAATTGGAATATCCGGGACAGATCAAAGTCAATGTAATCCGTGAATCGCGGGTTACGGACTATGCCAAGTAAGATATTGTGAAAAAATCCTGAATTTTTATAAATTCAGGATTTTTTTATTTCCGTAGGTTTTCATTTACAAAACATGCTTTACAATACATTCGGCAGCAGGTCTTCAAGTTTCTTGCTGACACGCCGTAAGTTTTCCAGCATAAGATCAAAATTGCGCGTATTTCGGTAGAAGCTTATAGGACCGGTCACTCCGATCGCGGCGACAGGCGTGTCGCTGTTGTGGTAGATCGGGACGGCGATACAGCCTATGCCGATAGCATATTCTTCGACATCCGTACTGTATTTCTGGCGCCGTATCTTATTGAATTCTTCTTGCAGCCTTTCCAGATCAATAATGGTGTAAGGAGTATTCTTTCGGAAAACCTTCTCTGCACGCTTCAGGAATGCTTCCTGTTTCTGAGGAGGAAGCAGCGCGGTAAGGAGCTTGCCGGAGGCGCTTACATTGATCGGAAGCTTTTCGCCTAGTTCTGAGATGTATGTAATCGCAGAGCGGGGAAGATATTGGTCGATCGTACAGATATAGTTCTCGGATAAGATACATAACTGGCTGGCCTGGTTAGAGTTTTGGGTCAGTTCTTCCATAAAGGGACGGGCCAGCTTAATCAGGTCGTTTTCCGAAAAAGCAATACTGGAAAATTGGGATAATTTATACCCCAGTTTAAAGTAATTAGGGTAGAAGGGTTCCTCGACGATATAGTTGTATTTCTGCATGCAGCTGATGATCCGGTAAAGAGAAGAGATAGGTATGTGAAGTTGTTCCGAGATCGTCTTTAAAGTTTTTGGTCCGGGATCCGCCGCATAGAGATCGAGAATCTGTAAAGTTCGTTCCGTCGCGGGCGGGAACCCGGGAGAAGTATTGTTCTTTTCCATAAGATATGAAAGTTCCTTTCCTTTGGTGTATCTTTTGTAATTGTATGAATGAGACGGTATGCCTCAATTGTATGATTAGTTTTTATAAAAATTTAAGATATTATTAATATAACAGAAGTGGAGAAAGAAAGCAACCGAACAGGTGAGAAAAAGAATTCATATTCCCATATATGGGAATATGAATAACATATATGAAAAAATATTGACAATAACAAATGATTATTGTACAATATAAATGTGCAATAGATGAGAAAAAACATACAAGTTGCACAAAATTCAAATAGCAATAAATAAGACAGGCCTGTGCTTATTTGATGTTGCAATAACACGTAATAAAAAGTAATATAGGAGGATTGATTTATGAAAAAGAAAATCGTAAGCATTCTGCTTTGCACTGCAATGGTAGCGACGATGGCAGCTGGATGCGGGGGTTCCGGGGATTCCGGAAGTGATTCCGGCTCAGATGCAAAGACAGAAGAAGATGCCGGCAGCGATGATGCCGGAGCTTCTGACGACGGAAGTACCGTTGGTAAGAATACTTTCGTGGACGGCGGAACAGAGATGGCCCTTTGGACATTCCAGGAACTGCATGTAGGTTTCTATACCGAGCTGGCAGATAAGTGGAATGAAGCGAATCCTGATAAGGCAATCAACCTTACCGTTACAACAGGTGAATCCCGTACCATGCAGAGTAAGATGCTTATGGCGTGCCAGTCTAACGGCGAGGGCGCTCCGGATATCTGCGATATTGAGATCGGTAACTATGCGTCGTTCGTAGCAGGCGATTATCTGCTTCCGCTTAACGACGTGGTTGAGCCGTATAAAGACGATATCGTTATGAGTCGTGTAGAGATGTACGGCGACGGCGATAACTGGTATGGAATTGACTTCCATCTGGGAGCATCCGTTACATATTATAACATGGATATTATGGATGAAGCGGGAGTTGATCCGGAAAGCATCGTTACATGGGACGATTATGTAGAAGCAGGAAAGACTGTTCTTGAGAAGACCGGCAAACCGATGTGTGCTGTTGAGACAAGCGATTATTTCCTTCCACAGTTGATGATGCTGGAGAAAGACGCGCAGTATGTTGACAAAGACGGTATCCCGAATATTGATACCAAAGAGCATGCAGAAGTTATCGAGTTTATAAGAGAGATGATCGAACTTGGTATCTGTGAGATCGCGCCTGGCGGCGGAGTACACACCGAAGAGTGGTACGGACATCTGAATGGCGGCGGAGTTGCTTCTCTTTCCATGCCGTTATGGTACATGGGACGTTTCACAGATTACTGCCCGGATTTAAAGGGTAAGATAGCGATCCACGAAGTTCCTGTATGGAATGAAGGCGATACCCGTGAAGTGCTTCAGGGCGGAACCGGTACGTCTGTTCTTAAGTATTCCGAGAATGCAGATTTGGCAAAAGAGTTCCTTGCATTTGCTAAGCTTTCAGAAGATGGAAATAAGTACGAGTGGAATATCCTTGGATTTGACCCGATCAGAACATCTCTTTGGGAAGATCCTGAGATTACAGAAAATAAGGAAAACAAATTCCTTTCCTACTTTACAACGAATCCGTTCGATATCCTGAAAAAGAACGGCACAGATCTTACGGCGCCGAATATTTCCGGTGGTTATGCGGCTACGGCGGCGGTATTGTTCTCAACAACATATGCGAATGCATTTGAGTTAGACACAGAGACTCCGGCAACGGAACTTCTGGAGATGGAACAGGCTTCAATTGTATACGATAACGAATAAGTATTAAGAAGTAAGTAATAAAACTACAGGTAATGTAAGGGTGTATTTAATATTTATTTAAATACGCCCTTTATGTTTAAAAACATAATATTAGAGAATCCCTATTTGGGCGGGGTTTCTTATGAAAAGATTTATCAAGATTGGAATGATATGGAGGAGAAGATATGGAGAAAAAGAGTGTATTTAAAAGATTTTTATATTCTCAGAAAGTAGCTCCTTATGTATTTGTACTCCCGTTTGTTCTCACGTTTCTCATCTTTTTTGCTTATCCGGTAGGAAGTACTTTCGTGATGAGTTTTCAGAAGGTGGCGGCTGAGAATACAGCGTTTGTGGGGTTAAAGAATTATAAGACATTATTGAATCCTATATTCTATAAAGCATTAAAGAACAGTGCGTTGTATATGGTGCTTTCATGTGCGATCATGATACCGATACCTATGGTTCTGGCGGCAATGCTGAACAATAAGAATATGGTAGGCAAGGGATTCTTCCGAAGCGCGATGTTTGTTCCGGCGCTGACGTCAGTCGTTGTTGCCGGCGTCGTTTTCCGTATGATGTTTGGTGAATTAGAAGGTTCCTTTGCTAACCAGGTTCTTTCTATATTTGGAAAAGATCCGATTATCTGGCTGCGTAAGCCGGTTACAGTATGGATCGTATTTTTATTGCTGTGTATGTGGAGATGGACGGGTGTTAATATGATGTACTATCTGTCCGGACTTCAGCAGATACCCGGCGATCTCTATGAATCGGCAGATATTGACGGCGCGACCGGATGGCAGAAGATGCGTTATATCACGCTGCCGCTTTTGAAGCCGACGACGGTATATGTATTAACGATTTCTATTTTCGCCGGTATGGCGATGTTCTCAGAGTCCTTCCTGTTATTTAACGGAAGTACGAACCCGAACAACGTTGGTACAACGGTTGTTGTATATCTTTACCGTATGGGTCTGGAGCAGAATAACTATGGATTGGCAAGTGCGATTGGAGTAATCCTGTTGATTATCGTTATGATTATCAATATGATCCAATTGACCATCAACGGAACGTTCAAGAAAGGGGAGTAAGTTATGGATATGAAGAAAAAATCAAAGGTTCAGTCCGTATTGCTTTTTGTGTTTTATGCGATTGTTATAATCATAACATTGCTTCCATTGGCGTTGCTTGCGGTGTCGTCTCTGCGTCCGGGTTCTGAATTGATGCGTAACGGACTAAATTTCAATTTGGATTGGGCTGCGGCGAATCTGAATAACTACAAATTGTTATTCAGCGGACAGAATTCTTATTTCGTGTGGTATAAGAACAGTTTGGTTATTACAGTAGTTCAACTGGTTTTGGCTTTGTTTTTAAGCGCTTGTGTAGGATATGCGTTTGCAATGTATGAATTCAGGTTTAAGAACTTTCTGTTTATGTGCGTACTGCTTGTTATGATGGTTCCGGCAGAGATTATTCTGCTTCCATTGTATAAACTGACGATTGGAATGGGATTATCCGATAGTATTTGGGGAATTATCCTGCCGTATATGGTTGTTCCTATGCTTATATTCTTCTTCCGACAGTATCTGTCGGGTATACCGAAGGATTTCCTGGACGCCGCCAGAGTTGACGGATGCACGGAGTATGGTATTTTCCTGAGAATAATGGTTCCGCTGATGAAACCATCCTTTGCGGCGATGGGTATTTACCAGGGTATGCAGAGTTGGAATAATTTCCTGTGGCCTATGATTGTAGTTCGTTCTGCTGATAAGGTAACTCTTCCTGTAGGTCTTCAGAGTTTGATGTCGCCTTATGGAAATAACTACGATATCTTGATCGCAGGAGCATGCTTTGCGATTATACCGATTCTGATTCTGTTCGTATGTTTCCAGTCTTACTTTATCGAAGGTATGACGGCAGGCGGTGTAAAGGGTTAAACAAGAATTTGATGTAAATATGGAGGCGGTTAGAAATGCGCAGTGAAAAGATATTGAATGGATTATCGAAGATAGGAGATATGTTAATTTTAAATTTCATATATGTACTAAGCTGTATTCCGATCATTACGATCGGGGCTTCGACAACCGCGCTGTATTATACGACGCTTAAGATGGCGGAAAATAATGAATCTTATGTCTGGCGTGATTATTGGAAGGCGTTTAAGTCGAATCTTAAGCAGGCGACGGTAATATGGCTGATCGTCTTTGCCGGATGGGCGGTTATAGCGTTGGATTTCCTGATAGCGGGAGGTCTCAGTATGCAGCTTGGAACCGTGGTGGCAATTGGGGTAGTGATCGTGGCGGTATTCATGGGAATTCTCGGATTGTATGTGTTCCCGTTGCTTGCAAGATTTGATAATACAGTGGTAAAGACGATGAAGAATGCGGTGATGATAGCTATCAGGCATCTGCCTTCCACGATTCTGATTGCTTTGATTCATGCGGCGCCGCTTCTGGTGGCGTTCGTATCGATAGAGGCATTCTTGAAAGGTTTTATAGTGATTATGTTGTTTGCAGCGTCTCCGCTTGCTTATCTGGAGTCGAAATTGTTCGTAAAGGTATTCTATCGTTATTATCCTAAGACGGAATGCGTTGAGGCTGCAAGCTGATGAAAGTCAATAGGAGGTATGTTAAAAATGGCAAAACAAGCAAAGTTAATTGTAGATAAAGATTTTAAGATCGGGGAAGTGGATAAGAGAATCTATGGCTCTTTTATCGAACATCTTGGCCGCGCCGTGTATGACGGAATCTATCAGCCGGGAAACCCTATGTCCGACGAGGACGGTTTCAGGAAAGATGTTATAGATATGGTGAAAGAGATCGATGTCCCGATTGTCAGGTATCCGGGCGGGAATTTTGTCTCTGATTTTGTCTGGGAGGATAGCGTAGGTCCGGTGGAAGACCGGCCGGGAAGATTAGATCTGGCATGGAGAACACTGGAACCTAATGCGATTGGGGTTAATGAATTTGCCAGGTGGATCAAGAAAGCAGATTCCGAGATGATGATGGCGGTGAATCTTGGGACGAGAGGAATTGCCGACGCATGTAATCTTCTGGAGTATTGTAATCATCCCCAGGGAACAAAGTACAGCGACATGCGGATCTCCCATGGCGTGAAAGAGCCGCATAATATCAAAGTATGGTGTCTCGGCAATGAGATGGACGGTCCGTGGCAGCTTGGACATAAGACGATGGACGAATATGGAAGGCTTGCGGAAGAGACCGCAAAAGCGATGAAACTGATCGATCCATCCATTGAGCTGGTATCTTGCGGCAGTTCTAATCTTGAAATGCCGACATTCGGCAAATGGGAGTCTAAGACGCTGGAGTGTACATACGATCATGTGGATTATGTTTCTCTGCATCAGTATTATGGAAATGAAGCGGACGACACAGAAGATTTTCTGGCAAAATCGGATGATATGGATGAATTTATCCGTTCTGTGATCGCGATCTGTGATTATGTGAAGGCGAAGAAGCGGGGCAGGAAGAATATTAACTTAAGCTTTGACGAGTGGAATGTGTGGTTCCATTCGAAAGCACAGGAACTGGATATTACGGAGAATTCTCCATGGCAGAAAGCTCCGGCTCTTCTGGAAGACATCTATACTTTTGAAGACGCGCTATTGGTAGGGCTGATGCTGATTACGCTTATGAAACATGCGGACAGAGTGAAGATGGCCTGTCTTGCCCAGTTGGTGAATGTAATCGCTCCGATTATGACAGAACAGGGCGGCGGCGCGGCATGGAAGCAGACGATCTTTTATCCGTTCATGCACGCGTCCAGATACGGACGGGGAATCGTTCTGCAGCCTGTACTTTACAGTCCCGTACATGATACTTCACAGCACGACAGCGTCACAGATGTAGACAGTGTCGCGGTATATCATGAAGAGAAGGATGAACTGACGATTTTCGCGGTAAATCGTAATATTAAAGAAGATATTGAGTTAGTATCGGATGTCAGAGGATTCGAAGGTTATAAGGTTCTTGAACATATCGTTCTTGAGAATGATGATCTGAAGATCTGCAATGCCGCAGGGAAAGAGGTTGTGTGTCCGAAGGGAACGGATCGTTCTAAGTTAGACGGAGGCTGCATGACCAGCATGCTAAAGAAAGCGTCCTGGAATGTGATCCGCCTGGGGAAATAATTAGAGTGAATATATTGAGAACTAGTATAAAAAGGAGACTATGGATATGTTACTGAACATGAAGGAGATTCTAAAAGCAGCGAATGAGCATAATTTTGCCATACCGGCATTTAACATCGGTACAGGGCAGATCTTAAACGGTGTCATGGATACCTGTGAAGAACTGAACGCGCCCGTGATCTTAGCTATTCATCCGAATGAACTGGCATTCCAGGGCGAGAGTTTTATCAAGATGTGTATCGACAGGGCGAATAAATCCAAACTTCCGGTTTGTATCCATCTTGACCATAGCGACTGGGATCCGATTGTTAAAGCCATTCGCGCCGGGTTTACTTCGGTTATGATCGACGCGTCTTCACTTCCTTTCGAAGAGAATGTCGCAATTACAAAGAAGGTATGTGAACTGGCGCATCCGTTGGGTGTGTCTGTGGAAGGCGAGCTTGGGACGATCGGGACTACGGACGGAGATACGGAAGGGGGTACAGATTCCATCATCTATACGAATCCGGACGATGCGGTACGTTTCGTAGAAGAGACGGGATGCGACGCGCTGGCGATTGCCATCGGCACCGCGCACGGGATCTATCCGGCAGGGATGAAACCGGAACTCCGTCAGGACCTGCTCTCTGAGATCAAGAGCAGGGTTTCGGTTCCGTTGGTTCTGCACGGAGGATCCGGGAATGCGGATTCC
The DNA here is from genome assembly GCA_910585725.1 of uncultured Dorea sp. Lineage (GTDB taxonomy): Bacteria > Bacillota > Clostridia > Lachnospirales > Lachnospiraceae > Sporofaciens. The sequence continues at coordinate 67,520 of CAJUFA010000008.1, read as the reverse complement.
GAGATTGCAGAGGCTGTGAAGAGAGGTATTAATAAGATCAATATCTCGTCGGATATTAAGGACGCCCTCTATCAGAGACTTCGTATTACACTTAAGGATCCGAAGATCAGAGAACCCTTCGAGTTATATCCGGACAGTGTGAAAGCAATGAATGAAGTTGTTGCGGAGAAGATCAGACTTTTCCAGGATGATGATAAGGCGAAATATTATACATTGTTAGTTTAAGGCAGTTTCCCGGCAGATGTTTCGATAGCGGCGTCTTGCCGGGATATATTTTGCCGTGAAGCGGCGAATGAATGTTTAGGTAGATTCCAGGAGGAGTAAATCTATGTATATAGACCGGTATCAGGAATATCTTCAATTGATTCCGGATAAGATCCGGAGATGTGAAGAGACTGACAGGCGTGTGGTACTGGCTTATGCCAGTAATCTTGACGTCCTTGTCAGATGGAATTGTGAGAACTTCAACAGATTTCTTGCGGAATATCTTAAGGAAGAGCCTTCTTTTCGAGAAGGAGATGAGATCGCAAGTGAGGAAGATTTGGCGCGTATATTGAGTTACTTTGTGATTCATGGATTAGGCGGCGAGGTGGATATAGTTTCGCGTAAAGTAATAGATGTTTTGACGGAATATTTTGATGTGGAGTACGGGCTGGGGGGAACCTGCGCCCAGGGAGCGGCCGCGTTGGGCAGTATGGGGATTCCAGTATTGGTACACATTACAGATTGTTCCGGGGACGTGATCCGGCAGATGTCCGGCATACGGATCGAGACCGTAAAGCATGGCAGGAGGGCGCCGGTGGAGACTTGCGTCTCAGGAAAAGATGCGCTGTGCCACTTTATCGTGCAGTTTACGAAGGATGATGTAATCAGAGTATTCGGGAAAGAATACAAGGTCGGGCTTTCAAACCGCCTGATCATGGGATATGATACGGTTCATAAGATATTGCCGGTGGAAGAGGAGTTTCTTGTATATTGTGAGAAGAATGCAAGAGACGTGTGTTCTTATGATATCTCGGGCTTTAACGCAGTCACGGACCATAGGATTATGCAGGAGAGATTAGAGAGGCTGACTGTACATTATAAGTCTGTCAAAGAAAATAACCCGGACTGTAGGATTTATTTTGAGAGCGCGCACTTTATTAATAATGAGATACGGGAGTACACTTATCAGACATTGGCAGAAGTGATCGATATCATGGGAATGAATGAAGAAGAACTTATAGATCTGACCAGAACCCAAGGGTGTTCGGTGAACAAGGACAGCCTGGAGTCGATTCTTAAGGGGCTTGAGGAATTAATAGAGGTATATCCGGTACACGGCTTTGTCGTCCACAGTAAGGATTATGCGCTTTACTTCGGGAAGGATATGCCGGGAACGGACATAGAGCAGGGGCTTACCCTTGGTAATCTGGTATCAGGGACGAGGGCAAGGACAGGCAGATACGGAAGCGTGTCGGATTGCAGGGAGACGCTGAAGCTTGAATTAAGCAGGACGGGGCTTGCATTTGCGAAGGAGTTGGAAAGTTATCATTCTGCATATAAGGTTGTACTGGTTCCGTCAAGATATATGGAAAAACCGGCGACTACCATCGGATTGGGGGATTCTTTTGTTGCCGGAATGCAGATATGCTTTCTGTGAAATGGGTTTCGGCCTGTTTTAAGGATTTCTTTTAAGGGTTCCCGACGGGTGAAAAGTATGGTATAACAAGATAGACAAGAAAGAAAGGTGGAGATATGATATGAGTGATGAAGTAAGGCGTGTCGGGAGAGAACTGGTTTATCAGGGAACTATTCTGGAAGTATACAAGGATCATATGGAATTTGCCAATGGAAATACGGCGGAATGGGATTTTATCCATCATAATGGGGCGGCGGCCGTCGTGCCGGTTATGGATGACGGAAGAATTCTGATGGTTCGTCAGTACCGTAATGCATTGGAGCGGGAAACATTGGAGATTCCGGCGGGAAAGTTAGATAAACCGAAAGAACCGGGAATAGACTGCGCGCGCAGAGAATTGGAGGAAGAGACAGGATATCGGTCGGAGAATATGGAGAAACTGCTTTCGCTGCGTACGACGGTTGCTTTCTGTAACGAGAGGATAGAGATCTTTGTCGCAAGAGATCTGATTTCCTCACATCAACATTTGGATGAAGGCGAGTATGTGGATGTGAAATCCTACTCTCTTAATGAGTTGAAAGAAATGATATTCTCAGGAAAGATTGAAGATTCAAAGACAATCGCCGCAATCCTTGCCTACGAATCCCGCTACGTTCATGTAAAATAATTTTGAATGATATGAGAGAATAAAATAATTTGCCCGGCATATAATGAAGTATCTTGACAAAGGGAGGAATTATTGTGAAGATACAGGAGAACAAGAGATATCTGGTTCTGTTTTGTATGTTGGGTTTTTTTGTTGGAATTATCTATGCCAATCTGATGTCCAAAGATTATATTATGTCAATGGGGATTTTTAACGAATTCTTCTTGAATCAGTATAGTCAGGCAGAGGTCAACATGCCGGAATATCTGTGGTATGTTGCAAGGATACGGATTGTGCCGGCGGCGTTGGCGGCGGCGCTCTGCTGTACGAAGCTTCGCAGAGGAGTGGTGGCGGGATTCTTGATATGGACAGGCTTCTGCGGCGGAATGATCATGACGGCCGCAGTCCTTAAGATGGGAATCAAAGGACTCGTCTTATGTCTGATCGCTCTTACGCCGCATTTTGTATTCTACATAGCAGGATATCTGATACTTTTGTGGTACCTTTTTACTTATCCGGAATCGAAATGGAATCTGTCCAAGATGGTTAGTATGGGATTGTTTCTTGCCGTAGGAATCCTGTTGGAGTGCTATGTCAATCCGATTATTATGGAATTGTTTTTAAAGACGCTTTGAGCGTTCATCGTCATGCTTGCGGCGATCCGTAAGCATAATTGGCAGTATTGATTATGTATGAACTGGTATAGTCCGGGGCTTATGGATTTGAGTCTGTTCGGATCGATGATATACTGCCAGAAACCTTCGGCGAAGAGCTCCGGTGCACTGGTTACGCAGAAGGAATCGTAAGAACGGGTAAAAATTCCGCTTTCCGCAGAATACACGGAAGCAAATTCTTCCGTGTATGAGGGAAAACCAACATAGTAATCAAACCAGTGTCCGATTTCATGAATGGGAGATTCGTAAGCGGCGTCCTGTCTTGACTCCACCAGGATTCGCTGCTCCTCATAGTTTGTCGTAGCCATGACGCTGGCGTACTGACCTCCGTAATAAGTCTGGTTGATGTTTATATCTGTAACATAGATTGACCATCCGTCTTCGGTGAATGCATTGCGCAGATTCGCCGGAAGAATAGATAGCTGTTGATTCACGATCTCTACGATTTCATCGCTCACATTCCCGTCTTTTTGGCATTGAATGAAGAGGTTCGGGTCCGTGACGGAGGGGAGAGCAACGGCAGGCGCCTCTTTCGCCGGGATTTTGGCGGCTTTTACAACGGGCCCTGAGAAATCTCCCTGTATCATAACTCTCTGGCATCCAGTGTTTAAGAAGGTAATGGTACATAGAATCAAAAGTAATGTCAGTATTTTTTTCTTTCGCATTTCAGAAAAACCTCCTTCCATTTATGATATTTTAAAGGATTTTATTGGTTCTGTCTAGTACAACGCAGATAATATTCCAAGTATGCCAGACAGAACAGGAAGACGAAGACCTGGCTGGCTAGCAGTCCCCATAGGTACCCCTTGATACCCAGAAGAGGAATCAGGAAGAAGACGCTGGCGATCCGGATTCCAAGGCTTGCGGAATTTATGAAAAAGGAAAGAGTTGTCTTACCGATTCCGTTTATCGTACTGATCAGAGTATTGTTCGTATATAAGAACGGGCACATCCAGGCGAGAGTAATGATGTAGTTCCCGGCCATTGGACTGTGAAACAGGACGGCGCCGATCCATTTTCCAAAACTCAGCAGACTGACACAGCAGATACTACCGAGAAAGATGCAGGAATAGGTTACCTTGTGTATCAATTCTGATAATTCACGGCTGCGTTTAAGCGTCTGTATCTCGGCTACCGTAGGAAGAAGCATGGTGGATACAGAATTTGTAATGGCGGAAGGAAAGAGGATACAAGGCAGGGCCATACCTGTTAATATACCGTAAGCGCCGAGAGACTGAGACAGAGTCATTCCGTGGCTCTGTAATTGCACCGGAATAGACACAGCCTCGATACTTTGAAGAAGATTCAAAAGGACGCGGCTTGCGGTCAGCGGAATCGAGAGAGAGAGCAGTTCCCGGTTATGTATGAGATACTTGCGAAGAGGTATCTGCGATAAGAATCTGCCGTGTCTTCTGCCAAGCAGAGCGCGCAAGGCGAAGAGGGAAGATATACATTCGCCTGCGACTAAACCGGCTACAGCAATGGAAATGCCGAACCGGATTCCGTGTCTGACACCGTATAAATAGAGCAGAAAGACCCCCAGGGTCCGCGCGCTTTGTTCCAAAAACTGGGATATAGCCGGAACACCTGTTTTCTTAAGGCCAAAATAATAACCGCAGATACAACTATGTATCGATGCGAGCGGAAAGGTATAAGAAAGAATGATGAGTAATTCGGAGCAGCGTGGTTCCTGTAAAAAATGTTCGGATATGAATACGGCGTATTTTTGTAAAAATAGGGTAACGAAGACAGACAGTGCAACGGAGAGAATAAGGCTGGTATAAAGTAATTCCTTTGCCTCTCTATGTTTCCCCTGGGTTGTACGCGCCGCTACGCAGCGTGACAGGGCAAGCTCTATTCCTGCCGACGTCAATGAAAAACAGAGGGCATAGACCGGGAATATAAGCTGATACAAGCCTACGCCTTCTTCGCCGAAGGTATGGCTTAGGAAGATACGATAGAAGAATCCCATGAACCGGGTGGCGAATCCGGTCAGCGTTAAGATAAAAGTCCCTTTGATAATTGTGTGTTTTCGAGACATAATAAACTCCTGTTGTTGATATTTACTGTTTACATTTATTAAAACATATTCCGGATAGGGACTTGACAGAACAAAAAAGCGGTGCTATTCTATCATTGAAAATATCCTAGCAGTTTACTAGGGATTAAAGAAGAAGGTGAGTAAGTGAAACTTTCTACGAAGGGAAGATACGGGCTTCGGGCAATGATTGATCTTGCCAGATACAGCGAGGAGGACCCGGTTTCGATTAATAGTATCGCGGCGCGTCAGGGTATCTCGGAGCGGTATCTGGAGCAATTGATGGGGCTTCTCAGGAAAGCGGGGCTTGTGCGCAGCATCCGGGGCGCGTCAGGCGGATATGTGCTGACAAGAAGTTCGGGAGAGATCTCTGTTGGAGACGTGCTGCGGGCGCTGGAGGGAAGCCTTGAGCCGGTTAAATGCGCGGCGTTCTATTCAGAGGAAGGGTGTATGGCGGCAGACGGCTGCGTGACGAAGTATGTATGGCAGAAGATCAACGACAGTATCAATGAGACGGTGGACAAGATGATGCTGGACGAGCTGGTGAGAGAGAGCAGGGTGATGAACCCTGAAGGAGAATTAGAGAATCCCAGATGCAACGTTTAATAGAAAAGAATATTATTTATAGATAAAACAGTGACGGAGGAGAAGACATATGAAGAAATTGATATATTTGGACAATGCGGCGACGACGAAGACAGCGCCTGAGGTAGTGGATGCGATGCTTCCATATTTTACGGAGAAGTTCGGGAATCCATCCAGCGTCTATAGTTTTGCGTCGGGGAATAAGGAAGTGATCAGCGTGCAGAGAGACGTTATCGCCGGTGTATTAGGAGCGAAGAGTAATGAGATTTACTTTACGGCAGGAGGTTCGGAGTCGGATAATTGGGCGTTAAAAGCGGCGGCAGAGGCGTATGCGGATAAAGGGAATCATATTATTACGACGAAGATCGAGCATCACGCGATTCTTCATACGGCGGAATATCTGGAGAGGAGAGGCTTCGAGATTACGTATCTGAATGTGGATGAAGAAGGAAAGATCAGTTTGAAGGAACTTGAAAGCGCGATACGTCCGACGACGATTCTGATATCCGTCATGTTTGCCAATAATGAGATTGGGACGATACAGCCGATCAAGGAGGTGGGAGAGATTGCCCATAAGCGTGGAATCATCTTCCATACGGACGCGGTCCAGGCATTTGGGCAGATACCGATTAATGTGGACGAATGTAACATCGATATGCTCAGCGCCAGCGGACATAAGCTGAACGGACCGAAGGGCATCGGTTTCTTATATATCCGCAAAGGAGTTAAGATCCGTTCATTCGTACATGGCGGAGCGCAGGAACGCAAGCGCCGTGCAGGAACAGAGAATGTTCCGGGGATCGTAGGATTAGGAGCGGCTGTAAAACGCGCGGCTTCTACGATGGAAGAGCGGATTGAAAAGGAAAGCAGACTCAGGGATTATCTGATCGAGCGTGTCATGGAGGAGATTCCTTATTGCAGGCTGAACGGCCATAAGACGGACAGGCTGCCGAATAATGTGAATTTAAGTTTTCAGTTTGTAGAGGGAGAGTCTTTGCTGATCATGCTGGACGGGAAGGGTATCTGTGCTTCCAGCGGTTCGGCGTGTACTTCCGGTTCACTGGATCCCTCCCATGTGCTGCTTGCCATCGGGCTGCCGCATGAGATCGCCCATGGTTCTCTGAGACTGACTCTCAGTGAAGAAACGACGAAGGAAGAGATAGATTATGTTGTGGACTCGCTGAAAGAGATTGTAGGGACGCTTAGAGATATGTCCCCGCTTTATGAAGATTTTCTCTCTGGCATAACAAATAATAAATGATTGTTATACCGGCGCGCAGATAAAGAATGTAGTTTTTAGATTGTAGGATATAGACCAGGAGGAAGAAAGAATGTATACAGAAAAAGTAATGGATCATTTTCAGCATCCGAGGAATGTAGGAGAGATAGAGAACGCCAGTGGAGTAGGAACGGTAGGAAATGCAAAATGCGGGGATATTATGCGGATATATCTGGATATAGACGAGAATCAGATGATCCGGGACGTGAAGTTTAAGACATTCGGATGCGGGGCCGCCGTGGCGACCAGCAGTATGGCCACCGAGCTGGTGAAAGGTAAGTCTATCTACGACGCGCTTCAGGTAACCAATAAAGCAGTTATGGAAGCTTTAGACGGACTCCCGCCAGTGAAGGTGCATTGTTCTTTGTTGGCGGAAGAGGCGATCCACGCGGCGCTGTGGGATTATGCGGAAAATCATGGAATCAAGATCGAAGGACTGGAAAAGCCAAAATCTGATATTCATGACGGCGAGGAAGAGGAAGACGAGGAATATTAGATTATATTTTGTTTAATATAAGAAAAAATGCAGTATAGATATGGAGAGCAGATGGATAAAAAGAGAGTTGTAGTCGGGATGTCAGGGGGTGTGGATTCTTCCGTGGCCGCATGGCTGTTAAAAGAACAGGGATACGACGTTATTGGCGTTACCATGCAGATCTGGCAGGAGGAGGAAGAACTGGAGCTGGAAGAACAGGGAGGATGCTGCGGGTTAAGCGCGGTTGAGGATGCCAGGAGGGTAGCCGCGGCTCTTGGAATTCCGTATTACGTTATGAATTTTAAGAAGGAATTCAGGAACAATGTAATCGACTATTTTGTGGGAGAATATCTTGAGGGCAGAACCCCGAACCCGTGTATCGCCTGTAATCGATATGTAAAGTGGGAGGCGCTTCTTAAGAGAAGCCTGGAAATCGGGGCAGATTATATTGCGACTGGTCATTACGCAAGGATTGACCGTCTGCCGGGCGGGAGATATGCGCTTCGCGTCTCGCAGACCAAGGACAAGGATCAGACGTATGCTCTCTATAATCTGACTCAAGAGCAGCTTGCCCATACATTGATGCCGGTGGGGGCGTATACAAAGGATGAGATCCGTAAACTTGCCGAAAATATAGGACTTCAAGTAGCGGATAAACCGGACAGTCAGGATATCTGTTTTGTTCCGGACGGCGACTACGCGTCTTATATTATGAGGTATGTTCAAGAATGTTCATGCAAGAAGGCGGCGCCCGACATTATGGGGGCAGGCGCCGGACAGGAGAGCAAGGAAGAGGACGACAGAAATAACGGAATGGAGGCAGACGGTATAAGAAGGATCGCGCCGGGGAACTTTGTGCTGGCTGACGGTACGGTTGTGGGTCGGCATAAGGGAATCATTCATTATACGGTGGGGCAGCGTAAGGGACTGGGTCTGGCGTTGGGATATCCGGTGTTCGTTCTTGAGATTCGTCCTGAAACGAATGAAGTAGTAGTCGGCAGCAGTGAGGAATCGATGTCTTATAAGGTAAGAGCGAATCATGTGAATTTTATGTCGGTGGAAGATCTGCCGGAGAAGAGAAGAGTGTGGGCGAAGATACGTTATAACCATAAGGGCGCCTGGTGTACGGTAGAGAAGACAGGAGAAGATGAGATTCTGTGCGTATTTGAAGAGGCGCAGCGCGCAGTGACGCCCGGACAGGCGGTGGTGCTGTATGACAAGGACCATGTGCTTGGAGGCGGAACAATTATTTGATTTGGAAAGATATGATAGGAGGCTGAATTATGCTGTCGGACTGCCATATGCATACGAAGTTTTCACTGGATTCCGATACGGAACCGGAGGAAATGATAAAGAGCGCGATCGAAAAAGAACTGGACGCTATATGTATCACGGATCATGAGGATCATGATTACATATGCGAAGGAAAGATCTGGACCTTTCCTGTAGAGCAGTACTTTGCAGATATGAAAGAACTGAGGGAAAAGTACCGTAAAATGATTCAGATACGGATAGGGGTGGAGATTGGTTTGCAGCCGCACCTGGGAGAGTATTATCGGAATTATGTCAGGAAAGCCCCGTTTGATTTTGTGATTGGTTCCGTGCATTTGATCAACTCCCGGGATCCCTATTATAAGGAATATTTTGAAGGGCGCAGCGACGCCGCGGCATATGAGGAAGCTTTTGCCGAAACCTATGAGGATATCCGCAATGTAGAGGATTTTGACGTGTTGGGACATTTGGATTATGTCACACGCTACGGAAAGCATCGGGAGGAAGAGTATTCTTATGCAAGATTTTCGGATATAATAGATCAGATCCTGCGTTATCTGATCGAACATGGAAAAGGTATTGAATTGAATATGGCGGGGTTAAAGTACGGACTTCCGTATGCACATCCGCATACGGATGTGCTGAAACGTTATCGGGAACTGGGGGGCGAGATTATAACGATTGGGGCGGACGCCCACAGACCGGAGCATGTGGCGTATGATTTCTATAAAGCGCCGGACATCTTAAAAAGCTGCGGGTTTCGGTACTATACGGAGTTCGTGCAGAGGAGGGCGGTATTTAAAAAACTGTAACGGATTACATGGTGTCCAGGAGATTTAACAGGGAGAATTTGAACAGGAGGTAAAGGGATGCGGTATAAGCGTATTTTTGTAATCGTGATTGATTCGCTGGGGATCGGGGCGATGCCGGACAGCGAGAAGTTTGGCGATATCGGAGTGAATACGTTGGGGCATATTTCAGAAGCGGTGGATACGTTCAATATTCCGAATCTGCAGAAATTAGGGCTGGCAAATCTTACATCCTTAAAGCAGGTTGAGGCGGTAGAAAGCCCCCTTGGCTATCAGGCGGCGCTCAGGGAGGCGAGCAGCGGAAAGGATACGATGACCGGGCATTGGGAGATGATGGGTATCAAGACGGAGCAGCCTTTTCAGACGTTCACGGAGCATGGATTTCCGCAGGAGCTTATCGACGAGCTGGAACGGCGTACCGGGCACAAGGTTATTGGGAATAAGAGCGCCAGCGGAACGCAGATTATTGAGGAACTTGGGGAAGAGGAGATCGCTACCGGCCATATGATTGTATATACGTCGGCAGATTCTGTGCTTCAGATCTGCGGAAATGAAGAAACTTTCGATCTGCAGGAATTATATCGCTGCTGTGAAATTGCCCGGGAATTGACGATGAAAGAGGAATGGAAGGTGGGACGTGTTATCGCGCGGCCATATGTGGGCAGAAAGAAGGGGGAATTTGAACGTACGAGCAATCGTCACGATTATGCGTTGAAGCCATCCGGAAAGACTGCGCTGAATGCTTTGAAGGATGATGGCTTGGACGTGATCTCTGTGGGAAAGATCGTGGATATCTTCGATGGAGAAGGTATTACAAAAGCATACAAGTCCAAATCTTCCGTTCACGGAATGGAGCAGACAATAGAGCTGGCGAAAAAGGATTTTAAAGGATTGTGTTTTGTAAATCTTGTGGATTTCGACGCAAAATGGGGACACAGAAGGAACCCGCAGGGGTATCGGGACGAGCTTGAGAAATTTGATGAGAACCTGGGTAATATGCTTAAACTCCTCCGGAAGGACGATCTTTTGATCATTTCCGCGGATCATGGGACGGATCCGACCTATATAGGGACGGATCATACGAGAGAAAAGGTTCCGTTTCTTGCGTATTCAACCTCCATGAAGGAGGGGGGAAGACTGCCGGAGCAGGAGACGTTTGCCGTGATCGGCGCTACGGCGGCGGAAAACTTTGGCGTGCAGATGCCGGAACATACTATCGGAAAGTCGCTTTTAGGCTATTTACAGTAGTTTCCGGGAGCGTATATACAATGTGGGGATAAATTGTTTGGCAAGTCTTCGTAAAGCGCGCGTCCGACGCAGACAGCGGGTGCAGAGTTCATCGGTAACAGCGCGGCAGTGAACTCGGCAGATTGGATAGTAATGGGATATATTTTTCATCAAGTTATATAAAAATTGGAAAAGCACTTGAATTTTATTATCAGATTTAGTACAATTATTACCAGTTGAGGATTATTTAACAATCAGGGTTAAATACTTCAATATCAAGTGACTGCGTAAACAGTTAATACAAACTTTAGGAGGAATTAATCATGGCAGTAAAAGTAGCGATCAATGGATTCGGACGTATCGGACGTCTTGCATTCAGACAGATGTTTGGAGCAGAGGGATATGAGGTTGTAGCAATCAACGATTTGACATCCCCAAAGATGCTTGCACACCTGTTAAAGTATGACTCATCACAGGGCAGATACGCTTTATGTGACAAGGTAGAGGCGACAGAGGACTCTATCATTGTTGACGGCAAAGAGATTAAGATTTATGCAAAGGCTAATGCTGAAGAACTTCCATGGGGAGAGCTTAAGGTAGACGTTGTTCTTGAGTGTACAGGTTTCTACACATCTAAAGAGAAAGCTTCCGCACATGTTAAAGCAGGTGCAAGAAAAGTTGTTATTTCCGCACCGGCAGGAAATGATCTTCCTACTATCGTTTACAATGTAAATCATGACAAGCTGACAGCAGAAGATACCGTTATCTCCGCAGCTTCCTGTACAACAAACTGTCTGGCTCCTATGGCTAAGGCTCTTAACGACCTTGCAGCTATTAAGTCAGGTATTATGTGTACAATCCATGCTTACACAGGCGATCAGATGACTCTTGACGGACCGCAGAGAAAAGGTGATTTAAGAAGATCACGTGCAGCGGCAGTGAATATCGTACCTAACAGTACAGGCGCGGCTAAGGCTATCGGTCTTGTTATTCCTGAACTGAACGGCAAGCTGATCGGAGCTGCTCAGAGAATTCCTACTCCTACAGGATCAACGACAATCTTAACAGCAGTTGTTGAAGGCGAAGTAACAGTAGATCAGATCAACGAGGCTATGAAAGCTGCTTCTAACGAGTCCTTCGGATACAATACAGACGAGATCGTATCCAGCGATATCGTAGGTATGAGATATGGCTCATTGTTTGACGCTACACAGACAATGGCTCTGCCGGTAGGCGACGGCACAACAGAGGTTCAGGTTGTATCATGGTATGACAATGAGAACTCTTACACAAGCCAGATGGTAAGAACAATCAAATACTTCTCTGAATTAGCATAATTCTGGAATACCCAAAGGGTCCGGTCTGAGAAAGGACCGGACCTTTTTCGGTATATGCTGTGCGAAAAACTGCCAATGGCAGAATATCTATAAATCTGAAAGGGGAAATATCTACATGCTTAATAAAAAATCAGTAGATGATATCAATGTAAAAGGCCAGAAAGTGTTGGTAAGATGCGATTTTAACGTACCGCTTATTGACGGAAAGATTACGGACGAGAATCGTCTTGTTGCGGCGCTTCCTACGATTAAGAAGCTGATCGCCGACGGCGGCAGGATCATTCTTTGCTCACATCTCGGAAAGCCGAAGGGAGAGCCGAAGCCGGAATTATCTCTTGCGCCGGTAGCAAAGCGTCTGTCCGAGCTTCTTGGACAGGAAGTAAAATTTGCCGCGGACGCCGAGGTTGTAGGCGAGAATGCAAAGGCTGCGGCAGCCGCTATGCAGGACGGAGACGTAGTACTTCTTGAGAATACACGTTACAGAATCGAAGAGACGAAGAACGGCGAGGCTTTCAGCAAAGAACTTGCTTCTCTTTGCGACGTATTTGTAAACGACGCGTTTGGTACCGCGCACCGTGCGCACTGCTCTAATGTGGGCGTGACACAGTTCGTTGATACGGCGGCAGTCGGTTACTTAATGCAGAAGGAAATTGATTTCCTTGGAAACGCTGTAAATAATCCGGAGAGACCGTTCGTAGCGATCCTTGGCGGGGCAAAGGTATCCAGCAAGATTTCCGTAATCGAGAATCTGCTTGATAAAGTAGACACTCTGATTATCGGCGGCGGAATGTCTTATACTTTCTCCAAGGCGCAGGGCGGCAGTGTCGGCAAATCGCTTTTGGAAGCTGATTATTGTGAGTATGCGTTGAATATGTTAAAGAAAGCGGAGGAAAAGGGAGTGAAATTACTGCTTCCTGTTGATACCATGATCGCGGATGATTTCTCCAACGACGCGAACAGTAAAGTAGTAAAAGCAGGCGAGATCCCGGACGGATGGCAGGGGCTTGATATCGGACCGGATACGGTGAAGATCTTCTGCGACGCCGTACAGGACGCTAAGACGGTAGTATGGAACGGACCAATGGGATGTTTTGAGATGCCGAAGTTTGCAGGCGGTACAGAAGCAGTTGCAAAGGCGCTGGCAGATACGGAAGCTACCACGATCATCGGCGGCGGCGATTCCGCGGCGGCAGTTAACCAGTTAGGTTACGGCGATAAGATGACCCACATCTCAACAGGCGGCGGCGCGTCCCTCGAATTCCTCGAAGGCAAAGAACTCCCAGGCGTAGCGGCAGCTAATGATAAGTAAGCACTTGGCGAGGTAATATCGAGCCTAGTGCGAACATCCAAAGGCGATCCCTGAATACTTGGCGAGGTATTCCCCGAGCCTAGAATTCAGGGAGATACTCTGAACAGAGTGAGGAGTATCCTCATTAATAAAAATACAATAATTAAGGAGAATCCATATCATGGCAAGAAAGAAAATTATAGCGGGCAACTGGAAGATGAACAAGACTCCAAGCGAGGCGGTTGCTTTAGTGGAAGAGTTAAAACCATTAGTAGCAAATGACGAAGTTGACGTAGTATTCTGCGTACCTGCAATCGACATCGTTCCGGTTGTAGAGGCGGCGAAGGGAACCAACATCCAGGTTGGCGCTGAGAATATGTACTTTGAGGAGAGCGGCGCTTATACAGGAGAGATCTCTCCTAACATGCTGGTAGACGCCGGCGTTAAGTATGTTGTTCTTGGACATTCCGAGAGAAGAGAATACTTCGGCGAGACGAACGAGGATGTGAACAAAAAGGTTCTGAAGGCATTTGAACACGGTATCACACCGATCATGTGCTGCGGCGAGACATTAGAGCAGAGAGAACAGGGCGTGACGATGGACTTTATTCGTCAGCAGGTTAAGGTTGGTTTCCAGAATGTAACGGCAGATCAGGCTAAGACGGCGGTTATCGCTTATGAGCCGATCTGGGCGATCGGAACAGGTAAGACTGCGACAACAGAGCAGGCGCAGGAAGTATGCGCAGGAATCCGTGCTTGTATCGCAGAGGTATATGACGACGCGACAGCAGAAGCAATCCGTATCCAGTACGGCGGTTCCGTTAATGCGGCTACTGCGGCGGATTTGTTCGCGCAGGCTGATATCGACGGCGGTCTTGTAGGCGGCGCTTCTTTGAAGGCTGATTTCGGTAAGATTGTAAATTATAAATAATAAATAATAAGAATTTTCAAAAAATCTGACAGTAAAAAATCAGTAAAATAGGGTATGAAAGGAATTAGAATCCTTTGATGCCCTTTTTTATATGAGTCTCAGTTTCATAAAGGACTCCATAAAGGAAACGGATAAAGGCTTTACACTAAAATCACCTGTTGATATAATGAAAATGTCAGAAAAGGTACAGTAAGGAATGGAAATAACCGGGAGGATATCGCCGGACAGTGCGGTTTACGTGCATGGACAATATATTATAAGATAAGGAGCCGATGGGATTATGGAATGGGAAGACGGGAAAATAAGATGCCGCTGGGCGAACCCAAAGAATGAAACGTATATTCATTATCATGATAAAGAATGGGGCGTCCCGGTCTACGACGACCACAAATTGTTTGAGATGCTGGTGTTGGAAGGTTTTCAGGCCGGTCTGTCGTGGGAATGTGTATTGAATAAGAGGGAAGATTTTCGGAGGGCTTTCGATCACTTTGATCTGGAAAAAGTATGCGCCTATAACGAGGATGATATAGAAAGACTCAGGGAGAACCCGAAGATTATCCGAAATAAGCGTAAGATCCAGGCGACGGTATCGAACGGAAAGGTATTTCGCAAGATTCAGCAGGAGTTCGGCAGTTTTTCTAAATATCTCTGGCATTGGACAAAAGGAGAGATAATCTATGAGAATGACAAGACATATTCTGATCTTTCGGACGCTATATCGAAGGATTTAAAGAAACGAGGCATGAAGTTCGTCGGGACGACGATTATCTATGCTTATCTGCAGGCGGTTGGAGTAATCTATTCGCATGAAGAAGGGTGCTTTTTGTCCGGTGATCACTCGAAATAAAATTTGCACTTGAATTATTGATTTGTGTCTTTTTTATGAAAGTATATTTTCAAATATTCTTAAGTATTGTATAATTATCCTTGTGGAATAAAGGGCTGGTACTGTTATCCGGGAATTTGGGCGACTTTGTATCAGTGTACCGATCCACATTACAGGAAAATGTAGATGGAGCATTGTCGTCTGTATTTTTCGAGATCGAAAGGGGATATACTATGATCTACAAAGAGATACCGATACAGGCAGATGGGTCAGCGGAGTATGCGCGGCTTCAGGTCTATATCCAGGATACTCCGCATGACGGGAGTCTTAAGGTGAAGAAGCGTCCGTTGATTTTAATTTGTCCGGGAGGCGGATATGAACGAACCAGTTACCGGGAGGGAGAGCCTACGGCGCTGCATTTCTTGAGCAGGGGATACCATGCGTGTGTGCTGCGATATTCTGTTGCTCCGGTCCGATTCCCGGTACAGGTATTGGAAGTCGGACAGGCATTCGGGATTATCCGGGAGAATGCCGGAGCATGGAATGTGGATATGGAACGGATCGTGGTACAGGGATCTTCGGCGGGAGGACATCTTGCCGCTTGTTACGGCGCTTTCTGGAATCAGGATTTCCTGCAGGCAGGAGCGAAAGGACAGGAAGGAGCAGGAAAGCCGAGAGGAATCATGTTGAGTTATCCGGTGATTACCGCGGATCCGGAATATGCGCATATGGGAAGTTTTAAGAGTCTTTTGGGGGAAGATTACGAAGCGCAGGCAGAAAAGGTGTCGGTCGAGAAGCAGGTGACAAAGGCGATGCCGCCTTGTTTTATCTGGCATACCATGGAAGATAGTGCGGTGCCGGTGGAGAATTCCCTGATGCTGACGGCGAAGCTTCACAGGGAGGGAATCCCGGCCGAACTTCATATCTTTCCGGAGGGAGAGCATGGTTTGAGTCTTGCAAGTCCTGTTGTGGAGCGCGAGAACGGCCAGGGAATTCAGGCAGAGTGCGCGAGATGGATCGAACTGGCGGACGCATGGCTTGAGAGGTTATTCGAATAGTAAATCTAACTAGATTAAGAAAAGGAGTGTCAGGCATTATGAACAAGAAACCAACGGTACTGATGATATTGGATGGCTATGGATTGAACGAGAAAACAGAAGGGAACGCGGTGGCGGAAGGTAAGACTCCGGTTATGGATAAGCTGATGGCAGAGTGTCCTTTTGTCAAGGGAAATGCAAGCGGTATGGCGGTAGGACTTCCGGACGGACAGATGGGAAATTCCGAGGTAGGACATCTGAATATGGGCGCGGGACGTATCGTGTATCAGGATCTTACCAAGATTACGAAGTCGATTCAGGACGGAGATTTCTTCGAGAATCCGGCGCTGCTTGCGGCATGTGAGAACGTAAAGAAGAACAACAGCTCCCTTCACATGTACGGGTTAGTATCCGACGGCGGCGTACACAGCCATAATACACATATTTATGGTCTTCTTGAGCTGGCAAAGCGCCAGGGAATTGAGAAGGTGTATGTACATTGCTTCCTGGACGGCCGTGATACGCCTCCGGCTTCCGGTAAGGAATATGTGGAACAGCTTGTGGCAAAGATGGAAGAGATTGGCGTCGGCGAGGTGGCTACAGTGATGGGACGTTATTATGCGATGGACCGTGATAACCGCTGGGACCGTGTGGAGAAGGCTTACCGCGCTATGGTTTACGGTGAAGGCGAGACGGCGGCAAGCGGACCGGAGGGGATCCAGGCATCCTATGATAAAGATACCACGGATGAGTTTGTGCTTCCCACCATTGTAATGAAGGACGGCGCGCCGGTTGCGACGATCAAGGATAATGATTCCATTATCTTCTTTAATTTCCGTCCGGACCGCGCAAGAGAGATCACAAGAACATTCTGTGACGACGGATTTACAGGATTTGAAAGAGGAGAGAGAGTAAAGACCACATATGTGTGCTTCACAGAATACGATGTTACGATAGAGAATAAGCAGGTGGCATTTGTAAAGGAAGAGATTACGAATACGTTCGGCGAGTTCCTTGCTGCCAATGGAAAGAAACAGGCGCGTATCGCCGAGACAGAGAAGTACGCACATGTTACCTTCTTCTTCAACGGCGGCGTAGAAGAGCCAAACGAGGGTGAGGACCGTATCCTTGTGAAGTCTCCGAAAGTAGCGACTTATGACTTGAAGCCGGAGATGAGCGCTTATGAAGTGTGTGATAAGCTGACGGGGGCGATCCGTTCCGGAGAATATGACGTGATCATCATTAACTTTGCGAATCCGGATATGGTAGGGCATACCGGCGTAGAGTCTGCCGCGATTAAGGCGATTGAAGCGGTTGACGAGTGTGTAGGAAAGGCTGTGGATGCAATCAAAGAAGTGGACGGGCAGATGTTTATCTGTGCGGATCATGGCAATGCGGAGCAGTTGATTGACGAGGAGACAGGCGAACCATTTACCGCTCATACTACGAATCCGGTTCCGTTTATCCTGGTCAATGCAGATCCTGCTTATAGTCTCAGAGAAGGAGGATGTCTGGCGGATATCGCGCCGACGCTGATCGAGCTTATGGGAATGGAGCAGCCGAAAGAGATGACAGGGAAGAGTCTGATTACCCGATAATTTGTCTGTATAAGAACAGGGAGGCGTGTATGCATATAGTAATTGTGGAAGACGACGCAGTTATCCGGCAGGAATTGAAACTTCTTCTGGAGAATGCGCTCTATCAGGTGACGGCTCTTACGGATTTCTCTGACGTCGCCTCTTATGTGCTTAACAGCCTCCCTGATCTCGTGCTTCTGGATCTGAATCTTCCGGAGGAATCCGGATTTGATATCTGCACAAAGATACGGTCAGGTTCAGAAGTACCGGTGATCTTCGTGACCAGCCGGACAGATTCTATGGATGAACTCACGGGAATCTTAAAAGGCGGGGACGACTATATCACCAAGCCATTTCAGGCTCCGATTCTTCTGGCGAGAATAGCGGCAGTTCTAAAGAGGACGCGCCGGGAACCAGAACAGGAGAGTATGAAGCTTACGCACAGGGGCATTAAGCTTGATATCGCCAGAGGCGTGGTGAGCTATGGCAAAGGGCAGGCCGAGCTTTCAAAGAATGAACTGAAGATCCTGCATCTTTTGTTCCGAAGAAAGGGAGAGATCATTCCCCGCTTGGAAATTATAGAATATCTGTGGGATAATCAGATATTTATCGACGATAATACGCTGAGTGTCAATATCACGCGCATCAGGGGAAAACTTGAAGAGATTGGAGTCAGGAACCTGATCGAGACGAAACGTGGGATGGGGTATCGTATATGCGAATCATGGAATATATAAAGGATAAGATCCTGCTTCTTGTACTGCATGCATGCTGCATGCTGCTGCTGGCAGGATTTTTGTATGCTACGGGATATGAGAGGGCATACTGCAGATTGATTCTGATCTTCTGGCTCCTTATTCTGACGCTGTGGATTTTGTACGGGTATTACGGCAGGAGGCGGTATTTCCAAGAACTAGAGGCGACTGTGGAGCGGATGGATAAGAGATACTTGCTGGGGGAATTGATGCCGGTATCTCATAGGCTTGAGGATCGGTTGTACAGAGAACTTATCCGGACGTCGAATAAGTCTGTGATTGAGAGAATCCGGCAGATCGAGGACGAGCAGAAAGAATATAGGGAATATATTGAGAGCTGGGTGCATGAGATCAAGGCTCCGATTACCAGTATTGATCTGATGTGCGAGAACAGCCGAAGCATCTTTGGGGAACAGGGGCATAAAGACAGATGGAACCGGATCCGTCTGGAAAATCAAAAGATTGAGAATTATGCAGATCAGGCGTTGTATTATGCCAGATCGGATGAAGTATATAAGGATTATGTCATCCGCAAGACGGATCTTATGGAGACGGCGGCAGTGGTTCTGAAAAGAAATAAGCATTATATGATTCAGTGCCGGATGAGGGCAGAGGTGGACTGTAAGGATGCTGCGTATACGGATCAGAAGTGGATTCTGTTCATTCTGAACCAGTTAGTGCAAAACAGCGCGAAATACCGGCGGGAGGAGGGCGCGTGGATCCGGATATATACAGAACCATATGCGTATAGGACGAAGGAGTGTCCCGCAGACGACCGGGCAGGATACGGATGCGGAGTGAAGCTGATTGTAGAAGATAACGGTATCGGTATCAAAGAAGAAGAGATTGAGCGTGTGTTTGAAAAAGGATTTACCGGGAGTAACGGACGTAAGAGGGAACGTTCTACCGGGATGGGGCTTTATCTCTGCAGGAAATTGTGCGGAAAGCTTGGAAGTGTGATCTATGCAGAGTCCAGAGAGAACGAAGGGACAAAGATTGTGCTGGAATTTCCGGAGAGCAGATATATTACTGCAGGCATTGGAGAGGGCGAAAGAAATTGACGTAATAAAGGTTATTCGTATGCAGACACATTATGATTATCAGAGGATATTGGAGAAATCTTTCAAAATTGTAAGAAAACATTAAGAACAGGCGATACCACATATACGGAGAATCTGGTAAAGTATGGCTGACAGACAAGATGAAAACAGAGAATATCATTATTGTATGATTTAGAATTCATCGAAAGTATCCGACAACAGAAGGGAGAGACGGTATATGAAGGATTATATCCGTGTATGTGATGTGGAGAAATATTACGGCAATGCTTCGAATGTGACGAAAGCGATCGACAGGGTCAGCTTTACCGTAGCGCAGGGAGAATTTGTAGGAGTAATGGGAGCCTCCGGCTCAGGGAAGACGACGCTCCTGAATATGCTCTCGACGATTGACAGAGTGACGGCGGGACATATCTGGTATGGAGATACGGATATTGCCGAGATGAAAGAGAATGCACTCGCCAAGTTTCGGAAGGAGAATTTAGGGTTTGTGTTTCAGGACTATAATCTCCTGGATACGCTGACGATCGAGGAAAATATCATCCTTGCCATGACGCTTCATAAGGCAGGGAAGAAAGAGATCAGGAAGAGATGCGATGAGATGCTGCGCCTGCTTCGTATCGAAGATATCCGGGATCAATTCCCGTATCAGGTGTCCGGAGGGCAGAAGCAGCGCTGCGCGTGCGCCAGAGCGCTGATCAACCGTCCGCGTCTGCTGCTGGCAGACGAGCCTACCGGAGCGTTAGATTCCAAGTCTTCCCAGACACTTCTTGAAACCTTCACAGATATGAACCAGAAAATGCAGGCAACTATTCTTATGGTTACCCATGACGCTTTTTCTGCAAGCTATTGCAGTCGGATTCTTTTCCTGAAAGACGGCAGGATATTTCATGAGTTAATCCGGGGATCAAAGAGCAGGCGGGATTTTCTGAACGAGATTCTTGACGTACTGGCTCTGACAGGAGGTGAAGGAAGCGATGATCGGTAAGCTTGCTTTTCGGAATGTCAGACGTTCTGCCAGAGATTATCTGGTATATTTTCTCACGATGACTTTTGTAACGGCGTTAATGTTCGCTTTTAACAGCCTGATATTCACCAAAGATATAGAAGAAATGTTCGAGGTTGCCGGATTGATGATGGCGCTGATCGGACTGGCGACGTTTTTTATCGTATTGATCGTAGCGTGGCTGATCAATTATATGGTACGTTTTATGTTGGAAAAGCGAAGCAGGGAATTCGGGATCTATCTTTTGATCGGAATGAAGAAGAAGGAGATTGCCCGTCTCTATCAGAGGGAGAATATGTTGTTAGGGACGTGTGCTTTTCTTATGGGGATGGTTCTTGGAGTTTTGCTTCAGCAGATAATCCTGGCGATTCTATATAGTATGATCAGGATAAAATATGACCTGCATATGGAATTCAATCAAAACTGCATTCTGATGACGGCAGGCTGTTATGCCGGATGCTATCTTCTGGCGCTTTTCCGCTGCGGCAGAAGATTTAAGAAGATGAATATACGGGATCTGATAGAAGCTCAAAAAAAGAATGAAGAGGTACGGGAATCCCATGAGCAGTTAAAGAAATGGCTGTTTCCGGTATCTGTCGGTTTCCTTGCGCTCTTTGCGGCTTTTATCTTTCTTGGAGGGATAAAAGGAGGCGGACAGCTTCTGTTCTTTCTCGTGGGTCTTGTGCTGGTGATCTATCTTTTTTATGTCGGGCTCTCCGCATGGATCGTCTGCTATGTGCGAAAGAGGGGAAATGCGGTCTATCGTGGGCAGAATCTGTTCCTTCTCCGGCAGTTCTCATCGAAGCTTAAGACTATGAGTTTTACGATGGGGACGTTAACGGCGTTGTTCACAATCGCTTTTTTGGGATGTACTGTGTCTATGATGTTCAGTGATTATCAGAATAAACTTCTGGATGTCAAATTTCCTTTTGACGTGCAGATCAACAGCGGTGATGTGGAGGATGATTTTGCGGATGAAATTCAGCTTATCGGGGAAGAGGCGAAGATTCTGGAGGCGTTTTCTTACCATATCTATGCAAATGTTCCCGAAGATGTCCTGACAAATATGCAGGATTCTATTTCTGCTGGTCAGACGGACGGTCGAAATGAGGAGAGGCGGTCTGCAGGTGCGGACGGTTATGCAAGACAGCCGAATCAGGTCAATATCTGGCTGAGTACTAATCTTAAGAGCTTCGGGAAGACGTATCTTCAGGAAGACGGAAGTCCTGATATCGAGAAGATCAGGAAAGACAGCGGCGGGGTTTATTGCTATTATGATACTTATATGAAGCTGTCGGATTATAATCACCTGCGGCGGATGCTTGGGTATTCTGAGGTTTTGATTGAAGATAATGAATATCTGATCCATCTGAAAGAGAGGATTAAGAATGAAGTTGACACATTATCGGAAGATATTGTAATCGAGGGAAGCCGGGGGGAATTGAAATTTGCAGGCTATTATACAGAGCCGTTTTCCCAGGACGGACATAACGGCGGTGATTATGTGGTCGTTATTCCTGATTCCCAGGCGCGGCTGCTTGTGCCGTACTATTCAGAGATGGCTTTGGATATTGAGGGCGAAGCGCCTATAGGACTGGGGAATCTGTTGGACGATCTGAACAGTTTAGAAAAAGAAGAAGAGGAAGAGGGTGAGGATACTGAGGAAGAGAGGGATTTTGCGGGGCACAGACCGATGAGGGGGAACACATGCTGCGGCTCGGATACGATTATAGTAATGTCGCCGGAGAACATGGTGCGTGATAATCTGATTCCGGAGACCAGGTATCTGTTATCGACGCTGATTTTTCCTTGTTTTTATGTGGGGTTGGTTTTTCTATGTGTTGCTCTGACGGTGTTGTCCGTACAGCAGCTCAGTGATTCTGCAAAATATAAATTCCGGTATTCGGTGCTCAGGAAATTAGGGATGAGCAGGCAGGAGATTGACATAGTGATATGGAAGCAGCTTGTATGCTATTATTTATGTCCGGTACTCCTCGCCGTGGTGATCGGCGGAAGCATATCGGTATTTATGAGCGGAAAGTTCATTTTCTACACGGGAATACATTCGGTGGTGTTCTATTATTTCTTTCTGTCTTTCCTGTTGTTCTTTGGAATCTATTTATTGTATTTTATTACAACATATGTAAGCTTCAGGAGGAATACAGGAGCGGAGGAGTAATTATGACTGCAAGGAGCTGCCCTGACGGCAGCTCCTCATTTAAGAACGTGTTACATATTTTTACTTTCCAAGGAGTTCATCGATTGTCTCTAATAATACGGGCAGATTCAGCGGTTTTGCAAGATGAGCGTTGATCTCGCATTCTTTTGCTTTCTGGTAATCTTCTAAGAAGATACTGGCCGAGAGCGCGATGATAGGAATGTTGGCAAGAACCGGATCCGGCAGATGTCTGATTGCGGTAGCAGTCTGCCATCCGTCCATTACCGGCATCCTGAGATCCAAAAGAACCAGATCATATGTGCCGGTAGCAGCCTGCGTTATCTTCTGCAAGGCGACCTCGCCGTTTTCGGCAGGATCTATGATAAAGTTCAGTCTTTCCAGGAGATCGGCTTCGATCTCGCGGTTAATCTCGTTATCTTCCACTAACAAAATGGTTCGTTTTGGAGGTACAGGCGTTGTCTTCCAGGTATCTGCGTCAGATGATGTTTGTCTGCGCAAACGGAGAGTAACGGTAAATGTGCTTCCCTGATTTTCGGCGCTCTTTGCCTCTATTGATCCGCCCATCTTATCTACAATACCTTTTACAATGGTCAGTCCCAGTCCAAAACTGTGGATTCCTCTGAAAGTTGTATTTTTCTCACGGCTGAAGGGTTCGAAGATATGTTTAAGAAAGTCTTCGCTGATACCGACTCCTGTATCTTTGACCTGTATATAGTAGACTGATTCCATATCTGACGCATTATCATCTTCCGTGATTGTGAGGGAGACTGTGCCGCCGGATTCTGTATAGGTAATGGCGTTGTTGGTCAGATTGAGCATCATCTGCTTTAATTTCTGGCGGTCTGCATAGATATGGCTGTGTTCTACATCGCCGCAGTCCAAAGTATATGTGATATTTTTTTCCTCTGCATGGGGTTGCAGGAAATCATAGACTTCCTGGCCAATGGTACATAAGTCGCATTTTTCTTCGATCAGTTCGTCAGAAGTAGAAAGGGCGGTTACTTCCAACACTTTGTTGAGCATATCTAATAATTTTTGACTTGCGTTCTCGATCCGGTTCAGGTAGTCCTGCTGCGCCGCCGTGTCATAGAGACTCTCCTTTGCCTGGGATATAAATCCCAAAATTGAGTTCAGCGGCGTCCGTATGTCGTACGATATATTGGTAAGAAACGCGTTCCTGGCAATCGCCGCCATGTTGGCGCGGTCGAGAGCGTCGTTTAACTGTCTTTTCTGCCGCGCCCGTTTGTCTGTAACGTCTTCGACAAAGGAGCAGACAACGTCTCCGTTCTCTTCGCAATGAAAGAGACGGCTGTAATCCTCTACCCATCGAACAGAACCACTTTTGCTTCGAATCCGGTATTCTGCAGGGTCCGGTTCTGCCTGACCTTTTGATGTCTGCGGAAGGATTCGGTCGGAAGCCGTATTAAGATCCTTGGAGTATACTACATGCTGAAAAGAGTTATCCGTAAATGTGCGGAGATCTTTTATGGTTTCGCATTGAACCATATGGAGGAATCTGCAGTTCGCATAGAGAATTTCCTGGTCGTCGTCTGCCTGACAGATCAGGAGGCCTGCGGACATCTCATCCATGAGACTGCATACGGTCTGCAGAAATTGTATTTCTTCCGGAGAAAGCAGGTCTGTCTGTTCAGTCCCGGTTAAGAGCGGTTCAATTTCAATATGGTTCATTTGCAATAGATGCAGCAGATGAATCATATGTTTTATGGGGTGGTGATTATTTTGGTCTTTCATTATGGTGCTCCTCTCATTTTTATTTGCAGAAATGCTGTAATCTTACGAACATCTTATCAAATTTGATTATATATTACATTGAATTTATTTACAAGCATTTTAGAGCAAGATAGACGTGATCGGCGCACTATATGTTACGATACACGAGTTGCCGTGCATTTTGCTGCACGGCAACGGTATCATTTAAGTTTATTTTTTTTCAGATAGATGGCGAGTGAATAGATAACCGGCAGAATGATGATTGAAATTATAATTGGTATAAAGATCCACTCTGACTGCAGGAATATGTTGATAATGCACAGTATACCGGATAAAGCGTACAGCCTTCCGGCAAATCGGTGGGTCTGATTCCAGTTCTCTTCATCAGCCAGGGTCCAGGGTAGTTTGATTCCAACGGTATAATTCTGGTGGCATTTGGGCATATAATTACCCACCAGGAAGAAGATAATTCCCAGCAGCAGATTGACGAATCCAGCAGAATTGAGCCAGTCTGTCATGGGAAGATTTAAAGTATAGCTGTAGATACCCGCGCAGCATACCAGAGAACAGATCGGACAAATCAACAGGATAAGCCGATACATCTTAGGGCTGATATTCTTATACTTTGGGTCGAGCGACGTACAGAAAGCGCAAAGAAGGTGCGCCCCAAATATGATAGATGGGATACCTAAGACGGTAAATGTCTTAGAACTCCAGCCGTTCGGCGTTCCGTCGAGTGAGAAATGAGTAGCAATGGTATCTGGAAGCCGGTTCCAACACATAATGCCGATTAGTATAGGCGCAAGTGTGACAATGCAGGTTATAAGTACCAATATTCTATTCTTCTTGATCATAATTTTGTTCCTCCAGTCGGTTATTTTTTTATCCTTTTAAATCTGAGAGCCACGCCATTAGCTCTTCTACCACAGATGTATTCAATTCATAATAAATGTAGTTCTTGTACTTTGATTCATGTACCAGATCCGCTTTTTTCAAAATACTTAAGTGATAGGAGATGGTGGCTCCTGTCATGTCAAAATGTTTTCCGATCTCACCGGCTGACATGCGGCCCGCCTTAAGCAGCGTAAGGATCTTGCGCCTGACGGGGTCTGATAATGCTTTGAATGTCTGACCGAAACTCAATAAGCATCCCTCCTTTAGCAGATTGATTCCAAGTGCTTTAGAATATTTAGAAATATTTCTAAATAGATAATAACACGGTAAATTAAAAAAAACAAGATCTATTTAGAATAATTTCTAAATAATGGACAAAAAAAGTAATGAGGTATATTACTTCATTACTTTTTTTTGTATAAAAATTACATTATTCTTTTACACTTCTGCTATATTACCATGCAAAAATTGATTTGTCAACATATTCGCCTAGCAGTTGCCGGTGATTAGAAGGTTGATTGGGCGGATTTTCATGGTATTTCTGCAAATTATATCTAAAAAGTCATATGAATTCCAAAAAAATGCAAAAATTTGGTAAGTTTTAAGTCTTATTCTTAGTCATTTTCTTGTCAAAACATAAGCAAAGAATTATCTGTAAAAACCTTCCTTATTATAAAGAAATATTCCTCTATTTATTTCCAATTGCAGTCAAAATTTTAGTCGCAAAACTAAACAAATAGAAAAGAATATGAATTCCTTTCTTTAAGTAATGAAGTAATATACTTCATTACTTAAAGAAAGGAGCCGCGTGACATGGCAATTGCATTATATGAGCATAACCAGACTGCTTATCAGGCGGCTCTGGATATGATGAGAGCCGCGGGAAAGGCGGCGGTTATACATCCTACGGGAACAGGAAAATCTTTTATCGGATTCAAATTGTGTGAGGATTTTCCGGATAAGAGGATCTGCTGGCTGTCGCCTTCTGAGTATATCTTTCGGACACAGGTTGAAAATCTGGGCGAAGACAGCGGCGGTATTCCGGGAAATGTTAATTTCTGCACTTATGCAAAATTAATGTCGATGACGGAAACAGAGTTTAAGGAAATCTGTCCTGATTACGTCATATTGGACGAGTTTCACCGCTGCGGTGCAAAAGTATGGGGGCGGGGGGTACAAAAGCTTCTGTCTATGTATCCAGACGCGCGATTGCTGGGGTTATCGGCGACGGCAATTCGATATCTTGATAATCAGCGAGATATGTCGGACGAACTGTTCGATGGAAATGTTGCTTCCGAGATGTCGCTTGGGGAGGCGATTGTGCGAGGTATCCTGAATCCTCCGAAGTATGTGGTGTCCATATATTCTTACCGGAGGGACTTAGAAAATTATCAGAAAAAGGTTCGGCTGGCGAAGAATAAGAGTATACGGGACGAGGGAGAGAAGCTGCTTTGGGCTTTGCGCCGTGCATTGGAGCAGGCGGACGGTCCGGAGGAGATCTTTCATAAACATATGAAGAACCGGGCAGGAAAATATATTGTTTTCTGCGCCAATTATGAACATCTGTCGGAAATGGTTGAAAAAGCATCAAAGTGGTTTTTGAAAGTGGATGAGCATCCGCATGTTTATACCGCTTATTCCAACGACCCGGAGACAAGACAGGCGTTCGCGGACTTTAAAGCGGATAAAAGCGAGCATCTGAAGCTTCTCTACTGTATTGATATGCTTAATGAAGGGGTGCATGTGGAGGATGTGGAAGGAGTGATTCTGCTTCGTCCTACTGCGTCGCCTACGATCTATAAGCAGCAGATTGGGCGTGCGTTGTCAGCGGGAAAGAAGACGGACGCGGTTATTTTTGATGTTGTGCTGAATATAGAGAATCTTACCAGCGTCGGTACGATTGAGGAAGAGGTGGCGGTTGCGGCGTCCTATTATCATTATATAGGGCAGGATGAAAAGATTGTGAATGAACGCTTTGAAGTGATTGACGAGGTAAGGGATTGTGTCGTGCTTTTTAAAAAGTTAGAGGAGACGCTGGCCGCTTCATGGGAGCTGATGTATGAACACGCCAGACAGTACTTTAAAGAATACGGCAATCTTAGAGTCCCGGTGAAATATCAGACAAAAGACGGTTACGGACTTGGACAGTGGATTCTTACCCAGCGGCGGGTCTATGCCGGGGAGAAGTACGGCGCCCTGAGCGAAGAGCGAATCCGCAGGTTAGAGCAGATAGGAATCGTATGGGGGAGTTACCGGGATCTTTCATGGGAGCGGTATTACCGGGAAGCAAAGGAATATTACGAAAAACACGGAGATCTGAATACAACGGTCAATGAAGTAACAATGTCAGGATTTCGGCTTGGGGCATGGCTCAGCAAACTTAGGATCTACCGGAAAAGCGGGATCCAGAAGACATATCTGACCAGGGAAAGAATGCAGGCTTTGGATTCTATTGGAATGATCTGGGACGTACCGGATTATCTGTGGGAAGAAAATTATGCGGAATGCCTAAAGTATTATCGTGAGCATGGAAACCTTAATATTCCCAATGATTATTGCTCGCAGAACGGTCTGAAAATCGGCGGTTGGCTTCGCCGGCAGAGATTGATCCGTCGGGGTAAAACGAATGGTGCAAAGCTGACAAAAGAGCAGATTGCACGGCTTGATTCCATAGGGATGGTCTGGAAGACGAAACAGGAGCAGAAGTGGGACAAAGGTTACGAAGAAGCAAAGGCTTACTATGAAGAGCATAAGAACCTGAATGTTCCGGCATCGTATGTAAGTCCGTCCGGTTATAGATTAGGAAGCTGGATTTCAGATCGGAGAGAGAAAGGCCGGGAAAAACTTTCGGCAAAGCGGCGGCAGGCGCTTGATTCTATCGGAATGGTCTGGAAAAAACCAGATTCCTGGGAAGTGAGGTATCGGCTTGCAAAAGCATATTTTGAAGAGTATGGAAATTTAAATATACCTTCAAAATATAGGCCGGAGGGTATCTGGCTTGCAAAATGGGTAAATGAACAAAAACAGATCCATGCCGGGAAGAGAGAAGGGAAATTTCTGACAAAAGATCAGGAAGAGAGACTTAACGCGATCGGTATGGAATGGGGCGAGAAGAGCGAGAATAAGCAGTCCAAAGCAGATATAAAATTATTTGAAGAATCAATATCATTTTCTAAGAGTACTTTCAGAGAAACCCTTGCAGCGAGGGCACTTGGGTTTTAAGGAGTATGACATATCCGAAATCCAGATGATTCTGTAAAAGATGTAAAAAAGTTATATCATAGATAACCGGCATCAGCAGAAAGGATTCATTACTATGGCTATAGAAAATATTTCTATTAGGTATAGATGGCGAAGCATGCTTTTTTATATCCAAGTATATGTGGATGAATTGCCATAAACGACGAGCATTATAAATGATGACATGGCGGTAAGAAGGGATCAGCCATTCATACATTTCCGATTATAAAGATAGTGAGGGATTGCGGTGTATTATGTAATACAGGTTGCTTCCGGGATGGAGGATAAGGTGGAGGAACAGATTGAGATTATGGTTGAGAAAGGATTGTATCACCATTGTTTTCATCCTATCCGCCATGTGAAAAAGAAGATACGGGGAGAATGGAAAGAGCTGCGGGAGAAGCTGCTTCCCGGATATGTGTTTATTGTGAGCGACGATATCGAAGAACTATATCTGAGATTAAGATATGTACCGGCGTTTACGAAACTATTGGGCAAAGACGGCGGGCAGTTTGTTCCCCTTCCGGAACATGAAGTGGAATGGCTTAAGAAGATTACGGGATCGGCGGACAGCCGTATGGAGGCGGAAATCTCCCGGGTATCCGTATCAGAGGACGATGTGGTTACCATTCTGTCAGGACCTTTAAAGGATATGGAAGGATATATTAAGAAGATCGACCTGCACCGGCGGATTGCCAAGGTGGAGGTTGATTTCATGAGCCAGAAGACGGTGATTCATCTTGGGATAGAGATGGTAAGGAAGAGAGAAGGATAGAGAAAAATAGAGGGAGGCATATATAGATGGAAAAGAGAGAGATTTCTTTTTCTCCGCCGGATATTACAGACCTGGAGATAGCGGAGGTGATCCGGGCGTTAAAAAGCGGATGGATTACGACGGGGCCAAGAACGAAGCTGTTTGAAAGTAAGATTGCTGCGTTCTGCGGAACCAAACGCGCCGTGGCGCTTAATTCCGCTACGGCGTGCCTGGAAGCGGTATTAAGACTTTCAGGGATCGGCAAGGGGGATGAAGTGATTACTTCTGCATATACCTATACGGCGTCTGCAAGTCCGGTCTGCCATGTGGGAGCGAAGCTTGTACTGGTAGATACGGCAAAGGATAGTTATGAGATGGATTACGACGCCTTGGAAAACGCGATTACCGAGAAGACGAAAGCGGTGATCCCGATCGATCTGGGAGGAGTTCCCTGTGATTACGAGAAGATCTTCAAGATCGTGGAGAGGAAGAAAGCGCTGTTTTCTCCTTCAAATAAGCTTCAAGAGGCAATCGGAAGGATTGTCGTCATTGCAGACAGCGCGCATGCGTTTGGCGCAAAAAAAATAATTGGGGGAAGTTGGAAGAAGTGCGGGGCAATCGCAGACTTTACCAGCTTCTCTTTTCACGCGGTGAAGAACCTGACGACTGCTGAAGGAGGGGCTCTGACTTGGAGAAAGATAAAAGGAGTAGAAGACGACTGGATCTACAGTCAGCTCATGCTGTTGTCCTTGCACGGTCAGTCCAAGGACGCGCTGGCGAAGAACAAGCTTGGAGCCTGGGAATATGACGTCGTGTTCCCGGGATATAAGTGGAATATGACGGATATCATGGCGGCCATCGGTTTAAAACAACTGGAGCGATATTCGGATGTCCTGAAGAAAAGACGCAAGATTATTGAAAAGTATGATAAGGCGTTCCGGCCGTTGGAGATTCAGATTCTGGGACATTTCGATAAAGGACAGATGTCCAGCGGGCATCTGTATCCAATGCGGATACCGGGAATAGGAGAAACAGAAAGAAATCAGATCATCAGCCGGCTTGCGGAAGAAGGGGTGGCGTCGAACGTGCATTATAAACCGCTTCCGATGATGACGGCGTACAGAGAACTTGGATTTGATATTAAGGACTATCCGAACGCGTACCGTCAGTATGAGAATGAGATTACGCTGCCGTTACATACCTGTCTGAAAGACGAAGACGTAGAGTATATTATCACGAAAGTAATTGAAGTAATACAAGAATATGGAGAGTCAGGCCATGCAGTTTAAAGAATGGGACGGTATTCCGGAATTCATGCAGAATGAGGATGTAAAAAAATATTATGAAATATTGAAAAGGAAACGTTTTAGTCTGAAGATTAAACGTTCTTTTGACGTAGGTATGTCGCTTCTTCTGATTGTTCTGCTGTCTCCGTTGTTTTTTGTCCTTACGGTATGGGTCAGGCTTGACAGCAAAGGACCGGTCTATTACAAACAGGAAAGAGTTACACAGTATGGACGGAAGTTTCATATATTTAAGTTCCGGACTATGGTCACAAATGCAGATAAGATTGGAGCTTTGGTTACGCCCAGGTATGATCCAAGAATTACAAAAGCAGGCAGAGTATTAAGAAAAATCAGATTAGATGAGATCCCTCAATTATTCAATATCCTTGCAGGCGACATGAGCTTTGTAGGAACAAGACCAGAAGTGCAGAAATATGTGGACGCATACAGTGACGAGATGAAGGCGACGCTTCTTTTGCCGGCGGGAGTGACCTCGGAAGCAAGTATTGAGTATAAAGATGAAGACAGGCTCCTGGAAGAAGCTGAAGACCCTGACTGGATGTACAAAAACAGGGTGCTTCCGGAAAAGATGGAGTGGAATTTAAAAGCATTAAGGACGTACAGCCTGCCCGGTGAATTCAAGACATTGGTTAAGACGGTGTGGGCTGTGCTCTCATAAGAAGGAGTACCGGTATCATGGGACTATATGAACGGATAATAAGGAAAGAAGAGAAGATCGCGCTGGTAGGTTTAGGGTATGTAGGCATGCCGATAGCGGTTGCGTTTGCGAAAAAGGCAGACGTGATAGGTTTCGACTTGAATGAAGAGAAGATAGATCTCTACCGTCAGGGTATTGATCCGACGAACGAAGTAGGCGACAAGGCAATACAGGATACCACTGTGTTATTTACCAGTGATGAAGGGCAGCTTGACAATGCAAAATTTTTCGTTGTCGCCGTTCCTACTCCGGTAAACGGGGATCATACGCCGAATCTTGCGCCGGTGGAGGGAGCGAGCCATGTGGTCGGGCGTCATCTGTGTCCGGGAAGCGTCGTAGTTTTTGAATCTACCGTGTATCCGGGGGTAACGGAAGAGATCTGTATGCCGATCCTGGAGAAGGAATCCGGCCTTAGATGCGGCCGGGATTTTAAAATAGGATATTCTCCGGAGAGGATCAATCCCGGCGACAAAGTACACCGTTTGGAGACGATTACGAAGATTGTATCAGGTATGGATGAAGAGACCCTGGACACAGTTGCGAAAGTCTATGAATTAGTGGTAGAGGCGGGCGTACACCGTGCGGAAAGCATCCGTGTGGCGGAAGCGGCCAAGGTTATTGAGAACAGTCAGCGAGATATTAATATAGCGTTTATGAACGAATTGTCCATCATCTTCAACAGGATGGGAATCGATACAAAGGCAGTCTTAGAAGCCGCCGGGACAAAGTGGAATTTCCTGAAGTTCCGTCCGGGACTGGTAGGGGGGCATTGTATCGGGGTGGATCCATACTACCTGACATATAAGGCGGAGGAATTGGGATATCATAGTCAGATTATCTCAAGCGGACGCCGTATCAATGCCGACATGGGCAAATATGTGGCGGAAAATCTGGTAAAGAATCTGATTCGGGCAGACATACGGGTCCGGGACGCCCGGGTCGCGCTGCTCGGTTTTACTTTCAAAGAGAACTGCCCGGATACGAGGAACACTCGGGTGATTGATATCGTAAATGAGTTAAAAGAGTATGGGATACGTCCTTTGATCGCAGATCCGGTAGCGGATGCGAAAGACGCGGAGGGAGAATACGGAATAGAGTTTGTTGACTGGAAGGATATCCGTGATGTAAACGCCGTTATCCTGGCGGTCGCCCATGATGAATTTTTGAGCCTGACAAAGAGCGACATTGCGTCGATGTACCGGCAAGGGGAGAAGAGAGTGCTGCTGGACATTAAAGGGCTGCTGGACCGGAAGACCTATGAGGAAGCGGGATACCGGTATTGGAGATTGTAACAAGTTTTTTGGGAGATAAGAGTATGGAAAAAGAACAGGCACAGCCGCTGGAAGGTTTTTCCGTGTTGATGTCGTTATATGAAAAAGAGAAACCGGAATATCTGAAACAATGTATGAAGAGTATTCTGCATCAGACGATAATTCCCAATCAGATCGTTATTGTGAAAGACGGACCGCTGACAGATGAACTGGAAGACGTACTTACGGATTATGTAGAACAGAACCCAAAGCTGTATACGATTGTTTCTCTGGATACGAACCAGGGACTGGGACTGGCTCTGGCCGAGGGGATCCGGCACTGCAGGTACGACCTTGTAGCCAGGATGGATACGGACGACTTATCTGTAAGAACCCGTTTCGAGCGCCAGCTTAAGGAATTCCGGGCGGATCCGGGGCTTGATATCTGTGGAAGCCATATTGTGGAATTTGAGGATAATCCGGAGAATATTGTTGCGAAAAGATCCGTTCCGTTGGACGACGCCGGTATAAAGGAATACCAGAAAAGAAGGGACGCATTTAATCACGTCACGGTTATGTACAGGAAAAGCATGGTTCTGAAAGCAGGTAATTATCAGTCTTGTCTCCTGATGGAGGATACCCTGCTCTGGGTACATATGATCCAGGCGGGAGCAAAATGCAGGAATATAGACAAATCTCTGGTGTATGTCCGCATAGGAGAGGATATGTTCAGGCGCCGGGGCGGCTGGTCATATTTACTAAAGTATAGAGAGGGCCGTAAGAAGGTTCGAGAAACGGGTTATATCAATTGGTATGATTATCTGGTTACCGTCGGGATTCAATGTATCGTGGTTCTGATTCCCGCCGATATCAGAGGGATTATTTTCAAGAAGATTCTGCATAGATAAGTGAAAAAGGAACGTGAAGGAAAATGAGTTATATACAAGGGCTTGTCAGCGTAGTGATCCCGACCTATAAAAGGGCAGATAAGTTAAAACGGGCAATAGACAGTGTTATTGGGCAGACATATCCGGATCTGGAAATACTGGTGGTTAACGACAATGAAGCAGACGACGAGTATACAGAACGACTGAAAAAGATCTTTGCGGATATCACGGATTCCAGGGTGCGTCTGGTTATGCAGGAAAAACATATCAACGGCGCGGCGGCAAGAAACGCCGGGATCAAAGCCTCGAAGGGTGAATATATAGCGTTTCTGGATGATGACGATGTGTGGGCCAAAAGGAAGATCGAACGGCAGGTGGATACATTATCTTCCCTGGATGAGTCTTATGGGGCGGTCAGTACATTGTTCCGGTCGTTCCTGGATCATAAGGTGATCAGCCGCAGCCTTCCATATAGAGACGGCTGCATATGGGAGGACATCCTCTTAAGGAATGTAGACGTGACTACCTGTTCCATTCTTATCCGCCGCAGGGCGTTGGATGAGACGGGATACTTTGACGAGAGTCTCTCCAGGCACCAGGAGGTTCAGCTTCTGTCTTATCTGGCGCATCGGTATAAAATATATCTATTAAAAGAATATCTTCTCTATGTAGACGCATGGGGGGAGAATAATCCAGATTCCAGGAAGATGTTAAAGTGTAAAAAGGATTTCTTGAGATCTGTCAAGCCGCTTATGGAGGAGCTTCCGCCGAGAAGACGGAGAAGGATCGTAACGATGCACCAGTTTGAAACGGCGTACGTGTTCTGGAAGGAGAAGAATTATCCGAAAGCCGCCGGATACATAAGACCGACGCTTAAGGATCCGGTTGCGTGTTATTACGCGGTCTTAAGAATGATAAAACGGATGAGAGGGAAGATGAACCATGGTCAGTATCATAATACCTGTGTATAACGTGGAGCGTTATCTTGACGAGTGCGTCGCGTCGGCTCTGGCATTAAAGACGGAATGCGAAGTGCTTCTGATAAACGACGGGTCTACAGACCGCAGCGGGGAATTGTGCGGGCTATGGGCAGACAGAGATAAGAGGATAAGAGTGATCCATCAAGAGAATCAGGGTTTGTCGGCGGCCCGGAACGCAGGAATAAAAGCCAGCAGAGGGGAATTCATTATGTTCCTGGATTCGGATGATTTTATCGATCCGGTCAAAACAGACCAGATGCTGTCGAATCTTGATGATGAGACGGAGATCCTGCTGGGGCTGTACCGCAGTTATTATGAGGATAGAGACGCCTATGAGGAGGAGCCGAGCGAGGCTCTGCTTACTATGAGCGGAAGGACTAAGATGGAACGTTTTCTGGAAACGATGCCGGCGGACGGTCGCAGCTGCTATATGATGGCATGCAGGTTCGTGGTTCGCCGTGAAATTATAATCAGGCAGAAGCTGGGATTTCTTCCCGGTATCTATCATGAAGATGAGGAATGGACCCAGAGGTTATTCTGCGGTTCGGAAAGCATCTTTGTCAGTCACTATTATTTTTACCAGTACCGAAGAGGAAGGATTGGATCGATCACGTCGTCAGTAAAGGCAAAGCATATATGGGATTCCTTCTCTATCCTGAAGCGCAGTGAAAAACTGCTTGTCCGACTGGAACCCGGGTCGCAGAAAGAGATGTATATCAAGAGACGGATGGCGCAGTTGTATCTGAGCAATATGCTTAATATCTGCGTGCTGGACAGGGAAGAGAGAAAGAAAGCAAAAAGCCTGTTTATGCATTTCCATGGTATGTGTATGCCGTATATCTACGGAGAAGGATGCAGGGGGGTCATGCTGTTTGACAGAATTTTCGGATGTTGGGTTACATGTATTGCGGTAGGGTATGCGAATAAGATACGAAAAAGAAGGAGAGAAAAGTAAAATGGAGAATGAAAAACTTGGCCATATACGCTTTATGCATGTTTTGCTTTCCCATCATGTTCTTGCTTTTTTTTATGGTGTTTTTCTTTTTTTATATGAATTAAGTATTACGCAGGAGATGGTTTCGGCCGTTCATCCGGTGTTGATTATGTGGTCGACGGCGGTGGTTCTTTATGATATTTTGGTAAGAAAATTGTGGGAAGAGATTCCAAACCGGAAGGTTTTAGAGCTTTTTATATTGACGGTGAGTATTACGTCTTGTCTTACTATAGGGGCTGGAGGAATAGGGAATATCAAGATATGGATTTTGGTTATCCTGCCTGTTTTAATCATATATCCTATTTGCTTTGAGGAAAAGGAAGAGCGGCAGAGGAATTATATGATTGCTTTTTCGGGGATGTGGATACTTAATTTTTTTGCTTCTTTGGTTTCGTTATATATGTTTTTCATACGCTTCGGAGGCTCTGTAGAATTCCTGGGACGTAAGACGTTTGCCGGTATCTATAAGATTGCGGACGAGGGGATCGAAAGTTATATTGTTCTGCAGGGGTTATATAAGGATTCCGGACATGCGGCGACTTATGCGACGGTCTCGGTTGTGTTCAGCTGCATTATGTTTTTGACTTTCAGAAAGGGATTGTCTGCTGGGAAAATACGGAATTATGCAGGACAGGCATTCTGTGTATTAAATATTATGGTTCAGCTTAGTTATTTTGTACTTGCGAATTCCAGAGGCGGATGGCTCTCATTTTTCGCAGGAATTTTTACAGGCATATTTGTGTTTGTCTTATTTCAATGGAAACGGTTCTTAAGAGCGCTGGTGATCGCCGTACTTAGCGTAACCGTATCAGGGATCGTTCTGATAAACGCGAGGGACTTTATGTCGTCGGTTTCTATTATGATGGAAGAGCAGGGAGCCGAGGATTCGCTTCCGGATTCCGAAAAGGGTAAGAAAGAAAAAGAACAGGCTGACAAAAACACAGGTTCAGACAGCGATACTCAGAAGAGTCCATCCAAGCAGGATACAGACGGAAAGAAAGGGGAAGAGGAGGTACGTCCAGATTCTTTTGAAAGACCGAAAGAATCTGGAGGATCTATAGGAAGCGGCCGTCTGGCATTATGGAAAGAGGCGTTGGAATTATTTGTCAAACGGCCTGTTTTTGGCGTTGGGTCGGGGAACGCGGCATATTTTGCCGAGCGGTATGACGTGGGAGTACGCCTGCGAAACGGAAAAGCAATACATAACAGTTACCTGGATCTTCTGGTAGACTACGGAATTACAGGATTTGTACTGTTAATGGGATTTTATATACTGTGCGCCGGGAGAGTATGGGCGAAATTAACCAAAGAGTGCAGAAATTGCGAGTATTCTTTTTTCTTTGGGATTGCCGGTATTATTATGATACTTAGCGCCTCATTTTTCCTGAGCTGCTGTTTCGTCAATACGACGATAATGTATTTTTTGAATCTTTTGTTGATCAGTTATCTGATGTCCGGAAGTTCATTGACAGATCAGAAAGAAAGTAAGGCGGTAAGTTGAAGAGAAGATTAAAAAGTAAAGAAAAGAATAATTTATTGTCTTCGGCAGTTATCTATACGATAGGGCTGGTACTGGTCCGGGGGCTGGGATTCATCAGCGCGCCGATTTTTACAAATCTGCTTACGCCTGCTGATTATGGAATTACAAGCACCTTTGCCACATGGACGCTTTTGATGCAGACCGTGTTCAGTTTATATACGCAAGGGTCGCTGGTAGCGGCGTTAAAGGATTATAAAGGAAAAGAGTATGAAAAATATGTATCCTGTATCCTGAATCTGTCGGGAGTTTGCTTTGTAATATTCGGGGCGCTGTTCCTGGGGAATCTGGGGTGGATATCCAGACTGCTTGGGTATACAAGGTTCATTGCGGTACTGCTCGTCGTATCGGCGTACGTCAGCTTTGTATTTAATTTTTATCAAGTGAAACTGATATATGAAGGGAAAGACCTTCAATATATTATATCTTCCTTCCTGGTCAGCCTGTCCTCCATATTGGTTTCTTATGTGCTGATCCGTATCCTTCCAAAGGAGTCTGCGGTTGACGGCAGGCTGGTGGGGGGAGTAATTCCGCTATTGGTCATTACGGTTGGTTATCTATTGATCCAATATCGGCGCGGCTGGTGTTTCTATTCAAAAAAATATTGGAAATATGCGGTTGAATTGTCGATTCCGATGATTTTTACTACTCTTGCGAATGTGTTTTTGTCCCAGATAGCGAGACTGATGTTACAGCATTTAGCGGGAGAACATGAGGCCGGAATATATTCCTTTGCGTATACGCTTGGGGAGATACCGAGTTTTATCCGTTTGGGGATCTTCAACGCGTGGCTTCCGTGGTATTTTCGAATGATCTCAAGGGAAGAGAATATTCCGAATATTGTAAATATGGCGAAGACGCTGTCCAGGCTCTTCTGCATTATTATATTAGGATTTATCTTTGTATCGCCGGAAGTTTACCGAATTCTGTCGCCGGAAAGCTATTGGGAAGGGATTCCGATTCTGATGTATATAGCGGCCGGAATGTACTTTTATTTTATTACTTGTTTTTATTCTGCACGTTTTCAATATGATAAGAAGAATCAATGGATTTCTTACATTACGATCATATCGGCGGCGGTAAACGTGCTTCTGAATTATCTGCTGATTCCGTCTTTCGGGTTCATGGGAGCCGCGGTGGTGTCGGCGGCTGCATATATTGTTTTATATATCGCTTATCTGATACCGGCGGGGAGGAACAATTCTATGGATGGCATCACGGGGAAAACGTTTCGGCTTGATATCATAATACTGGCTGCCGGATGCGCCCTTTACTATTTTCTCAGGGATTATGCGGTGATCCGTTGGATCGTCGGCGTAATGCTCGGGGGGTATTTGATTTATTACTTTTTCAGTATGCAGCCATTGTTTAAAAACCTGCAGGGTAAGGAGATTGAAAGTATATGACGGAGTTCGTTATATTTTATGAACATCGTACCAGGGAGCTGGAAAGCGTATGCCTGCTAAAGGAAGAATTATGCAGACGGGGATATCGGGTCAGGGTGGCCAATACCCTGTTCTGGAGAGCATTCAGTACCTTCTTGTTTTACCGTCCTGAAGTGTTGGTTGTACCCTGGTTATATGGGGATCGGGAAGTGGCTTTTTTCAATAATTTTCGTGTGCCGGTCCATAAAATAGTGAATTTGCAGTGCGAACAGATCTATACTCCCTATGATCGGGAAGATCCGAAGATCTATCCGCAGGGGGCGGCAAAAAAAGCGTTCCATGTATGCTGGGGAGAGAAGGAGAAGAAATATTTGGCGGAGGCCGGAATTCCGGAAAATAAGCTGCTGTTGACGGGGTCTGTTTCTATGGATATGGATCGGCCTATGTTTCATTCTTTCTTTTTGCCGAGACATGAGCTGGCGCAGAAATATGGACTGGAAGAAACAAGACCGTGGAATCTGTTTATTTCCAGTTTCAGTTACGTGGGATTGAGCGATGAACGGTTAGAAGAAATCAAACAGGTATTTCCTTTCGCATTTGAGCTTGCGGATATCAGCAGAGAGACGAGGGACATATTACTCGCCTGGTTTGAAGAATACGCGGTCTCTCATCCTGAAACAGTTTTTATCTACAGGCCCCATCCGGGGGAACGTAAGGATCGTAAATTAGCGGCGCTGGAACGCCGGGTCCGTAATTTCCGTGTGATCGCGGAAGAATCCGTCAGACAGTGGATTTTTTGCTGCGATAAGATCAATAACTGGTACAGCACTTCTATCAACGACGTTTGTTTCTTGGGCAAGAACAGCAGCACGTTACGTCCTGTATTCATTCCCACGTTCATGGATAATGAGGAATTGACGCAGGAGAAATTTATTACCACATATGAAGAATTTGAAAGATTTAACGAAAGCGAAAATAAAGGTCCTTCAGAAGAGTTGATCAAAATCGTACGGCAATATTACCGGTACGATGAGACGCCGGCATATATTAAACTAGCCGACAGCCTGGAGGAGATACTGCACGGCTGCTGCGGGGAGGATTTTTCAAAGTGTAGGGGCAGCCACAGAAGGGATCCGTTATGGAAGCGCGCCAGGATGGCGCTTTTTGTATGGCTTTTTGCATATGTTCCCGGAATAACCGGGGCGATAAGAAGCAGAAGGAGGACGCCTTATGTGGAAAGGATCCGCAGAGAATGCTTTCAGATCAGGGAAGAGTATAAAGAGACCAGCCGGAAAATACAGAGAATCATGAATAGAAAAAATTTGAGGAGGAGATGCAGATGAAGTATTGTAAAAAATGCGTCATGCCAGATACAAGGCCTGGTATTCACTTTAATGAAGAAGGAGTATGTTCGGCATGCCAGGCTTATGAAAGAAGGAAAACGATCGACTGGGAAAAGCGTTGGAAAGAGTTTGAAGCCGTCTGTGATAAATACCGGGGAATGAACGGCGACGGATACGACTGCGCGATTGCCGTTTCCGGAGGGAAGGACTCGCATTACCAGGTTTATCTGATGAAAGAAGTTATGCATATGAATCCCGTCTTGTTTTCGGTAGAGGATAATTTCCCTATGACAGAGGCCGGAAAGCATAACTTGAAAAATATTTCCGAAGAATTTGGATGTAATATTATCAGTATCAAACCGGATGTTCGGACGCAGAAGAAGCTGATGCGTTATATGTTTGAAACCTACGGGAAGCCGACCTGGTTCATCGATCGATTGATCTACACATATCCTTTGATGATGGCGCTGCAGTTTAAGACGCCGCTGCTTGTATATGGTGAAAATGTAAGCTATGAATACGGCGGTTCAGACGCGAAAGAAACCTATTCGGCGAGAGACCAGCTGAATAATGGGGTGGCGTCGGGAGTCAGCGAGGAGGAACTGA
Organism: uncultured Dorea sp.; assembly: GCA_910585725.1. Lineage (GTDB taxonomy): Bacteria > Bacillota > Clostridia > Lachnospirales > Lachnospiraceae > Sporofaciens. The sequence goes on along the minus strand of CAJUFA010000008.1, from coordinate 27,295 downwards.
TCGAGAACACGGGCATCAGCAAAAAGGATCTGTCGCTTACGAGGGCGCCAAAGAAGGAGGAGCTTAACAAACTGGATCCCATCTATATCTCCTATTTTGTGCCCTGGAATAGTTTCAAGAATTATGAGTATGCCAGAAAGCATGGATTCCATGATCTGAGCCATGAATGGAAGCGTAAGCATCATGTGGAAGATTTTGACCAGATTGACAGCCGGGCGTATCTGGTACATTCCTGGTTAAAATACCCCAAATTCGGACATGCTTCGGCTACAGATTACGCCGCCAGGATGGTACGGTACGGGATGATCACAAGGGAAGAGGCGATAGATCTTGTCAGGGAACACGACCATAATCTGGATCCTTTAAGCGTCCGGGATTTTTGTGATTTCTGCGGTTATTCGGAGACAGAATTCTGGAAAATTATAGACTCTCTTTATAACAAGGATCTGTTTGAAGAGGACAGTCAGGGAAGACGGATATTGAAGAATCCTATATGGATGCAGGAGCAGGGTGTGTAGAGATGATGAATCTGGATCGTTTTATTTCTAAATATGTTACCAAAAGAGAAAAAAGTATGTTCTTAACCGATATCGAGGCGAACGACGAAAACCTGAGGAAAAAGATACGGGGGAAATCGGTTCTGGTGATCGGAGGAGCCGGTTCCATCGGCTCGTCTTTTATCAGGGCAATCCTGCCATATGAGCCGAAAGCTCTTGTGGTCGTTGATACGAATGAAAACGCGCTTGCGGAGCTTACGCGGGATCTGCGTTCTACGAAAGGGATGTATGTCCCGGAAGATTATGTGCCGTATCCGATGGACTTTGCTTCTTCGACGTTCCAAAAGATGTTCAGAAAGCGAGGGGGATTCGAGATCGTCGGTAATTTTTCGGCGCATAAGCATGTCAGGTCGGAGAAGGACGTCTACTCGATAGAGGCTCTGATCCAAAATAACGTGCTTCATGCGAAGCAGCTGCTGGATTTACTGGAACAATATCCTCCTGAAGAATATTTTTGCGTGTCTACGGATAAGGCGGCGAATCCGGTGAATATTATGGGAGCGTCTAAGAGAATCATGGAAGACGTTATTTTTAGTTATTCTGATAAATTTCCGGTGAAGACGGCCCGGTTCGCGAACGTTGCGTTTTCCAACGGTTCCCTTCCGGATGGTTTTTTGGAGCGTATTGCGAAGCTGCAGCCCTTATCGGCGCCTTCCGATGTAAAGAGATATTTTGTATCTTTGCAGGAGAGCGGACAGATCTGTATGCTCTCCTGTATGCTTGGAGGAAACAGGGAGATCTTTTTTCCAAAACTTAAGGAAGCGCAGATGATGACGTTTGACGCGATAGGTACGGAATTACTTCGGGAGTACGGGTATGAGGCGCTGCTATGTGACTCCGACGAGGATGCCATAGAGAGGGCGCAGGAATTAAAGGACGGTGGGAAGCGGTATCCGGTCCATTATTCCGTTTCCAATACCTCGGGAGAGAAAGAATATGAAGAGTTCTATACGGACGGGGAAGATGTGTCTTTGAACCGTTTTGATTCTCTTGGAGTCGTTACGGGAAAGGAGATCCCGAACCGGGACAGGATAGAGAAACTATTCCGGGAGCTCTATATGGCGTTTGATAAAGAGGAACCTGTGAAAGAGGAGATTGTACAGATCATCCAGGCATATCTGCCGAATTTTGAACACATAGAAACCGGCAGGTCCTTAGATCATAAGATGTAGACGAGGAAGGCGGGACAGAATGAGTAGATTCATACCGTTATCAATTCCTAACTTTGAAGGAAATGAAAAGAAATATGTTGACGACGCGCTGGAGCAAGGATGGGTGTCGACGGGAGGAGCGTATATCGCACAATTAGAACAAATGCTTGCCCAATATCTGCATACAAGGAACGTGGCGGCGTGCCAGAGCGGTACGTCTGCGCTGCATCTGTCTCTGATAGAGGCCGGGGTAAGGCCGGGGGATGTCGTGCTGGTTCCTCCGCTTACCTTTATCGCGGCGGTGAATCCTGTCAAATATCAGTTTGCGCATCCGGTTTTTATTGATTGCGACGATAGTTTCTGTATGGATCCGGTGAAACTTGCAGAGTTTTGTGAAAAAGAATGTGAATTCGCCGGGGGAGATCTTAAGTATAAGAAAAAAAGTGTGAAAGCAGTCGTCGTCGTTCATGTGTTCGGTAATATGGCAGATATGGATGGCATTATGGACGTGGCAGAAAGATATGGTCTTAAGGTGATTGAAGACGCTACGGAAGCGCTGGGGACATATTACACCGAAGGCAGGTACGCCGGGAAATATGCCGGGACAATCGGGGATTTTGGGGCGTTCAGTTTTAATGGAAATAAGATCATTACTACAGGCGGCGGAGGTGCGGTAACGGCGAAGAATGAGAAGGTTGTAGACCATATGAGATATCTTTCGACGCAGGCAAAGGACGACCCGCATTATTATATCCATCACGAGGTGGGTTACAATTACCGTATGACTAACCTTCAGGCGGCTTTGGGAGTAGCGCAGATGGAAGAGCTGCCGGAATTTGTCAGGCGTAAACAGTCGAACTATGAAGAATATCGAAGTGAATTTGAAGGGTTCAGATTCGCAGAGCTTATGCCGTTCCGTGAAGGAACCAGTTCAAATAAATGGTTTTATTCCCTCAGAATCAATCGTGATAAGATAACTGCATCCATGCGGGATATTATTACGGAGCTTGAAAGAGAAGGAATACAGACCAGGGCGATTTGGGGATTGATCAATGAACAGAAGCCATACGATGAAGAGATCACATATCAATTAGAAAAGGCGCCCTATTATGCCGCAAGGATTCTCAATATACCTTCCGGCACACAGATTACGCGGGATGAGATCCGGTTTGTGGCTGATAAGGTGAAGCGTCTGCTAGAGGGATTGGCAAATGAGTGACGAGGAATTAAAGCAATATCTTGGGACAGAGGAGATTACGGTTGTTGAGGCAATGCAAAGGATCGACGCTAATTCGGCGGGGATCCTTTTTATTACGGATGCAAAGGGGCGTCTGGCCGGCAGTCTGACAGACGGGGATATTCGGAGATGGATTATAAAAACCGGGAAGCTTGACGGCAGGATTACGCAGGTAATGTTCCGCCGTCCAAGATATCTTTTGAAGGAAGAGTCGGGAAACGCCGCTTCTTATATGGAAGAGCAGCAGATTACATCGGTTCCGGTCCTTGATACGAAGGGTAAAATTGTTAATATTATTTTTGCCGTTAAAAAAGAAAACGATAAGGCGGAGTTTCGGAAAACGCTTCGCGGCACTCCGGTTATTATTATGGCGGGAGGGAAGGGAACAAGACTCTATCCTTATACGAAGATTCTTCCCAAACCATTGATTCCTATAGGCGGCATACCGATTCTGGAGCGTATTTTTCACAGATTCTATCGGTATGGAGTCGGTGATTTTTATCTTACCGTGAATTATAAGAAGGAAATGATCAAGTCGTATTTTAGTGAATTGGATATTCCTTATAGGATTCATTATGTGGAAGAAGACCGGCCGTTAGGGACTGCGGGAAGTATTAAGCTGATAGAAGAGAGCTTTGACGCGCCTGTAATTATCGCTAATTGCGATACGCTTATTGAGGCTGATTACGGAGAGGTGCTCAGATTTCATAAAGAATCAGGGAACGACTTGACGATTGTGTCTTCGCTTAAAAATATCACGATCCCCTATGGAGTCCTGTATTCTAAGGAGCAGGGGATCGTCAGCTCTATGGAAGAGAAGCCGATGCTTTCGTATTTTATTAACACAGGGATGTATATCGTTAATCCGGAACATATCCTGAGAATTCCTGACGGAACCATATATCATATGACCGATCTTGCAGATCAGCTTATGTCTGACGGATTAAAGGTCGGGATGTATCCCATCAGTGAAAACTCGTTTCTTGATATGGGAGAATTTGAAGAGATGAAGAAGATGGAGGAACGGATCAATAGTGGTTCGGTACAGTAACAATATATGAAGAAAATGATTATATTGGGATGCGGAGGACACGCCAGATCAGCTCTTGATACGATAGAAGCATTGGGAGAATATAAGGTATGTGGATTCGTAGATCGCCCAGAACAGAAATCATTTTCCTACCGCGGTTATAAAGTAATCGGCTGTGACGACGATCTGCAGAGACTGTATGATCTTGGCGTTCACTATGCGTTTGTGGGAGTGGGATTTCTCGGACGGGGAAACACAAGGGACAATATCTATGAACAATTAAAAGAGATTGGTTACGGCATGCCGGCGATCATAGATCCAACGGCAATTACAGCTTCGGACGTCCGCGTGGGAGAGGGGACTCTGGTGGGGAAAGGCGCAGTCTTGAACGCAAACAGCGTAATCGGCAATATGGCTATTATCAATACGTGCGCGGTGATAGAGCACGACTGCAGAGTGGGAGATTTCAGCCATGTATCTGTGTCGAGCGTGGTATGCGGCGGCGCCGATATAGGGAATTATGTTTTTCTGGGAGCAAACTCTACGGTATTTCAGGGGGTAAAAGTGGGAAATCATGCCGTGGTGGGAGCAGGAAGTATTGTAAACAAAGATATAGAACAGTGTGAGAAATATATCAGTAAGATTGTTTCGACGAGAATTCTGAAGCAGAGGGGAAATTAGATGGGAAAAGTTCTGATTATTGCCGAGGCAGGCGTAAATCATAACGGAAATCTGGATATTGCGAAAAGACTGGCGTGGACGGCGAAGGAATGCGGAGCCGATATCGTGAAATTCCAGACGGCTAAACTGTCGTCCCTGGTATCCAGATACGCAGAGATGGCGGACTACCAGAAAGAAAATATGGGCCGGGAGACAAGTCAGCGGGAGATGTTAAAAAGGCTCCTGCTTTCTTATGAGGATTTTGAAGAGCTTTCTTCTTATTGCAAGGAGATCGGGATCAAATTTCTGTCGACTCCTTTTGATATAGAAAGTATAGATTTTCTGGAAAGCCTGGGATGCGATATCTGGAAGATACCTTCGGGAGAGATCACGAATCTTCCGTATCTTGAGAAGATAGGAAGAACCAGGCGGGATATTATATTATCCACGGGGATGAGTACGATGTCCGAGATAGAAGAGGCTTTGCAGGCGTTAAGACGCAGCGGTTCAGGGGAGATTGTAATCCTGCATTGTACGACGGAATACCCCGCGCCGTATGATGAAGTGAATCTGAAAGCGATGCGTACTCTCGCGGAAACATTCCGCTGCAGGGCAGGGTATTCAGACCACACGGAAGGAATCGAGGTTGCGGTTGCCGCGGCTGCTCTTGGGGCGGAAGTGATTGAAAAGCACTTTACGTTGGATAAGACGATGGAAGGGCCGGATCATAAGGCAAGCCTGGAGCCGTCAGAGCTTCGGAGGATGGTTCGGGCAATCCGGAATATTGAGAAGGCAATGGGTTCCGGGGTAAAAGAGCCGTCAGAGTCGGAACTTGGCAACAGAAAGGCGGCCAGGAAGAGTATTGTTGCAAAGAGAGAGATCCTGAAAGGGGAGATCCTCTCGGAGGAAAATGTCACAACCAAAAGACCGGGAAACGGAATAAACCCTATGAAATGGTACCAGGTATTAGGTACGGCGGCAATACGGGATTTTAAGGAAGACGAGTTGATAGAAGTATGAGAAAGAAGATAGTGGTACTTACCGCGACGCGGGCGGAATACGGTCTGCTGAGGAACATAATATCGGAATTGGATCAGACGGAAGAAATCCATGTGGAAGTGGCCGTGACAGGGGCGCATCTGTCTCCCGAATGCGGACTCACCTATAGAGAGATTGAAAAAGACGGAATCCATATCGCAAAGAAGATTGAGATATTATTAAGTTCGTCCACCGCCGTGGCTGTATCTAAGAGTATGGGGCTTGCGTTGGCGGGGTTCGCGGAATATTTCGAGGAGAGCAGGCCGGACGCGCTCCTGGCTCTGGGAGACCGGTATGAGACTCTGGCCGTGTGCTGTGCGGCGATGAACGCCCGGATCCCTATCTTTCATCTATACGGCGGGGAGACGACGGAAGGAGCCGTCGACGAGGCGATCCGACATGCCATTACGAAGATGAGTTATCTGCATTTTACCAGCACAGAAGAATACAGAAGACGCGTTATTCAATTAGGAGAAGATCCCGAAAGAGTGTTCCGTGTGGGAGCTGTCGGGGTGGAGAACGCGTTGCGGAGGAAAAAGCTAGGAAAAGAAGAGTTGGCGGAATCCGTAGGGATGGATCTTAAGGTTCCCTTTGGGGTTGTTACCTTCCACCCGGTTACACTGGAGGGTGAAGCAGAAGCACAGTGCGGGGAGGTTATGAAAGCGATAGAGCGTCTTAAGGGGTTTCAATTTATTATAACAGGCGCAAACGCGGATTGTGGCGGCGGCGACGTTAACCGGCTGTTCTCTGAGTTCGCGAAACAGCATGAGAACGTATACTTTACCCTGTCGTTAGGTATGGAGCGTTATCTGTCTGCGCTTAGCTATGCGGCTTTTGTATTAGGAAATTCATCCAGCGGCCTGATAGAAGCGCCTTCTTTTCACATCCCGACTATCAATGTAGGGAACCGGCAGAAGGGGCGGATTAAGGCGGATACCGTTGTTGACTGCGGGACGGACGCCCGGGATATAGTGGGGGCGGTGGAATATGCGCTGTCGCAGACTTTTCTGAGGCGTATCCGGAATGCGGTTAATCCCTATGGCGACGGGAATACCAGCAGGAAAGTTGCCGGAATTGTGAAAGAGCAGTTGTTATATAAAGAGATTTCTCTTCAGAAGAAATTTTATGATATTCAGGAGATGAACTATGAAAAATGTGGCCATTATTCCCGCCCGGAGCGGTTCGAAGGGGCTAAAAGATAAAAATATCAGATCATTGAACGGGAAGCCGCTGCTTTCTTACTCTATTGAAGCGGCGCTTCAGTCAGGAATCTTTGACCGGGTGATGGTGTCGACAGATTCAGAGGAGTATTCAGAGATTGCCAAAGCATATGGGGCGCAGGTACCGTTCCTTAGAAGTGAAAAGAATTCTTCCGATCAGGCAAGTTCATGGGATATGATCCGGGAAGTTTTGGAATTTTACCGTAATAGAGGGATGGAATTCGACAGTTTCTGCCTTTTGCAGCCGACTTCCCCTCTAAGGAATGCAGAGGACATCCAGGAAGCGTATCGGATTTACGAAGAGCAAAAGGCCGTATCTGTAATCTCAGTCTGTGAGACAGAGCATTCGCCTCTGTGGTGCGGTCATCTCTCAGACGAAGGGAGCCTTGAGGGTTTTATATCAGAGGAAAATACTATGCAGAGGCAGGGGCTGAAACCCTTTTACAGAATTAACGGCGCTATCTATATCGTAAATATCATTGAATTTGAAAAAAACAGTTTCCTGTACAGAAAGGGAAGTTATGCATATATTATGGAGCGGGAAAGAAGTGTAGATATCGACGGAATACAGGATTTTGAATACGCAGAATTCTTGAGCGCTTCCAGGGCAAAGCGTCAAATTGCGTCTGAAAATGGCGGGAATGATACTGGGACATGCTCCGGTAAATGAAAAGGTGTGTAAGTATGTTAAAGATGTTTGATGCAAAGCAGAAGACGGCCCGCGAGTGGAAATTGTCCGGTCCGGCCGCCGTACAATGCATCCTTTTGGTCATAGCAGTTATAAATTGCCGGGTACATAACCTTTCGTACCGGACGGCGGTCCAATACTGGATCTTTCAATTCATGGTTATATTTCTGCCGGGATTGGCGGCTTGTCTTCTGCTGAGGCTGGAGTTTGTGAAAGATACCATGGTTATCGCTATGAGTTATGCTCTGGGTACGATGATTGTCGTGGCAGAATATCTTTTATTGATGCCTGCAGGATTACCAAAGTATTCGCCGTATGCGGCCGTTATAACAAGTATGGCCGCATTGTTTATTTGCTACAAAAAGAAAGGGACTGTCAAATGGAAACAAGACGACAGGGATTGGGGGATTTGTATTCTTTTCCTGTCTGTCGTTCTTATTATCGGTTTTTTTGTTGTCTCGCTGGTGAATACCATGCCGAATGAGACAGGAGGGACCGGTTATTATGCGGACTGGTTGTTCTGGGCGGGGAATAATATCTCTTTTACGAAGGGATTTCCGCCCCAGAATTTCAGGGTGGTCGGTCAGGTCTTTAATTATCACTATTTTTCAAGCATGATCGTAGCACAGATGAATCTGATAACAGGGATAGACCTGGAGGCGCTGACATTCTATTTTTCTCCTTTACTTCCCGCGGTCCTGCTGGTTTTTTCCGGTTACGCTCTTTTTTGTATGATGCTTAAAAGAAGAAGGTTCCGTATTCTGGCAATGGTCTTGTTATTTCTTACGGGCGGAACTACGGTAACATATGCAGAGCACATATATATCTGTCCTTTTGGATTTGATTATGGGTATGCATACGGGATGCTGGCGGTTATGACTTTGGTTTTTATCGTAAAGCAGGAAGATCTCCGTATCAAAGAGGTCCTTCTTTCGGCTCTGCTTATAGCTATGACGACCGGATGTAAAGGGCCGATCGGTATGGTTATCCTTATGGGATTTGGTATTGCGGCGTTTATGTTCCTGGTTAAGAGACAGTGGAAGAGAGGATTAGTATGTGGTTTCATCTGGCTTTTTTCTTTTGCGGCGATATATTTCTTCTTTATATCAAGCAGAAATATCGGTACGTCTGTTGGGAGAGCACAGTTATTTGTAGGAATCAAAGAGGCTTTTTACCAGAGCCAATGGGTGCAGGATATCTTCCGTACTCTTAGTGAAAAATATAATCTTCCCAATATAATCTTAGTCTTGATAACCTTATGGTTATACGTCTACAGGGCGAATAAGGCGGCGGTTATCTTGCTGCTAACCGCGATTGCTTTTTGTGTTGCGGGAGGAATAAAGAAGAAAACGGCCCCTGTATTGCCGTCTCTTATCGGGATATGTGCATGGGGGATTTTTCTTGTGCTGTCGATTATCCAGAGCGGAAGCAGTCAGATGTATTTCCTGATGGCGATCATACCTTTCGCTGTTCTGGCCGGATTGTACGCTATAGAGAATATACCTGCTTCCCGCAGGAAGATCCAGATTGTTCTGCTGGCGGCCGTCGTCGCTATGGCCTGTATGGGATTCTATACCTGGCAGGAGGTTATAGCTCTGAAAGTGAAGGAGGGAATTCTGTGTGTGAATCAGGCTTTGGAGCCGGAGTTTTATTCGAAATACTATGTTTCCCGGAATGATTATGAAGCATATGAGTGGATAAAGGAGAATACAAAAGAGGACGCCGTCGTGGCCGTGGATTATTTCTATGATAAGGAGGGGCGGCCCCAGGAAATGGCGGCGGGGGTATTCTCGGAAAGGTTTGTGTGGAACGACGGGAAATATTCAAATGACAGCGAGGTAAAAAGACGCAGGCAGGTTGTTGAGGATCTGGTAACAGGAGACGCGGAGGCGCTGCGTACGATGGAAGAAGAAGGGGTGTCGTATTTCATGCAGACATTGAGTGTGAATCCGGATTTTCATATGGAACCGGAGGGTGGAGAATGTGTTTTTGAAAATAAGAGTTTTAGAGTATATAAACTGAATAGATAAAAGAATTATTGATTCTCTAGTGATAAATAGAGTAAAACGAAAGATCAATAGAGAGGAAGTTGCAGAAGTTGATCAATTTTAATGAACCGCCATATATTGGTAAGGAAACAAAATACATAGAAGAAGCCGTCAGATCAAAAAAAATCAGTGGAGACGGATATTATACAAAGAAATGTTCTTCGTGGTTGGAAAAGTATACAGGAACGGAAAAAGCTCTTTTGACAACGTCCTGTACGCATGCGACAGAGATGGCAGCAATACTGGCAGATATCCAATCGGGAGACGAGGTAATTATGCCTTCTTATACTTTTGTATCTACAGCTAATGCATTTATACTTCGTGGGGCAAGAGTGAAATTTGTAGATATAAGACCAGATACCATGAATATAGACGAGAATTTAATAGAAGGAGCGATTAGTGAACATACAAAAGCAATTGTTCCTGTTCATTACGCAGGTGTAGCTTGTGAAATGGATACGATTTGCAATTTGGCGAAGAAATATGGGTTGTATGTAATAGAGGACGCAGCCCAGGCTGTGAAATCGACATATAAGGGAAAACCCCTTGGTTCTATTGGCGATTACGGGTGCTATAGTTTTCACGAAACTAAGAACTATAGTATGGGAGAGGGCGGAGCTTTGCTGGTTAAACACAAGAAGATTGCAGAAAGGGCTGAGATTATACGAGAAAAGGGAACTGACAGGAGTAAATTCTTTAGAGGGCAGATTGATAAGTATACATGGGTTGATATCGGTTCGTCATATCTTCCAAGTGAGTTAAACGCTGCTTATCTGTGGGCGCAGTTAGAAGTATCGGACGATATCTGTTCAAATAGAATGAAAAGTTGGAACTATTATTATCAGGGGTTAAAAGAATTGGAAGAAAGAAAGTTTATAGAGCTTCCGGTAATTCCAGTCGACTGCACGCATAATGCACATATGTTTTATATTAAGACAAGAGATATAGAGGAAAGAAAGGAATTGATTCACTATCTAAGACAAAGAAAGATCAATTCTGTTTTTCATTATATACCATTACATACTTCTCCAGCCGGAAAAAAATTTGGAGAGTTTGTAGGAGAAGACCGATATACAACAAAAGAAAGTGAAAGATTGTTAAGGCTGCCAATGTATTACGGTCTTGAGATAGATAATATCGATTATATTATAAAGACAATAGAAAAATTTTATTTACTATAATCTGCGGAAACGTCTGTCAAAGGCGTGTCCTGTAGTTAAGACAAATGGTGAAATGAGGAAAGTATGATGATCAAAAGAATAGGGATTGTAGGAGCGGGCGCTATAGGATGTTCTCTTGGTAGCGCTTTATATCGTGAATATGGGGATGATTTTTGTTTTGTTGCAAAGGGAAAGAGGGCTGAAAAGCTAAGAAAATCAGGGATTATAGTAAACGGTGAAAAGATATATCCCAAGGTGTATTCAGAAAAAAATCCGGAAGACGATGAAGATATAAATCTGTTATTATTGTGTGTTAAAAATTATAGTTTGGAAGAGACATTAAAAGATATTCAAGATTTGATTTCTGAAAAAACTATAATTTTACCATTACTAAATGGAGTGACGGCTGTTGATGAAGTCAGAAAAGCATTTCCCCAGAATATAGTTCCTTATGGAATTGTTATGAGGACAGACGCAGAACGCATAAATAAGAATGTAACAGTTTCTGTTAAGGGTGAAATTCAAATTGGTTTTGGGAAAGGCGAAGAGATTACAACGGATCTTAAATTGATTAAAAAAAGTATGGAAAAAGCGGGTATTTCCTGTGTAATCTATGAGGATATGCGGTATATGCTTTGGCGTAAATGGATGATAAATATCGGTTCCAATCAAGTTTCAGTATTAACCGGGGCACAATTCAAATATTTTGGCAGGTTTGAAGAGATTATTATCTTAGTGACGGAGGCGATTCAAGAAATATTAGAAATATCTAAAAAGCTGGATATTGGTTTAAGTGAAAAGGATAGAGATGATATCGTACGAATTTTGATTCATTATCCACCGGAAAAGAAAACGTCTATGCTGCAGGACATAGAAGCTATGAGAAAAACAGAAATTGATTATTTCGCGGGAACTGTAATAAAGTTGGGAAAAAATACGGGAGTAGACACTCCTGTAAATCGGATTTTATATTATGCCATAAAAGCAAAAGAAAAGGTAGGTCTTGCAGAACGACAGAGTAAGAGGAAGACGCTATGAAAATAGTAGGAAAAAAGTTGATTGTTCTAGGCGGGGTTGCGATGATATGCGAACTCGTAGAGAATGTAAAGATGCGCGGAGGGTATGTAATCGTTGCAGATTATTATCCGGATTCACCTGCTAAGAAGATCGCCGACGAAGCGTGGCTTATCAGTACTGCTGATACAGAGACTTTGGCAAAGATGTGTCGGGAGAAAAATGTTGACGGTGTTATTGCGGCTTTTGATGATTTTAACGTTCTATGTGCGCAAAAGTTAAGCGAGAAGATTGGAAGGCCCTTTTATGCTAGGGACAGTCAGATAGAAATCACTATGAACAAGGCCAGATTTAAGGAGTTGTGCAGAGAGTCCGGCGTTCCGTCTACTCCGGAATATGATGTTGATGAAGCGACATGGAATTGTGGAATGCGGAAAATGGAATTCCCGGTTATCGTTAAGCCTGTGGACGGAAGTGGTTCAAGAGGGATCATGATTTGTTATTCGCATGAAGAATTGCGTGAGGCGTATAAAAAAGCAAAAGAAATGTCGAAAATAGGAAAAGTAATTATAGAGAAATATCTGATAGGGGATGAAATCGGCGTTAATTATGTTTTACAGAAAGGAAATATATACGCTTCTATATTACATGACCGGTATATGCAGGCTGAAAACGGGCGGAATGTGCGTTTGCCGTTAGCGTATGTATATCCGTCAAAATATACGCAAAGATATCTACGCTATGAGGATCAAAAAGTTATAGATATGTTCCTATCTATAGGTATGGAGAATGGGACGCTATTTTTGCAGGGATGTATGGATCATGACCTATGCCTTTTTTATGAAATGGGTTATCGGTTAAACGGTGCAAAGCAGTATCAAATATTAGACAAGCTGTGTGGATTTAACCCTATGGAGATGATAGTGAATTATTCTCTGACAGGAGAAATGGAAGACAAGGATATTAGAAATCTTATAAATCCGCGACTATCCAAAGTGTGCTGCACGTTGTCAATTCTTGTAAAACCATCGTATATTGATAAAATTATCGGCTTAGACGTCGTTAAAGACTTTGAAGAGACCATAGATATCACGATGTGGTGTAAAGAAGGAGAATATATTAAAGAAGACGCATGGGGAACACAAAAGCAGATTGCTGTTCGTATAACTCTTATTGTTGATAATAAAGAGAAATTGCCTCAGGCGATTGGTCGGGTTTATGACAATTTGGAGATTTTAGATGAAAAAGGAGAGAGTATCATAATAGAAAGATTCGATCCTGCCAGATTATTTGATAAATAAGTAAGAGGTAAATATGGAATTTATAGAGATGGGTGGATATTTTCCATTGGAATTAAGAAGAGGGTTTTCATTCTTCCAAAATATTCCGTCAAATTATATCAGAGAAGTAAATACAGGAAGAACGGCAATCTGGTATGCATTATGTAGTATGGAGGTGAAAAAGGTACTTGTACCTTTTTTTTATTGTCCGGAAGTTATAGAGATGCTGCTAACAATGGAATTGGAAGTGTCGTTTTATAGAATAGGAAAAGATTTTCTGCCTCTCGATACATGTGATGAAGAACATACTGCCATTATATTGGTCAATTATTATGGAATAATTGGAAATAAGATTTTGAAATATTCTGAGAATTTTAAGAGAGTTATATTGGATCATGCGCATTCTTTTTATTTTCCGCCGGTAATAAAGCCAGGAGTTATGAATGTGTATTCGTGCCGTAAATTTTTTGGAGTATGCGATGGGGCATATTTAATTGGAAAAAATATAGATATGCGTCAATTGAGACAGGACGTCTCGTACAAACGTGCAGTTCATCTGCTTAAAAGTATCGAGATTGGAACGAACGGCGCATATGAAGAAAGTAAAAAAAATGAATTGGAAATTGGAAATCAATTTCTTGGAATGTCTTTGCTGACAAAAAGAATATTGGAAAATATTAACTATAGTGATATTGCAAGAAAAAGAATTCGCAATTTTAAATATTTAGATAAAGCACTTTCAGAGATACAGTTATTAGAATTACCGGATATGGAATATCCTCCGTTTGTATATCCGTTGATGTTAAGGAAAGGGATACATAAAGAGTTGGTAGAGCATAAAATATATGTTCCTTTCTTATGGAAACCAACAGGAATTGAATTTGAGAAAACAAGTTTTGAATATCATTATGCTAATCATATTATGATTATGCCAATTGATCAGCGATATGATATAGAGCAGATGCAATATCTTGCAAATACAGTCAAAGAGATAGTCAGAGAAAAGGAAAGCGGAGAATAAAGAGGATAGATGAAATGATGATTACGGTTATTATCCCTTGTTATCGTTCAGAAAATACAATCGGGCAAGTTGTAGATGATGTAAAAAGGGAGATTATGGTACGGAAAGATAATAAATATCAAATTATATTAGTGAATGATTGTTCACCAGATAATACTTTTGCAGTGATTGAGAAGTTGACGTCAGAGGATAAAAATATCATCGGAATTGATCTGGCTAAGAATTATGGTCAGAATAGAGCCAGGATGGCGGCCGTTCCATATATAGAGGGGGATGTTGCTGTATGTATGGATGACGACGGACAGCATCCGGCCAGAGAAATCTACAAACTGATTGATAAAATAAATGATGGTTATGATTTGGTATATGCGCATTTTACTGAACGAAAACAATCACCGTTCAGATTTTTGGCAAGCAGATTGAATACATGGATGTTGGAATTTACAGGAGCGAAAATAAAAGGCATATATAATTCGTCTTTTTTGGCCTGGAGTAAATTTGCATGTCAAAGCTTAAAAGAGTATCACAGTCCGTTTCCGTCAGCAGGAGCATATCTTATGAATTCAACTAACAGAGTTACCAATGTTGAAGTGAAACATCATGAAAGAATATCTGGTTCATCCGGTTATACATTGAAAAAATTAGTTAATCTTTGGCTGGTAGAAATTACCAATTTTTCGTTGGTTCCATTGCGATTTGCATCATTGACCGGCATTTGCATATCAGGGGCCGGCGGTATTTGGGGACTTTGCATGATTATAAAAAAGATATTAAATCCCCGGATAGCCGTCGGGTATACGTCTACAATGGCAGTATTGCTGTTTATTGGTGGTATGATCATGTTGATATTGGGATTGATTGGAGAATATATAGGCAAAATTTATATGACACTCAGCGATATGCCGCAATATATCATAAGGGAAGAAATAAATGTCAGAAGATAAAAAATTAGCTATCGTAGGAGCGAATGAATTTCAGCAAAGATTAATTTTAAAGGCGAAAGAACTGGGATACGAAACGCATGTTTTTGCATGGAAAGACGGCGCTGTCGGAGCAAATGACGCAGATTATTTTTATCCTGTTAATATAAGAGAAAAGGATATCATCTTAAAAATCTGTCAAGACAGAAATATAAACGGTATCACATCTATTGCTTCAGATCTTGCGGTTATTACTGTTAATTATGTTGCCGGTCAAATGGGGCTTACGGGTAACAGTATGGAATCAGCGAAAGTTTGTACAAATAAATATTTGATGAGAAAAAGATTAGAAGAATCCGGAATGAAGGTTCCTCTTTATAAAAGAGTCGCCAGATCAGACGAATTGAATATAAATCAGTTTCACTTTCCGATTATTGTGAAGCCAACGGATCGTTCCGGCAGCAGAAGTATAACCAAATTATATCATAGAGATAATTTGGAAGAAGCAATTAAAAGGGCTGTCGATGTTTCTTTTGAGAAGAAAGCTATTGTTGAAGAATATCTTGAGGGCGATGAATATAGCTGTGAATGTATCTCATATCACGGACAACATTCTATGCTGGCAATAACAAAGAAATATACAACCGGATCTCCGTATTATATCGAAACAGGACATATGGAACCTGCGGAATTATCTATAGAAGAAACAGATATCGTAAGATCCACAATATTTCAGGCTTTGGATGCTTTGCAGATAGAAAATGGCGCAAGTCATTCAGAATTCAAATTAAAGAACAATGAAATATCTATTATAGAGGTTGGGGCTAGAATGGGAGGAGACTATATTGGATCAGATCTGGTATATCTTTCCGCCGGATTAGATTTTATGAGAATGGTTATTGATGTTGCGGTCGGAAATATGCCAGATTTTACCCAATATAAGGAATGTGAGAAAGCATTCGTCAGATTCTTGCTTTCACAAAAAGATATAGATGAATATTTGGAGTTTAAAGAAAAGCATCTTATTTATAGGGATGGTTCTATTGATTATACTAATTTGAATCATGTGACTGACAGTTCTTCAAGGTTGGGCTATTATATTTATTTGAATTCAGAAAGTGATTGAAATCAAAGGAAGGTCTTTAAAATGGAAATGATAGATGTGAATGGAAATATTATGTACAATTTCAAATCAGATCAAATCTATGCTAATACATATTGCTTCATAGATGATACAGACGCTTTGTTGATAGATGCAGTGCAATCTGACGAGTTAGTAGATTTTTTATTGGAAAGGAAGGTGAAGCGAATTGAGATCTTATTGACACATGGGCATTACGATCATATTATGGAGATTCCTAATTTAAAGAGAATTTTTGATACCAAAGTGATTTGTTCCTGTTACGGAAAAGATATATTGAAAAATCCGAGAAAGAATTTATCAGCAATGGCAAATCATATTAATTTTATGAGAGAAAAGAGTGAGGATCAAACAGAAAAAGTGGATACAATATCCTGTATTGAAGTAAAGTGTGATCAGGTGCTAAACAATGGAGAGATATATAAGTGGAAGAATTTGGAATTTGAAGTATATTATACTCCCGGTCATTCAAAGGATAGCGTATGCTATATGTTTGAAAAAAAATATTTATTTTCAGGAGACACATTAATGAAACAAGTGGAACCGATTTTGCGGTTCCCAGGAGGCAGTGAGCAGGAGTATATTTGTATTACAAAACCTATGCTTCGAAGTTTTTCAAAGTCAGTGATTGTTTTTCCCGGGCATGGAGAATCATTTAAAATTATGGAAGGAGTGTTTTTATAACAGACAATTATGAAGAGGATTGAGAGTTTAAAAGAATATTTAGATATATATAGACAATTGAAAAAGCAATGCATACATCCGGTTACAAATATGTATTGGTCGTTGGATGCGGTAAGCAGATATATTGATTTGGGTTTTATGTTTTATGAAATGCAGGATAAGGGGGGATGTTTTTTTTGTGATGAGAATGATTATTATAGATTATTGTATTATGTGGATGAAAGCGGTCAATTGAATAATCTTTTAACAGGAAAAGCATTGGCAATAAGAAATATTTATAAGCGACAGGAAGAACGGAATTTATTATCCGAGTATATTGATGAGAAGCTTAAAAATACAGGGTTTAAAAAATTGTATTCTTCAATAGAGATGTATGTTCCTTTAGAATTAAGTGAAAAACTTAAAAAGCAAAAAAATGTATATGATAGAATGTTAAAAAAAGGGAATTTTTACATCTCTTATTTACAGGAAGAAGATTTGGATAATATGTTAAAATTAAGGAAAAAGACTGAAGAATTCCATATTTATAATTTTACATATAAGAACAAAGATGAATATTTGAAAGAAATTAGAAACAAACAATATATAGGAATTTATAATGAGTTTGATCAACTATGCGCCTGTATATATATATCGCAGAGCGCACATATCAGAACAGGCGATGGTATATGTGTAGAGGAAAGATATAAGTTAAAGTATGGTTTAGGCGCGGCGTTGATGAGCTATGTGCTGGATGATGCGATTAACGGATATCATCAAAAATATGTCTCATGGTGCGAGGAGCAAAATTATAATTCCATGAAATTCCACAAGAGTATGGGATTTGTGGCTACCGGGAAAGTTGCTGATGAATGGGTGTTGGAATAAAGTTGATATTAATATAAAAAGGAGACCAGCTATGAGAGAAAAAGTTTTGAAAGTATTAAACGAGATAAATCCAGATATAGGGGGGAATCCAGACGAAAATTTGTTGGATGCAGGTTTCATAGATTCTTTTGAGATTATTAATATTGTTATGGCTTTGGAAGAGGCATTCAATATTGAAATTGATCCGGAATTAATCGTTTCAGAAAATTTTCAAACAGTGGATAGTATTGTAAAATTGTTGGAAAAGATGAAGTAGGAATTGGTGGGATAGTATGATAAATAAACTAGGATCAACGCAAGAATATAGAAGTTTGATAGAAGAATATAAGAAGATATGTCCAAAACCATTTTCAAATGCTAATTTTATGTTGAGTTATTTGGAACGATATATAAATCTAGAAAAAATATCGTTTGAAAGTACTCCGCAAGGCTTGTTTTTCTATTTTGATGAAGGTACATATTATAAAGTTTATTTTTACGTAGATGAAAAGCAACCGTTTACAATACCTGTCTATGACAAAAAATTATTGATACGAAATATGTATAACAATCGACGTAAGAATGACAGATTAATATTTGTGCGGGAGAGACTGGGTGAATTGGGCTTTTTGAATAAGGGTATATCCGTACAAATAGAAGGAAATGTGCAGGATTTATTAAGGAATTGCGCGCCAGTGGAAAAGTATGAAAAAGAGATAGAAAAGAAAGGATATTGTTGTATAGAAGCAGAGTATTCTCTTTTTGACAAAATAGAGAAAATAATAGTTGGTTCTGATATTCTTGAAGATTACCATATTATATCCAGGACAGATCAAGAAAAAAAGGAGCTGGAAAAGGGATCTTATTTATGTATTTTAAATGAAAAAAAAGATATTTGTGCAGCCAGTATAGCCGTCATAAATTCAGGCATAGCGCAGGCCGAAGAGATGGTAGTAAAAGACGAGTATAAAATGAGAGGATTTGCTCCTATTTTAACATATCAAAGATTAAAATGGTTGGACAGCAAAAATATTCAAAAAATAGAAGGTTGGATTTTAACGCATAATGAATCTTCTTTAAGATATCATAGGAAACTGGGATATCATTTTACAGATAAATATGTGGAAGAATGGATACTTGAAAAAGTGTAGTTAAAATATACATTTTATATCAGGGAGGTTATGCTGTGATTATTAATGTATTAGAATATTTAGAAGAATCTGCAGAGAAATATCCAGACAAGGTGGCATTCGAGGATAAAGAGAAATCTTTGACATTTAAAGAGTTGTTGAATATATCAAAAGCGGTAGGAAGTTATATAAGTACAAAGAATAGAACACATTCGCCAATTATTGTTTTTATGGAAAAAAGTGCAGATAACATAGCTGGTTTTATGGGAGTTCTATACAGTGGTAATTTTTACTGCCCAATTGATACTCATATGCCTGAAGCTAGGATAAAAGTAATCATAGATACATTGAATCCGATAGCGATATTATCAGATTTAGCTAATAAGGAAAAGGTAGAGGGGCTGCATTTCAGAGGAGAAATTATTATATATGAAGAAATAAAGCAAGAGGAAATTTTTGATGAAAAAATATCATTGATAAAGAAAAAAATATTAGATACTGACCCGGCGTATGTTTTATTTACAAGCGGTTCTACAGGAATTCCCAAAGGCGTTTTGATTAATCATCGTTCTATTATAGATTTTACAGATTGGATGTGTGATAAATTTCATATAGAAAGTACAGATAATTTTGGGAATCAATCACCGTTTTTCTTTGATTTATCAATTGGTGATTTATATTGTACATTAAAGAAAGGATGCACAAATTATATTATTCCTAAAGAGTTGTTTACTTTTCCTGTAGAGCTTCTAAGATTTTTGAATGATAAGAAAATAAATATTATTTTTTGGGTTCCGTCTGCCCTATGTGTTGTAGCAAATTTAAGAGCTTTAAATAAAGTAAAGCTTCGATGGATAGACAGAGTGCTGTTTTGTGGAGAAGTAATGCCTAATAAGCAGTTGAATATATGGCGAAAAGCGTTGCCTGAAGCAATGTTTGTCAATTTGTACGGACCGTGCGAAGCAACAGATGCGTCTACATATTATATAGTTGATAGAGAGTTTGAAGACGATGATCCGCTGCCAATAGGTGTACCCTGCGAAAATACAGACATATTAGTATTGAATGAAGATAATAGAATCGTAAAAAAAGATGAGATTGGAGAATTATGTATAAGAGGCTCTGGTTTAGCAATGGGATATTATAATAATTCTGAAAGAACAGAAGAAGCTTTTGTACAGAACCCATTGAATTTAACGTATCCTGAGATTATATATCGAACAGGTGATTTGGTAAAGTATAACGAATATGGGGAATTAATGTATGTATCCAGAAAGGATTTCCAAATTAAACATATGGGACATCGAATAGAGCTTGGAGAGATAGAGACAGCGGTATCTTCTATAAAAGAAATAGAAATTGGAGTATGTATACATGATAATGTAAAGGATCAAATTATTCTTTTTTTGATTGGAAAAGAAGTAAATGATAAAAAAGTAAAGGATATCTTACGTACTAAATTACAAGAATATATGATACCTAATCGTATTATTCATTTGGAAGAATTGCCATATAATGCAAATGGTAAAATTGATAGAAAAAAATTAAAAGCAGATTATTTGAATATGAATGGAAGGAGTTAGATATGAATTATATAGAAAAATATAATAATATATTTATGAAAACATTTTCTTTGACGGAGGATGATCTGAATAAAAATCCAACTATGAATGATATAGAATTGTGGGATTCCGTAGGGCATATCAATTTAATTGCGGAAATAGAGGATGAATTTAATATAGAGATATCAATTGATGAAATGTCCGAGTTGACGTCATACAAAAAAGGTAAAGAGTTAATAGAAAAACACACGAGTATATAGTGTAAACTGACAACAAGGTGAATAATATGAAAAACACAATTGAGGATATGATTAAGAAACATGCTTCTAATATGCCGGATAAATTGGCTATCGCAACAATGAATGGAGAACTGACCTATTCTGAGTTGATGGATGGAATGAAAATGACAGCTTGTTTTTTGAAAAGTATAGGTATAAAAAAATCGGATTGCATAGTTTTGTCAGCATTGCCTGAAAAGGAATATTTTATGGTTTACTTTGCGCTTCATCTATTAGGCGGGATTTGTGTACCGATTGCAATCAATGCAAAAAAAGATTTGGTGAATCATATTGCTGAAAGTACTAATGCAAAATATATTTTCTCTGACAAGGATTTGAAATGTGATTATGCTAAGACGATCGAATATAATGAGATTTATAGCAATTCAGAAGATGGTTTCAGGTTTGAGCAAAATATATTGGCGGACGATATCGCAGATATTATCTATACAACAGGTACTACCGGTTTAGCAAAAGGAGTCCTGTTAATCTATGAAAATCTGGAGGCAGGCGCTCATAATATCATTAATGCTGTGGATATGCAGGAAGATGAGATTATATTAGCGCCATTGCCGCTGAATCATTCAAATGCATTAGGAACGATGAGAGCGTCCATGTATAGAGGAGTATCGTTGATAGTTCACGATGGTTTTACCAATATTAAGAATATGGAAGATAGAATTAATAAGTTTCAATGTACTGCATTTTCAGGTGCTCCGGCGGCTTTGAAGATCTTAGATAAGGTGACTAGAGGACATATGGAGCGGATATTGGGAGACATGAGATATGTAGAGATAGGTACGGCGCCTATGGATATAGAGCTGAAAAAGAAATCGATGCTGGCGTTACCGAATACTAGATTACTTATTAATTATGGCGCGACGGAAGCGCACAGGGCAGTTTACATGGACTTAAATGAACATCCTGATAAACTAAAATCGATTGGTAAACCAGTGAAAAACATGAATGTGCGGATTATCGATGATAGTAATCAAGTCATAGAATCTTCTGAAAATAATATAGGAAGACTCGTAATATGTGGAAAGACGTGTATGAAAGGGTATTGGAATGCGCCGGACTTGTCAGAACAAGTATTAGTATCAGGAGGTCTAGCCACCAGTGATTTGGCATATATAGATGAAGATGGATTTATTTTCCTAGTTGGAAGGGCAAATGACGTAATAAATATTGGGGGTAAAAAAGTTTCACCGTTTGAAATAGAGGATGCTTTAATGACACATGATAAGATATCTGATTGTGCATGTATTCCGGTAAAAGATCGTAATGGGATTTTAGGAAGTGTTCCGATTATGTATATCGTACGGAAAAAGGGAGTAAATATTGAGGAGAATGAATTAAAGAATTATTTACTTGAGAAATTAGAAACATATAAAGTCCCGGTAGAATTCATAGAAATAGGTGAATTACCTAAAAATTATGTAGGAAAGCTAGATAGGGAACTCTTAAAGAGTATATGGGAAAAGCAGAAAGAGGAAGTATAGGATGGAACAGAAGGGGGATTGGAACTACATAAAGTTAACATTTGACGAAAGGGCATCGCTTAATATACAGGAATTGACAGCAGACTATGTACGTATTGAATTAGCGTCAACTGATGAGACAAATAAAGCGAAAATAGAAAATAATTATATATGGGTAGATAGAACTGTCAAAGCGAGAATAAATCTTCAGCATATTGAAACAGATTTTTCAAAATTAATTCGTATGAATGTGCGAGAGTTGGATTCTATCACGGAAAATGTCTATGAAATTGCAAAACAGACATTTAAAAGAGATAGACGTTTTTTTATATCGCGTGAATATAAAGTAGAGATTGGGTTTCGTGTTTTAAGAGACTATATATTTCAGTATAGTAATATGGACAAAGTGGTATTGGGGTGTTTTCACGGTGAAAAGATGGTGGGAACATTGATTGCTGTAAAGGCAGGTGATCATGCGTATGAGACAGTGTTAGGGGCAGTTTTGCCTGAATGGCAGGCCAGGGGGGCGGGGATTGGTTTATATGCCTTTGAATTTGAGTTATTAAAAGAAAGAGGTATAGATGTATTATATAGCCGTATTTCAACGGATAATATTTCATCCCTCAACCTTCACCTTGCTTTAAGTAAAGGAAATATAAGTTTTATGCAACCGTTAGATGTATTTGTAAAAAAATGATACTAATTTAGTGAAAATTATAGGAGGTACATAATGGAGAAATTATTAGAGATTTTGGAAGAAGTAAAACCAGGTGTTGAATTTAAGGGAAAATCAGATTTGATGGACAGCGGAGAGTTAGACTCTTTTGATGTAATTACGCTTGTGTCAGAATTGCAGGATGAATATGATATCGATATCCCGGTCGAGGAGATTGTTCCGGAGAATTTTAATTCAGTAGATGAGATATATAAATTAGTGCAAAAATTATTAGAAGAATAGAGAATATACAGCCATCGCTTTTTAGTGGTGGCTGTTATTTTGAAGATTAAAGTATAATTAGGAGATTAACGATGTCATTTTTATCACTGGATTTTATATTATATATTGCTATAGTGGTCGGAGTATATTTTCTGGCGCCAAGGCGTTATCAGTGGATGGTTTTGTTGTTTTCCAGTTACGGATTTTATTTATTTGCTGGATGGAAATTAGTTTTTTTTCTACTTTTTACAACAATATCTACATATACAACAGGGATTATACTAGGAAATCTGAATATTATATGTCAGCGAGAGATAAAATCGAAAGAAAAACAACTGGAAAGAAAAGAGAAAAAGGAGATTAAGCAAAAGTATAATCATAAAAAAAAGGTGTGGTTAATTATCTGCTTAATATGGAATTTTGGAATTTTGCTATTTCTCAAATATTTTCCTTTTATAATCGCTCCGATAAATTTTATATTTGAAATTACTGGTATTAGCTATGAGATTGTGAATAGAACATGGATGCTGCCTTTGGGGATATCTTTTTATACATTTCAATCAGCAGGTTATATAATTGATCTATATCGTGATAAATTTGAACCTGAGAGGAATTTTTTGAAATTTGCATTATTCGTTTCTTTTTTTCCACAGATTATACAAGGACCAATCAGTAGATTTGACGAATTGGCAGAGCAATTATATCGGGGACATAGATTTGAGTATACTAGATTTAAATACGGAATCGAATTAATGGTATGGGGCTATATAAAAAAATTAGTAATAAGTGATAGACTCTCGATTATAACGTCTACTATTTATAGTGATCCTGTAACATATTCAGGTTTTTATATTGTTCTTGTTGTAATATTAGGCTGGATTGAACTCTATACAGATTTTTCGGGTGGTATCGATGTAGCCAGAGGGGTAGCGCAAATATTAGGAATAGAGTTGCCTCAGAATTTTAGACAACCTTTTTTTGCGGATTCATTAGCGGAATTTTGGCGCAGATGGCATATTTCACTTAATAATTGGTGGAGGGATTATATTTTCTATCCCCTTACTTTATCGAAAACGTTTACTAATATGGGAAAGAAATGTAGACAGTTTTTTGGAGATACGACGGGAAAGAAGATGCCGATTATGCTAGCGTTATTGATTATCCGGGTGCTTAATAGTATCTGGCATGGCGCTTATTTGAATTATTTTTGGGGCGGATTGTATCATGGAATATTAATTGCATTATCTTTCTTACTGGAACCACAGATCAAGGCAATAGCAAAAAAACTAAAAATTAATACAGAATGTATGAGCTGGAAGTTATTTCAATATGCAAGAACTTTTTTCCTGATATGCATTCCTAAAATTATAAATACGGCTAATTCTTATGACGAGATATTTTTATTCTTTAAATGTCTTGTCGCAAAGTTTAATCCTTGGATTTTATTTGATGGTTCTTTATACAATTTAGGAGTAGGGCGTAGAGAATTGCAGGCGACCTTTTTGTTTGTTGGCATTGGTCTTATTTTTAGTATTTTTCAGGAAATGGGATACAGCGTAAGAGAAAAACTGGATGAACAAAATATGATATTCAGATGGGGCGTATATGTGGCGGCAATTTGTTCCATTGTCATATTTGGAGTATATGGGTTGGGATATGATGTAGCGAATTTTACATATATGCAATTTTAGATTTGGGAGGAGTATAGATGAAAAGGAAGAAGTTATTGGTAATAAAAGTTGTTATATTTTCCTTAATTCTGCTAACAATATTACTTTCAATTTCACCAGTTTTGCAGAAAAAATGGATATATTATAAGGATAATGCCGCAACTGAAATCGCGAAAGGTTTTTATGCGGAACCAAAAGATTCTTTGGATGTTATCTATTTGGGGACGAGTTATATTAGAAATGGAATTTCTCCTATGGAGATATGGAATGATTATGGGATTACGGGATATGTAAGGGCCAGCGCACAGCAGGCTCCGGTAGTATCCTATTATTTGATGAAGGAAGCGTTTAAAACGCAGAGCCCGAAGATAGTTGTATATGAAGCTTCGATGATTGTTCAGGGAGAGACTTCAGAATCAAATAATTATGATATACGGGAAGAAAAATTGCATGAAGCCATAGATTATATGAAGTTCTCGAAAGAGAAACTTGAATTAGTAAATGAGATCGTAAGAAATAGTAATATACCGTATTTAGGTTTGTTATCGCCTGTGTATCGATATCACGACAGATGGGCAGACCTGACGGAAAAAGATTTTGAGCAGGATCCGGGTATCAAACCATATGCTTATAAAGGTCAATATCCGGCTCTCAATGCGGCGCCTTTTTCAGAATATTCCGATTATATGAAAAAAGGAGAGCAGAAAGAGGATGCATACTTTGATCAGACGACGATAGAATATATCTCAAAATTAAATGAATTATGTAAAGAAAATGGAGCACAGCTGGTTTTGGTACATCTTCCTAATATTGCATGGGATGATAATAAGTATAATCTTGTAACAGAATTTGCCGGAAGCGAAGAAATACCGTATTTGGATTATTCTTCTAATGAATTAAGATTGAAGATAGGTTATGATCCTACGACAGATAGCTGTGATGGCGGTCTTCATCTGAATATGGACGGTGCAGAAAAGGTGTCAAGGCATTTGGGATATTATTTGGCAAATGAGTTTAAGATTAAAGATAACAGAGAGAATCCGGAATATGAGCAATGGAATGTTGATTATGATTTATATATGAAGGAAAAGGGTGCGAAACAATTATCCCAACAATCGGATCTTTTTCAGTATCTGGAAGAAATGAGAGCATCGGGATATCTCATTATATTTGCGGCAAAAAGCGATGTGGGAACGTATTTTACAAATGAGATACAGGAACATATGCAGGCATTAGGGTTGAGTGCGGATCTTTCATATCCTTTATATAACAGTTATATTGGTATCACGGATGGAGAGACGGCTCTGTATGAAGAGAAAGGATGGGCGGCGGAAGGATTAAGCTATAAGGGCAGGATAGACGATGTGGACGTCGCGGTTTCAAGTATTTCCAGAAGAGGACAAAATAGTTCTGTTAGTATTAGGATCAATGGAGAAGAAATGGCGCTCGATAATAACGGTCTGAATATAGTAGTGTACGCGCCGGAATTAGGCAGGGTGATTAGCAAGAGGTCATATAATACCGGAGTAAATGGAGCTCTTTATAAGGACAGTTTTTCGTTAGATAACTTAAGTCTAAAATCATATTTGGAGGAAATTACTTCTCCCAGATATACGGTATTTCTTTCGGCAGATAAAGATGCTGCAAGATGTTTATCCTCTAAATATGCAGCTAAAATACAGGCATTGGGATTAGATTTAAATCTTAGAGATTTATATGGATCTCCTTATATTGCTGTTACGGATAGTGGTAAGAAAATCCTGGAACAGATAGGATATGGGGAAGATTACAATCCAGGAGAAACGATAGGATTACAGGATATGGCTATTAGTTTTATCCCGGGCGAAGGAGACGGCATATCTGTGTCGGGGGTATCGATTAATGGAGAGAATTATGAATTTGTGGATAAAGGGTTGAATTTTGTCGTTTGGGACAAGCTCAGCAACCAGGTAGAGAGTATAAGAAGTTTTGATACCAGTAATGACAGTTATACAGATACCGTGCGGTTTGACCAGATTGAGAGTATTACTGAGTATGTGGCAACTGCAAAAGAAAAGGGATATACGGCGATTATTTCCGTAGGCGGGAATAATTATTACGGAAATAATTTTTCGTTATTGGAGATGGCTGCACAAAATAATCTGCAATGGGCATGGCAGGAGAATATTCCTTATGTAGGAATAATTGAAGATTGGGAAGTATCTTATGAAGCAACAGGTTTTATATTGGATGCAAGTTATTTTTCGGGAAATACGGAGATTCTTATAAGCGAAGGCGTAGAAGGAAGAGAAGATATGATACAGATTAATGGAATCAATTATCTCAGAGCAGAAGAAGATATTCAGATTATTGTTTTTGATAAGGCAGAAAATACAGTTGTTTCAACGAAAGCATGGGATGTAATGTAAAGGTAGATAAATGTTTCAGGAAAGGATTGATATTATGAAACAGAATATTTTACAGTATTTGGAAGAGTGCAAAAAGAGGTTTCCGAATAAAACAGCGTTTGAAGATATAAAAGAAAAATGTACATATTCGGAAT